>JBHPMC010000001.1:0-168910 GCA_042562495.1 Candidatus Margulisiibacteriota bacterium
ATCCTACCTGGCAAAGCTGGGTCGTCAGCGGCGATTATGCTTTCCGAGTAAATTCATTTCACGTCAGCGCAAACGAGATAGACACCGAATATGTTTCACAACGTGCTCGCCTGGTCCTTGGCCGACAGGGTATTGAGAACGGTATACTTTTTGAATTGGATACCGGGTTTGTTAATCCTGGAGTCGAAGGTCTGGCCAAGAACATCACTACTAATGTCTTAGCGGTCCAAGCCTGGGCTGAAACCCCGGCTTTTGGCTGGTCTACGCTCCGTTTCGATGCAACTGCCGGGCCCGGTGATCTGGCCTTAAACGATTATCCAAGTAATGGATATGTTGCCAGAACAGGCACGATTATTTATCGCCCGGGCAACGCCTTAAAATGCTCCTGGGAATTGTTCAATGTTGATATAAGCGCCAGATATGAAAAGCGCTTGAAGGATGTAGATCGCACCACTGCCATAATCGGCTATACTTATTCCTTAGAAGATTTTGATCTGGGGACTATTCATATCGCTGGTGGATCAGATGTATATTCCCAGGGCGGAGAATCGCCGACCAACAGCCCGCATAGTATTTATGAGATCGAGTTCAAGCCTTATGATTGGCTGACCTTATCCGCGCGCGGCTCGCGGCTGTACACCTTCGCTACCGAAGAGATCGAATATTATACCGAAAGCAAAATGAAGCTAGTGATCCCTCAAAGCGATACCGAGATCTTAGCCGAGATCGATCGGCTCTCCGGTGATTTTTACATAGATAATATTTCGGATGAGATCATTGCCGTCAATATTTTAGGCTATGCTGTGCTGCCCGAATTTGAAGCTGCTGGTTTTGGAATAAAACAAAATCTCTTGGATCGCAAGATCTACTTGGCCGGTTATCACAATATTGCTACTTCTATGCTGACCGACGAGGATCTGATCCATCTCTACCAAGAGTTGGCCTCACAATTTGAATTCGGCTGGAATATAACCAATGTTGCTTCTTTTTCTCTAATGGGCAGAAATACTCATTATCAGTTATTGAACGATCCACAAATGAATGAGCTGGTCGATCATATACTATCTGCACAATTCAAGATCAGCTTCTAGGACTTTTTAGTCAACCCTATTCTGATGTATTTGATATAGAGCAGTGCCGGGCTTCAATATAGGCGAATCCTTGGGCAATACTTTGATCGCCGTTAGGATATGCTCAAAGAATTCAATGCTTTGGAATTCCTTAAGTGCATTCCCGTCAGAAAATCTCATTTTCTTCAGGAACAATATAGTTTGGCTTGCAAATCCTGGCCTAAAGATCAGGGATGAATATTCTTGGCGTCTTTTTGCACCCTCTATACCTGCGCCCATGAAAGCGGTGTTCTTCTTGAAATTCTTTATTTCTTTTTCTGTAAGTATATTATCGTTCGCCCTGCTCTTCCAAAAAAGGATCCCCGATGTTTCTGTGTTAAGATCTTCCTGCAATTTATTGAAATATTCTTTCTCTGCATCATTTAAAATGCCAAGAGCACTATTGATCTGCATCGTCAATAAAGTAAGATAAGCTAATCCTGCTGCATTACAATCGCTAATATCACTTTTCGTATTGGCGGTTATTCTTTGTCTATCAGCTTCTGTATCAATACTTGTTCTTGTTATTTCTATATTGTATTTGAATTTTGCTTCCTCGCTCGGCCTGCACAAGGCCCTCAAAATCTTATCTACACTTTCTTTTAGTAAGGGGATAGGAGCCTCTTTCATATTAAGAACAATCGAGATCTTCTGGTCGCCTGCATAAGAATTCTCCCTGAAATTCTTTTCTATTGATAATGAGCCCGTATCTCTTAATGTTCTTACATAATGTTCTTTTAAGGCAATCTTTATATCTTCTACGCTTATATCAGAATCGTTGCCATCACCCTTGGCAATGTTCTCTAGAATACGGAATCCCTCAGGATCATCTTTCTTGCTGATATAAATATTTTCAGCCATTTTATCCAGATCTATTTTGTTTAACTTTTTGTCGGCCTGATTTTTAAAATATCTTTCCACACTCTCGATTACATTTTCCTCAATGAATAATTCACTCATTTATTTACTCCTTAAATATTTTTTCTTCAGCTTTACAACCTATAGATATCGTTAATTTCTAGCTATTTTTGCGACTGAAAAATGGACTTTCTTGATTTTTCCCTATAACTGCAAAGAATTATTAAGAAATATATATTCCGTTTGGCATGTAAAATATTGTAAAATACGTTTTGTTGCGGTAAATCTTTTTTGTGCTCAAATCCTTCTCTCTGCAACAATTTCCAAAGAAAACCCAGCATGTTATAATCCCGCCTACATTTTTAACTTTGAAGGAGAACAAATGTCAATTATTGTACAAAAATACGGCGGGACCTCGGTAGGCAACATTGAAAAGATCAAGAACGTTGCTAAAAAGGTCATCGCTACTAAAAAAGCCGGCAAACAAGTTGTTGTCGTTGTTTCGGCCATGGGCAAAGCTACAGATGAACTGATCTCCTTAATGAAGCAGATCTCAGAAGATATTTCTCCTCGAGAATATGATGCCTTGATCTCTACCGGAGAAAATGTTTCTGCAGCCTTGCTTGCTATGGCCATTCAGGAACAAGGAACAAAAGCTATATCTTTGACCGGCTGGCAAGCAGGGGTTCTGACTGAAAACATCCATATGAAAGGCAAGATCCTGCATGTTGCAGCAGAGCGCATCAAGGAAGAATTAAATGACGATAAGATAGTAGTAATTACCGGGTTTCAGGGAACGGACGAAAACAGAAATATCGTTACCATAGGCCGCGGCGGCTCGGATACTTCTGCTGTAGTTATCGCTGCCGGCTTAGGTGCAGAAACTTGTGAGATCTATACCGATGTTGATGGTGTTTATACAACAGATCCTCGGATCACTCCTAATGCAAAAAAAATGGAGACTATCTCTCACGAAGAAATGCTGGAAATGGCCAGCCTGGGTGCAGGAGTAATGCATCCTCGTGCTGTGGAATCAGCAAAGATCAACAATATGAGCATTACTGTTCGGCACAGCCATAAAGAAGGTACAGGGACCAAAATAAAGACCAGCGGAGAAAAAGAGAACGTGGTCTCTGGTGTTGCCGCAGATGATAATGTCGCCAAGATCGGCGTAATGTATGTTCCCGATGTCCCGGGAGTAGCAGGCAAATTGTTCGGCGGCTTGGCTAAAGAAAGTATCAACGTCGATGTTATCGTACAAAGCATACATGAAACAAAAAAGACCAATGACATTTCGTTTACGGTCTCTAAGGATGATCATAAAAAAGCACTTAAGCTTACTAAAGAGATTACCAAAACATGGAAGGGTACGGAAATAGTTGGCGATGCCAACGTATCCAAAGTATCAATAGTTGGTATTGGTATGATCAGCACACCCGGCGTAGCCGCCAAAATGTTCAAGGCTTTAGGCAAAGCCAAGATCAATATTCAAATGATCTCTACCTCTGAAATAAAAGTATCTTGTATCATCACTAAAAAAGATCTGCATAAAGCCGTGAAATCGATCCACCAGGAGTTTGAGCTACACAAATGAATTACTCTGAGCTCTTAAGATTTGCTGCTTTTGCGCTGCTCTCTTATCTTATAGGGTCTATTCCTTTTGCCTGGCTGGCCGGTAAGCTCTTTAAAAAAGGCGATATACGCAAAAAGGGAACCGGGAACGTTGGCGGCGGGAACACCATCCTCGTCATTGGCAAATTTGTCGGCATTGTCGTCCTTATTTTAGACATCTTAAAAGGTTATGCCGCAGCCTGGCTTGGCCTTTATTTTTTCAACTCTACTTTTGCATTAATGGTCTTTGGTTTGGCAGCGATAATTGGCCACTGCAACTCGATCTTTTTGAATTTTACCGGAGGCAAAGGCGTTGCGGTTCTTTTAGGTATCTATGCTGTTATAGATTTTAAGATATTTCTACTAATGTATTTTATGTGGGTAGCGCTTGTCCTGATCACTAAATACTCTTCCATCTCCACGTTCATAGTGTGTACTATTTACCCATTTGTACTCTCCTATCTTCAAAAAGATTTTTATTATGTGCTCTATTCTATTCTGGCAGCAATCATTATCGCAATTAATCACAGAGATAATATTGCCAATTTTATTGCCGGTAAAGAAAAAACTACTACGGAAGAATTCGCTGCGCACCGTAAAAAGCTTAAAAAATAGCGTATTCTTATTATTTCTTGCGCTTTCTATTTTTTCATGTTAATTTTGTTAGCCCCTGAACCTCTCATTTTACGCTTGTTCAGGGTAAGTTTATCTGTTTTTGTGCCGGGGTGTAGCGTAGATGGCTAGCGCACTCGCTTAGGGAGCGAGAGGTCGTCCGTTCGAGTCGGATCACCCCGACCAGCTTTCGTCCTAAAAGGACATAGGCGGGGTGTAGCGCAGATGGCTAGCGCACTTGCTTCGGGAGCAAGGGGTCGCAGGTTCGAGCCCTGTCACCCCGACCATTCCCAGGAGTTCAGTTCTTGGGAAGAGCTGGAATGTCTAACGCAATTGAAATAAAATACTCTTGGGGAGAAGCTGGAGAGAAATTGTAGAAAATGGTACATCAACGCTCAACATCTAAGCGCAAAAAATTCTTTACTTTTATGGTCGTGCCTCATAACTCTGCCCAAAGAGTATGGAAATTACAGCTTCCGGAATGGTTAGCAAATATATTATTTGGCTTTTTGATCGTTGTGGCGATGGTTATACTCCTTTCTTTATTATATTCCTCACGGCTGACCGCTAAATTGATCCATTACTACGGTCTTTTGGCAGAAAATCATCGCCAAGCCGGGCAAATAGAATACTTTTTAAAAGAAACCGATCGCTTAAAACAAGATATTGATCAACTGGAAGAACGTGATCAGCGGTTACGGGAAATGCTGGGCTTGCCCAGGCGGGCAACGCCACGCAAGGGATTTCCGGCCCAGAACAATAGTCGTTCCGAAGTTACAATTCAAGATCGATTCGTTGCTTTAAAAGGTCAGGTTCAGCAATTACAAAGTAAACAGCTCGAAGTTCAGGCCGCTACTAAGATAAGAAGCCTGCGTTTTGCCTACCTACCTTCTCTGTGGCCGATACATGGAGATATCCGTTCCGGTTTTGGCTGGAGAATTCATCCTTTCCTGCGTCGGCCTGAAATACATAAAGGCATCGATATTCCAACCTGGTACGGAGCTCCAATTCATGCCGCGGCCAATGGCAAGGTCATCCACTCTGATTTTTCAAAAGGCTACGGCTATACGATTATGCTGGATCATGGCAACGGGTACCAGACGATCTATGCTCATAATTCTCAGCTGCTCGTACAGGTAGGCGATATTGTCACAAAAGGGCAAGTACTCGGACGCGCAGGCAGAAGTGGTTGGGCAACTGGTGTGCACTGCCACTATGAGATCAGAAGATATGGAGTTGCTATCAATCCTGTGCGCTATTTGGATTTAAACGTTCGCACAGCTAGCCGCTTGTGGTAAAATAACAGCACTTTTTTATACAGGGAGGAAAAAATAGATGTTCTTTTCCAAGAAAAAACGATACCGCTCAGATGGAGGCATGATCCAGACCATCCTTGGCAGCGAAACCAGCTTTAAGGGGACCATAGATTCTCAGGAATCTATTCGTATCGAAGGTTCTTTTGAGGGTCAAATAAACTCACAAGGTGAAGTTTATGTAGGAGAAGGCAGTATTGTTAAAGCAAATATTTACGGCCGCAGGGTAATTGTTGCCGGCGAAGTGAACGGCAGCATTGAAGCCATCAACGGCTTAGAAATAACTTCAACAGGTCGTGTCTATGGAGATATTACCGGCGATCGCTTGATCGTAGATGAAGGCGCTGTATATAAAGGTAATGTCAGCATGGATGTTATAACTTCCAAGCGCAGTTATGAAGAAGAGAAGCTTGGGAAACCAGGGCGTTAAGCAGATTTCCACCGGCATACTTTTTGTTTGCGCTACCCCCTTGGGTAATCTCGAGGATATTTCCCTGCGTTTACAAAAAACCCTTGGCTCTGTAGATATAATTTTTGCAGAAGATACAAATACTACTAAAATACTTCTAGAACATTTAAAAATAAAAAAGCCGCTAAGCAGCTACCACGATCATAACAAGGAACGTTCCGCTCAAAAAATATTGGAAGCCCTGCTTTCCGGAAAAGACGTTGCACTAACCTCGGACGCCGGAACTCCCGGCATTGCTGATCCTGGCTACTTTGTTGTGCAAAAAGCATTAAAAGAAAAAATCCAGATCGTTCCGATCCCCGGGCCTTCAGCGATCATCACGGCTCTTTCAGCCTCAGGCCTGCCTACCGATAAATTCAGCTTCGAAGGCTTCCTGCCCAGAAAAGATAAGGAACTATCAGAATATCTCACTTCTATAAAGCAGGAAAAGAGGACCCTCGTATTTTATGAATCCCCTCATCGTCTATTAAATTCATTAGAAAAGTTTTTCCAAATATTCGGAGATCGCCAGATATGCATAGCCCGTGAGCTTACCAAGAAATTTGAAGAGTTTTACCGCGGGAAGCTTGCCGGAGCTCTGGATAAATTCAAAAAAATAGATCCGCGCGGCGAATTTACTCTGATCTTGCAGGGTTCTCCAGAAGTTTCTGCCGATAACATTGATGATCTAAAAGGCTTAATGCTAGACTTAGCAAAAGCAGGTCTCTCTAAAAAGGATACGGCAAAGATATTAAGCTCTCATTTTGATCTCTCGAAAAATGAATTGTACGAAAAACTACTCGAATGGGAAAAATAATGGCCAAAACAACCTATATCACAACTCCAATTTATTATATTAATGATGTGCCACACATCGGCCATGCTTACACGACCATTGCCGGCGATATTTTAGCCAGATATAAACGCTTGGTCGGCAAAAAAGTATATTATTTGACCGGCACTGATGAGCACGGCCAGAAAGTTGCTGATGCCGCAGAAAAAAAAGGGCTAGCGCCTCAAAAATTCGTCGATTCTTTAGTGCCTCATTTTAAAAAAGCCTGGGAAAAACTTTTAATAACTAATGATGATTTCATCCGCACAACAGAGCCAAGACATACTAAAGTTGTCCAAGGGATTTTTTCAAAATTATTAAAACAAGGGGATGTTTACAAGGGAGAATATGAAGGCTGGTACTGCTCGGTTTGTGAGACTTTTTGGACTGAGACCCAGCTAGTTGACGGCAAATGCCCTAATGAAGAATGTAAAAGACCAGTACAAAAGCTAAAAGAAGAAAGCTACTTCTTTAAATTATCAAAATATGAAAAGCCCCTGTTGGATCATATTGAAAACAATCCAGATTTTATTCAGCCGGAATCTCGCAAGAACGAAATAGTTAGCTTTATTAAGCAGGGATTAAAGGACCTAAGTATCAGCCGCACAACATTTAAATGGGGCATTCCTATCAAAGAAAACAAAAAACATGTGGTCTATGTTTGGTTCGATGCTTTGATCAATTATCTCTCAGCACTTGGCTATAATCCGGAAGATAATTCTTTTGAAAAACCTTACTGGCCTGCAGATGTTCATATCATGGGTAAAGAGATCACTCGCTTCCATGCTGTGATCTGGCCGGCAATGCTTATGGGCTTAGGCGTTGAGCTGCCTAAAGTAGTATTTGGCCACGGCTGGTGGACAGTTGAGGGCAAGAAAATGAGCAAGACAACAGGCAATGTAATTGATCCGATAAAACTATCTGAAGAGTTCGGAGTGGATGTTGTCCGATATTTCTTATTGCGAGAAGTCCCTTTTGGTTCAGATGGTGATTTTTCCAGAAATTCCCTGATCCATCGTTTTAATTCCGACCTTGCCAATGATATAGGGAATCTTTTAAATCGCAGCTTGGCTATGACCAATAAATATTTTGATGGCGTAATTCCTCCCTTAGAAGATCCCAGCAAACTAGACACTGAAGTTATTGAGCTTGGCAGACATTTGCCGGCCAAGGTCAAAAAGGCCATGGAACATCTTAAATTCAGCCTCATGCTTGATGATATTTGGGAAGTTGTAAAAAGAGCGAATAAATATGTAGAAGAATCCGCGCCTTGGACACTTAGTAAAGAAGGAAAGCTCAAGCAACTCGGCAATGTTATGCATGTTCTAATATCTATTTTAAGGATCAGCGCAATTTACATTTCACCTTTTATGCCGACAACTGCTGAGAAAATGTGGGAGCAGATGGGCTTAGGAAAAATGGAAAAGATAAAAGACCTAACGATCGACGGCATTAAGCCCGGCACGAAGGTCCAAAAGGGGCAGCCCCTTTTCCCGCGGATTGAAATAAAAAAATGACGATCGAGCTGATCGATACCCACGCTCATCTAAACTTCCCACAATTTGAGGGCTACCCTATCCCAGCGATCATCAAAAACGCCAAAGAAAATGGTATTATGAAGATGATCAACGTTGGTTCAGATCTTGAAGGCTCAAGATTCTCCGCAGAGGTCTCGGCAAAATACGAGGAGGTCTATGGGACAGTCGGTATCCACCCCCACGATGCAGAAAAAGCGCTCAAAGAGGAGCACCTAAAGGATATCATCCCTTTGTTAAATAAAGAAAAAATAGTCGGTATCGGTGAGATTGGTTTAGATTATTTTAAGAACTATTCACCTAAAGCTTCGCAAATGCTTCTACTTCAAAAGTTTATGGAGCTGGCCGCCGAGCACAAAAAACCTGTGATCATCCACAACCGAGATGCCGACAATGATATCTATGAAATGTTAAACGCTTTTAAAGATGAGGTTTTTGGGGTTGTTCACTGTTTTTCTTCTGATACAGCTTTTGCTAAAAAAATATTGGATCTCGGTTATTACCTTTCCTTCACCGGGAATATCACCTATCCAAAAACAGAGCAGATCCAGGAAGTTGTTAAATATGTCCCCGAGGACCGCTTTATGGTCGAGACCGATTGCCCTTTTTTAGCTCCTCAAGCCTACCGAGGCAAGCGCAATGAGCCAGCTTATGTAAAATATGTGGCTGAAAAGATCTCAGAGATCAAGAACATGACACTAGAAAAGGTCGCTGAGATAACTACTAGGACCGCTAAATCTTTTTTTAGCTTAACTTCTTAAACCGCAACACTTGGCATAGTTTTTGCATGCATATAAATCATGTGGTCACGATCAACATCCTTCTCAATAGAAGAACAAAAACATCTTTTTGAACAACTATACGATCTTTTAGACAACGGATTGCCTTTAAAGAAAAGCATCAGTCTGATCGCTGCTTCTCGACCAAAATTAAAAGGCTGCCTACAGAAAATTATATTACACCTACAGAACGGATCGTTATTCTCTGAAGCTATTGGCAAAGAAGGAAAATATTTTGATACATTCCTGCCCTTTTTTATAAAATTCGGAGAAGCTAGCGGAGACCTGGGAAAAGCAGTGCAAGATCTTCTACTGTACTTAAATAAAAAACTAATGCTTATAGAACAAATAAAAAAGCAGACCTTTTATCCTGCCTTGATCTTGATCGCCACGTTCTTTTCAGGGATCTTGATGCTGCAATTTCTCTTCCCCACTATGGTTACCTTATTCACAGAAAGCAATTTGCCGATCCCCCGCTTTTTAAAACTACTCATCTATCTAAAAGGCTTTCTTGTTTATAACTATCTTTTTTTGCTTGCCTTGCTTGGCTTTTGTCTATTCTTGCTTATAAAAAATATAGGCGCCATCTCGCTATCGTTGTTTAGGCGCTTCACCTGGCTGCACACCTGGATAAAAATGATATTTGCTAATCAATTATTTGAACATTTGGCACTGCTTACAAAGGTCGGATTGCCACTAACAGAAAGCATTTCCATGCAAAAGAACCAATTCAAGAATTCGTTATTCAAAGACCAGATTAAGCACCTGCTCTTTCAAGTAAAAAATGGATCTCCTTTAAGCACTGCTTTAGAAAAAGGCTTGCTCCTTGATGATCTATATATCCAGATAATTCGTACCGCCGAAAATACTGGCCAACTTGCCCAAGCCTTGGCCAAGATCGCTAAATTACTATCTAGGCAACTAGATGAAAATATAAATAGATTCTTAAAATGGCTGGAACCTTTGACCACGCTGATCCTGGGGGCTATCGTTGCCTTATTCTTGCTAAGTATCTTCTATCCTCTAACTAAAATCCTAGGTTCCCTATGATAATCTCTAAAAGGCTGGGGACCCGTCCGTGCTTAACGGCATAAAAATATTTTTTTAAGGCCGGTTCTTTGCTTTTACGTACAACTTTATAATACTTTTCAATATTCTTTACTGTCGGCAGCGCTGACTCTGAATGTAGATTATACTTTTCTATATCTTTTTCCTGCCACCAAGCTGAACCATGAGCATAGATCCACACATATTTCGGGCAGGTCATTTCCATTGTGCGAAGTTGTCTATTAAAAAAAAGCGAATTATACCAAGCCTTTTTATCTTTATAGGTTTTACCCAAGGGCCAGGCGCCAAGCGCTACAGAACATTTTTCATACCAAAATCTTGGATTATTGATGTTATCCCCGATAATTGGGCCTTTGATCTCATCAAAGTAATAATGCAATAGCTTATTCTTACGATAAACATGATACGTCCTCTCGCTGCCCAGCACTATGCCCTGTTTATTCTCCACGCTAGCCAGACCATTAAAAAAATCGATCCATAATTCATATTTAGAAGGCTGCTTTTTAGTATAAGCATAAAGATGGCCAACGGGGAAAACAAAGATCTCGGCCTCCGGAAAAACCGCTACTATTTGCTGCATTATTTGTCTGCCTCTTTGGTAGATCTTCCCCTTTAACTTCTTTCGCGGATATTTAGCTAAAGGTTGGTTAGCCGAATTCCACAGTAATCCCGAGTAGGATTCTGTATCTAAGGCGATCCCTCTAAACCCGGTACGCTTGGCGAACTGAGCGACATTTCTAATTTGTACTAAGACCTTCTTCCACTCTCGCTCATTAAAATAATCCGGCAATCTTCTGTGACCCAAGGCGATCTTAATGAAATTCGAATCAATTCCGTTTTGACGACACAGCTCGTTTATCTTCTGCATCGACTTATAATGCGCGGCCAGTTCTTGCGGAGCATGATACCAATCGCTGGGCAACGTGGTGATAATAAATCCGGATAAACCGACCTTTTTAGACCAAAAGCCGGCCGTAGCTTTTAAATATTCCGGGGTCATTGCTGAATACATCAGGACTTTGGGTGGATATTCCTCGATTGGATATCTCGGCAAATATTCTTTAAAACCAAGATATTCTTTCCCCGCCCATTTTATATTGCCTAGAATAAATATCAGCAATAGTACAGCTAATAAAATTATCTTGGGCCAAAAACCTTTTTCGTTGAGCTGCATCTGTCTATTTTCTGACAATACCATCTACTTTGACAATGCTTTATTCGCCCGGACCAAGGCATCAGAATTGCAGATAGTTTTATCATGAACCCCCAAAAAGGTTTTACTTTAATAGAATTGTTAATAGTAATCACCGTGATCGGTATCTTGGCTACAATGATCGTACCTAATCTCAGCGCTGCTCAGGATAAAGCTAAAGAAGCCTCGGTAAAATCTATAATGCATACTCTGCAGATCGCCATCGAAAGCTACAATATTGATTCTGGCACATATCCAACAGGGAGTAACCTCAGCGTTGAAGATATTTATCTGGTCCTGATCGAAGATGATTATTTAAAAAAGATCCCAATAAATCCTTTCACTAAAGCAAATTATTCGTCCTCTGATACGGCAGGGCAGGTCTATTACACCTTTGATGAAAGCACAAATAATTATTATTTAAAGGGTTATGGACGAAAACCGGAAAAAACTCTCCTGGAATTAACAAATACCTAGCACCCTTGGCCAATTCACTCTCTCGTGCTATGATAACTCCCCTTTTTTAGTGTAAACTATAACTTTGTTATGACAGCTAAACATTCAAAAAAAGGAAAGCTCTTTGTAATCTCAGGCCCTTCAGGAGTAGGGAAAGGGACAATTGCCCGTGAACTCCTAGCGCAGGATAAAGAATTGGTTTGGTCTGTTTCCTGCACTACTCGTAAACCACGAGAAAATGAAGTTCCAGGCCAAGACTATCACTTTTTGAGCTCAGAAGAATTTACTTCTAAAGTAAAAAACGGTGGTTTCTTAGAATTTGCGGAAGTTCATGGCTTTCAGTATGGTACACAAAAAGCAGCTCTTGAAAAATTATTAGCTGAAGGTAAAAAGGTCTTGGTCGAAATAGATGTTCAGGGCGCTTTAAAGATAAAACACAGCGGGTTGCCAAGTATTTTGATCTTTTTATTGCCACCGTCTTCAGAAGAGCTGACCAACAGGTTAAAAGGTCGCAACTCCGAAACGGAAGATACCTTAAAGACCCGCTTAAGAACAGCCGAGCGCGAGTTGGAACTGAAAGAAAAGTATGATTATATTATTGTGAACAAGGACCTGGAAAAAACGCTAAATGAAATACATAAAATTATAGAGAATAATAAATAAAGAGGAGGAAATGTAATGAGAGCATTAGTTATAGAGGAATTATTAGAAAAGGTGCAAAATCGGTTCTTACTGACCGTTTCAGCAGCACGTCGTGCCCGTCAATTAAAAGATGGAGCAAAAAGGTTGATCGATGCCCCAGAAGATGAATCTGCAGTGATCATTGCTTTAGATGAGATCCTAGAAGATAAGATCGATATTCAGGTTGGGGAGATAACCGGCAGTAAGCCTTTAGAGATCGATATGAAAAAAGTCTCCGTCAAAGCCACTAGTAAAAAAGAAAAGGAACCTAAAGGTACTCCCGTTAAGAAAAAAACTACAAAAGCTAAAAAAGAAAAGAAGCACAAGAAAAGCCGCTCAATGGCTGCTTAAGCCGGGCATTATTACTCTTGCTGGATCACGCTTTAGTTGTTCAAAATCAAAAGCACTAAAGCTTAAGGAACGATCTCGTTATGTTTCATAAGAAAAAAATACTCGTGGGAATAACCGGAGGAATAGCTGCTTATAAGGCCGCAGACCTGGTCAGCGCCTTGCGCAAAAACGGAGCAAATGTTCACGTATTGATGACCCAGAATGCCAAGAAATTCGTTTCTCCCATGACCTTTCGCTCCTTATCCCATAATCCGGTCATCTCGAAAATGTTCAGCAAAGGGCAGGAGAAGTTCCCTCATCTTAATTTGGCAGAATCGGCGGATCTTTTGATCATTGTTCCGGCCACAGCTAATTTCATCGGGAAAGTAGCCAATGGTGTCGCCGATGATGTCTTATCTACCACTTTTATATCAGTTCAATGCCCTGTTCTGATCGCGCCCGCGATGAATACAGCAATGTATCAAAATAAGTTGGTACAAAATAATATTAAACGGCTTAAAAAGGCTGGCACCATCTTCATTCCTCCTAAAAATGGCATTTTGGCTTGCGGTAAAAAAGGAGCAGGGAAATTAGCCGAGATTCCAACGCTAATAAAAGTGATCCAAAAAAGCTTAAAAGTAGACCTGAAGAAGCTTCCGCTAAAGAATCGGGCTGTATTGATCACTAGCGGAGGGACCCGCGAAGCTCTTGATCCGGTCCGTTATATCAGCAATGCTTCCTCTGGAAAAATGGGCAAAGCTCTAGCTGATACCGCAAAAAAAATGGGTGCTCAAGTAACGCTTTTGGATGCACGCACTTCTGTCGCGAAATTAAAACGAGCTCTGTTCAAACATTATAAAAATGTTGATGCCGTGATCATGGCCGCAGCCGTTTCTGATTATCGGCCAAAATATATTAAAAAACATAAGATCAAATCCAAAGATAATAAGTTGATCATTGAATTGGAAAGATCCCCGGATCTTTTAGAAGAGTTGGGGCGTAAAAAACAAAAGCAGAAATTGATCGGATTTTGCCTGGAAAGCAAGGATCTGGTCCAAAACGCTAGGCAAAAGCTCAAAAAAAAGAACCTGGATCTTATTATCGCCAATACTCCTGCCGCCTTAGGGGCCGAAGACAATAAGGCAACTTTTATATATCCAAATGGTAAAATAAAACGGCTGAAAAAAATGCCGAAAATAAAATTAGCGGAGCTCATCCTTGGCGAAGTATGCCGAAGTTTTAATAAATAGATCCAAGATCTACACTTATCAAATACCCCCTGAACTTGAAAGTTCTCTCCAGGTGGGCAGCGAGGTTGAGGTCCCTCTACGCAATAAAAGAACGACCGGCTATTTACTTAGCTTGGTCGGGATCCCGGAATTTCCTACCAAAGATATCTATAATATAAAACGCCCTGAAAGGGTCTTTGACGAAGCGCTTGTCGACCTTGCCAAGTGGATGTCTGAGTACTATCGCTGTTATTACACGACCGCCCTAAAAACAATATTACCCAAAGAGAAATGAATCCTACTCTGACACTAACGTTAACTACAGAACAAGAAAATGCTCTACAGCAAGCGAGAAAACATAGGGTCACGCTTTTACACGGAGTGACCTCCAGCGGAAAAACAGAGGTTTATATAAGAAGGGTCGCCGAAGTGATCAAGGAAGGTAAGCAGGCCATTGTTCTCGTCCCAGAAATATCTTTGACGCCTCAGACCATAGAACGCTTCTCTGCTAATTTTAAAACAACAGTTCTGCACAGCAAACTAACTCCTAAAGAACGTTTTGAATCTTGGAATAGGATCATCAACGCTGAAGTAGATATCGTGGTCGGCGCACGCTCGGCTGTTTTTGCCCCCTTCCCTAATTTAGGCCTGATCATCATTGACGAAGAACATGATTCTTCTTATAAACAAGATAGTCAGCCACGCTATCATACTCGAGATGTCGCTTTGCAGCGCAGCAAACGCTCCGGAACAAAAGTGATCCTGGGCAGCGCTACTCCGGCCTTGGAAACCTTCCATTTGTTCCAAAAAAACGATCCAGACTTTGCTTATGTAGAAATGAAAAAACGGATAGATAATTACCCGCTGCCCCCTGTAGAGCTAGTAGATATGCGCCAAGAGCTTAAAGATGACAATCGCACGGTCCTTTCACGTGCCCTGCGAGACAGTTTAAAAAAATGCTTATCCAAAGGCGAGCAGGTAATTCTGCTTTTAAATAGACGCGGATTTTCTTCTTTCTTATTATGCCGTGAATGCGGAGCTACTTTGCTTTGCCCGAAATGCCATGTGACCTTGACCTATCACAATGACCAACAATTAAAATGTCATTACTGTAATTACGAACAATCCAGTACAACTTCCTGCCCTAAATGCAGCAGTATTTATTTTAAATATTTGGGCTCAGGAACTCAAAAGGCTGAAAAAGAACTCCAACAATCTTTTAAGGATCTCAAATTGCTCCGGATGGATAAAGATACCACTCAAAAAAGAGGCTCACATCAGGATATTTTGGAAAAATTTAAAAAAGGTGAAGGTAACGTTCTCTTAGGTACACAAATGATAGCCAAGGGCTTGGATTTCCCTAATGTTACCTTAGTCGGAGTGATCAATGCTGATACTGCGTTATATTTACCGGATTTTCGTTCTGCTGAACGTACTTTTCAATTAATGACCCAGGTCGCCGGTCGCAGCGGCCGCGGATTAAAAGGCGGGAAAGTCGTCATTCAGACCTATAATCCCGAACACTATGCCCTGCAGGCTGCGAAAGACCATGATTATACAAAGTTCTATAACGAAGAGATCCAATATCGCCAAGCTCTGAATTATCCCCCCTTCAGTAAATTGACCTCGCTCGTCATAAGCGGTCCTGACAAATATCAGGCCAGAGTTTTTGCCGAAAAAATAGCAAAGGAACTACAAGATTATAACGTTCTCGGCCCAGCACCAGCCCCCCTCCATAAACTACGCAACCGCTACCGCTGGCAAATGCTCATTAAAGGCAAAGACCTTCCAGGATCACTACTTGAGCCACCTGCTGGGCTTAAGATCGACATTGATGTCGATCCCTTGAATCTCTTATAATTACAAATCCTCGTTTAGCCTCAAAAAATAACATATTGTTTTTTTATACTCATTCCCTTACTATAGGCGCGTTTTTGACAATAAAATAATATTGAACTATTTATGAACAATAACCGTATACAATTATTTTTTCTTGGCATATTTAAGCTATTCTCTGTTGTTGCCTTACTGTATCTCTTCCTTTCAGCGATCAATATTTTAAGTGTTGCCTTTAAGCTTTTGGGCTCGGATTTTTCTAAAAGCCTGATAAGTACTACTGCAAATCCTTTTATTGGATTGCTGATCGGCATCATTTCTACTGCATTGATCCAAAGTTCTTCAGTAACTACTTCTATGGTAGTAGGACTGGTCTCTGCGGGATCTTTAACTGTTACAGGTGCCGTACCGATCGTTATGGGTGCTAATGTTGGCACGACCATCACTAGCGTAATGGTCTCTTTCGGGCATATTGCCAACAAACATGAATTTCGCAGGGCTTTTGCCGGGGCTACAATGCATGATTTCTTTAATTTATTAGCTGTTCTCATTCTTTTCCCCATTGAAATGGCTACTCACTTTCTCCAAAAGACAGCCACTTTTTTTTCAGGTATCTTTTATGGTTCAGGAGTTAGCGGAAATTATCATAGCCCTATCAAGGCCGCATCCAAGATCATCGGTAAATCCTTAAAGACATTATTCATGGATAGGCTTATGATCCCCTCTCAAGCGACCGGCTGGATATTTCTGGTCATTGCTTTTATATTGATCTTTCTTTCATTATTCCTGTTGGTTAAAGTCATGCGCTCGGTGATGCTTTCTCGTATTGAACGTGTCCTCAACCAATTTTTGAACAAAAACGCCCTGCTAGCTATGTTGATCGGCGTAATGATCACTGTGCTTGTCCAATCCAGCTCGATCACTACTTCTTTGTTAGTTCCTTTATTTGGAGCCGGGGTACTTTCTCTTGAATCTGCCTTTCCTATAACCTTAGGCGCAAATATCGGCACGACAGTTACGGCACTTCTGGCTTCTTTAGCAGGAAATGCCGCAGGATTGACCATTGCCTTTGTACACTTGCTATTCAATATTACCGGAGTGCTGATTATTTTCCCTTATCGAAAAATTCGCCGTATCCCGATATATATCGCTGTCCGCTTTGCCAGGATTACTTCTAAAAGGAAATACATAGCTGTGCTCTATGTAATAACTACTTTCTTTATTATTCCTTTTGCTTGCATATTCATAAGTAATCTTTTTAAATAGTACAAGGAGGAATGCTGCTATGTTAAAAGAGTTTTTTCAGGCCTTTTTGGAAAATAAGAGTGCCATAGATGATATGAAGGATAATTTCAGCAAAATGATGAAGATATCCGAAAGTATGTTCGAAAAGACATCTGTACTTATGTTCGAGGGCGGAAATATGCAGGAAGTCCATGAATATATTTTCCCGAACGATAAAGAATTGAATAAGCTGGAGCAAGCTATCCGCAGAGAAGTTATTACCCACCTGGCCTTATCCGGCAATAAAGAATTATCTACCATGCTGATCTTCATGAGCGTAGTAAAAGATGCTGAAAGAATAGGCGATTATATAAAGAACTGCTTTGAGATCTATGAAGATGGTGGCATCATGAAAAAAAGCGATTGGTCAAAAAAACTCTGGGAAGTAAGAAATTCTATCCTGCCCTTGTTCGATAAGGTAAATTTTGTATTTAATGAAAATAAGTACAAAAAAACAGCATCGTTAATCAAAAAAGTCATCCCCCTAGAAAGAACTTGTAATGAATATGCCAGAGAATTGATCCGCCAGGGTGATAAAACAGCGGAATCCGCCAAGCTGGTATGTACTTCCAGATATTTTAAACGCATTACCTCACATCTGATGAATATCCTTACCTCATTAG
Source organism: Candidatus Margulisiibacteriota bacterium (assembly GCA_042562495.1). Lineage (GTDB taxonomy): Bacteria > Margulisbacteria > Termititenacia > CAZZFK01 > CAZZFK01 > JBHPMC01. Next base: position 17,797 of record JBHPMC010000001.1, read on the forward strand.
TAATGCCTTTGGATAAATTAGATTATTTCGATGAAGATGCTGTGGCTAATTTTAAGAACAACGTAGAACAATTACCCGAAGAAGAACCCCTGGCTGATATATCAGAATAATTAATATATGATCCATTTTCTTTCGGTCGTGATCCCGACCTACAATCATCTATCCTCTTTAAAGAACACCCTTAAGAGCTTCTGTCATCAGACCTTCAACAATTTTGAAGTAGTTATCGCTGATGATGGCTCTACAGACGGAACAGGTGATTATGTTCAAAATCAAAAATGGTCTTTCCCCCTTCAATATTTTCGCCAAGAAAATAAAGGCCGCTCTGCTGCTAGAAACTTAGGCTGGCAAAATGCTAAAGGAGATATCATTGTTTTCATTGACGACCATGCTATTTTAGATAGCAACTTCCTTGAGGAACACTATAAAACTCATTTAGAATTCGAGAATACAAATACTATCGTGGTCCGCGGCCATGCTCCTCGCATTGGCGACCTGGCCAATATCGCTAAGATCAATAAAACTCCTGCTGCCAAAGAAAAAAATTGGCTATTAAAACATGAATCGGATCCCTTTCGCACCTTTTGTACCAACAATATTTCTATTCGTAAATTTGTCCTGAAGGAAACAAATGGATTTGATGAAGATTTTAAAGAATACGGCTTTCAGGATGCAGAGCTGGGCTGGCGAGTAAAGCTGGCCGGCTATAAATTTAAAATTAACTTGCAGGCCGTAGCTTGCATCTTCTCTATAAAACAAGGCTTATTAAAACGCTGCGATAAAATGCGTCAGGCTGGACACAGCGCTGTTCTTTTTCGCAAAAAACATCCCTTCGTAGGCCTGCATTTAGTGAATATCTTCTCCCGTATCCCCTATGCTCTTTATTCTGTTTTTGACAGCTTCTTACTCAAGCGTTTATTTAACAAGGTATCTCAAAATATAAAGCTTGAGAATAAGCTACGCTACTTCTTTCATTCATTGGGCATTGCGGAAGCATTGAACAATAAAAAAGACTTCCCCAGCACAGAGGAAGTCTTTAATAAATATTCTATTTAAATTTATTTCTTCTCGATCCTTATGCGCGCTTGTTCTTCCATGAACCGCAGCCGCTGCTTAGCACCCTCTCTTAAATTAATATCGCCCACGTTCTCTAAAGCACTAAACCCTTGCTGCACCGCTTGGACGATCTCCATTTCAGTATTGGCCTTGGCTAAATTATCCATACTTTCTGTAAATGCTTTCAAATGACCATCTTCAAAAAGACCGGGGAAAATATTCGTCATAGATCTCTCCCTTTATCCAGCAATCTCCTTTGAATGATGATTTTCGAAGATTGCTCAACACTGGAAGCCCAGAAGAAGGCCTCATCTAGATCCTGCCCTTTAGCAAACACTCCATGCCCCGAGACCATGGCTACCCGATAATCTTTTAAAAGATCTGATAGATCACTGATAACGTTCTTAGAGCCTATTTGAAAAGGCGCATGGATTACAGGGATCCGACTAAAATAATACATTCCCTCTGAATCAATGGGAGTAATTTCGCGCTCGGACAAGGATAACGCCACTGCAGCCGGACAATGTAAATGTATCACCGCCTTGGCATCTGTTTTGTTATAAATAGCCTGATGTAATCCTAGCTCGGTAGATGCTCGCTCAACCACAGGGCCTTCTTCCTCGTTCAGCCCGATCTTAATCAGATCCTTTTCCGTAAGTCGGCCCAAAGATGATCCTGTAGATGTAATAATAATATGGTTATCATCACGTATGCTCATATTCCCGCTCTTGCTGGCGATCAAACTGGTGACAAAGGCATCTTTGCCGATATCTTGAAAATTCTTTAGAAAACTCCCTGTCATCATTAGCTCCTTTTTGACTGATTATATCATTCAACACACCTTCAATAAATCCTCTTAATTGTCTATTTCTTTCTTTTTTGTAATACTTACTACTATGCAAAGCTTATTCGAGTGTATCCCCTGTATCGTTAGACAAACGCTGGACATTGCCCGCTTAAATAACTTAAGTGAACAAAAAAAGCTTAAACTAATGCGCACGGTCATGAAAAAACTGGAAAAGGTAGACCCGCACAAGACTACGCCTCCGGAAGCTACCAAATGGGCCCATGAGATCATTAAAAAAGAGCTAGGGAAAAAAGACCTCTACGCGAAAGAAAAGATCAAACAGAACAAGCTGGCCTTAAAACATCTGCCCTGGGCCGAAAAAGAAGTGAAACGCGCCAAAGATAAGCTTCTAACTTCTGTTCGCCTAGCTATAGCCGGCAATATCATAGATTATGGAACAGCCTCCTATTTTGACCTGAGTGGCTCGCTCAAGGCATTGGAACATCAACAATTTGCGATCAACGACTATGCCCGGCTAAAAAAGGCTGTCTCTAAACCTGGCCTTGTCCTGTATATTGGAGATAATGCCGGAGAGATCGCCTTTGATAAGATATTGGTCAAAGAATTAATGAAAAGAAAACATGTTGTCCATTATGCCATAAAAAGCGAGCCCGTATTGAACGATTCTCTTATGAAAGACGCCAAGACCGTTGGTATGGACAAGCTAGTCCCCGTACTTGAAAGCGGCTCAACAACTGCCGGAACACTGCTAAAAGAGGCTACCCCTGCCTTTAAAAAGCTCTATGATCTTGCGGACATTATTATTGCTAAAGGCCAGGGCAATTTTGAGACCCTGCCGCTAAGTGACAAACGCATCTTCTTCTTGTTAAAAATGAAATGTGTATATCTAGGGCATAAGGTTGATACGGAGCTGGGAGATATCCTGCTTATACAGGGCAATCAAAATATAGCTAAAAAACTTGGCTAAAACGAAAGCGACCCTGGTTGAGGAGACCAGGGTCTTTCCGAGGAAAAGGCGGGGCAAGTTATATTATTCTAAAAATATCATTACTTGCCGCGCCTTGGATTAAAATGTCCAGGTTACTGTAATGACATCCGTATTCTCTATCTCATTAAAATTTGCATCTGCATATAAGCTCAGGTCATTAGAAGAAATGACCCTGTGATAACAAACATGTGCCAATTCTACCGACCAGCCATCTCCAAAATCCAAACCCATCATTACTTTATAATCAGTACGATCAGGTAAAAAGCCTACCGTTCTATCTTCTTCGTTGATCACTGACTTTCTGATAATGGTCCGGATATCGCCACCAATAACAAAGCCGTCAAATTCTGCCTTGGTATCTACACCAGCCATGAACTGACTGTCTAATTCACCTACATAAAGTCTGGAAATACTGGCTTGAACTGCTGGCGTTAATATAGAAAAGATTATGGTGATTAAAACACTGATTAAGATTTTTCTGGTTAAATTCCTCATTGTCCTCGCCCCCCTTTTTTCCTTTTTGCCTTTCCTCTAAATTTCCTCTGTTCACTTAGATATCGAACTTTCAAAAAAATACTCCCAATTTGCAGAAGTTTTCCCCAAGAAATCAACTCTTCCTGTGGATATCTAGGTCTATTTTTGGCTATAACTACGGGATTTTTTCAGTTATTCACATGCCTGTTGATAACAGGAACGGCTTACTAACAACGTATAAACAATTTTCCTGGCAGTTGCTTTATGTAGCCCTTTAGCTCTAGGCCGGATAAGATCATCAGCAGTGTAGTAAATTCAAGACCGGTTTTTTCGCTTAGGACCTCAATATTTTTACTATCTTCCTCAACTAACTCTTGAAACACTATATTCTCTTCTTTTGAAAAGTATTTTATAACTTCATTTTTTACTGTCTTTTTTACAGCGTTTTTTACACCAAATTCTTCTAAGATATCTTGGATATCTGTAGCTGGTTTTGCCCCCTGCTTAATCAGCCAATTTGGGCCATTACTGGCCACATCTGTAGCCCTTCCAGGCAAGGCAAATACCTCCCTATCCTGATCCAAGGCTGTTTTCCCGGAGATCATTGCGCCACTTTTATAATCACCCTCGATAACTAGCGTTCCTTTGGCAAGGCCGGTAATTATCCGGTTTCTGAGCGGAAATTGGAATGCTTGGGGTTCTGTGCCTAAAGGCATTTCCGATAAAATCAGCCCTTTTTCTCTGATTTCCTTATATAAGTGCTTGTTTTCATATGGATAAATGACATCGATACCGCAACCTAGCACGGCTATAGTCTTTCCCTCATTAATAAGGGCGGTTTCATGGGCCTTAGCATCGATCCCCTTGGCCATTCCACTTACTATACCCCAGCCATTTTTCACTAGTTCCTGACTAAACAATGTGGTCATTTTCATGCCGTAAAACGATGGCTGCCTGGTCCCTACTATCGCCAACCAATTTTTCTTCTTTAATAACTCTACTTTACCTACTGTATACAATATATAAGGGGGAGCATATATATGCTTAAGCTGTTCGGGATACTCATCTGCAAAGATTGTTATGGGCTTGATGCCTGCTGCTAATACTTTTGACAACTCTTGCTCAGGCTGTAATCTATCCCGCTGCTTAACAATATCCCGGATCTTCTCTTCTGCCAGCCTTAGGCTACGTAAATCTTCTGCTTTGAAATTATAGACTTTTTCAATAGCTCCGTATTTCTCATATAATCTAGTGAACCTTACTGATCCGATCTCTCTAATACAGCTCAGCGCCACCCAATAGGCCAACTCGGAAATAACAGATCTCCTCCTGTCTAGATCTTGACGATTTGTATCAATTACTTATTGGGATGCAATTTTAAGACCAAGCAGCTAAGCTCTTATTTCCGACTTTGCCAGTTCATCAACTTTATTCCGTGCCCAGGGATGATAAAAAATAATATCCTTCAATTGCGGCTCTTTTATAGAATCATGTTTTTCCATGGTCTTTTCGATCAGCTTAGGAATATCAGTGAACCGTATCTTTTCTTCCAGGAACAATTCAACCGCTCTTTCGTTTGCAGCATTTAGTACCGTAGGCATGGTGCCGCCCTCTTGCCCTGCCAGATAGGCTAGCTTTAGTGCAGGAAATCTTTTAAGGTCGGGCTCATAAAAATTTAATTCAGATATTTTATGTAATTCTAATTTTGGCCAATGACCTGGTAAACGCCTGGGAAAAGAAAAAGCATATTGTATAGGCATCCGCATATCCGGCAATCCCATTTGCGCTAAGACAGAGCCATCTACAAATTCAGCTAAAGAATGCACAATGCTCTGCGGATGGATCAAAACCTGGATCTTTTCATAAGGCACATTAAATAACCAATGCGCCTCGATCACTTCCAAGCCTTTGTTGAACAAGCTGGCTGAATCTATGGTGATCTTCTGCCCCATATTCCAGGTGGGATGGGTCAAGGCATCCTGCGGCTTTTTCCCCACCAAGTCTTCCTCTGGAGTCCTAAAGAACGGCCCGCCAGATGCAGTTAGGATCAATTTATCTAATTCTAGGACATGATAATCTAAGCAACCATTTTTATTTATGCTTGGTCCCAGCGCTTGCATAATAGCGCTATGTTCGCTATCAACCGGGATTATTTTTACACCCTGTTTTCTTGCTTCCTGCATGACAATGTGTCCTGCTGAGACCAGGATCTCTTTGCTGGCCAAGGCAATGTCTTTTTTATGATGTATGGCTTCCAGGGTAGGCCCCAGGGTTGCTACACCCGTAACTGCAACAAGCACTATTTCAGTTTCTGGGTGAATAGCGACCGCATTTAAGCCCTCGTCTCCAAATAAGACCTCTGTCTTGGTATTGCCCAGCCTTTGCCTAAGCTCTGTTGCCTTTCTTTCGTCCAGCATGGATACTACTTTTGGTTTAAATTTCTTTACTTGCTTCTCTATCAGGTCGATATTGCCCCTGGCTGCCAAGCCAACTACCTCATACACATCCGGGGTCTGCGCCACCACATTTAAAGCTTGTGTCCCTATTGAGCCTGTTGAACCTAAAATGGATATCTTCTTCATGGGCCTACTTTATAAAATAATGTATGAGCAGAAAATAATATACCGGACCAGTTAAAATAAAGCTGTCCATTCTGTCTAAAAATCCGCCATGCCCAGGCAATACAGTGCTGGCATCTTTTGTATTGGCCGTACGTTTATATAATGATTCTAAAAGATCTCCCCCTTGAGCCAGAAGACTTAACACAGCACCAACGAATAATGCCTGTTGGGAGGAAAATCCTACGTAAGGACCAATAAAATATGCATAAATTAACGTCGCTAAAAATCCTCCCCAGGCACCTTCCAAGGATTTTTTTGGGCTAATTTTCGGATTTAACTTGTGCCTCCCCAAGGTCAGCCCGATAAAATAAGCAAAGGAATCATTCACCCAGATGGCAAAGGTTAAAAAGATAGTGTAGCCTAATCCGTGCTCAGGTAATCCCCTGATCAGTACAAAAAATGGGAAGAAAAAACCGATATAAAAGATGCTTCTAAGGCTATCCATGATATGGTGCTCTTTAAAATATACCTTTTCTGAGAATAATTCCCAAAGAAAGTACAAGATACCAGTTGCAATAGTAATTTTTACCCATAAAGCATCCCAAATCCAGGGGGCCTCTCCAGAATGAGCGCTTAAGATCAAGACCAGAGAAGCAACATAGACTAAAATATCAAAACGATGGGCTTCTTTGTTGTTCCCGCGTAATAGAGGCAAGAATTCATTCAAACATAAAATGGCCAACAGCATGATCATGGTCAAAAAGGGAACATCTCCAAAATATACGGCAGCAACAATGACAGGACAACCCACTATAGCAGTTAAAATTCGGGCCTGTAATTTGCGGTATTTTGTCATTAGACAACATCTCCCTTGCGGCGCTTCCTTTTTTGATATTCTAACACCGCCTGCACAAAATGTTCTTGCTTAAAATCAGGCCACAATGTTTTCGTAAAGTAAAATTCGCTATAGGCAGTTTGCCATAAAAGAAAATTACTGATCCGCTGCTCTCCGCTCGTACGGATCAGCAGATCTGGTTCCGGCAAACCGGCAGTATATAGCTTTTCAGCAATCGTCTTTTCGGAAATATCTTCCGGCAATATTTTTTTCTGATCTATATCCTGAGCGATCTTTCTTACGGCATCCGTTATTTCTGCCTGCCCCCCATAGTTCAACATGATATTCAAGGTCAGGCTCTCTCCCTTGCGGGTCTTTTGCTCTGCCTGTTTAATAGCAGCTTGAACATCCTGGGGAAATTCATTGATCCGCCCCAGAACCTTAACTCGGATACTATTTTTGGTCAGCTCTTCCAATCGTGTGCTTACTCCTTTTTTCAGCAAATTCATTAAGGCATTTATTTCCTTTTGCGGTCTTTTCCAATTCTCCGTAGAAAAAGCATAAACTGTGAGAAACTGTACTTTTAGTTTTGCCGCCGCCTCGATCGCCCGATGTAAAGCATCCTGCCCGGCAGCATGCCCTGCTTCCCGAGGTAATCCTCTGCGCTGCGCCCAGCGCCCATTTCCATCCATAATTATTGCCACATGCATGGGAATGTTTTTGGTGTCGACAACAGGATAATCTGTTTTTTTTCTAAATATATTGAACATAAATTATATAATAAACACTATTGGAGCTAACCTGCTTGGTTCTTTGGATATTTATTAAATTTCCTTGATCTCTTTTACTTTATTATCCAGAAGATCGTCGATCTTGGCTATATGTTGATCTGTGACCTTTTGCACTTCAGCCTGCACTCTTTTAGAATCATCCTCAGAGAATTCTTTATTCTTCTTAACTTCGTCGATCAGGTCCCGACGAATGTTGCGCACAGCGACTCGGCCTTCCTCAGCCTCTTTCCTTATTATTTTATCTAATTCCTTGCGCCGCTCTTCTGAAAGCTGTGGCAAGGGCACCCGAATGATCTTTCCGTCATTTTGCGGGGTAAGGCCTAAATTAGAATTCATAATGGCTTTTTCGATAGCATTGATGTTTTGCGGATCGAAAGGAGAGACCAAGAGCATTTGCGGCTCCGGAACAGACACGGTCGCTAATTGGTTCAGAGGCATTGCAGAACCATATGCATCCACAGAAATATTATTCAATAATGCAGTGCTGGCCCGGCCTGTGCGTATCCCTGAGAACTTTTGCTTAGTATTGACCAAACATTTTTCCATTCTCTCTTTTGTCTTAGCCATTATCTTATCCATTTTTATTGCCTCCTATAGTTGTCCCGATTTTCTCTCCAACTATGGCCTTTTTCATATTGCCGGCCACATTTAAATTAAATATCACAATTGGGATCTTATTATCCATACAAAGGCTAACTGCCGTCAAATCCATAATTTTTAATTGCTGGTTGATCACATCCAAGTAGCTCAATTTTTCGAACTTCTTTGCGTTCTTGTTTTTCACAGGGTCCTTATCATAGACACCCTCAACTTTAGTGGCCTTCATGACCACATCTGCATCAACTTCAGCTGCTCGTAAGGCTGCAGTAGTATCAGTCGTAAAATAGGGATTGCCAGTCCCCCCGGCAAAAATAACAACCCGCTTCTTTTCTAAATGACGGATCGCTTTCCTGCGAATAAAAGGCTCGGCTACTCTTTGCATTGGAATAGCGCTTTGCACTCGACAGGATACTCCAAGAACCTCCAGTGCATTCTGAAAAGCTAACGCATTTATCACCGTGGCCAACATACCCATATAATCAGCAGTTGTCCTATCCACTCCTTCTGCTGAACCGGAAATGCCCCTAAAAATATTTCCGCCACCAATAACAATCGCAATACTTGCCCCAGTATCAACGATCTCCTTGATCTGCTTAGCAATTGTGAGGATAGTTTCCGCATCAATACCTGTTTTTTTAGCCCCGGCAAAGACCTCTCCGCTCAATTTTAAGAGAACTCTCTTATATTTTAATTTTGGCATCTACTGCTTCTCCTTAGGCTAAAGATTCCCCAAATTATATCACAACAGCACTATTGCAAAAGTTCTTTGCCCGGGCATAAGATATGCGTATGGCAGGCCACGCCGGACATGAAAAACCGCTTTTGCTTGGACTATGCACAGCTAATCGCTGCCGGTCCCAAATGTTCGAAGCTATCTTTAAACATTATGACAAGGACCGATTCGAAGTGATCAGTGCCGGCACAGAAGCAACTTTTGTACATCCCCTGGCGATCAAAGTTCTGTCCGAAATAGGCATTACTGCAGCCGGCCAGCTCTCAAAAAAGATCTGCGATCTGGATATCGCCAATGATTTAATAGTATTGGAAGATAAGGCAAAAAATACTAGCAAGTATCCTTTATCGAAAATAATTTATGTGATCACACTCTGCTGCGGCGCGAAGCAAACTTGCCCGGCATTCCCGGGCAAAGTTCCACAAGAACATTGGGAAATTGATGATCCGGATCAATATAAAGGCACCACAGAAGAGCTCCTGCCATATTTCCGTGCTACCCGTGATAATATCCAGGCCAGAGTTAAGGATTTTCTAAAAAAAAGACTATAGGCTTGGGGTAAGCTCAAGATCTTTAACTAATTGCAAGTCATCTTGTGCCGGACGGCCGGAAGTCACTAAATAATCGCCGATCAACATTGAATTTGCTCCTGCCCAAAAGATCATTCCCTGCAGATCACGCAAATTAACTTCTCTGCCACCAAATATTCCAATAACCTTATTTGGCAGGATAAATCTATATGTGGCTATGGTTTTTAATACTTCTAAGGGAGTTATCTTCTGCTTATTATTAGCTGCTTTTGTCCCCGGGATCGGATTTAGTATATTTAGCGGCACAGAATCTACATTGAGCTCCTTCAATGCAAAAGCCATCTCCACCCTTTGTTTGGCAGATTCCCCAAGACCAAGTATCCCACCAGAACATACTTTTAGCCCTGCTTTTAAGGCATTCTTAATCGTAGTTAGGCGCTCTGCATAACTATGCGTAGTACATACTTGAGGGAAATAACTTTCCGCTGTCTCTAAATTGTGATGATATTTATTCAATCCTGCTTTTTTCAAAGAGTGGGCTTGCTGTAGCGATAATATGCCTAAAGAAGTACATTTATTTATTTTTACCTGCTTCTTTATGAGCTTTACTGCGGCTAGGATCTCTTGCAGATCTTTTTCTGTGGCCACACCCTTGCCGCTGGTCACAATACTAAAGCAATTAGAGCCGATCTTACGAGCTCTTATTGCACTCTTTAATAATTCCTGCTTCTTTTTTAAAGGATATACTGCTGCTTTTGTTGGGAAATATGCTGACTGAGCACAAAAAGAACAATTCTCGCTACAACGCCCTGATTTTGCATTCACAATGCCGCATAAAACAACTTTTTTACCAAGAAATTTTAGTTTTATCTGATTTGCCGCAGCTAAAAGATAGGGAAGATTTTCAGCTGATGTATTTATTAGGCGGAAAGCATCCCGAAAAGATACTTTTTGTTTAGAAAATACTTTATTTTTACATTTTTCAATAAAATTTATTTCATTTTTCATGTTCAAGGTTGGTTATTGTAACATAAAAAATAATCCAAAAGATATTTCCATATACACTTTTTTTTGTTTTTTCCACAGTATTTTATAGTTACTCACAGATAATGCACAAAAATTCAACATGCCCTGTGGATAACATGTTAATAGATAAAATAGCCTCTGCAAAAAGGATTCTAAGCTCTTGTATGCCCATTGTGTTTTACTTTAACGGCCTATGTAGCTCTATCTAGGTAATCTTAACAAAAGGCTAATTTTTAGCTCTGTTATAGCATATTATTGACCATGCCAATTTTTAACCTTATAGACAGTATACTCTTAAAATATTAATACTCTTCAAATTATTAACAGAATAAGCGCGTACTGCACTTATAATTGTATGGGGATATCTTGTGGATAAATATTAGTTAAGAATTGTCATTCCGCTTGGCATTGGCTCAACAATAAAAGTTTTTTTGTACTTATTTTTCAAAATACTATGTGCTCCCTTAAGAGCTTTTTGATCAGAAAATATCCCAAATACTGCTGCCCCGCTGCCAGACATCAGGCTAAAGACCGCGCTGAGTTGCTTGAACGAATTTTTTAACTCCAAAATCTCCTCATATTTATTACATACATACTCTTCTAGATCGTTCTTAAGTAATTTGCTGCCCGCCAATAGGCCTTGTTGGCCGACTGCAGCCAGATCTTGGGCTGGCTTAACATGCCCTCGAGGTACTTGAGTATACGCCCAAGCTGTAGATACATTTATTTCTGGAACAACTAGCAATATTTTAGGGGTATTATGTAAAGATATCGGCTGTAAATGCTCTCCGCGCCCCGTAACAAGCACTGTTCCTCCCTGTAAACAAAAAGGAACATCAGAGCCAATCTGCGCCCCTAGCTCTAAAAGCTGTGCTTGGGTAAGATTTAATTTCCATAGCTTATTTAAGCCAAATAAAGCTGCCGCGGCATCTGCACTCCCGCCGGCCAAGCCTGCCCCCCAAGGGATATTCTTCTTAATATCTATCAAAATACCCTGCTTGATATTGTATTTATCTTTAAGCAATGCCGCTGCTTTATATACCGTATTGCTTGCATCACATGGAATATTTTTATTATCACATTTGATAATAATTCCCTCGGCTTTTTCCTCTAAAGAAAGCATATCCGCCAGACTTACAGATTGCATAATTGACTGCAGCTCATGATAGCCATCTGGTCGCTTGCCGAGGATATTAAGACAAAGGTTGATCTTGGCAAATGCTTTGATCTGCATGAAGTATTTTTAAAATTTGCCTAAAGCCGCTTGGTCGATATTCACATTGATCTTGTCCTTAAGCTTGCTGACCATGCGATCTAATTTCTTGTTCTGGGCTTCCCGCAATAGCTCTTCCCTGATAGTGGCCTTAACTTGCTCAAAGCTTTTTTGCTGCTGAGCTGCCTTATCGGTCACCCGGATAATATGATAACCATATTGGGTCTTCACAGGCAAGCTGGTCTCGCCTACTTGCAAGGCAAAAGCAGCGCTTTCAAAAGGCTTTACCATTTGCCCCTTTTCGAACCAGCCCACATCTGCAGATTCTTTAGCGCTGGGAGCTTGGGATTCTTCTTTTGCCAAAGTTTCAAAATCAGCTCCGGCAGTTAGCTTAGCCAGGATCTCATCTGCTTTTTGTTTAGTATCAACTAAGATATGGCTGGCTCGCACTCTGGCCGGCGCCAGGTACTTATTTTTATTAGCATTGTAGAAATCTTTTAATTCTTTATCGGTTATAACTACGTTCTTCAGTACTTTATTTACATAATAAGCCACTATTATATTTTTACGTGCTCTATCCACGGCCTCTTTTACTTCGGTCTCACTATCCATTCTTTTAGCTCTTGCATCCAGGTAAAGTAATCGCTCTTGGATAAGCTGATCTAAGAACTTGGACTTACCCTGCTCGCTTGAATAATAACCACGGAACTGTGGAGGAAGTTCTTCCAGCCGCTCTTTAAAATCATCAATGGTTATCTTTTCCTCTCCCACGGTCACTATGACTTTACCTGCGGCAAAGCTTAATCCGGATATTAAGGAAAGAACCATTATATAGATTATGATCTTTGAAATATTTTTCATCATATAGCCCCCATTAATTATTAAACATATGTATTAAAACGCGCAATTTATGCCTAGCCCTACTCCGACCCCGCTAGCTTTATAGCCCTGCTTGGTAGTAATGTTTGAGATCCCGATCAGCCCGGCTAGCTGCCATTTTCTATCAAGAGCATAGACCACCCCACCGCCTATCCAGGAAGTACTGACCCCGCCTGCGGACCAAGCTGAAGCATCTCCCAGTAACTGCAGATCACGTTTAATCTTTTTACTAACCACTAATCCGGGGATCGGAAAGATTCCGCCAGCTCCGATCAGCAGGTCGAGTTTGCCGGCAAATGAAATATTATCCCCTTTCTTTTCATTCATAAAAGCATACTTCGTGCCAGCGCCAAATCCTGTGACCCCGCCGGCTCCGCGGACCGAACCATAGATGGTCCAATCAACAGATAAGCCATAATTATAGGCAACACCTGCGCTGCCCCCTGTATAATCGATCTCAAGCTTAGCCTCTCTTGTCCCTAGCCCTCGTGCGCCATCAATAGCTAAAGCCGCTGAGCTCAGCAAGCTTAAAACTAATAAAGCTGTTACTATTTTTTTCATATGGATCCTCCTTGTTCTCTTGAAATTATACTATAAAATACTTTTTTAAAAAAAATTGTTTTTAAAAATCAGATTTGCTACACTGCTCTCAAATGAAAAAAAGCCTTATCACGATCATTTGTTTTTTACTGCTGAACGCCGCTGCGCATGCCCTATTCTTGCTGGAAAACAACGATTTTAAACGGTCCGGTCGCAGTATCTTAAGCGCGGGACAACTGGCTCAAGGCACGGTTATCAATCTTTCCTGGGGCATCTGGGAACGGTCTAATTTATATATAATCGTCGGCACTGGCGGTGGGCTGGGCTGGAAACAGCGCCTATTATCTGAAAGTGCTTATTTGCCCTTTTCCTGGGATCTCTCTGCCGAAACCACTTCCTTGAAGTTCTATCACACTACTGCCTATGGCACTTCTTTATGGAAAGAACTAAACGATGACCTGGAGATCTTTGTGAAATTCGAGCAAATCGAAAGCCTTGATCAGTGGCCAGGATTGCCTGCACTTGGCTACAATTCCATTACAAGTATAGGCTTAACTTGGGGCCTCTGGAAAAATTCTTTTTTAACAATACAGGGCAGCAGTAACCCCAATAATTTTGGAACGATAGCTTTTCATGTCTTGCTTTAAATTGACTTAAAACTCTTCGCTATAGTAGGATGATAATCCACAATTAAAGCTGGAGAGGTCGCATAGTGGTTTAGTGCACCTGCTTGGAGAGCAGGAGTGGCCGCAAGGCCACCGAGAGTTCGAATCTCTCCCTCTCCGCCAGTAACCGCTGGCTTGAACAAAACAAGGGTCATAAATATTAAATTATGCCTAAACAAAAGTTATTTAATTTCAAAGGATTATTTGCCGTTTTTTTAATGGCTATCTCTAATTTAGGTTGGGCCCTGCCTGTCTTTTTGATCCCTTTTCTAGAGATCCCACTGAAAACAAAGGCCCTGCTGACAACTAGCCTGATCGTCTTTGGTCAAGTAACTTTTAACCTAGGCCTAATCCTGCTAGGCGGCCAAGTGATCCATCGTCTGCGTAAAGAAAAAATAAATTTAAAACATATTGGGGACCAGTTTCGTATCCTGCTCAAGATCAAGAAAAAGAAATAATTTAGTGGACAAGGATGTTCTTTAGCTCGGCAAGCGATTGCTGGATGATCCTGGATACTTGCGCCTGAGTGATCTTGTGCTTTTTGGCGATATTGCTTTGCACGGAATCATCAATAAAAAGCATTTTTAAGATACTTTGATTGCGTGTAGGCAATTGGGCCAAGGCATCCTTTACGCTGATTTGCTCCATAAGATCATCATAGGCATCTGCTTTACCCACGATATCCTCCAAGGTGATCACATTGGCTTCGGTGCCTTTTAAAGACGAGATCGGCTGATTTAAGGAAATTGTATAGTGTGTACGCACTGCTTTTTTGGCTTTTTCTATCCTGGATTGTTTTATTTTTAATTTTCGGGCCACTTCTTTATTGGTCAAAGTTTTGCCTGTAGCTACTTTGGTACTTTCTATGACTTTGTTCACTTTTGTGTTTAGCTCGATCAATTTACGGGAAATTTTGATCCCGGAAAATTTATCCCGGATATAATGCCGGATCTCTCCATCGATCGTTGGTGCGGCATAAGCAACAAACGTCCGTCCTCTTTTAGCAGAATAATGATCGATCGCCTTTAAAAGCCCTACTGCTCCTACTTGCATAAGGTCCACCAAGGGCTCATTCCATTTTAGATATTTTTTGGCGATATGTTTTACTAGCGGATAATTTAGATCGAACAGTTCCTGTTTATTTAATGTTTGCCTTTTATATCTCAAGATATACACCCCTTTGCCTCGACAAAAGGATATAATTCAAATTTTATGCCAACCTATTTTTGGCTTTACTACGCGTATTTTTAAATAGTGTTGCGGTATTTTTTATACAGGATGGTTAATTTTGAACAGCCCGCTACTATGCCTGTATAAAAGAAATATGCTGGCCTAGCGCTCTCTATTATTTATTGTTCATTGAATTAATTTTTCTTGCTGAATTACAAAGGTTGCTTGGTCAATAACCGCAAAAAAATACTGGTACTATAAAAAAACAACCAGACCGCCGGAATATGCTCCAGCGATCTGGTTGATCAGATTCATATTAAATATTACTTCTTCTTAGGGAGGATCTTATACATTCCTGTCCCGCATGCCGGACATTTCCCCTGCATTGCTGGCCGACCATTTTTCATAGTAACTTCTTTTGGATCGGACATTTCCTGCTTTGCTTTACACTTCACACAGTATGCAACTTCGCCCATTAGACACCCCCTTTTATTTGCTAAATTATACCAGCAGCATGCCAATAAAAGAAATTTATTTTATTTTTAATGTCTTATGCAGCTGAGGGATTATACGCACATTCTCTAATTTCTTCAGCCCTTCTGCCTGTAGATCCTGCAGCGCGGCAGGACTGAGGCTTGTTTTATCTTTTGGTTGAAAAAACACAGGCACGTTCGCTGTCTTGGCAATAAGATCTATAGCCTGAGTTAAATATTCAACATTGTCATCAATGACGATCTTCACAAAAGCTTCCTTTGCCACGGCGATTTTTAAAAAAGCCTCTTGCTGATCTATAAAGCCCTGATCATTAAATTTTTCGATTTTTATATCCATGGCCACTACATCAATATCTTGAATGACCGTGGTCAATTCTTGGGGAAATGTGCCGTTAGTCTCTAAATGTATCCCGTAACCAGCGCGCTTTAATTGCGGAAGAACTTCACGCAAAAAGGCTCCCTGCAATAACGGCTCGCCGCCGGTCAGGCTGACGACCTTAGTTGTGGTAGAGCTTCTTATTTTTTTTAATGCTGCTAGCAATTGCTCCGGCGACAACGGATTAGGCAAACAATCATATTCTTTGCTGCCCGGCAGGCACTCTATCTGGCATTTATCTGCTCTTGTAAAATCCGTATCACAATAACTGCAATTTAAATTACAATCACAAAACCGTACAAAATACATCGGGCTTCCTGCATACTGCCCTTCCCCCTGTATGGAATAAAAGATCTCCTTGATAAAAGCTTGGGGCATTATTTAACCTCACGCACTTTCCGGCTAGCCTTATCCATAGAAACATATTCTTCCTGGAATATCTTCAGGATTTGCTGTGCAAAGTTTTTTGGCTCAATTCTATAATCAGCCAATCCTTTAGTTAGCAAAGGCGTGTTCTTGCTGGAAATATTCAGGCCTACATGGATCAGGCTTGAGGCCGGAGAAAGAGTAGCAATAGATACGGTTAATTTAGCCTTATTCTCATATAGATCATCTCCGAATCGCAAAAGCTTGAGCCCTGCCATCTTTTCTATTTGCTCTTTTATCTGTACGATCAACAATCTCTGCAGCGCAATTGCGCGTCCCAGATTGCGTTCAGAGATCTCTACAATAAAATGCAGCATATCTTCACTATAAATGAATTCTTTTTTAGCGATATCTTCCAGATCGACCAGGTATTCTTCATTAACATCTGCCGGACCGCTAAAAGCAATTATGCTATCCCCTTTGGCGGGGACATTGTGTTCCAGCCACAATGAGCTCAATTGCTCGCCCGTATATTTAATGTTTTTATCCAACCAAAGGATTTTCATGCAAAAAGATTCTCTTTCTTGAACCAATTTAATAGATCGTTCTCGCTAAGCGCTCTATACAAGCGCTGGCAGGATTCACATTGCCAACAATGCTTTTCCCCGCCTTCATAACAACTCCATATGTACTTTAAGGGAGCTTCTTGGCTTTTGCCCAGATGCACTATTTCAGCCTTAGCTAATTCCGAAATAAAGCTTTTTACTTCCACAAGTTTTTGTGTAGAAAAGCTCAAGGCCCCGTTCGCTGCTTTAATAAAATCTGCCGTGTTATCCGGGAAGGTCTGCCCCTCTTCCCAATTAAATCCGGTAACAATGATTTCTGCCTCCATACTTTCTGCATAGGCAGCTGCGATATTTATGAATACTCCGTTCCTGTTCGGCACCCAGACCGCCATTGCAGACTCCAGGTTCTTCCCCGAAGGATCATCCAGCTCGAAAGTTTTTAAATGGGGGATCATTTTTTTATGATCGACCAAGGCCGTCTTGGTTATCTCCTTTAGCCAATCCAGCTTTATTATCTTATGCGGCAATCCATACTGCTGAGCCATTAATTTTGCGGATTGCATTTCTTTATTTGCTGCACGCTGCCCATAATCAAAGGTCAAAGCCAAGGCTATCTTGGTCTGCATATTGGCCAAGGCCAACGAAACCGCTGAATCCAGCCCCCCCGGATAAAAGTAGAATGCTCCTTGGCTTAGACATTAGAAATCAAAAATGAACCAGCTGAAGGTCATGCCCAAAAGATTTAAGCCGATATGCCCTGAATCAAAGCTGTTGCCCGCTGCCTGGTCGGCAACTTCCTTGGCAACGCTAAATGTGGTCACGATCCAAAACGTCTCCCAGTAGTCCATCTCCTGATCTCGGCACCATTGTGCTGCCAGCATGGAAATAGGGACCATGGTCGCCGGATCATCTGTTAAGGTTAAAGCCAAGCTGGCGGTACATATCAAACACAAGATCGTTATGAGACAAATAAATATTCTTAAAGTTTTCATCCTATCTTCTCTTTCGTTTTTTGAATAACTCGCTTCTGTAGCTTAGCCCATTTCTCGCTATGAAAAAATACTAATAATAGATAGTGCCCCCAGACCACTAAGCCCCAGATCAGCCAGATCCAGATGAACCATATATCTCTCCAGGTCTTGATCAAAAGCAGATTAAATATCATTAGGATCAGGCAGGTAAGTATGCATAGTACTAAATGCACATAAAAAAGGATCCACATGCTCCAAGAAAAATAGCTTTGCTCGTTTTGCTCTGCCATGCCAGAAATTATATCGCAGACAACATATTCAAACTAGCTGTTTATGGATTTTATTTATGCGTTGAGCTGGTTGGTGCGTGGTATATCTTTGCCTTTGTAATAAGGTGCTGTGTCGTGGCCGAAAAATCCTTTTTCCATAGAGCTTGCCGTTTCGCGCACAAAAAGCATATCATCATAGCTATCATCTAGTGCCAACTCCTGCATTTCTTGCTGCATGATCTTTGTTAATCCCTTAAGATCTTTTACGGTCTCCTCAACATATGGTTTTTTAACAGCATGAACCTTATTTTTGCCGGGCTTTTTGAGCCTAGCTGACCTTTGCGCGCCTTTTGCCTGCCTGGCTATTTGTTTCCCTGAATTTGTTTCTCTTATATCTGGAACTTTCATTACAGTTACCCCCACACAAAATATATACCCAATTTAAATGGTTTTTATACATTGTTTTTACATGCTGCGTGGCGGAGAGGGAGGCTGTTTGCTTGCCTTGCAGAGACAAGGCTGCGCTCCATCACTACTCTCCTATTTTGCGCTTTGGCTTACGCCTTCAAAGCGCAAATTCTTCGCTACGCTCAGGCCACTTAGTGGCGGAGAGGGAGGGATTCGAACCCTCGGTCCCGTGAAGGACACCTGATTTCGAGTCAGGCACGATCGACCACTCTGACACCTCTCCTGTTAAATCCTGCTAATTATAAACTAACCAAACCTATAGTGCTTCTTGACCGGCTTTTTAACTTCCCAGGTACAATCCAGCCCTTTGGGGAAAATAACATAATCTCCCGGCCCAAAAGATACTTCTTGCTCCACTGTTTTAACGGTCACTTCGCCCTCCAAAATTAAGCAAGTCTCTTTTTCATCATAATGCCAGGGAAATGTTTTAACTTCTGAGGCCCAGATCCCTTCTTGTGACATTGCCTCTTTCTCGTTATCTGTAGGCTTTCTTACTTCGATCTGCATATTATTTCCTCCTTAGCTTTAAGCGCCCGCGCAGCTCTTTAAAAAAGGTGGTCAAAATATTCCCGCATTCTGCTTTTAAAACTCCACCTTCAACTTTTGTCCTATGATTTATCTTTTTATGCCGTAACACTTTTAAGGCTGACACATCTGCCCCGGCCTTGGGATCTTTTGCTCCATATATAACTTTTGAAATACGTGACAGGATGATAGCTCCTGAGCACATCGCACAAGGCTCTAAGGTTACATAGAGCTCCGCCTTTTGAATATTCCATCGCCCAAGTTTTTTTATGGCCTTTTTCAAAGCCAACACTTCTGCATGGGCCGTAAAATCATTTTTATCTTCGGAAAGATTATGTGCGCGAGCGATGACCTTATCGTTGAGGACGATGACCGCTCCGACCGGGACTTCCTTGCGCCGATAGGCTTTGCCCGCCTCTTTCAAGGCCAACCTCATCCACTTCTCAGTGGTCTGTTTGTGAACAGAAGGTTTCAAGGCTTACTTAGTTTTTACTGCCAAGTAGATCGAATATAGGGCGGTCACTACATAAGTCGCCAAGAACGTTGCCGCCAGAACGGTCACTAAAAGATAAGAGACCCCGGAAAAAAGACCGAACAATACTACTGGCCACTCGATCATGCCGCCTGACAATAAGATCTGTTGGAATACGGCCTTTTGCACCCAAGCGGTTATATAGCTGGCTGAACCAAAAATGAAAACCAGCATAGCTGCCAAGGGGATCCCGACTAAAAATCCCAGAACAGAATAAGTAGCGATTTGAACGACCTTGCTGACGATCATTTTGTTCAATTTTACGAACAATTCCCAAACACTACCTTTTTCATTGATCAAAAATGCGGGCAATAATTTAATGCCTAAAATAACGGTCACGATAAAATATAAAAAGAACGCCGTTAAAGGCAAAGTGCCCATGCCTAAAATAAGTGCGCCCCACATAGGAATTGTCCCTAAGAAAAACAGGCCGCGTCCTAATATTCCAGCCAATAATATCGCCAGCATATAAAGAATGATTATCCCGATAAACTTAGGCAGATAGTCTGCGCCCTGCTTAAGGCTATCCTTGATCTTGAGCTCTTTCTTTTTACCCCCTAGCGAGCCTTTAACCGCTAAAGAGAGCGCTACTATGGTAGCGATAAAAAATAAACTTGCCAAAAAATCTCCCAGCGCAAGAACGATAGCTTGGATATTGTTATCCTGCGCAAAATTTATGGCCAAACCTTGGAAAATAAAATAGGTCAAAGCCCCGAATAAAAATCCCCAGAAACCCAATTTGATCTTTCCCTTATCGAACACGGATATCTTTAATATTTGCTCCAAACTTAGCTTGCCGATCTGCATTTTTGTCCTCCTTTTAATTTTTATGGCGTCCCCGACCCGATTTGAACGGATGACCTACTGCTTCGTAGGCAGTCGCTCTATCCAGCTGAGCTACGGGGACATGCCTAGAAATAGGAAATGCAATATATCACACGTTTTTTTATAAATCTAGGAAAATATCTATTTAAGCAGTTCTTTAAGCAGTTTGTTTACGAGATCCGGCTTGGCCTTGCCCTTGGTAGCTTTCATAGCTTGGCCGACAAAAAAACCAAATACCGCGACCTTGCCACTTTTATATTGCTCAACTTGCTTGACGTTATTAGCAATAACCGCTTCAATTACTTTTTTTATCTCCCCTTCATCGGCAATCTGTTTCATCCCGGAATTTTCAACGATCTCTTTTGGCGCCTTCCCGCCTTCCATTATCTTGGGCAGAACATCTTTTGCGATCTTGCCACTAATTGTTCCGTTTTTAATAAGCTCCAGCATCTCTGCCAACAATTTTGCAGTTAGTTTTGAATCCTTTATTCCGACATTGTTCTCCTTTAGCCAAGCAGTAACGTCGCCCATCAGCCAATTACTCATGGTTTTTGCATCATCATGCAGCTTAACGGCCTCTTCAAAAAATTCCGCCATTTCTTTATCTGTAGTGAGAACTTCCGCATCGTATTCGGGAATTCCGTATTTTTCGACATATTTTTTCTTGCGCACTTCCGGCATCTCCGGCAATTCCTTGCGCACAGCCTCGATCCACTCTTTGCTAACCATAAGCGGGACTAAGTCCGGCTCCGGAAAATATCTATAGTCGTGTGACTCTTCTTTTGAGCGCAAGGACGTTGTCTCTCCCGTGTCATCTATAAAATTCCTGGTCTCTTGAGTTATCTTGCCACCTTTTTTCAGTACAGAAATTTGCCGCCTTATCTCTGCCTTGATCGCCCGCTCTACGCCTTTAAAAGAATTCATGTTCTTGACCTCTGTTTTTACACCGAATTCTTTTTGGCCAATAGGTCGTACGGACACATTCGCATCACAACGCAGCTTCCCTTCTTCCATATTCGCATCACTGATATCGGCATACTGCAGGACCGTTTTAATGTTATCAAGATATGCTCTTGCCTCTTCAGGCGTACGCATATCTGGCTCGGAAACGATCTCTAAAAGAGGAACCCCCGCACGGTTCAGGTCAACGAACGAAGAATGCGCCCCTGCAATGCCGTCCGCGCCCTGGTGAACCAGCTTGCCGGCATCTTCTTCCATATGAATACGCGTAATGCCCAGCTTTTTCTTCTGGCCATCTTTTAAAGTGACCTCCACATACCCTTTCCCGCAGACAGGGAGATCGAATTGTGATATTTGATAAGATTTTGGTAGATCAGGATAAAAATAATTTTTCCTGGCAAAGATGCTGCGCTCGTTAATTTCACAATTTAGGGCCAAGCCTGCTTTTATAGCCAGCTCAACAACTTTTTTATTAAGCACAGGCAAAACTCCCGGCTGAGCCGTACAGACCGGGCAAGTATTCTCGTTCGGCTTATTGCCAAATTCGGTCGAACAGCCACAAAATATCTTTGACTGCGTTTTTGCCTGAACGTGAACTTCTAAACCTATGACCGCTTCGTATTCGCTCATTACTTTAACTCCGGCTTATGCTTTTTTCTAAATTCGAACATTTGTTCCCCGGCGTATGCAGCATGCAACATTTTTTCTTCTGCAAAATGCGGCGCAATTATCTGCAGGCCGACTGGCAAGCCATTAGACAATCCGCAAGGGATAGATATTCCCGGCAAGCCTGCCAAGTTTACAGGAATAGTTGCGATATCCGACAAATACATACTGAGCGGATCTCCGGTCTTTTCTCCGATCTTAAAAGCGACCGAGGGAGAGGTGGGCGACATAACTACATCGTATTTTTTGAACACCTTCTCAAAATCATCGCGGATCAAGGTACGCACTTTCTGCGCCTTTAGATAATATGCATCATAATAGCCGGCGCTTAGCGCATATGTCCCGATCATAATGCGTCTTTTCACTTCGTCGCCAAAGCCCTCTTTTCTCGTCTTAGAGAACATCGCGATGAGATCCTTGGCATCTTTCGTACGCAGGCCATAGCGTACTCCATCATATCTCCCCAGGTTTGCCGAAGCTTCGGCGGGAGCTATAAGATAATATGTGGAGACCGCATATTTAAAGGAGGGCATTTCTACTTCTTCAATCGTCGCCCCTGCCTTTTTATAAGTATCCAATGCTGCTTGAACAACTTTTTTAACATTCGCATCGATCCCTTCGCCCATAAGCTCTTTGGGTACTGCGATCTTCAAACCTTTTATGTCTTTTTTTAAAGCCTTTGTATAATCCGGCACCTCTTTATTAACAGAAGTCGAATCCTTTGGATCATATCCGGAGATCTCGCGCAATACTATTGCAGCATCTGTGACATCTTTAGTCAGGGGCCCTATCTGGTCGAGGGAAGAAGCAAAGGCGGCCAATCCGTACCTGGATACTCTGCCATATGTCGGCTTCATACCAACTATGCCGCAAAAAGAGGCCGGTTGACGAATGGAGCCTCCGGTATCAGAACCCAGGGCAAAAGCGCACATATCTGCAGCTACTGCTGCGGCAGATCCCCCGCTGGAGCCTCCCGGCACGGTTTTTTTGTCCCAGGGATTTTTGGTCGTAAAATATCCTGAGTTTTCTGTCGAGGAGCCCATCGCAAATTCGTCGAGATTAGTCTTGCCTAAAAGAACAGCGCCTGCTCTTTTTATTTTTTCAGCCATTGTTGAATCATAGGGGGCAACATAATTTTCAAGTATTTTAGATCCACAGGTCGTGCGAATTCCTTTCGTACAAAAATTATCTTTAAGCGCACAAGGTATGCCTTCCAGAATAGAAAGCTTTTCTCCCTTAGAAATTCTCTTATCCGCTTCCTTTGCAGAAGATATCGATCCCTCTTCCAGGGTAGTAATAAAGGCACTTATCTTTTCGTCCGCCTGCTTAATATGTTTTAAAAAAGCTTCGGCAACCTCAACAGCCTTAATTTCTTTTTTGCTTAATTTTTCGTTCAGCTCATGAGCTGTTAGGTAAATGATATTCATTATTTAGTCCAATATTTTGGGTACAACATAAAAATCTTCATTGTGGTCCGGAGATTGTGCTAAAAAGATCTTTTTATCTTTGCATTTAACAACCTTATCTTCACGGAATACATTGGACATTGGAACAGCGTGGGCTGTAGGAATTATCTCATCAGTTTTTAGTTCTTTTACTTGCTCAGCATAATCTAAAATATTTCCCAGCTGTGAAGTAAATTTCTTTTTCTCATCAGCACTTAATTCTAGGCGGGCCAACTTTGCAACATGTTCTACGTCTTTTTCATTAATGCTCATTTATTACTCCCTAGAACCGCACGTCGCTTCTCTTTAAAGGCTTATCAATAATATACCCTTCCCCGCCAATTACCAAGGGGCCGGCTTGCCCCTCTACTTGCAGCATAACCTCATGTATCCCAGGCTGTGCCATGGCCGTATATACTATCTGGGCCAGTGCAGCCCGAAGCTGGGCTGTCCCTCCGGTATAAGTAGAAAAACCTCGATTGATCTTTAATATTAAAATAGAATCCTCTAAAGAATATCCAAAAATACGCAAGGCTTCCGGTATTGCTGAATAATACCCTTTTGTTTTATGTTTTTCGCTAGGCCCCTCCAGCAGAAAGGCAAAAGATTCTTTTAGCGCATCTTTTTCATTTATTAGCTCTTTTTTCCCCAAGACCAGTTTATCTCCATATAAAAAATACGCTTGGGCTTGGGGCCGATCCAGTTCAAATTTATTTTGAAAAGTATCCCAACCCACATAGGCGATCACTAAAAGTATAAATAGCGTAAAGAATATCGCCAGATTTCTTGGATTCATACTTTATTGATTTGTTGGACTTGGAATGCCCGTTGCCGCCGGAGCCTCCTCTGTCGTTGTTGTAGATTTTGTTGTGGTCTTTGCTGGAGCTTTCTTTTTTGGGCCTGCTTTGACCTGCTGCATCAGCTGTAAATTCCTTTTTACTTGTGAATTATTAGGCTCCGCAGCCAAAACTAACTTTAATTCTTCTATAGCCTCATCTACCATCCCTAAGCTGTAATAACATTGGGCTAAATACTGGCGTGACAAGGTTTGCTTGGGCTCGATCTGCAATATCCTATTATAAATGCGAATGGCCATTCCCCAATTCTTCTGACGCATCAATAAAGCACCTAGGCTTTGATAAGCCATAACATTTCTTTTATTTGCCTTGATCTCTTCCACGAACTCTAGCTCTGCCGCCTTTAGCTTGCCCTGCGAATAATAGATCCGACCCAAGCTTAAATGAACATTTTTAAAAGTAGGATTTACAGAGATTATTTTTTCATACATTTCAATTGTCTTGTCTATCCGGCCCTTTTGCCTCCAGATATCACCCATATTGAAATACGCCTCAACGAATTTCGGCTCGATCTCCAACACCTTTTCATAGAGGGCCAGGGCTTTATCAAATTCTTGATGTCGATGATACATATACGCTAAGCTCATCTGGAATAAAGCATTATTCTCATCTAGGGAAGCAGCTTCATGTACTTTTGCATCAGATGAGACCAGATACTGTTTCTTAATAATTGGATCCTCTGCGATCCCTGAATATATCCGATATATCTCCGCCATCCTATTGTGATACCACGGATTCCGCGGAGAGATCGCCAAGATCCGCAAGTACATATCCTCAGCTTTTTGAGCCCAAGCAAGCTTCTCTTCTTTGTCCGGCGCTTGTCTTGCTAAATTTTCATATATCTTCCCCAGGAATACTCCATAGAAAGTTTCCAAGGGTGCTAGTTTTACGGATTTTTCCATGCTTTGGGCCGCTTCTTTATACCGCTTTGCTGCATCAAAATTATAGCCTTCCCGATAGTACCATTCTGCTCGAAAGGGATTAAAAACCCTAACCAGCATAACTATGCCTATTAACCAGACCAATCCTAGTAATATTTTTTGTTTCCTGGAAAGCTCGTGCCACCAACCAAGCTTGGCTTGCCCGGCCTGCTCCGTCGTTTTCACGGCTGGAGTATTTTCTTTTTGGTCTTTATCATCGTTTGCGGGCATTTTTTACTTTCTTCTTTTCTCTAATTCTTTGGAAATATCCTCGAGGGTAATCCCTTTTTGGTACATCAATACCAAGGTATGGAACCAAAGATCGGCTATCTCCCAGACCAGCTCCGGCTTGTCCTCCCCCTTGGCAGCGATGATCACTTCTCCCGATTCTTCGCTGATCTTTTTTAAGGTCTTATCCGGGCCAGCCTTGAGCAGCCTACATACATACGAGCCTTCTTTTGGATTACTGCTGCGATCTGAAATTACTTCATAAATCTCTTCTAAAATATTCATTTTTTCAGCTTTCTATAAAAACAGCTTTTTTGCCCGGTATGACAGGCTGCGCCTTTTTGCTCGACCTTGACCAAGAGCGCATCTTCATCGCAATCATAATAAATTTCTTTTACTTTTTGAATATTGCCGGAAGTCTCGCCTTTGTGCCAAAGCTCTTGGCGGGAACGGCTCAAAAACCAGGTTTCGCCTGTCTGTTGTGTTTTCTCCAGAGCTTCTTGATTCATATATGCCAACATTAATACTTCTCCCGAAGAAGCCTCCTGGACTATTGCTGGTATCAATCCCGTTTTATCGAACTTTAAATCGCTCATCTTGCCTTTATTATATAGCCCTAACAACGAATTGGAAAAGATGCAGGAATTGGATTTCTGGCAATATTAATTCTTGAGCATTCTTGAAAGCTTAGGCCATTTATATGAACTATACTTGCTAAGCATTGTACCGGCTAGATCCACTACTTTTTTCCTCGGCAAGGCAGGAAAACTATTTACTTCAATGACAAAAACCTTATCTAGATCATTATTGACCATCACATCAACTCCGGCAAAATTAAGCCCCAGCGCTTTAGCCGCTGCCACAGCTTGCTGTTTTGCCTTTTTTACTATCGTTTTAGGCAATAGCTTTAGCTTGCTGGGATATTCCCCCTTGCCTCCCTGCGAAATATTTGTAGTGATGTTTTTGAGGGCGCTGGTTCGTGGATAGATAAAAAGGGCCTCATTTAAAAAAACATATATTCTAAAATCCATGCGTTTTTTCTTTACCGTAAAACAATCCACGGCTTCTTCGACCATCATATCCCCTTCCAATAATCTTTCCAGGAAGGTGTGATCATTGGTTATCCCATTATGGAAGTGCCAACCGTAATCAGCCTTTTTGCTGACTATCTTCTGATCCTTGTAAAGGAAATTAGTATACCAATTATCCTTGGTCAAATAGGTGATCCCCTTCCCCATTGAGCCGTAACGCGGCTTTATAAACAATTGCCCATCACTCTGCAAATGTTCAATTATGTTCTTGGCCCTTTTAATCTCTAATTCCCGCGGGACCTTTACGCCCGCTTTAGATATTATTTCCTTGACCAATATCTTATCCCGATATTTCTTCAATAGATCCGGCGAGTTCAAAAAATAAAAATTCTTATCTGGATAGACCTTTTTCAAATGCTTCTTTATTTTCCCCCAAAACTGCCTGAACTTTAGATAGAAATTTCTGTTGCCATAGATCCCGGCGCTTTTAAGGAATTCAATATGTTTGTTCCAGTAATAAAAGGGGAAAAAGAAGAAAACAACTATATCCTTTGTTTCCACGTTTGGCATATTTTGATCATGCAAGACCCTTTCATAGCTTAAATATTTAGTAAACAGGGGCTTCCCCGCAAGCATGTGTCTTGCTCTATAAATTTTTTGATAATCTATATCTTTGGTGCGATCGCCAAGAATGAATAAAGTATGGTTCTGTTTATATCCATTATTCGAACCCATAGTTACCTCAAGCTCCTTCTTAGATACAAAAAATCCGGAGTCAGCTTGCCCTGCTCAACAATTACCGCTTTTTTTATTTCTGGCGAAATGTTACCACAACGAACAATACTGCGTACACCACTAAATGCCAATTTCGCGATAAATACCCGGGACAACTTGCTGAACTCTTTTGAGGAATCCCTGGGAAGTTCTGCCGGCAAATTATCTACCGCTAAAACCGTGATGCCTTCGGGCCTTAATCCAGCCTCAACAACATTGCGCTTAGGATCATAGGTTAAAACTGGCCTGTCCGGAGTAGTCGCTTCTGCTGTTATTTCAATCCCTCCGTTAACATCGCAGGAAAGATCCCCAATAAATTGGCAACGCAATTTTCTTTGCCTTAAAAGCTTTTGAAGCATTTGCCTGGTAACCATTTTAGGAAAGCGCTTATCCCAATAGCTGCCATGTATAAGCAAGTTCAGGCAAGGTAAATAATGATCTAAATTAGACTTATATTTTTCCGGATATTTAAGATATTTCTTATGAACATAGGGGCTGCCATCTTTGGTGCGCAACTTTTCTGTTTTCTTCAGGACTATCGTATACACCTGCTTGTTGTTTTTTTTATGCTTTTGAACATAATGATTAATATCTTGCGGATGGATCTCTTGTGGGCTTAAAATCTCAAGCATCTCGAGTGCTCCCTTGGCAACATTGCCATGGCCTGTTATGCCCACAAGCAGCGGTGCAATTTCTTTCGGAACACCCCGGGTTCTTATTGTCTTGGAAATTTTTCTTAAATCCTTCTTGGCTGTAGCTATTGATTGATATTTAAAGGCAGGCTTAAGCCCCTTAAAGGGATTCCGTATCTTTTGCTTTTCTAGTTTTTGCCCGAAATAATATAAGCTGTCGATCGCGCCACAAATGCCTGCAAAATGCCCAAAATATACCAGGCGCTTGCCGGCAGCATTTGTGATCTTTTCATAATCCAGCAAGCTGTTTTTATTCTGTAATATTTTCTTCAACAAAGGCATATTCGCGGGCTGGCCCTTGCTCGTATGTGAAAAGATCAGGTAAGTCTTTGCTTTTTTGAGATCTTTTAGCTTGGGGGCTTTTATTCCTACCAGAAGTTCCGCCTGCCGGATATCCCGGACCACCCTAGCTCCTTGCTTTTTATATTCCGCATCTTTAAAGATCCTGCGAGAAGAAGCCTCGATCTCTACAAAAATACCTTTATTGATAAGCCACCCAACATCTTGGGGTGTAAGCGGAGCTCTTTTTTCCCACTTATTCTTTGTCTCTCTTAAAATACCTATAGTTAATTTTTTTTGCATATCAACCTTTTATATCATGAAAATAATTTATAAAGGATATTGTTTTGGTCTGCTCTTTTTAATCTACCCAGCTGTGCCCCGGGCCAACTAAGGCCGCAATTCTATCCCCGATCCCAGAATTCATATTGACCCAAAATTGTTTACCGGTCGTAACTTTTGCTTCTGGAGTATGAATAATGACCGGGGTTTCCCCTCTATGTTCTATAAGTAATTGCTGCAAACGATCCAAGGTCCCCTTGCTGTCTGCGGCCACTAGCTCAACATGCAGGATCTTTTGTATTTGGCCTTGGCCTAAAAGCTCCGCCTTTTCACAAACAACCTGCATTTCATCACGATTCATTCTTGCCCGGCCTTTAATTAATACTACATTATCTGTTTCAAGGAATGGGGAACAAGCATCAAAGGCTCTCCCAGGGAACACAACTAAGGGAACGATCCCGCGGAGATCTTCCAGCTTGGCGATTATCATATTCTTGTTCGTCCTGGTGATCAGCCGACGAACGCTTTGC
This sequence comes from Candidatus Margulisiibacteriota bacterium, assembly GCA_042562495.1. GTDB lineage: Bacteria > Margulisbacteria > Termititenacia > CAZZFK01 > CAZZFK01 > JBHPMC01. Next base: position 46,722 of record JBHPMC010000001.1, read on the forward strand.
AGGATCCCGGCCACGGCAACATCTTGGCCATCACTTTTGCTTTTAATGGAAATCGAATCATCTGTGATCAACGATTCTAAGGGAACATCCAGGTGCCGCAAAGGATGATCAGAAATATATAAGCCCAGCAGCTCTTTTTCGTATTTCAGTTTTTCTTTGGGCAACCACTCCGGGATATCGGGAAGCGAATCGTGAATCGTAAAGACGGTTGCCTCTTTAATGCTGTCGCCAAAAAGAGATATCTGCCCATTGGCCCGTTCTTTTTGCAGGCGTAGCGCCCAGCCTACCGTGGGCTCTAAAATATTCATCAGCGGCGCCCGTTTGCCAAAAGCATCCATTGCTCCGCTTTTTATCAAGCTTTCCTGGACTTTTTTATTAACGGTCCTCAGGTCGGTACGCAAACAAACCTCACCCAAAGATAAAAAGGATCCATCTTTATTACGCATTTCAATTATATTTTCAATGGCGCCCTCGCCAACATTTTTAATGGCACTTAGGCCAAAGCGGATCGCTCCGCGTACCACTGTAAAATTTTTCCCGCTCTCGTTAATGTCCGGCGGCAACACCTCTATGCCCATGCGATTACACTCCGCTATATATTCACAGACTTTTTCTGTATCGCCGCTCACGCTGGTTAAAAGTGCCGCCATGAATTCTAGGGGGTAATTTGCTTTCAGGTAGGCCGTTTGATAAGAGATAACTGCATAGGCTGCACTATGAGATTTATTAAAACCATATTCTGCAAATTTAGCACAAAGATCAAAGACCTTTTCCGCTTTGTCTTTGGGTACTTTTTTGGTTGCGGCCCCCTCCATGAACAGCTCTTTCATCTTAGCCATTTCGGACACTTTTTTCTTGCCCATGGCCCGGCGCATTACATCCGCTTGCCCCAATGTAAATCCAGCCAAAATACTGGCGATCTGCATTACTTGTTCTTGATAAAGAATAAGCCCGTATGTCTCTTTCAATATTGGCTCTAATTGAGGAAGATCGTACTTTGCCTTAGTTTTACCTTCTTTATTATTAATAAAATCTTGAACCATGCCGCTGCCCAAGGGTCCTGGACGATACAGGGCCAACAAGGCAATGACATCTTCGAAGATTCTTGGCTTAAGATCTTTGATCAAGCCCTGCATCCCGCGGCTTTCCAGCTGGAACACACCCTTGGTCTCGCCCCTGCATAACAACTTATATGTATTTTTATCATCAAAAGGAAGCTTATGCAGGTCGATCTCTTTGGCCTGGGATTGCTTGACCAACTCAATAGTGTTCGCGATCATCGTTAAATTCCGCAAGCCTAAAAAATCCATCTTCAACAGGCCCAGGGTTTCTAGATCGCCCATGGAATATTGTGTCTGGACTTGCTCTCCCATCTTTTGCAGAGGAACTAAGTCTGTCAGCGGCTTTTCAGAGATGACCGCACCTGCCGCGTGGGTCCCCGCATGCCTTGATAATCCCTCCATTCTTCTGGCTACATCGATCAGCTTTTTAACGGTAGGATTATTTTCATAAGAATCTTTAAGCTCTTGATTGACCGCTAGTGCTTGCTCCAGGGTTACTCCCGGCCCCTCTGGTATCATTTTTGCTATACGATCTACTTCGGGCAAAGGAATATCTTGAACACGACCAACATCGCGAATGGAACCCCGGGCTTTCATGGTCCCAAAAGTTACTATTTGCGCGACATGGTCTGTGCCATATTTATTCGAAACATATTCCAGTACTTCTGGGCGGCGCTCTTCACAAAAATCTATATCAATATCGGGCATACTTATTCTTTCTGGATTTAAAAAGCGTTCGAAAAGTAAATTATAACGAAGCGGATCAATATCGGTGATGTTCAACGCATAGGCCACAAGGCTTCCGGCCGCAGAACCTCGGCCGGGCCCTACTTGGATATTATGTTCTTTCGCAAAATTCACAAAATCCTGCACAATTAAAAAATAAGTGTCATAACCCATTTTGTCTATGACCTCTAGCTCGTAATCCAGCCTGTTCTTGATGGAGGTGGTTATCTCCGAGAATTTTTTCTCCAAGCCCTTTTGGCAAAGCTTCCGCAAGTAAGTCTTTGGTGTCTCTCCGCTAGGAACCTGAAAATGAGGCAAATGCAATTTGCCGGTCTCCAGTTTAAAATTACACTTCTCCGCTATCTCCACTGTAGTTTGAATTACCTGGGGAATATCCTTAAATAATGCGATCATTTCTTCTGGGGATTTTAAATACAATTCCTCGGACAAGAATTTCATCCGATTTTCATTAGAAAGAACCTCTCCGGTCTGGATACACAAAAGCACGTCTTGTGCCTCTGCATCTTCTTTTTGTACATAATGGACATCGTTTGTGGCTACTAGCTTAACTTTTATCTCTTCCGACAATTTGATCATGCTCTGTTTCACCAAGGCCTGCTCTGGCAAGCCATGGCTTTGTACTTCAAGATAAAAATCTTCACCAAAGATCTCTTTATATTTAAGGGCAGCTTCTTTTGCGCCAGCAAGATCATTTTTTAGGATCTTTTGGGAGACTCCTCCCGCAATACATGCTGAAAGGGCTATCAATCCTTCTTTATATTGGGCCAAAAGCTCCAGATCGATACGCGGCTTATAATAAAATCCTTCTAAATTTGCCAAGGAAACCAATTTTATTAAATTTTTATAGCCTTTGGTATTTTTTGCTAAAAGCACCAGGTGTTGATGGCCGGCATCTTCGCGGCCTTGCTTATCAAAACGACGCCGGGGAGCAACATACACTTCACAGCCTAAGATTGGTTTAATATTTTGCTTTACCGCTTCTAAATAAAATTGGACAGTGCCATACATATTGCCGTGGTCCGTCAGGGCTAAAGTATCCATGCCCAGCTCTTTAGTTCGGGCAATTAGCTCTTTTATCCTAGCGGCACCATCTAATAAGCTATATTCGGAATGAACATGTAAATGAACAAATTGGGGTTTTATCATATTCGCAAGAGACCTTTAAATAAAAATTATTTTTGAAAATTCATTTTAACATAGGTTTAAGAGAATACAAGAAAAACTATCTGCCTAAACGGTTATCAAACCAGGATTTCTTCTATAGTGCTCCTGTAGCGACACCACTCTCAAGGCCTGCGTCTTCAAGGCCTCGATACTTTTTACCGCGGCTTGTGCTGCGGCCATTGTCGTAATGCAAAAAACCTTGTGCCTCAGCGCTGCTTCTCGCATAAAAAAATCGTCAACATGCGGGCCCTTCCCCGAAGGCGTATTGATCACCAGGGAGATCTCTCTTTTCTTAATAGCATCTACCACGTTGGGATGCCCCTCTCTTATTTTAAGCACTTCTTTAACTTCAATATTGTTTTCTCTTAAAAATGCCGCAGTCCCTTTCGTGCACAACAGCTTGAAGCCAAACCCTTTCAGCTTGCGAGCGACATCCAGACAATGCTCGGTCTTGTCTCTTTTTACCACGGAAAGAAAAGCCGTTCCCGACAGAGGTATTTTTTCTCCGGCAGCCATTTCCGCCTTGGCTAGAGCCAAGCCAAGGTCCATATCGATACCCATAACCTCTCCCGTCGATTTCATTTCAGGCCCCAAGACCGTGTCTTGGCCAGAAAACTTAGCAAAAGGAAGCACTACTTCTTTTACCGAAAAATAACTGGGCTCGATTTCTTTTAGCTCAAGCTCTGCTATAGTTTTGCCCGCCATTACTCGCGCCGCCATTTTAGCCCAGGGGACCCCAGTGGCTTTGCTCACAAAAGGTATTGTCCTGGATGCGCGCGGATTCACTTCTAACACGAACAATTTATTCTTTTGCACAGCATATTGGATATTCATCAAGCCCACCACTCCTAGCTCAGCTGCTAATTTGTATGTCTGTTCTTTGATCTGCTTTACCAGCTCGGGCTTTAAAGAAACTGTCGGCAACACACATGCGCTATCCCCGGAATGTATCCCCGCTCTTTCTATGTGTTCCATTACACCGGCGATCAGGCATTGCTCTCCGTCTGCCAAGGCATCCACGTCAACCTCAATCGCATCTTCTAGGAATTTATCTACCAAAACCGGATGCTCCTCCGAGGCCTCAATTGCTAGCTGGGCGTATTTTTCCAAGCTTTTTTCATCATAAACGATCTCCATCGCTCTCCCCCCCAACACATAAGAAGGCCTGACGATAACAGGATAGCCAATATTTTTAGCGATCTTTTTAAGCTCACCCAAAGATCTGGCTGCACCATTTGCAGGCTGCAATATCTCTAGCTTGTGCAATAAAGCACCGAACTCCCCCCGATCTTCTGCACGGTGAATCGCCGCTGGTGTAGTTCCCAATATTTTTGCGCCCGCCTTTTCCAAGGACACCGCCAGGTTCAAGGGCGTCTGCCCGCCAAGCTGGACAATAACACCCTTAGGCTTTTCTCTTTTTATTATATTTAATACATCATCATAAGTCAGTGGCTCAAAATACAAGAGATTGGAAGTGTCATAATCAGTACTTACTGTTTCCGGATTACAATTGACCATAACGGTCTCATACCCATCCACCTTAAGCGCAAAGGAAGCGTGGACACAACAATAATCAAATTCTATCCCTTGCCCAATACGATTGGGGCCGCCGCCTAAAATAATGATCCTTTCTTTTTTATTTTTAGCAGGGGTTATTTCATCCTCAAGATCATATGTTGAATAATAATACGGCGTTTTTGCTTCAAATTCTGCCCCGCAGGTATCTACTTTTTTATAAACTCTTGATAATTGTTTTCCTTGAACCTCTGTTGAAATATTTTCATTTGAGACTATCTCTTCGATCTGGCTTAAGAACCAGGGATCGATCTGGGTTAATTCTGCGATCTTTTCCATTTGCCATTTTTGACGAAAAGCTTCAAAAATATAATAAAGCCGCACACTATTGGGAATCTTCAGCTTCTCTTCTATGTTTTGCAGGTCTAGCTTGGGCTTGGATATCTCCATCGAGCGCATTGCTTTTACTAATGACTCTTTAAAGGTCCGCCCAATGGCCATTGCTTCGCCCACCGATTTCATCTGTGTGTTCAGCACATCTTTTGTGTCGGGAAATTTTTCAAAAGCGAACCTGGGGATCTTGGTCACTACATAATCGATAGTTGGCTCAAAAGACGCCGGGGTTTCTTTGGTGATATCGTTGGGGATCTCCTCCAACGTATAGCCCACGGCCAACTTGGCTGCTATCTTTGCAATTGGGAATCCCGTGGCCTTTGACGCCAAGGCCGAGCTGCGCGACACCCTCGGATTCATTTCAATAATAATTACACGCTTGCTCTTGGGATCCATGGCAAATTGGACATTGGAACCTCCGGTATCTACCCCGATCTCTCGCATCACTGCAATCGAATGATCGCGCAACACTTGGTATTCCTTGTCGGTCAAGGTCTGTACCGGCGCCACAGTAATGCTATCCCCGGTATGCACTCCCATTGGATCAAGGTTCTCTATGGAACAAATGATAACGACATTGTCTTTAAGATCCCGCATGACCTCTAGCTCGATCTCTTTCCAGCCGATTATCGATTCTTCTACTAAAACCTGACCGATAGTGCTTGCATCAATTGCCTTTTGCACCATTAACTCTAGTTGTTCTTGATCATAGGCTACTCCGCCCCCGGTTCCGCCCAAGGTAAAAGCAGGCCTTAAAATAAGTGGATACCCCAGCTCTTCTGCCACCTTGATCGCATCTTCAACACCATAGACCTCTCTGCTTTTAGGCATTTCCAGCCCTATTTTAAACATTGCTTCTTTAAACAATTCTCTATCTTCTGCTTTTTTTATGGCCTCTAATTTAGCCCCGATAAGCTCCACATTATATTTTTTTAAAATACCTTTTTCTGCTAAGTGCACTGCCGCATTAAGGGCGGTCTGCCCTCCCACTGTCGGCAGGATAGCATCTGGCCGCTCTTTTTTAATGATCTCTTCTATAACTTCTGGAGTAATTGGCTCAACGTAAGTCTTTGAAGCAAATTCCGGATCGGTCATAATAGTAGCCGGGTTGCTGTTGATCAAAACAACTTCATAACCCTCTTCTTTCAGCGCCTTACAAGCTTGCGTCCCGGAATAATCGAATTCGCAGGCTTGCCCTATGACAATCGGCCCGGCACCAATGATCATTATTTTTTTTAAATCTGTCCGTTTAGGCATATTTATTACTAGGTAAAAAGACTATATATTCTTCACAAGCACTTTTTCATTTTCTTTATTTATAATATCTTGATGATACTCTTGCAAGGATTTTACTTCCGGGGCTTTCCCCTGATAAGCCTCGATCCCCTTGGCTGCAGCAAGCGCGGCTGCTATGGTTGTGACATACGGGATCTTATGCTTAATGGCTGCTTTGCGTATGTAAGAATCATCGTCTTGGCTTATTTTTCCACTAGGAGTATTGATAATAAGCTGGATCTCCCCATTCTCAATAGCGTCTACAATATTAGGTCGGCCTTCGTGCATTTTAAAGACCACTTCAGCAGCAATGCCGTTTTCTGATAATAATTGCTGTGTTCCCCGTGTAGCTAATATTTTAAAACCGATCTTTTTAAAAGCTTGAGCGACCTTTATTACAGCTTTCTTGTCAGTATCAGAAACTGTTATCAATGCCGTTCCCGACGAGGGCAAGCAAGCATTTGCCGCATCCTGTGCTTTATAAAAAGCTAGCCCAAAAGAATCTGCTAGCCCCAGAACCTCACCTGTAGAACGCATTTCTGGCCCCAAAATTGGATCAACTTCATGATACATATTAAACGGGAACACCGCCTCTTTGACCCCAAAATGATCTGCGTTCTTGTTTTCCGGCTTTAAAGAAGATAGCTTTTTGCCCAACAAAAGCTGAGTCGCTATTTTTACCATGTTTATTCCACACACCTTAGACACCAAGGGTACTGTCCTGGAAGCCCTGGGATTTGCTTCTAAGATATAAACCTTATCGTCAGCAATAGCATATTGAATATTCATTAATCCGACCACTTTAAATTCTATAGCGATCTTTTTTGTATATTCCCTTATCGTCTTAAGATGTTTCTCTGGGATATTTACCGAAGGTAGCACACAGGCTGAATCGCCGGAGTGTACGCCGGCTTGTTCGATATGTTCCATAATGGAAGGAATAAAAACATCTTTGCCATCTGAGATGGCATCTGTTTCAACCTCCATGGCATTTTCTAGGAATTTGTCTATCAACAAAGGTCTCTCCGGAGATACGTCTACGGCCTTGGCAACATAATGACGCAGCATTTCTTCGTCATGAATAACTTCCATCGCCCGCCCGCCCAGCACAAAAGAAGGCCGCACCATCAAGGGATAGCCGATCTTATCCGCAACATTCAGAGCCTCGTCAACCGTGCTGGCCATTCCAGATTCGGGCTGAGGAATATTTAATTTTTCCATTTTCCGGCGGAATTTATCGCGATCTTCTGCTAAAGCAATGGTGCCGGTGGATGTGCCAAGGATACGAACGCCTTCTTGCTCCAGCTCCTCGGCAATATTCAGCGGAGTTTGGCCTCCAAACTGGACGATCGCTCCTTCCGGTTTTTCTTTTTGGTAGATACTAAGAACATCTTCTACGGTCAGTGGTTCAAAATATAATTTGTCGGACGTGTCGTAATCTGTAGAAACGGTCTCCGGATTACAATTGACCATAATGGTCTCATAGCCTTCCTCTTTTAAAGCAAAAGCCGTGTGCACACAACAATAATCGAACTCGATCCCCTGGCCAATACGATTGGGCCCGCCACCCAGCACTAGGATCTTTTTACTGCTACTGGAACTTACTTTATCAGAAGCATTATATGTAGAAAAATAATACGCCGCATTTTCAACTCCACTTATCGGCACGGGCTCCCACCCCTCGGTGATCCCCAGCTTGGCCCGCTGCTGTCTTATTTCTTTTTCGGGAATATTTAATATTTTTGCCAGATATTTGTCTGCAAATCCATCTTTTTTTACTTGAGTTAAGAGCTCGTCCGGCAAATTCTTGCCTTTGAACTTAAGCACTTTTTCTTCAAGCTCTACAAGCTCCTTCATTTGCTCAACAAACCAGGCTTTTTGATGGGTTCGATTGACAATCTCTTCAACGGCAGCGCCTTTGCGCAACGCTTCATATATAAGGAATTGTCTTTCGCTGGAAGGAGTAACGATCTTTTCTAATAATGTCTGTAACGGCAATTCGGAAAAATCCTTGGCAAATCCCAGGCCATAACGTCCGTTCTCCAGTGACCTTATTGCTTTTTGAAAAGCTTCTTTATAATTTTTTCCAATGCTCATGACTTCGCCTACGGCACGCATCTGGGTGCCCAGCTTATCTTCTGCCCCTTTAAATTTTTCAAATGCCCAGCGTGCAAATTTAACCACCACGTAATCACCAGCCGGTGTATATTTCTCTAGGGTGCCGTCGCGCCAATAGGGGATTTCATCCATGGTAAGTCCGCAGGCAAGCATTGAAGATATCAAGGCAATAGGAAATCCAGTAGCCTTTGATGCCAAGGCAGATGAACGCGAAGTCCGCGGATTGATCTCGATGACGACGACTCGTCCGGTTTTTGGATCGTGGGCAAACTGAACATTCGTGCCCCCGATCACCCCAATGGCATCAACAATATCATAAGAATATTTTTGGAGACGCGCTTGTAATTCTTTGCTGATAGTTAACATTGGCGCAGTACAGTATGAATCCCCCGTATGGATACCCATGGGATCTACATTTTCAATAAAACAAACCGTTATCTTATTGTTTTTAGCATCACGCACCACTTCCAGCTCTAGCTCTTCCCAACCCAGCACAGATTCTTCTACTAAGACCTGCCCCACTGGGCTTGCAGATAATCCGCGTGCCGCTACGGTACGCAGCTCTTCTTTGTTATATACTAAGCCCCCGCCTGTGCCGCCCATTGTATATGCCGGACGTAAGACTACCGGATAACCCAATTCCTCTGCTATTGATTCGGCTTCTTCCACGCTTTGGGAAGGCTTGCTTCTGGGCATATCTATGCCCAGCTTGTTCATGGTCTCTTTAAAAACAATGCGGTCTTCCCCACGCTCAATAGCATCCATGTTGACCCCAATTACCTGAACCCCATATTTATCTAAGATACCTTTTTTATATAGCGCAGAAGAAAGGTTAAGCCCTGTTTGCCCGCCAAGGTTCGGCAATAAAGCATCTGGCCGCTCTTTAATAATGATCTCTTCCAATGTTTTGATATTCAAAGGCTCAATATAGGTAACATCTGCCATTGCAGGATCGGTCATAATTGTTGCTGGATTAGAATTCACTAATACTATTTTATAGCCTAAGCTGCGCAAGGCCTTACATGCCTGTGTGCCGGAATAATCAAATTCGCAAGCCTGTCCAATAATGACCGGACCTGAACCAATAATTAATACTTTCTTAATATCTGTCCTTTTAGGCATGCTTATTCTTTCCGCAATTTGAGATAAATGCTTGGACCAAATCTAACAAAACCTAATGGGGTTTGCAATAGATTTTCTAGCCATAATAAAACCCCGGGACCAAATAACTGCTTAAGAAAGCTCCATCGAAAATTTGAAACACTTAGCACCTTTTCGATCCTAAAGCCTGCTTTTTGACACAGCTTTTCAATATAGGCAGGATGATAATTATAAAAACCTTTTTGATTCCGGTCGGAAACATTATGTTTGAATGGGTTCATTTTTGAACGCCCTATTAAAAATCGGCCAATTTCCTTAAAATTCCTTTTGTTGGCATACTCTAGAACGAACACTCCTTTCGGCCTTAATACTCGGGCTGCCTCTGCCAAGACCTTTTCAATTTTTTCCAAATGGTGGGAAACACGCACCATTAACACCGTGTCCGTGAACAAGGCATCGTAAGGCAAGCTATTGATATCCCCTTGTTGAAAGGAAAACCTTTCTGTATCTTGGTGCTTTTTCTTGGCCTGTTCCAATAAATTGTCTGCATAATCAAATAGGGTGATCTTTTGAAAACGATCTTGATAAACTTCCGCAAGCCGCCCAAATCCTGCGCCTAACTCAAGGATAGAGACGCCTTGTTCCGGCAATAGCTTAAGGACCGCGATTTTATCCGCCCCGTCCTCATATTCGCGTTTTTGGTCCTGCCAAAACTCCTGCTTATAATCAGTATCTGAATAGTCACAAATTGGCATAATAGCGGGAATTATAGCATGTCCCAGATCATGTAAATATTGATCCTGATCAAATTTAGTGAAATTTTTTTCAGAAACTATCGATATCTTAGTGAATAATCCTTTTTTGCTTTTAAAAGGGGTTTTAGGGGGTAAGAAAGCAAAGTTTTCTTGCTCTAAAATAAAAAAACATACATGCCCGGAGGGCTAAATGGGAAATCTTATTAAAAAGATAATTTCTTTTCCTTCTTCTACCGAAGCAATAAATCCGCTTACAAGCGAGAAGTATCTGCCAACAAAACCTGGTAAAACTTTTGCGCTTTCTTTGATCAACGCACAGTTTGCCCGGGGCGAGGCCGCAGTGCTAACTCCTCATGGCTATTCTGAGATCGGCCTTGAGGCAACCATTGATCAAAAAAGAAAGCTTTTGCTGGAGGCGATCCCCGAAGTGCGCATCCAGGCCCAGCTGCTTATAAACAGCGTGGCCTTAAAAAAAGAGCTCCTAGAAGAGCTGCTAACCCACCTCGACCACGCCAAGAGACAAGGCCTTTCGCCAAAAAAGACATCCCAAGACCTCCAGGCAATCGTTAAGAAGTGGGAAGGAATCTGCGCCGCAAAGCTAGCTAACAACGCTAAAGACCTTAACAAGGAATTGGTTGAGCTCGTTGAAAAATCAAAATATGATGATTTAAAGGAAGGCGCCGAGAGCAGGATTGAAGCGCTGTTCGTTAGAAAAGCAGAAAAATGCAAGATCCAAGTAGGAGAAAAATTTCTCAAAACCCTATCCCATGAGCTCAGCTCTAATACAGACAATCTTGCCCACATTAAAAGCTATCTTAATGCTGCATACACAAACATCAACAAGCTTGCCGATTATTATGGCGGGCAATCTGCCTTTACTTCATACCTAAAAGAATTTTGCCGGATCCTAACTGTAAAAAAAGACGTGTTTAAAACCCTGGAAGAGCCCATCGATATTGACGAATTCCTGAGCAAGAAAGAAACCCTGCCCAAGATCATTGTTGAGCTTGGCGATGTCTTGGGCTCGCAAAAAAGAGAAGAGGTCGTAAGAGACATTTTTGATGGCCGGGCTAACAAGCTCCTTGCCGAGGATATTCCCTTTAAAGAACGAGAATACAACTGGGGTGAAGAGATCTCTAATGCGGCAGGATTTTTTGCAAAATTTCTAGACAAGAATTTCTTGCAAGGAAATTCCTTGCCCCAAAATCCGATCATTTTTGCCAAAGAGCTTTCCCCGGTTGATTATGCCTTGCTTCCAATGGATGTCTTAGGCGTTGTTTTGTCCAAATGCAGCCCGCTTTCTCATATTGCCGTGGTTTCCAAGGGAAGCTCTCGGGCAGTGGTCACCAACAGAACGCTGTTGGCCAAACTCGAGGTTGAGAATGGGGATAGCATCCTGATCAATCCTGTCCGCAAAACAATAACGATCAATCCAAACATTGATCAAGCCAAGGCGTTTTTTAAAGATAGGGCCCTCTTCTCTGAAAACAACGAGCTCAACAAGCTTTCGGAAACCTTTGTCTATGGCAAAACCCCGGTTTCTTTGGATAACCGCGATCTTTCCCTTTCTGTTATTGTTAATACTCTTGCGGACATAAAACAGCTCAGAGAAATTGCCGAGGATCAGCAAAATGATAGGCAGACTAAACAGCGCCAAAAAGATATCGGGCTTATCCGCCAAGAGCTATTGTTGGAGCTGGGAGACAGTCGTGGCCTTCCTTCTCTGGCAGAATATTTTATGTTTAATTTTTACGCGGTCTCAACTGCCGACAAAGAGGTTGTTTTTAGAACTTTAGATATAAACGATACGGATAAAAGCACTTTTCGAGGAGAGGCCGCTCAGGGCAAATATGGCCTCGACTGGGACCTTGCTCATCCGGTTAATTTTAAAAACGAGATCAAGGCTTTTTACTATAGTGCAAACTTATGCCCAGAAAAACAGGTAAAGATAGTATTCCCGCAGGTCTACAATGCGGAGCAGGTAAAGGCAGCGCGCCGCCTGGTAAGACAGGCCGAAAAAGAGCTGCTTAAAGATGATGCTAAAACTTTCCCGGGCAAAAAGATGCCTAAAAACATATCCTTTGGGATCATGGTAGAAGATGCGCGCCTTGTTAAAAAGAATTTTAATGAGCTTAAAAAGATCTTGGCCCTTGGCTGGATCAAACACCTGCGTATCGGCGGCAACGATTTTTGCTGCAGCATCCTAGGCAAGAAAAGAGATGCTCTTTTAGAAAGCGACTTCTATTCGCCTAAGTTCCTGCGGGCGCTAAACGATCTGGTGTCTTTTGTTTCCAAAGAATACCCCGGGATCCGCATCGGCTTTTGCGGCCATGCCGCCTCGGACAAAAACAAGCTGCCGACCCTGACAGGGCTTGGCTTAAGCGAATTTGCCGTTGGCCTGGACAGCTATTACTCTTCCAAGATGCGGATCATCCGTGAGCTGCATGTTTCTGCTTGGCAAAAAGAAGTGGCCAAGTTACTTTCGTCAAATCTTTCGAAAAAAGAGCTTCAGGCGCGTCTTTCTCCGGAGCTTTTTATCAACATGAACAACAACAATGAGCTGACCTTTTTAAGACAATTTAAAGAGACAAAGGATGCACACGACGAGCTTCAGGCTGCCCACAAAGAACTCCAGCAAAGCCACGAAGAAATAGAATCCTTGTCTTCCAAGCTAACGAGCGATAATGAGATCCTTAACCTCTTCTTTAACATGGTAGCCTTTTTAAAGAAAAACAGGCTTGACCACCCGGACAACCTAGAAAAAGCCTATGCACTCTTGTGGCGATATTCAGAAGTAAAATCTTTCTTCCAGACCGGGGAAGACTTGGTGCCGGACAAAATATTCACACGCCTACCAGAGGATTCCATGGGAATAAAAACAGCCAAGGAATATGTCAGCCTGGTTAAGACCGACAACTATATGAAGACTGTTTTTGCAGAGCAGGGGCCAAGTGGCGGCCATGTTCATAAAATGAAAGAGCTGTCTTTTGAAGACAAGCTCCTCCTCGAATACGCAACCAAGATATTTTCTCTTAAGGTAGATGATCCTCAGGAAATATTTAAGGCAGGCTCGCCGGATGAGGCCTCAGAAGTTGGCGGATATCTGGACGAGGGAAAGAACGTTTATGTATATTTAGACATAAATACTCAGCGCCCCGTTGGCCTTTGTATCAGGAATCTGGATAAATATATTGAGGCCCACTATAAAGACAAAGACGATGCTGACTTGAAGAAAAAGCTGCTTGGTCTTCGCGCAGAAAAAAAGAAAAAATATCCCGGAGACGATGGGTCTACTATATTCTGGAAGATCCCACATCATCTGGAAGGCCACGGCGCTAGCCACAAAATACTTCGCTTTTCCAGAGAAATAGATTCTACAAATATTTATAAGCTTTGTGGCACCAAGCCCAATGGTGTTTTCCCGAAAAGCACCGATGCTAATAACCCGGGCTTTTTTGCAGACATCAATAGCAACTACATCCCGCAGTTCGTTAGCTCTCCGGAAAAGACCAAAAAGAAAGCTTTGCGCAAAGCAGGAAAATCCTCTGCTGAGCCCAAGAAAAAAGATCCTGGCGCCCCATTAAAAAAAGAAATTCTTGGTGGAACGGAAAAAAACAGGGTTAAAATAAAGTATGCCCAGGTCGTTTCTCCGGAAGGCATGATCGCCCTTGCTTCAGAAAAATTTGTGCTTGGGCTGCCCGCAGGGATACATGCCCGCCCCGCTACAGATCTTGCCATGCTATTGGGAACGCTCCCTGTAGTCCTGGCTAACGAAGACGGGATTGAATTCACCAACCAGGGCATAATGGATTGGCTTGCTTGTGGTCCGAAATTTCTGCCAAAAAAGAAGCTCACCCTCTCCTGCACATTTGAGTCCAAGGACCTCGCAAAAAATGAAGCGCTGTTTATAAAGGCGCTTGAATATTTAAGCAATGACGACGATGACTACCTAAAAGATCATCTCAAGAACGCAAAAGGATAAGGTTTTTAGCTTTATAGCCCTCTTTTCCAAAATAACGCCAACTTTCTTGAATAAGCCCGGGATTTAACACAAAGGCCTATATTTTTTAATAAATAGCCAAAGATTTTGCCTTTAGCTAGTGGGGTTTGCTGTATTTTTAAGAGCTTTTTAAACAATGGGGGTGTTTTTGGGTCATAGCTCCGTCTTTTTGCCAAAATCCGCGCCCTATTTGCCTACACAAAAATTATCAAAAATGTGATTTATAACTTCATCAGAAACTTCATCGCCTGTTATTTCGCCCAGGGCAACTATCGCGGCCTTGATATCGATCGTCAAGAGATCTTGGACAACACCTTCGGCCAAGGCTTTTTCAACACGACGCAAGGCTTGTTCGGCCTCAAGCAGCCGCTCCTTTTGGCGGGCCTCCATAATGATCGGGGAAGAAGATTCCCTTTGCTCAAGAACCCCCGCTTGCTTGACCATCCTTTTCTCAAGAAGCCTTATTCCCTGTCCCGTTTTTGCAGAAACGCGAATGTCTGCGGCATTGTTCTTTTTTTTGTTGGCCAGATCTTGCTTGTTGCCCACAACCAGAACGGCAACTCCCCTGCCCTTTAATTCATTTATTTTTTCTTTTTCCTTTTTTGAAAGTTTTTTACTAACGTCCACTACAAACAGTACCAGATCGGCAGTCTCTACATGCGCCAATGTTTTTTCTATGCCTATGCGTTCGACATGGCCCGGGTCGTGCCGCAGGCCTGCGGTATCGATAAGCCTTACCGGAACACCGCTTAGCGTTATTACATCTTCTATGGCATCTCGTGTTGTGCCGGGAATTTCTGTAACAATAGCTTTTGAATCGCCCACAAGGCAGTTCAGCAGGCTGGACTTGCCAACATTGGGCGCCCCGGCAATAACAACCTTCAATCCCTCTTTTAATAAAACTCCCCGCTTGTTCGTCTCGAGCAGCACCCTGGTCTTTGCCAACGCGTTACCCACTTGTTTTTTTAATGACTTTTTTGGTAGCTCTGTTAGCTCGTCTGGATAGTCCAAGGCAGCCTCAATCCTGGCTAACAGCGCAACTAGCGTATATCGAATGTTTTTTGTTTCTTTAGAAAGTGCGCCCTCAAGGTGCAATAGCGCCGCCTGCGCAGCCTCAGTCGTGTTTGCAGAAACTAGCTGGGCCACTGCCTCGGCCTGAGCCAGGTCTATCCTGCCTGCCAAAAAAGCCCTCTTGGTAAATTCCCCGCGGGCTGCAAGGCGCGCGCCATATTTAATTGCGGTGTTCAATAAACGATGGACGACCACCGGATTCCCGTGAGCGCTTATCTCTACAACGTCTTCTCCCGTATAGGTTTTTGGGCCCTTCATTGCCCACACTAGGGATTCGTCGATCTTTTTATTTTCCGGATCGAATATCGGGGCAAAGCAGACCTTGCGGGAGGAAAAGCTCTTTTTGTTTTTTTGTTTACAAAGTCTCTGTAATAAAAAAAACGATTTGGGTCCCGAGATGCGCACAAGCGCAACTCCGCTGCGGCCCGGAGGTGTTGCTAAAGCAATGATCGTATCTTGGGAGGCGGACACCTGCGCTCCTTTGGCCCGCTGGGGCCCTATTTGTTTTCTTCGACAGGAGCCTCTTCTTGTTGTGTGGACTCTGTATTTTCCGGCGCCATTCCTGGGGCAACTATTAGCCTGCGCGATTGTCTCTCGCCCGTGCTATAAGTATGCACGTCTTTTCTGTTCGACAGCTCCGCATGGATAACCCTACGCTCGTTGGCGCCCATTGGCTCTAGCTCCACGGGCTTTTGTTGGTGGACTGCCATTTGGGCAGCATCCTTGGCTATTCTGCATAAAGTTTGTTCCCTGCGATAACGATAATCATTTGCATCGATCTTCACTAAAACTCGGGAGGCTTTCTGTTTGCTTAAGATCCCGCCGATCAGACATTGGAGAGCATTCAGCGTGGCGCCCTCCTTGCCAATAAGCCGCCCCATTTCTTCTCCTTGCATATCTAAATACAGGATCCCCTGGTCATCTTCTCGAGCCTTTATCTTTGGAGAAAAGCCCATCTTGCTCAATATTCCCTGGAGCTTTTCTACGCCGGTCTCGGCCAAAGGCGAAAGCTTTTTATCTGGCGCAGCTTGTTCTGGCGCCTGGTCTTCCTCGGCGATCGGCACTGGCTCCTTTTTTTCGTTTTTTTTCTTACCAAAAATCCCAAAAATTTCTTTCATACTATCCTCCTTGTTTGTTTTCCGACTTTTCCGACTCGGAGGTGTTTTCAACCTCAATCACCGCGACTTTTTCTTTGACCATTTTTTGCTTGGAAAGAAAATATTGCTGTGCTGCCATCAACGAATTAGATGTACACCAATACAATAAAACTCCGGTCGGCAAATTTGCGCAAATAAAAAGCATGAAGATCGGCATAAAGGCCATCATTTTTGTTTGCGACGACTCGGTGTTCGCAGACATTGTCTTTTGAGTTAAGTAAGTAGATAGGCCAACCAACAAAACCAATGGAGATAGGAACTTTAAAAGCGGCAGCTTATCCACTAGCCCTATCAACGCCGGCTGCCTCCATTCTGCCAAAGCAAAATCTTTGATCCAGAAAAAAGTCCCCGCAGCCCCTGAGTCGCGAATGACTCCCTGCACTTCCGGATTGTTCAGCGTGGCAAACAACGCAATTATGATCGGCAATTGTAAAAGCACCGGCAAGCATCCGCCCAGGGGATTCACTCCGTGCTCTTTATAAAGCAAGAGCGTCTCTTGCTGCATTTTTTGCGGATCTTTACTGTGTTTGCTCTGCACTTCCTTAAGCCGGGGCTGGATCTTTTGCATCGCCGACATGGATTCGTACTGCTTGGCAGACAACGGATAAAGCGCGGCCCGAACAGCCACTGTTAGAAAAATAATTGCCCAGCCGTAATTCCTCGTGATCTGAAAAAAGAACTCCAGCGCAGGAAAGGTCAAGTCTATTAATATATTTCCCGTTTGAACTGTTTGCATTATTGTTTAGCCCTCCTCATAAATTTATGGCACAGGATCTTCGCCACCAGAATGCCAGGGATGACATTTGGCAAGGCGTTTGATCCCCAGCCATATTCCTCGGCTTGCGCCATGTTTTTCCACTGCCCGCAAAGTATATTCAGAGCAAGTTGGATGAAAGCGACAAGCTTTGCGTGATAAAGGCCGTAAATATTTTTGATAAAAACGGATCAGTAAAATTATAACGGCCTTCATCTTTTTTTCAAAAAACCTTTCAGCGCGCTTTCTAGCGCTGCGCGAATAGCCGGCTCTTTCTGCTGCAAGATAGCCCTTTTGGCAATAATTACCAGCTGCCCCGCTGGCCCTTGCCTTCGCCAAAGCCTCCTTGCTGCTTCCCGCAACAAGCGCTTTGCGCGATTTCTTTTTACAGCGTTGCCGACCTTACCGCCGGCAATGATCCCTAATTTTAGTTTTGCATCCCCTGGAAGATAGCAGACGGTGAAAATTCCTGTTGTTAACTGCTTCCCTTTTTTATAAATTAAACTAAAATCACTTTTTTCCCGGATGCGTCCCAGCGCCATAAAATTATGCCGAAAGACGTTTTCTGCCCTTGGCTCTGCGTGAACGCAAGGTATTCCTTCCGGACTGAGTTCTTGTTCTGGATAAAAATCCGTGCTTCTTTTTTCGCCTTCTTGCTTTTGGCTGAAATGTTCTTTTCAATTTATTCTGCCTCCTAAATTAAGGACGTTGATTATAACGACACTGTTTTAGGGCTGTCAAGGCACCAGGCCCCTAGAAAAAAATCCCTGGGATTTTTCGGTCCCGCTTTCGATATCCTGCAGGCCAAGCCTTGACTGCGATCAAGGGCTGGGATCAAGGAGAATTATGTTTAATAAAATAATTTCTGCCAAACCTTTTTGCATCCCGCATTTTAGCGAAAAGCTTGTTCCGGGTGTTCACTATAAGATCGCCATTTGCTTGCCCAGGCATACGGTAATAAATCTGGGGCCAGATGCTCGCCTAGAAAATGAAGATGACGAGCAGTTCTTTAAAGACCTGCTGCCTACCTGCGAAAAAAAATGCAAAGGCCTCTTCCCTCGGGGCAAAAACAAAAAGCTGGAAAGGCTTAAGCAATTTGTTTTGATCGGAATCTTTCGGATCCGTAAAAATCCGAAAGATAAGCACGTCGATCTCGGCGCGGCGCTGGAGCCACCTCTCTATAAAGATAAGCTCGGACAATATAACTACTATATGTTTCGCAACGCAGTGATCCAAAGCGCTTGCGCCTTGGCCTCGTTTCTAAAAGAGAACCATGTCCCCCTGCATGGAGTAAGCTTTTTTCTTTCGGGCTTCCACGCCGGGGCCCAGAACGGGGCTTCAACAATAGCGCAAGAATGGATCGGCGAATTCTCTGAAGCATTAAAAGGGTCTCGCTCTTTGCTGGACTATATAGCGCTCCGAAGCCGAGTGCGACACGGAAAAATTAAATAGTTAACTAGAACGCCCGAAAATAAATTCGCCTTGACGACAAATCTAAAAAAGAGTAAGATTTGCATCCCTTAAAATTAGCGCGGTTTTCCACAGCCTGTTTATTTCCTGTGGAAAAACCAAGAAAAAGCGCCCGCAAGGGCTCTTTGGCTCGATTCTTTATGGATTAATTATTTGCTGCCTTTCGTGGGCATTGTTTTTTTGCTTCTATACTAAGGAATTTTAAGGGCGCCTGTTATCCACATTGTCCTGTGGATAAAATAGATTAAAGTGGATAACTAGAGGAGCGCTGTGCATAATGTCTAACAACTTGCCTGATATCTGGAACAAAATCGTTGACTATTTAAAGTCTCAGCTAAGCACTCCGGGGTTTAAGACCTTCCTTTCTTCAACCAAGCCCCTGGCCTTTAATGAGGGGATCATCCTAATCGGCGTGCCCAATGAATATACAAAAAACTGGATAAAAGAGCGTTGCGAGATCCTTATCAAGGAGTTTCTAAAAAATTCCCTAAAACAACACATTCTTATTGACTATAAACTAACCGGGGAAGAGCCCGCCGTGGAAATTCCCCAAGAGGGGCATGAGCTGTCCCCCGACATCTCCGTGGGCAAAAAAGACGATTTGATCCCGGCCCTTGCGGGAGCATATCTAAATCCAAAATACACTTTTGAATCGTTTGTTGTCGGGCACAACAATCGTTTTGCTCACGCGGCCGCCCTGGCTGTCTCTGAAACCCCGGCAAAAGCATATAATCCCCTTTTCATTTATGGGGGCGTCGGGCTGGGAAAGACCCACCTAATGCAGGCTATCGGGCACAAGGCCTTGCAGATCAATCCCAAGCTAAAGGTTCTTTATGTAACGTCCGAACAATTTACTAATGAGCTGATAAATTCTATCCGCGACGACAAAAACGAAGAATTTCGCGGTCGATATCGAAAAATAGACATTCTGTTGGTCGACGACATCCAGTTTATTGCAGGCAAAGATCGGACCCAAGAAGAGTTTTTTCACACCTTTAATGCGCTGCACGAGACCAACAAGCAGATCGTTTTGTCTTCGGACCGTCCGCCCCACGATCTCCACGTAGAAGATCGCCTGCGCACCCGGTTTGCCTGGGGGTTGTCCGCAGACATAAAGCCTCCGGAGCTAGAAACGCGTATTGCTATTCTGCGCAAAAAAGCTGACGGGGAATCTTTAAACCTTCCCGACGAAGTGTTGCACTATATTGCCGCGCAGATCCCGTCTAATATTCGCGACCTAGAGGGTGCTCTCATTAAGATTGTTGCGTACTCTTCTTTGGTCAACTCGGAGCTTTCTGTAGAATTGGCCGCAGATGTAATTAAGGATATTGTTTCTCCTCATCGGGATAAGCCGATAACTATCAGCACCATAAAAAAGGCTGTTGCTGAATACTTTAAGCTTGAGCCAGATATCTTGTCTGCCAAGCTGCGCACCAAAGACGTTGCCCACGCCAGGCAAACGGCCATGTATTTAGCAAGAGAGCTGACTACGTCCTCTTTGCCAAAAATCGGTGAAAATTTTGGAGGGCGCGATCACACCACGGTCATGCATGCCTACGACAAAATTAAAGAAGAAATGGAAAAGGATTCCCAAGTGAACGACCAGGTAAAGAGCATTATGAACAATATCAGCAAGGTCGACGCCTAAGCTTAATTTTATACACAGCGGCTTGTTGGTATCTTCTAATAACTCTCCGGTTATCCATATATAATTCCTAATTGTTAACAAGTCCCTTTTACTGTAAAATTACGCGCAAGGTTATGCCCAGGATATCAACAAGGCAAAACGTTGTTTTTTAGTGTATGGGTACCACAAATTGAAATGTATATACATATTCACAGCCCCTACTACTATTACTACTACTTTATAATATATTAAGAAAGGATTAGTATTTTATGCGTTTTAAATGTTCAAAAGAAGACCTGATCAACGGAATACATATTGTTGAAAAAGCGGTGGCCGTACGCAGCACGCTGCCAATTGTTAGTAATATATTAGTGGAAACCGTGCCCAATGGAGTAAAGCTTATTGCAAATGATCTAGAGATCGGCATCGAGTATACTTTGAAGGCAAGCGTGGCTAAAGAAGGATCAGTTTTGGCCCCAGCGAAGACTTTTTCTGGAATAATCAACAAATTATCAACAGGAGAAGTGCAATTTGAGGTAGAGGAAAACGGCAATATACGTATTACTTGCGGTCAATCTAAATTTAGCATACATGGTTTACCCACAGACGATTTTCCGGTGTTGCCAAAAGTAAAGGGAGCGCAGGAATTTGAGATAGAAGCAGAATTATTAAAAGAGATGATCCGCCAAACGATCATTGCGGTCTCTATGGATGAAAGTAAACATGTTTTAAATGGAGTTTTAATAGAGGTTAATAAAAAAGAGATCTGCTTTGTAGCCACAGATGGCTATCGTTTAGCTCAAAGGCGAGGCGAGCTTAATAAAGATACGGGCGCCAAGGAGAGTTTTATAGTTCCCACAAAAGTATTATCTGAGATCAATAGGGCTATACAGCAAAAAGAATTTAAAGGAAAGATAAAGGTATATTTTTCCAAAGAGCAGATCGCGTTTACTTTTGATAATGTTTATTTTGTTTCCCGCCTGATCCAAGGGCAATTCCCGGATTACAAACAAGTTATTCCTAAGAAAACGGAAGCAAAAATTATTATTCCCAGAGAAAATTTATTAAGAGCTGCCGAGCGATCATCAATAATAGCCAGCACTAGCGCAAATATTATTCGCCTAGAAACGGTCAATAAAAAACTACATATTTCTGCGAATACGCCGGACGTGGGGAACGCGAGCGAGCTAATTGATGTAGAGATTGCGGGGCAGGAAAAAAATAAAGTTGCTTTAAATGTGCGCCTGCTTTTAGATGCCCTAAAAAGCATGGATGAAGAAGATGTTTACCTGGAGCTTACAGGCGCCTTGAGCCCAGGAATATTAAAACCAAAGAACAAAGAACAATATTTGTATGTAATAATGCCTATCCGCACAGCTGAATCAGCCTAATAAAGGCAAAGGTATAAATCCAGGGTAATGAGAATCAAAAAACTGTGTTTAACACATTTTAGAAACTATTCTTCTCGACAGATAGAATTTTCCCCGAACATTTCTTTTTTTTATGGCAAAAACGCCCAAGGCAAGACTAATCTCTTAGAGGCGATTCATTTATTATGCACGGCCCAATCGCCGCGGACCAGGAAAACACAAGATACGGTAAGCTGGGGCGAGGCGGAAGCGCTTATTGAAGGCGTGTTTGTATCTCGGGGGCAAGAGACAGAAGCAAAGCTCCAGATAAGCAAATCCGGAGAAAAAACGATAAGGATCGGCCGGCAATATCTTAAAAAGACAAGCGATCTCTTGGGGCAGTTCCCGGCGATCTTTTTTTCACCAGACGATCTGGAGATCATTAAAAAGACCCCGCAGGGAAGGCGCCGCTTTTTGGATCTCCTGTTTTCGCAAGCCAGTAAAAAATATACAAACGCTTTATTAGAGTATCAAAAAATATTAAAACAGCGCAACGAATGCCTGTGCCAGATCGCGGAACACAAAACAAACGAGCAGGCGCTAGAGCCCTGGGACGAGGCACTAATAACAACAGGCCTAAGCATAACTAATTGGCGAAAGCAGGGGCTTGAAAAGATCGTCCCGGTTGCTGAAGCCATACACCAGGAATTGACGGCCGGAAAAGAAAGCCTGCAGGTAAAATATTTATGCTCACTGGGAGAAACAAAGGAGCAGGCCAAAAAGAATATATTAAAACACCGGAGGAATGAGCTGGCCACGAAAAAGTCTTGCTTTGGCCCGCACCGAGATGACTTGGCGATATTGATTGACCAGCGCGAGGCAAAAGCCTATGCTTCCCACGGCCAGCAACACACGGCGATCCTTAGCTTAAAATTGGCGGAATTTGATTATATTAAAAAAGCATTTGGCGAAACGCCGATTGTTTTGTTGGATGACATTTTGCTAGAATTGGACTCCTCTCGCTTTGCAGCCTTGTTAAAAAATTTGCTGGAGAAAACCCAGGCGATCATGACGGGCACAGAGATCGGGCGGTTTCAAGAAATAGCCTTAGAGGAGATAAATTTTTACGAAGTAAGCCAGGGGTGTATAAAAGAAAATGGCCCAGTTAAAGTCGCTTAAACAAATAATAAATAACATAGCAGAAAAAGATTTTATAATAAAAAAGGGAAAGACGCTTGCCCAGCTAGATCTCTCCTGGGGAAGTATTGTCGGCGAAGATCTTGCCCAGCAAGTCCAGCCGGAAAAGCTATACAAGAAAACGCTGTGGATCTCTACGGCCAGCCCGGCTTGGGCGCAGCAGCTGCATTTTTACCAAGAACAAATAATAGAAAAAATAAATGAACATTTTTCCAGGAGGCTCGTGGAGAAAATCCGCTGCGTTTCCGGAGGCAAGCGGGGCCAGGTCCTTTCCGAAAAAAAAGCAACGATAAGTGCGCCAACGGCGGCAGAGCTTGTGGCGACAGAGAGCGATCTGCAAGCAGTTGTTGGCGACGAAAACATAAAACACAGGCTGGCGTTGGCCTGGAGCAAAGCCAAGCAGTTTTTAAAAGTCCGCCAGCTCCGCAAACAAACTTGCCAGGAATGCAGCAAAGAGTATGTCGGCACAAATCCAAAGCTTTGTATGAAATGTGAAGAAAAGCAGAGACAGCAAAAAAGAGACGAAGTTGCGCGGCTGCTACAAGAAGTGCCCTGGGCAGGGTTTGAGAATATAAAAAGCGACCTGAAGCGGGTGGGAGAGAATACCTTTTATGAAATCAAGTCCGAGCTGCGGAAGAAAAAACACGATTTGCTGCGCAAAGAGATCTTTAGTTATTTAGAGCAGCCAGCGCAACGCAAAAAAGCCGCGCTGTTACGCCTAATATTGGAGTACGTTTCACTGCGGAGTGGGTTAACTCCCGATAAAATTAATGATAAAATAATTCAGGAAATTTTAGGGACAAGAAAGGTTCGCTTACTCAAGTTGAAGGGGGTCAAAATCTAACTTGCCGGACAAAAAAAAGAAGCTCGAAGCACATTCCTATGATGCTTCGAATATCAAAATATTAGAAGGGCTAGAGGCGGTTCGTCGCAGGCCGAGCATGTATATCGGCTCGACGGATAAATATGGGCTACACCATTTAGTCTATGAGGTGGTGGACAATTCTGTTGACGAAGCGCTAGCCGGGCATTGCGATACAATAAAGATCTGCATAAACAAAGATGGCTCCATGACTGTCGTAGACAACGGCCGGGGCATTCCTATTAATCAACACAAAGTCGCCAAGCGACCGGCGGCAGAGGTTGTTTTGACCACGCTGCACGCCGGCGGAAAATTCGATTCGGACGGATACAAGGTTTCCGGAGGCTTACACGGAGTGGGAGTTTCTTGCGTAAATGCGCTTTCCGCATGGCTAGAAGTAGAGATCCACCGGGATGGCAAGCTGTACCGGCAGGGGTTTAAGCGCGGCAAACACAGCGCCCCAAAAATGACTGTCGAAAAGAGCCAAAAGTTTACCGGCACAAAAATAACCTTCTTCCCAGACGATGAGATCTTCGAGGAAACAAAATTTACTTACGATACTCTGGCCAACCGCTTTAGAGAAATGGCCTATCTGAACAAGGGCTTGTCGATAACGTTCATAGACAAAAGCGGTAAAAAAGAGCGTCGCGAAGAATATAAGTTCAAGGGCGGAATAGTCGAATATGTCGAGCATATTGACGAGAACAAGGCGCCCCTGTTTAAAAAGCCCATTTATATAAACAAAACGAAGGACGGGGTAGAGGTTGAGGTGGCGGTCCACTACAACAAGGATTATTATGATGAACATGTAACTGCTTTCGCAAATAACATACGTACGGTTGAGGGGGGGACACACCTATCAGGCTTTCGCACGGCGCTGACCCGGGTAATAAATAATTTCGGCAAAAAACAAGATCTTATAAAAAAAGACAATGAGAATTTAACAGGGAACGACGTGCGCGAAGGGCTGACGGCAATAATATCTATCCGCCTAAGCAATCCGCAATTTGAAGGGCAGACCAAGGGGAAGCTTGGCAACAGTGAAGTAAAGGGTATCGTCGATTCCGTTGTGGACGAAGGCTTGTCCAATTATTTTGCCAGAGAAGTGACCGTTGGCAGGGCTGTTGTAAATAAATGTATCGCCGCAATGCGCGTGCGTGATGCTGCGCGGCAGGCACAGGACCTGGCCAGAAGAAAAAATGCGTTGGAATCTTCTGCCTTGCCGGGAAAGCTGTCGGACTGTTCAGAGCGAGACGCCTCTTTGTGCGAGCTGTACATTGTTGAGGGAGATTCTGCCGGGGGTTCTGCCAAACAGGGCCGCGACAGGACTTTTCAGGCCATTCTTCCTCTGCGCGGAAAAATATTGAACGTTGAAAAAGCCCGCATAGACAAGATCTTAAAAAATGAAGAGCTGCGTAATTTAGTTACCGCCATAGGTCCGGAAGCGATCGAAAACCTTTCTGATGATGGCGAAGAGGAGGGCGGCGATGCAAAAAAGACAGCGATCGACCAGGTCCTGCAGTATTTAAGGTATCACAAAATAATAATCATGACTGACGCAGACGTTGACGGCGCGCACATTCGCACGCTGCTGCTGACGTTCTTTTACCGGCACGCGCGCCCGGTTATCGAGGCGGGCTGTTTATATATTGCGCAGCCGCCATTGTTCCTGGTTAAAAAAGGAAAGATTGAGAAATATGCCTATAACGAAAAACAAAGAGAAAAGATAATAAAAGAAGTTGGCGGCAAAGAGGGCGTACATATTCAGCGCTACAAAGGTCTTGGTGAAATGAATCCAAAACAATTATGGTCCACGACCATGGATCCGGACAAGAGGACCGTTCTTCAGGTAAGTCTGGATGATGCGGAGGCCGCGGATGTTATTTTTACAAAACTAATGGGCGATCAAGTTGAGCCGAGAAGAAAATTCATTCTGGATTATGCCAAAGAAGTGAACTGGATAGATATTTAAGAGAGGCAACGATGGCGAAGAAGAAAAAAGAAAAAGTTAAAGCAAAAAAGGCTGCGGCCAAGGCAGGCAAGGGCAAGGCGCCCGCAAACACTCAGCTTAGCCTGCAAAGCGCTGGCGGCAAGAATGTTGTGCGCATCGACATCGAAGAGGAAATGCGGACTTCTTATATAAACTATGCAATGTCCGTGATCGTCGGGCGTGCACTTCCAGATGTCAGGGACGGCCTAAAGCCAGTTCATAGACGTATTATGTTTTCCATGTACGAACAGGGCATGTTCCACAGCAAGCCCTTTAAAAAGTCGGCGCGCGTAGTTGGAGATGTTCTTGGTAAATATCACCCGCACGGAGATAGCGCCATTTATGATTCCTTGGTCCGCATGGCGCAGGATTTTGCAATGCGTTATCCGCTAATTGATGGGCAAGGAAACTTTGGCTCTATCGATGGGGACAATGCGGCGGCCATGCGCTATACAGAGGCGCGCCTGGAGAAGATCTCCGAAGAAGTCTTGGCCGACCTGGACAAAGAAACAGTCGAGTTCATGCCAAACTTCGATGATTCGCTAAAGGAGCCGACGGTCCTCCCCTCAAAGATCCCGGGGCTGCTACTGAACGGCTCTTCTGGTATTGCCGTTGGCATGGCGACGAACATTCCTCCGCACAATTTAGGAGAGCTGGCCGATGCGATCATTGCCCTGGTCGACAATCCCGATCTTGAAATAAAAAAACTATTAAGTATTGTTAAGGGCCCGGATTTCCCGACCGGCGCAACGATCACGGGAACGCAGGGCATAAAAGACGCCTACGCCAAGGGAAAGGGCTCGATAGCAATGCAGGCTACCGCGGCCATAGAGCCAGTTCCCGGGAAAAAAGACAGGGAATGTATCATCGTTAACGAGATCCCCTATCAAGTAAATAAATCCAATTTAATTATTAATATTGCCGACCTGGTTCGCGACAAAAAAATACCCGGCATTGCCGACCTGCGCGATGAGTCGGGGAAAGAAGGCCTGCGTATTTACATCGAGGTTAAGCGAGGAGTTCCGGCGCAGTTAGTTTTAAAGCAGCTCTACAAACATACTGCGCTGCGCACAACATTTGGCTTTAATATGCTGGCGATTGTTGATGGCGAGCCGAAAGTGCTAACCCTAAAAGATGCCCTGACAGAATATATTAATTTCCGAGTTGAAATAGTAACGAAGCGAGCGCAGTTTGAATTACGCAAGGCCAAAGAACGTGCGCATATTTTAGAGGGGTTGCGGATAGCGCTAAAAAATATAGATGCGGTCATTAAATTAATAAAGGCATCAAAGACTGTTCAGGACGCCAAGTCCGGCCTGATGAAAAAATTCAAATTGTCCGAGATACAGGCCCAGGCGATATTGGATATGCGCCTGCAAAAGCTGGCGGCGCTTGAGGTCCAAAAGGTCGAAGCGGAATATAAAGAGCTCAAAAAGAAGATCGAAGACCTGGAAGATGTCTTGAAAAAGAAAAAAAGAGTTTTTGACATAATTAAGACCGAAACAGCAGAAGTAAAAGAAAAATATGCGGATCCTCGCCGCACAATGATCACCGGCGAAGCAAAAGAAACAACGATGGAAGACCTGATCCCCGATAACGAAGTGGTGGTTTTCTTGTCTAAGCAGGGCTTTGCAAAAAGAATACCGGTGCAAACCTTCCGCAGCCAGCTGCGCGGAGGCCGCGGTGTTGCCGGGATGGAGACTACGGACGATGATCGGATCGACCAGATCTTTGTCACCTCAACGCACAGCTATTTAATGCTGTTCACTGATCGAGGCAAGGCTTATCGAATAAAAGTTTACGAGATCCCGGATGCCAGCCGTGCCAGCAAGGGGCAGAATATAAAGAATTTTGTCACCCTCACCGACGGAGAGGTCGTGACCGCGGCCATGGACATAAAAGATTTCAAAAAAGACAGCGGGTTTCTGCTGATGGCCACAGAGCAGGGCGTGGTCAAAAAGATAGATGTTTCCGAATTTGAAAATATTCGCAAGAGCGGGGTTATCGCAATAAACATCGATTCCGGAGATAGGCTGCGTTGGGTCAGCAAGGTCAGCGTTGGCGAAGAGGTTGTCTGCGGAACCCTGAAAGGAATGATGATACGTTTTAAAGAAAAAGACGTGCGGCCGATGGGGCGTAATGCCAGAGGCGTGCGAGGAATAAATCTTAAAAAAGATGACAAGCTGATAAGCATGGACGTGATCTCGGATGCCAAAAAGGCAGAGTGTTTAATAATTTCTTCCCTAGGCTATGGCAAGAGAACGGTGGTTAACGAATACCGGTCTCAATCTCGCGGAGGCAAAGGAGTAAAGGCCATGGGGCTAAGAGATAAGAAGGGCGACGTTGTGGCCAGCTTTTGTATCGTAACCCCGGAAGATGAAATAATGCTGGTCACCAAGAACGGCATTGTGTCCAAGCAAAAGGTTAAAAAGATCTCGCTGCAAAAACGCGCCGCTAAAGGCGTAACAGTTCAGCGTCTAGACAAAGAAGACAAGATCGTCGACGTAGCCAAGATCGACAAGACCGCGGAAGAGGTTGCGCAAAAGGCGTAGGCTCCAGCACAATAACTCCGAAAGGAAAATTATGGGTTTTTCAATAGGCATAGTCGGATTGCCCAATGTAGGAAAGTCGACATTGTTTAACGCGATCACCAAGGTCGGCGCGCCGGCGGAGAACTATCCGTTCTGTACGGTCGACCCTAACATCGGAATTGTTACCGTTCCCGACGAACGTTTGGCAATCCTTTCTAAAATGCATGGCTCTAAAAAAACCACCCCGACTGCCATAGAGTTCGTCGACATTGCGGGTCTCGTCAAAGGCGCCAGCAAGGGCGAAGGGTTGGGGAATCAGTTCCTGGGCAATATCCGAGAGGTCGACGCGATCGCGCACGTAGTGCGCTGTTTTGAAGATCCAAATGTTGTCCACGTTGATGGCAGTATCGATCCAAAACGAGATATAGAGGTTATCAACCTGGAATTGATACTGGCGGACCTGGAGACAATAGAAAAAAAATGCCGCGGCGTGGAAAAAAAGGCGGCAACCGGCGATAAGGAATCCAAAATAAAATACGATGTATTTAAAAAGCTAAAAGATGCTTTAGAAAAAAACTTGCCGGCGCGAGCCGTCGTGCTTTCCAGCGCAGAAAAAAACGTACTCAAGAGCGAAGTGCAATTATTGACGAGCAAGCCTGTTTTATATGTCGCAAATATTGATGAAGCGGAATTAAAAAAAGGAACGGATGAGTATATTAATAAAGTTAAAGAGCTTGCCAAGCAGGAAGCTGCGGAAACGATAGTAATTTGTACAAAGCTGGAAACAGAGATAGCAGAGCTGGGGGATGAAGAAGCCCGGGCGTTCATGAAAGAAGTCGGCATAGAGAGTTCCGGGTTGGAGCAGCTGGCTACCGCGAGCTATAAATTGTTGAACTTAATTACATTCCTTACTACAGGAGAAACAGAGACCCGGGCTTGGACTATCACAAGCGGCGCTAAAGCACCGCAGGCGGCAGGGGTGATCCATACAGATTTTGAAAAAGGTTTTATTAAGGCAGAAGTCGTAGCCTATCCCAGGCTCGTCGAGGCCGGCAGCTGGCACAATGCCGTAGAAAAAGGCTGGGTGCGGCAAGAGGGCAAAGAGTATGTTTTTAAAGATGGGGATGTTGTTATTTTTAAGTTTAATGTCTAAAGGAGCGTGGCGATGGAAACAATACAGCTTCTCTTAGAAAGATTTTTAGCTCAAAATATATTTATTGCTTTGGCCCTGGCATATCTTGGCGGGCTTTTAACCACCTTTACCCCCTGTGTTTATCCAATGATCCCGGTCACGCTGGCGATCACGCTGGGCACAGAAACTGCCGATGAAAAAGATAAATGGAAAAAGCTGATAAATCCTTGCTTTTATTGCCTGGGGATCACGACGACCTATGCATTGCTGGGGATCTTTGCTGCTGTCACAGGGACTCTCTTTGGAACCTGGGCATCTAATCCTTGGATATATTTTGCCTTGGGCGCCGTGCTTATTGTCTTAAGCCTTAATATGCTGGGTGTTATTGCCTTGCCTACGCTGCAAGTCCAATATAAGGCAAACAGAGCAAGCAAGCCGTCTTTGTTTGTCTTTGGAGCGCTGACGGGCGCGGCCTTTTCTCCGTGTACGATCCCCATTCTGAGCATTTTTTTAGTTTATGCAGCCACAAAGAACATTTTAGTTGGGGGCTTGCTGCTGTTCAGCTTTGCTGCCGGATTTTCTTCGCTGCTCTTGCTCATGGCCTGGGCCAGCCTTTATGCCAAAGACAAGATCCCTCGTTCCGGGCGCTGGCTGGAAGTTGTAAAGCGGGCTGTGGTGACAATTTGTTCTCTCACAGCGCTGTATTTTTTATTCAAAGCCTACGTGCTTTTTACGGGAAGGATCCTTTAATTGCTGCAGAACTCCAGGCCTTGTTCATAAAGCCGTTCTAAAAAATCTTCAGCAGTATAGATCATCAAGAATTCACTTTGCCCTTTTTCTGATTTATTTATCATGGCCGCCCCTCCTTTGATTTGGTATTTAGACGATAAGCAGACAAGAAAAGTTCTCTAAAGAATAAAACAGAAAAAATCAATGTATTTATTTCTCTGCAGAGGGAATAGAGGAGGTGGGCAGAAAGGCCTGCCTGAAGAGATAAAAAGTGTTGAAATTATCCCTGAGAAGGCTACGATATATAGATAAGGAAATTGAGGATAAATAAAAAAGGAGGATTTTTTATGACAAAAGCAAACAGCGCACTTACGTGGGGACAAAGAGTGGAGGCAAAAAAATATTATAAACAAGTAACTAAAGATAGCAAGATCGAGAAAGGCGACGTTGACTACAAGCTGGTTAATGCCTTTATGCTAAAAAAGCCTAAACAATGTAAAGAAATGCTGAGCATGATGACGCCGGACGCGCTCAATGCTTTTGCTTTACGGATCAGCAATCTTTCTCCGGTTTATATAGAAAAGATCAATAAAGAAGACGTTTTGTTTGACCTCTCCCTTAAAGTTCTGAATTTAGCAATAGCAGAAAACAAGGGTGCCGGGGGCGGCTTTGATACAGCAAAAGCGCTGTTTGAAACGCTCGATAAAGGCTGGCAAGCCTTCTTGGTGCCAGACAACGAGAGCGGATTAAATACCGAGCTATCCAAATGTTTGGCGTATGTACAAAAAGAGATACAAAAAGATCCCGGGAAGAACATAAAGACAGAACAGCTTGTAAAAGATGCTAACCGGGTGGCCTTTTTCAGAGAGTACATAATGTCTGGAGACAAAGGCAAGCTGGTGACATTTCATGACCCTGAGTTGGCCGAGGCTCTAGAGTAAAAAAAGATTTTCAAGAACTTGAGAAAAAAATAAGAACGACCCAAAAAGGCTGGGCACCCCGCCTACGCAAAATGCTTTGGCGGGCAGGCCATGCCTTCGCCAAGGCTACGGCAGGCGGGCGGTGGAGGAAGTTAGAACTTTGATACATGGGTTGAATAAGGGTATTAGGAGGGGCTGTCCGGAATAAAATCTTTTCTATTCTTTTCCATATCCCCCAAAATTTCGTCACTGGGCACGAGGGGTCCATGCTTCAGGGCGTCTCTTAAATGATTAATCCTCTTAATATTATAATTTTCACTAAAATTAAGATCCTCATTAAATTCAATAACACGATTTAACTTAGAAATGATAATATTTTTATATATATCATAATTTTTCCCCTCCACAAGAAGTATAGCAGCTCCATTAACTTTCATTCTACATACAAAGTTCTCAGCATTTTCTTGCCCCGGCCTATTGTTAAGATCAATTTCTAATTTATATATTGTTGATCCTTCGCTCCACTCTAAATATATCTGGGGTGTTTTATCTATTTTATCTCTACCTTGTATAGCCCAGGTGCCGTCTGGAAGTCGGATCTTTTTTATAGCAAGCTCCTCTTGTTGGGAAGTTGTCTTTTCTGTTTGCCCATACGCCAAACCAATCAATTCGATTGGGAAGCTGTCCTTGGGAAAGGAAAATGTATCGCCATTTATTGATTCAAAAATAATATTGTTATTTTCAATATAAATATCTTTTATCTTTTCCTGGTTAACAGAGGATGCCAAAGAGGTATTTAAGTTTTCTATAAATACACTTTTATGCATTATCCTTTCGAAATATTTGTTGGCTTGTACGTTCGTCGAGGCCCCATCTGGTACAAGAGTAAAAATAGTTTGATTTTTATTGAAATAGCCAACTATCTTTTTTATAAAAGCATTTGCAGTAATATTTTCTCCCTTAAGAGGATATCCACGCCAAAAACGAACTCCGCTAGCTGGTGAGATTGTTAAGGAATCAACCGATTTTAAATATTTTTCCCATTCCTGATCAGTTATTTGTTTGCCAGTACTTCTCTGGAATACTTCTTCTTTTTGTACACTTCTATCTCGATGTTGTGAAGGGAGCCATTTATAATCTTTGTTAAAAGATGACCTATAAAATACATTTGGAAACGCAGGTAGCCACAGGACCACTCCTTTTCTTGGCATATTTATTGTGCACTATATCTATACCCATTCTAGCTGGTTTTTATACGGGGTTTCCATAGTTTCTTGGGATCTCACGGAACCCCGACTACGCCCTGTGGGCTTCGACGGGCAGCCTTCGCTTGTTGTGCTTGTATGTATATAATTAATTTTATTATTAATTGAAACCTGCATGGCCGCGCCAGCCATAGCGCTGAAAGCGCGAAGGCTGGTTGCGGGGGTAGGATTTGAACCTACGACCTTCGGGTTATGAGCCCGACGAGCTACCAGGCTGCTCCACCCCGCGACGAAATAAATTACTTTTCAAATATTGTGCCAAAGCCCGGAAGCTTTCTTCAAGTCCAGGCTGCGGAATTTATCCTGAGCTAGCAAGGCTAGCGAAGGATCCCGCGACGAATTAAATTGCTTTTCAAAGGAAACGAAGTATACCAGAAATATTTTTTTTTGACTATGTTGATAAGCTAAGTAGTATTTTCTTTGGGAATACTTTATTTCGCTGACGATATATATCCGGTGTTTAAATGTCAGATCTAAAACTTTTAAATAACACAAAAGCCACACAGGCCGATGTCGTATTGAGCACAAAAAAGATCACCAACCACAAGGCTTTTAATGGACATACGGTGGGCGTTTTTGGAGATTCGATAACTGCCGATATCCAATATGTTAATTATATTAGAGAACTAAAGAAGCTGTGTCCTTCTATGTCCTTTGAGAACCACGGGATATCCAACCAAAAGACCTGGGAAATAAAAGAGCGCCTTAAAACAGCATTAGAAACAAAAAAGTATGATCAAATAATCATTCTTTGTGGCGTGAACAATGTATACAATCCAGATAAGGTGATCGAAGACCTTAAAGAGATGTATGCCATGGCCAAGGCCCATGGGGCCAGAGTAATTGCTGTCACGCTTACCCCGAACCAAGGCTGGGAAGGCTTTGCAAAGAAACAAGACGTGTTTTTAAAGAACACACAGAAAGTAAACGATTTCATTCTGGGGCGCAATGGCTTTGATAGCCCAAAAAATGTTGATGTTGCTGTAAATGTCTATGATAAGCTTGGTTCGCAAAGCGATCCTCACAAAATGTCGGCAGAGTATACTAATGATTTTCTACATCCCTGCTGTTGTGGGCAAACAATAATCGCCCAAGAGATCTTTAAGAAAGCTTTCTTTTATAAGCCAAAGCCCCCGGTGCCCTTATTTATTGAGGACGACAATAGGATGGTAACCGCCAAAGAAGTTTCCGGTTCATAATAATACCGAAGCGTTTTTTTAAATATTGAGCCAAAATATGTATGTTACAATATATGCAGGATAGGAAGGGCAAATGCCGTTAAGTGAAATTCAGAAAAAACTTTTATGGGTAATTGTGGCGCTATTAGCGCTGTTTACGGGCCTAGTTATGTACAATACCGCCCAAGACATAGTAATGGAAAAGAAGCGCCAGGAAGTGATCGAGCAGCGGAAACAAGCTGAGGCGAAGCTTTCTCCGGGAACAAGTGTTCGGACAAGCCGCAGAAGATTGTTCTATACGCCAAAATGGGAAGAATAAAAGCGAATTAAACTATAGAGACGAAAATTCCGCAGATCGCAAGCTTAAATCCCCAAGAAAGAATATTTAAAAGCGTGGTAGCTTTTTTGGTCTCCAGCCAAAGCCAGTTGTTGAACAGCATATACAGCATGGGCAAGAACATAATATAAGCAAAATACAAGCCACCACCGATACTGGGATTCAACGCCTTAAAGACAGCCAGAAAACGAAAAGTAAATATGAATATCAGGGCAAAAAAGACCTGCATGAAAAGGCCGATCGGGATCGTAAATTTTAATTTCTCAATAAGCTCTTTTCTTTCTTCGTCATCTAGATTGGTTACGGCATATAAACCATAAAGCAATAGATCTACAGTGAAAATAATAAAACCTAAAATGACGCCCATGCCTACCATTTTGTACTCCTTGCGTGTTAAGAATAAGCATATTATAGGGAAGGAAACGAAGATGTACAACTGGGCAAAACGAAAAAGATATAATTAATATCGAGTATATTTTTCCTTAAATATGGGTATATTTTAAGCAGAGAAAGGCATTTAAATGCGCAAATATTTGGCTTGCGGGTTGTTGATCATATTATGCATAATCCTAGGCTGTGGCCGTACGCGTGAAAGTACGCTCATTACCGGATCGCCATTTGACAATATGCCTCCGCAAATATTGAGCCTGATCATAGATGCCAACAATGTGAACGCTCCGCATATAATAAATTTTACAGCGATAGTGAGCGACCCAGATGAGGTTACGAGCAATTTGCAATTGATCTGGGATTTTGGGGATGGGACCACTATCAACGCTCAATCTCCGGCGCATAATTATACGTACCAGGGAGAATTTGCATATTCTCTGACGGTATATGATAGCCGCGGGGCTTCGGCCAATCGCGAAGGGGCAACGACGATCAAGCTGATCGGTGGCAATCATAGGCCGCAGATCACTACATATAATGCAGCGCCAGTAACTCCCGGCCTAGGACAAATTGTGACATTTACCGGGGATGGAACAGATGCCGATGTCGGCGATACCCTAACCTATGTCTGGAGATTTGGAGACGGAGAATTTGTGCAGGCCAAGAATACCAGCCATGCCTATGCTTCCAGCGGATTATACACAGCAAAACTGATCATATCGGACCAACACGGCGCAATGAACTGGGAAGAGGTCTTAATAGCCGTTGCAACTAATATGCCGCCAACAATACAAAGCGTGGCTTGGCTGCCTACGGAAAACCTACAGGCTCCCGCAACGGTCAATTTCACTGCAGCGGCAACCGATATTGATGGCACGGTCGTTTCTTATTTTTGGAGATTTGGAGATGGAGCCTCGTTCGTATCACAGAACCCGATGCATGTTTATACAAATGCCGGAGCTTATTCAGTAGAGTTAACCGTAGTAGATAATGAGGGCGGAACCACCATAACGCAGAACAGCCTCCAAGTTTTAGCCGAATAAATTGTCAAGCTGATAAGTTATAAAATCCAAGGAGTTTTAACGGTTTTTTTGTTGCTTTTAAATAGAATTTTGCTATGATATTGTAAGCTTACTAGAGCAAGGGGGTGTAGGATGGAATTGTTGAAGAAGTTTTTCACAGATGAATCCGGGCAAGGCCTTGTAGAGTATGCCTTGATCATTGCTTTAATAGCCGTAGTGGCTGTTGCAGCGATCACGATATTAGGTGGAAGAATCGCAACCATGTTTCAAAATGTTGCTAACGAATTGCCTAGCTAATAAATTAATTTATTATCGAACGAGTAGCTAAAAGGGAGTCTTTGAAATATTTTCAGGCTCCCTTCGTTTTTAAGGAGAGCATAAGTACATGTTCGGCAAGAAAAGAAAAGGGCAAGCCCTTGTAGAATTTTCTTTAGTAATAGTTTTGTTTTTATTTATCATCCTGGGGACGATCGATTTTGGTCTATTTCTATACTCCACAATAATCCTAGATACGGCGACCCGAGATGGAGTGCGCGTTGCAGTCGTGCGCACGGATTGGGGTACTAATTACGATGATATCGTTGAAGAAATAAAAGATGTTGTAGAAGATCGCTCTCGTTTTTTGCCCGAAACCACCGGGCTGCGTGGCCGGACAATTGTTACTTTAACGCCGAGTGCGATTGATCCGGAATCTATTACAGTAGAGGTGCGTAACCAGCCTTATAATACAATAAGCGGGTTTTTAGGCTTGATCTTGCCGGACGATATCTCAACGGGGGCGACGATGCGATATGAAAAAAGATAATAGAAGACGTAACAAAAAAAAACAAAATCACGGGCAGATCATGGTCATGGTCGCGCTGTTCTTTACAACGATCATCTTGGTCGGGGGCCTGGTAACAGATGTGGGCACGATGATGCTTGTGCGCCAGCGGATAAAACGGGCGGCTGATGCAGCAGCCTTGGCCGGAGCCCAGGGCTTGCCGAGCGGCGCCGTCTCCGAAGCAAATGCCTTAAATTATGCAGCCTTAAATGGGTTTACCAATGGATCTAATGGCGTTACCGTTGTTACGGACATAAATCCAACCGGAGAGAATGAGAACTGGGTAAGGGTGACGATCACAGCACCTCATAATTTTTTCTTTGGTCGGCTGATCGGCTTGACCCAGAGGAACATTACAATGTTTGCTACGGCGCAGTTCAATACATTTATTCCGATCAGCATAAATCTGGCGGGGATTTACGGAGAGGAAAAGCCCGAAGTTACCTTAATGGTGCGAGGCAAGCAATCTCCATTTGAACATGGCGACCCGTATTCCGTGCCTATCTTAGATGATGGCTCCCCAAATCCTTTATATGATCCGGATGGCTATAATTATCGCCTTTATGTTCCAGAAGATTATGTGGCACTGAACGGATCGTCAATAATGAAAGTGGAGATATATGATCCGGATAGCTGGGGGAATTTCGATAGCGAGGGGACAAGAACGCTGACGCACTATAAATTATATGCACCGGATAGTACTCCCCAAGATTATAGTGATGATGTATTGATCGCCACGTATTCGAAGAGTGGCGTGGCCGATACTTCAGTAACGTGGGCCAATCCCCCGGGCTTTATGGTAGATATAGCAGTGTGGGGAAACGGGATCTATAGAGTTAATGTGAATTCGGACGATGGCTATAATGCCAACGGCTTTCATTTAAGGGCGGGGCCAGATGAAAAAAATTTTAACCCCAACAACGGGACAAGGATCACTACCGATGGGCGATTGCCGCTGAGATTCAATAAGACAGGAGATATTGTCATGGAGCTAGGCTATGTCCCTGCGTCTGCTGCAGGCACACGCCTACACATCAATAAATTTGATACGGATATCGGCAGCACAGATATTATTTACTCTTGCAGCACAGTATCGCAGACCTGGGGTGGCGAGTTGGCGGGCAATGCAGAATGGAAGGAAGATGTAATTGACGTCCCCAGTGCTTATGCCGGGGGTATCTGGTATGCCCAATATTATGCCGGGAATACCGATTGTTCGGTCTGGAGCATGTGGTATGAAGGCATGTCCACTGAAGAGAATGGCTTTGTTTCGTTAGTAGAATAAAATGCCACAACTACCTATTCCCTATTACGTTCTCTTCTTGATAATTTTGATTGCGGTTAGCACAGACCTAAAGGCCAGGAAGATCTATAACCTGCTTACTTTTCCCGGAATGCTCTTGGGGATAGCGCTGAACATGCTTATTGTTTCTAAGGCAGCGCCGCTTGCCGGCCTATGGTTCAGCCTTCAAGGATTATTATTTGGAATCTTAATATTTTTCATCCCTTTTGCCCTGGGCGGGCTTGGCGCAGGAGATCTTAAGCTGCTAGGTGTTATCGGAGCTTTTGGCGGCCTTAATTTTGTCCTTTGGGCGGGGCTCTATAGCGCTATTGCCGGCGGCGTTATCTCCTTGTTAATAATATTATTTGATAGAACAAAGCTTAAGGTGACCGGCAGGTTTTTCAAGAACCTGCTCAATTCCTTGCTCTATCAAATAAAAATTACTCCTCCGGAAAAAGAAAACATTGCCGGCCGGCGGTTCCCCTATAGTTTTGCTGTTTTGACAGGAACTATCTTGGCGATACTATTTCAACTGTAGGCTATCTCCGACCTTTATTTTTTCTAAAAAATCCAGCCGAGGGACCTCTAAAAAGTATTTTGCTAAGCGATAGTATTTGCTGATTTGCCAGGGGCGCAGGCTGAATTTGTCTAACACGTTTAGCTTTTCATCCAGGACAAAGATAGCAAGCTCGAAGCACATGCAGAACATGTGGATCATTTGTGTATTCTCCAGAAGCAGCGCCTTGGCCGGAGGTTTTAAATAAAAAAGAAACCCGCGAGCTTTTGATAAAAAGCTGTGACAGAGAACGACCTGGTCCAACAGGACGGCATTGTTCAAACAAAGTTTTTTAGAAGACATTTATAACTTGTATTATAGCTGGGCCGATAATTACGACCAAGAGCGAAGGCAAGATAAAAAGGACCATGGGGATCAAGATCATTACCGGGATCTTAGCGGCCTTGGCGCGCAGGGCTTGGGTCTGCTTAATGCTGATCTGGCGGGCCTGGCTGCGCAGGACATTCGAAACGCTAATTCCCATTTGATTAGCTTGGATGATCAGCGTTATAAAGGAGGAAAAATCAGGAAGGCTGATCCTTTTGGCCATATCCTGTAGAGCTTCAGGGACAGATTTGCCCATGCGAATTTCAGAAGTGACCTGAGCTGTTTCGTCGCGCAATGCGCCGGAAGATTTTTCAACAAGCTTGCTTAGGGCGCCCTCCATATCCAAGCCAGCCTCAACGCATACTCTCAGCAGATCAATAAAATTCGGCAATTCACGTAAAATTACTTTGTGCAGCTTGGCTATCTTTGATTTAAGCATAAGGTCCGGGAAGAAAAAGCCAAGGCCCAGGAACATCAGCAATAAGCCCTGATTGGTCTTTACGCCGAGCATGGAAAAATATAAAGGGAAGAACACGATTATAAAGACCATGATAATGGCTTTTAAAAGAAAGTATTTAGCTGCGGTAAAATCTTTTATCCTGGCGATAACGATCTTTTGTTCAATATCCCGAATAATATTTGCGGGGATAAATCTATTGATCAGAACCTCGGTTTTTTTTGCTAAAGCTTCGGTCAACGGGCTGCGCGCGCTTTCTCCCGGAGTAGCCTTGGTTACGCCGGCGATCGCTTTGGCCAAGCGTTTTTTTATAAAGGCACTGTGTTTGCCTACTTCCCACAGAAAGTAAACCAGCAGGATGATTATCATTATGATTATCGTAATTATAAAGCCGTAAAATGCCATTGTTGATCCTTTCTATTCAATACTGACGATCATCTTTATCGCAAAAATACCGATGACCTCTAGAATGAGCGCGGTCGTGATCATGGCCAGCCCTATAGCTGTAGTAAATAATTGCATGATGTAATCAGGATTTACCATAAAAACAAAAAGAGATATCACAAAAGGCATAAGTCCCACGATAAAGCCAGAAACTTTTCCTTGGGCAGTGAGCACTTTTACTTCGCCGCGGATCTCTTGTTTGGTCCGGATGGTCTCGGCGATCTTGCCTAGGATATCTGAGAGGGAGCCGCCAACTTCATTTTGGATCAAGATAGCGGTCACAAAAAGGCTTACTGGCTCGCTCGGCATTCTGTTGCCTAGATTTAACATGGCCTCATTTAAGGAAAGGCCCCAATTAACTTCCTGGTTGAGCAACTCAAATTCTTCACAGATCGGAGTAGGCATTTCTTTAGCAATGATCTGTAGCGCTTGGCGCAAGCTGAATCCGGAACGCAGAGTGTTGGCAATTAAATATAAAGCATCCCCAAAGAGTTTTTCAAAGGCCTTGGCTCGCTGCCTGGCCAGAAAAGTTACGATCAAATAAGGTAGGATCAAGCCTATAAAGCCCAGAACAAAGGCTACAGAGAGCTGCTTGCTTACCAAGAACATGATCAAGAAAAGCGAAAGATAAGAAATAAAATTAAGGGCCATAGCTTCTTTTTCTGAAATTTCAATTCCGATCTTACGAAAGAGTTCAATAAAATTATGAAGCAACTTAATAAAGATATTACGTTTTTTGGATTTGCCCATTTGATAAGCGCTCTGCCCGCTACTTTCTCTCATCTGCAGTTGTTGCAAGCGCCGGCGGACCAAAGAACCACGCTCGCTACCAATCTTATAAATATTAAGAACGATAAAAGAAAGCGAAGCGAATAAAAGCAGATAAGCAACGATGAACATGGTTGCTTACCCCGATGGACTAAATAAGCCTTTGGGGAAGGTGAACCCCTTGGCTTCTAATCCTTGCAGGAAGGAAGGGACAAGGCCGGTGGACGTGAATTGCCCTTCTACTTTTTTGGTCTTTTTATTGAAGGATTCTTGTTTAAAGATAAAAAGATCCTTAAGCACAACAGTATCTTCTTCCATGCCGCAGAGCTCAGTTATCTTTACTATTTTACGCGAGCCATCCTGGAGACGGCTTTGTTGGATAATGATATTAAATGCGGAGCTGATCTGCTGCCGGATAGCCTTTACTGGAATATCGATCCCGGCCATTAGCACCATTGTTTCTAGCCTGGAGACCAGATCACGTGGCGTATTAGCGTGCGCAGTGGTCATTGAGCCATCGTGGCCGGTATTCATGGCCTGAAGCATATCCAACGCTTCACCGCCGCGAACTTCACCAACTACCAGGCGGTCGGGGCGCATGCGTAAGGAATTGCGGACCAGGTCTCTTATGGTCACTTCTCCGGTGTTTTCAATGTTGGGCGGCCTGGTTTCTAAGGTGATCACATGATCTTGCCCGAGGCGCAATTCTGCAGAATCTTCTATGGTCACTATGCGATCGTCGTTAGGGATAAAAGAAGAAAGAACATTCAGCAAGGTAGTTTTTCCTGAGCCGGTGCCGCCGGAGACCAATACGTTCATTTTGGCTTGAACGCAGATCTTTAAAAATTCTTCTATGGCCGGGCTATATGAGCCAAAGCGCACCAAGTCTTTTGAGGAAAAAGAAATCTTTGAGAATTTACGGATAGTCAAAGTAGGTCCGGTCAAAGCTAGCGGCGGGATGATCGCGTTAACACGTGAGCCATCCTTAAGGCGAGCATCCACCATGGGCATTCCTTCGTCGATACGCCGTCCGATCTTATTTACTATTCGCAAGATGATCCGGCGCACATGCTCATTGTCGTAAAAAACAATAGGAGTTTTTTCGATCTTTCCTTTGCGCTCAACATAAACACTATTGGCGCCGTTGACCATAATTTCGGTCACGGAATCATCGCCAACCAAATCTTCAATAGGCCCCAGGCCAACAGTTTCATTGATCACGGCCTCGACAAGGTCGCCTTTTTCCTTTCGGGAATAAATATCCGCTTGAGCCTCAATGATAGCCAGGATCTCGGTTTTTAATGTGGCGGTTATCTTTTTTATTTCTTCGGTATTAGTGGAAGCTAAATTGAATTTATTAAAATCTAACTCAGATTCATTGATCAGCTTGCGGTGAACGGCCAAGGCTTTGTCTAAAAAATCTTTACGAACGTCTATTTCTTCCGCAGGCGCTGTGGTTTGTTTTTGTTCCGGAGTTGGCAATAGAGCCTTTTCTTTTTCGATATTCTCAATGACTTGGGCGGTCGAAGCTAGCGCTGGCTTTGCTGTAGGAGCTATTTCTTTTGTTTCAGCCGAGGATTTATCCACAGGGGCCTGTGCGTGCCCTAGTTGTTCCTCGAGCTTTTTTTTAGCTTGGTCAGCTTTTTTGCCTAAGCGGTCGAATAAAGACATAAATTATTTCTCCTTAAAAATATGTACAAAATTATTAAGCCAACTGCTTTTAGCTGCTTTTTTATCTGTTTCCGGCACCTTAAGCTTGCCGCTTTTGCCTAAAAGGCAATCGGCAAGGCGCTTAACAGCATTATAAATTTCAGCAGTAGTTGCCTCTTGAACAAAGGGGATCCCGCGATTGATCGAGCGCAACACCGTCTCTCGATCCTCCGGGACCAAGACGCTTACTTTAAATTTTAAATACTTTTCCATTTCGGCGATGGTCAATTCGCTTTTGGCATCATAACGATTAACCACTATTTTGATCTTTTCCGTGGAGAAATATAAAGATTTAATGGTTTGTAGGCCCAAGTTCAAGTTTTTTATAGAGGCAATATCGAAATTGCTGATAAAAAAGACCTGATCAGAAAGCTCTAATAAGGATAAGTTCAGATCATTAAAATAATTTTCTGTATCAATAATAATATGATCATATTTATCTTTTACCGAGTTTAAAATGGTTTTCAAGCTTTGCAGGGGGATGGTCTCCTGGTTTTTTTCACCGGCCGTAAGCAAGTGCAAGCCGCTGGCGTGAGTGATGATATTGTCTTCGATATCCTGCCAAAGAGCATCGTAATCATTGATCTCCAAGGAAATGAGCCCCATGTTCTTTTTTTCATTGATATCGATCAGAATATCTAGGTTCCCAAAGCGGGGCACAGTGTCGATCAAAAGGACCTTATAATTGAATTCTTTATGTAACAAGAAGGCCAGGTTTGTTGCCAGTAGAGATTTGCCTACCCCACCTTTGCTGCTTAAGAAAGTAGTGACCTTGGCAAAATTCTTGGATGCAGATTTTTCCATGGCCTGGATGTTGGCGATATAGTGATAGGCCTTGCGCAGTGCGATATTCAGATCATTTTTATTTATAGGCAAAGTAAGAAAATCTTTTGCGCCAAGGGCCAGGGATTGTTTGAAGATATCAGCGCTGGCGTCAGGCGATATAGCCAGCACATAAAGGTTTTGATTTTTTAAAGCATCCCGAACAGCATCGTTGATCTCATTGATATTGATGATCAAAAGATCTGGCTTTTCGGTGTTCATGACCTTGATCAGCTCATCTTCGTTGCGGAGGACCTTATTTATACGATGTTCTTCAGCAAGGTTATCCTTGATATTGCTTACAATGCCAGCATTTTTCTCATACAAAACCGTGTTCATTACAAGCTTCCTTCCCCAAGCTCTTGCTGGGCCGTCAAATCAGTGTCAAAAACGACCTCAGGCTTCAAGGTTATTACTAATTCAGTTGTGTTTTTTTCAGACTCTTCATTTTTAACAAAACTGCCGATAATTGGGATCCAGCCAAAAAGATCTCCCAAGATAGGGATCTTATAATAATTGGCGTTTTCAGTTTCTTTGATCAAGCCACCAAGGACCAGGATCCCTTTATTGTGGATCCGGACTTCGCTGATCATTTCTCTGGTGCCAATAATAGGATTGTTCTCGGGGGTATATCCGGCTACCGAGCTTACCTGCGTAGCCAGCCAGCAATTTATATTATTTTCGCTATCGATCTTGGGGATCACGCCCAGAATAACTCCGGTGTATTGATATTGTACATTTTTATTCCCCTGGCTATCTGTGCTTTCAAAAGGGATCTTTTCTCCGGCATGGATAAAAGAATAACGATTATCAAGGCTTAGTATTTTTGGGCTGGCCAAGATTTTCGCCCTACCTTCAGTTTGTAGGGAGCGGAGAATATGGGTAGCAGATTCTGCGAAAATAGCCCCACTGCTAAAAGTATAGGTCAAGCCATCTGTGGACTTGTTGTATTCAACGGTGGATTGATCTTTTTGATAGAGCATTTGCAGCTCATTGGTCAGATTGTTGTCTAATTTTAGTTCGTAGACCTCTACTTTGAATAATACTTGCCTTTCTTGCACATCCAGCTTCTTGATCACTTGTTCGACCTGCTTATGTTCTTCCGGCGAGCCTACGACCATGACGGAATTGGTCCAGGGATTGACCGCGAAACGATTTGCTTCTAAATAACTGCTCAATATATTTTGCAGATCTTTAACGGTCTCTTTTAGGGGCTCACTATTGACCATGATCATTTTATCCGGGTCTTCAACGGTATGTTTGAGCAAGGTCAAATTATTCAGCTTGTATACCTTAAAAGAAATGTTCTCCGAGCCTTTATTGACCACGATCTTATAATCATAGTTTTTTAAGGCATCCCAAAGCGTCAAGGTGGTGATCCCTGGTCTTTTCCCGTTGACCAGGATCTTTTGCGCAGAAATGATCAGGACATCGGCTATCTCAGAATTACCGATGGCCAGATTTTTTACGTTAAAATCTACTTTTAATAATTTAGAAGTACCCGCAGTAAGCTGAAAGATGTTCTCTATAGAATCCTTTTGTTCATCGGCTGCAAAAGCCGCTGAGTTCAAGATCAGAGAGGCAGCTATAATTATGATCACCAATTTCTTAAACATTAATTTCTCCTTTATAGTTTCTTCGTGCTGGTCTGAGTCCCTTTAATTATTCTTATGTTGTAACCGCCACCTGTAGTGGCTTTGCGATAAGGGAGCAAATGACCAGTTCCGGCTCCCCAAGAATTAATTATGCTAGTATCATCCACTGGCCGTAATAATAGTTTTAAACGACCTTTATAAGCGCCCAAGACAAGCTTTTCTGCATCTTGGCTATCTAGGGCAAAGGTCGCGATAACAGAGCGATTGATCTTACCGCTGGGCTGTTCTGCGCTTTCCATTTGGCGGTCAATCGCCAAGATGGGAACGTTTTGCAGAAGTGTTACGGTGCGATCTATATTGCCACCGAGAGTACAAAGGACATCGACCATGTCTCCCGGCTTGATCAGCCCGGCGATACTTGCCGAGGCATCCACCTCGACTGATACAGCACGTTTATTCTTGGGGATAATAAATGATAGGCCCAAGGAGCGACCGCGGACGGCTAATTTATTAGAAAGAACTTGTTCCCCTGGGATAATTGGCGTAGTAGAGATCTTGCCTACAGCATTTTCCAGCTTGCTAATAGCACCCGGAAGAACATATTTACGCGGAA
The DNA here is from genome assembly GCA_042562495.1 of Candidatus Margulisiibacteriota bacterium. Classification (GTDB taxonomy): domain Bacteria; phylum Margulisbacteria; class Termititenacia; order CAZZFK01; family CAZZFK01; genus JBHPMC01. The sequence continues at coordinate 91,229 of JBHPMC010000001.1, forward strand.
GCGGTTTGCTCTCGAGCATTTCTTTGGTGATCACGGACCGGGGCGGGATATTTACTTTGGCGACAATAATACTTAGCAATTCGCTGGCATGCTTCGTTTCCTTAGCAACCTTACCTAAGTACATGGTCGTGAACACAAAAGTCACGATACCGAATATTAAAGAAATAATAAGCATTCTCTTATTAACATTACCCATCTGAGGGGCTCCTTATCTAAAAGATCTTTATTTTGTTTTCAAGATCAAACTTCAAAGCTTTTGTTCTATATATACCCATCTGGAGCATTTTTTATACGTCAAAAAAAGAAAAATGGTGTAGTTTTACTGAACAGCACCAAAGCAGCCAATTTTGAGTATAGGAAGAATATTTAAATATTATCTTGGAAAATAGAAATGCTTTATATAGAATGACCCAAAAGGAGACACCTTTGCTAAAAAAGAAGAGACCACTGAAAGTCGCTATTTTTATTATTGCCTATCAGGCAGTGCGTACTTTGATAGCTTGTTATACACGGATCCCGAAAAAATTAAGGAGATCTGCAAAAGAGATCTATGTTTTTGACGATTGCAGCAATGACAATACCTATTTTGCGGGATTGGGCTATAAATTAGAGAACCATATCAATAACCTGAATATTTATCGCAATAGTAAGAATAAAGGATACGGCGGCAATCAAAAAATCGGCTATAAGTATGCCATAAACAAGGGATATGATGTTGTTGTTTTGCTGCACGGAGATGTGCAGTATGCACCGGAAAAGATCCCGCAGCTGATAAAGCCTATCCTAGAAAACAAAGCGGATCTGGTCATGGGCTCCCGGATGTTGGGCCGGCCAATAAAAGGCGGGATGCCTATTTGGAAATTTTTAGGCAATAAATTTCTGACCGCCATAGAGAACATTATTTTAGGCTTAAGCTTATCTGAATATCATTCCGGATTCCGTGCGTATCGACTAGCTACGTTAAAAAAACTACCCTTTAATAAGCTTACCGATGATTTTCATTTTGATACTCAAATCCTGATAGAATTTAAAAAGAGAGACCTGCGTATAAAAGAGATCCCGGTGCCGACACACTATGGCCCTGAGTCACATCAGGTTAATTTTCGCACCAGCATACGTTACGGATTATCTATCTTGCAGACACTACTTAAATATATCTTCAGCAAAAAGCATTAAAGCTTATATAAAGCATATTCATTGTTTTTATAGACTAAAGGGAAGGATACCGTGTGGCCATTTTTGGTAAGCAGATAATCTGCCGAAAATTCCTGGCCAATATTTGATATTTGTTCAGACGAAAGAGCATAGTACTTACTGGCTAGAAAAGGCAAGAATGCCCAGCCTTTTAGACCGCTGGCAAAAAGATCTGTGTCAATAAGCTTATCCAGCCGATGTTTCCATTCTAAAGAATTGTTCTCTAAATATGGGCAGGCTTGAAAATCAGTAATTATGGCTCGCTCAGCATGCAATCTAAAACCTGCCACATGGGGAGGGGTAATAAATATTGCTTCCGGAGAAGTATTCATTTTTGCCCAATAAGCAATATCAATAAAGGCCGAGGCGTTTTTGCCAGGAGCCTGGCATTGAATATTAGCAAGCTGCTGGGGGAAAATTAATAAGTAAAAAACAATAAAGATCAATATGCTACACAAGATCAAGGTGGAGACAAAAGAAAGCTTAAGTGCAGGGATAGAAATTTGTGATCTAAAGGTATTTAGCCCGGGGCTCTTTTTAAGGAGATATTCAAGCAGGAAAATAATAAAGAGAATAAGTAAGAGCACAGTCAATTGCTTATAGTTTTCGGGGAGCCTATAGATCAAGAGAGGCAGCAGGAAGATAATAAGCAGCAAGGAAGGCTTAAATATAATAGCGGGCCTTTTATTATAAAAATCGACCAGGACAGCCGCGAAGATCAGGAGAAAAAGATACTCTATTAGATAGGTTAAGCGCAATAATTGAAGCTTGGCCAGAAAACCTATATGCAAGAGATCGACAAACAATAGGTTGATCAGAGAAAAAACAGCTAAGATCCCAGCAAGATACAAGAATTTAGCCCGCTTTTCTTTATCAGGGAGTACAACGCGAAAAAAATATAATAAGCAAAGGAGTGCTCCAAAATAAAACAAGCCTAAGGGGCCCGTGTGTAACAATAAATAGTGCTGAGGGAAACGCAGCTGGGTGTTGATCTTGATAAAAAGATCAGGAGATAGAGAGGGATTGCCCAGGATTATTTGTATTTGCTGCCAAATGTCCGGGAGTAAAACAAAACAAAGGCCAAGCAAAATAAACCCAAGCTCTTTGAAAGAAGGCTTGCGGGCTTGCCAAGAAAAAACATAATACAATCCAAGGATAAGCAATATATTAATGCCGATCAGCAGATGAAGTTTGCCGGCTATAAAAGCCATGAAAAAAGCACCAATATAGTTCCCTCGAAAAAAGAAATACAGGGCGATAAGCACAAGGGCGATCCCCAGCATTCTGGGAGACAAGGAGGCTTGGATCATTCTGCTGCCTCCCAGGCCGTGGGGGATTATAAAGGTCATGAGAAAAGCACTTAGCAAAGCAATATTTTTATTTTTAAAAAGCTCCCATGCAATAAAATAGGTGAACCAAATATAAATTAACAAGACCGAGGCATATAAAATTGCTGTAGCCCAAGGCAAGCCGAAGATCTGGCCCAAGCCCCCCCAAAGCTTTAAGGCAAAAGCATGGTAGGGAGCCAAGCTGATGAACCAATCCTGAGCTAAAAAGCTTGGATCCAATAAATGCCTGATCCGGGGGATATAAAATACTTGTTCCCAATGTCCGTAATGATAGCCATGGAAAAGTAGAAAGAAAAAAGATAGAAAGAATAAATAAGTATGTAATAAAAGTTTGTTTAATTTCAGGTTCATTATCGATATAGTATACGGCATATGAAATTCTTTCGAAAAGAATATTTTATTTATTTCCTTCTAATATTAGCGGCAGTCTTATTGTTCACAAATCTAGCTGGCGATCTTTTATGGGAAGATGAAGCAGAGACTGCTGTAATCGCAAAAAATATCCTGCGTTTTGGTTGGCCGAAAGCTTTTGATGGGGTAAATCTAGTGACTCAAGAATGGGGCCATGATTCGAACGCACAGAAGATCTGGATACATCAAACTTGGCTGCCGCATTATCTCACGGCCCTGTCTTTTCTGGTGTTCGGCGTTAGCACTTGGGCGGCAAGGCTGCCCTATGTGGTTTTAGCGCTTATAACAATATGGCTTATGTATTATTTTATTTATAAAGAAAAGAAACAATATTCATTAGCTTTATTGGCAGCTTTGTTTTTAACGACATCAGTAACCTTTATCCTGCATGCCAGGCAATGTCGTTATTATTCTTTATTAATATTTTTTGCTGTTTTGTGGCTATTTCTCTATTGGCGCTGGCAGAACAACCAAAAAAAGAATGTTTTGTTATTAAGCACTGTAGGCGCTTTGCTTTTTCATGCTCAATATATGTCTGCCCTGGCCTGGCTGGCATCAACTTTTTTAGCGGGATATTTTGTTCAGAAAAGAAAAGTAAAAAACAAAGAACATTTAACTATCTGGGCAGGGATCGCCTTGTTGTGTCTGCCCTGGATCATTTATGCTCAATTGTGGGATAAATTCGGAGAAGTCGGGACAAATCTATCAGATCGCCTCATCAATTGGTTAATAAACATACCTTTGCATTTGTTCGGCGTAAATCATTTTATTTTTCCGGTAGTATTGTTTATAGGAATAGGCTATTTGTTTTATAAAAGAAAAATAGATGATTTTGATAAATATATCTTTCTTGCGGGGGTATTTTATTATTTGATAATTTGTTTTATCCCTTTGTATCCAGATATCAGATACATAATAGTGCTCATCCCTTGGGCTGCATACTTTTTAGCAAAAATAGTGCTAATGCTTAGCAGGAAAAGCAAGACAATGGCGGGCCTGCTTGTGGTCACGTTGATTTTTTCTAACATTTGGAGCTTGCCGTATTGGTATATTTCAAAATGGAGTTTGCCAGAGAAGATCATTACGCATTATAAAGATCTAAGATTTGACCTTATGAATTATTTTTATGAATTAAGGGATTCTGCTCAAGGCCCAGTTAAGGCTGCGGTTGAATATTTTGAACAACAGGCCAGCCCAGGGCAGTCCGTCTTTACTTCATATGGAGCGGAGCCCTATATCTTTTATACTAATTTAAAAATAGCCAGAGAGCTCCCCTTTAAGGATCCAGCCCCGGATTGGATAATTTTAAAAGGAAATACTTGGCAGAAATGGATGAAATGGGTGTTGTTTCAAGATAATTTAAATAAGCAGGCGAGCACAAAAAAATATGTATGGAATTATAAATCAGAAAAAGAAACTCCTGTTATTTGGGGGATCAGAAAAAGATATATTGAAAATTATCTAAGTAAGAACAATTATGAAGCAGTAAGGATTAGTGCCCCTGATAGATTGTGGGAAAATCGCCCTACTTTGCTTTGGCATGATTTTGGCAAGACAGCTTTTCAAAAAAACAGCTTAGTTATCTATAAAAAGCCACCAAAACAGCATAAATAATCGATACATTTTAATAGCCTAAAAAAACGATATTTCTCATGGCTTAAACAAGGAAGGGGGAAAAAGAAATGGGTGATATAATTTTTAGCGGGCAAGCGATGCAAATGTTCCTTTTGGCAATAACAACGATTATTCTTTCTCTTTTACATTTTATAATCCCAGCCTTAGGTATAATATAAATAATAAAATATCTTGAACGATTTGTTTTTGGGAGGGCCTGTAGTATAATACCAAACACAAATCTCTCGAAAGGAGCAGCGCATGATTACAAAAAGCTTAATCCTGGGTATTTTAATTTTCCTATTAGATCTTCTAATTTTTGGTTATGGTATTGTCAAGAAAACAGCAAAGGGGTGTTCGCCGGAGGAAATGAAGAGGCTGAAAATGCGGCTGACCTTTGTTATCCCAATTGTGCTTTTTATCCAGCTTTTTTTTGCTATTGTACTGATCTTTACTTTCCAATTCTTATCGGCATTTAAAGTATTTGAGAAAACAATTGGCGGAGGCCTTTCCTATGCTTTTATCTTTTTTGTTCCGATGCTTTATATATTGTTGAGCAATCTGCAGTGGGGAGATAAAGAGGCCAATACAAAAATAATGCCCGGGATCATCAGTTGTGTTGTGAAATTTTCTGTAGTAGGGCTTTATCTGGGATTGGTAGTATAAAGGTTAAAGAAACCGTTCATAAGTAGTGAAACAAGAGAGAGGCTATCGCCTCTCTCTTGTTTTAATAAATACTGGTCATTTTTGTTCTAGGGTAATTAATATCAGCAAAGCGCAGATCCTCTTTTAAAAGCGCAGCCTGAGTTTCGACCTGTGTATTCTTGGGGAAACAGGCATAGGTGCCAACATAAGTAAAAGCCCCCAAGCTATTGCCGGAAAAAAACAAATAAGAACCAATTAATCCAGTACTAAGCACGCTTAAACCATGCGGTCCTTCTAAGGTTGTGGCCTTGCTTTTTTTTGCATTTAAAAGGATCTCTTCAGCGGCAAACTTCTCTTTATATAGAGGAGCGCTAGTGTTCATTTGTTGAACTTTTTGCCAAGACCTTTCTTCGGCAGTTTTATAATTGCCTAAAACATAGGAAGAAAAAATATTTGTTATACCAGCGATCTGCAAAGCCCCCTTGGTCAGCGGGTCTGGCGCAAACGTGCCGGCAATAAACAAAGTGCCGCCAAGCAGCCCTGTTAGAAATTGATAGCTTTCTCTTACTAATTGACGATCGTGGGCAATGTTTTCTAAACGCAGAGAAGGCGCTGGATTAAGCTTAGAATACTTTATCTGCTCTGCCACATCTATTTCTGCCAACACTGTACTAGTTGTTATCATAATTATGACGAAACAGGTGATACAAAATACGGACATTTTAAAACCTGGCATAAGCATACTCCTTAGGTTTAAAGTTTTTTTTGCACTAACGCGACATGATTGCGATCATTAATTGCTAACGGGACAGAAATCACGGATGTGTAAAGGATATTGATAATTGACAGGATCAGAATCGTAACGCCTAGTACGAAATAACCTTCATTATTTGCCTGATCATTTAGCTTATCTTTCATAGTGCACCTCTCTTCCTCCCCCACTATGATTAATAAAAAATGTATTTATATATGTTTTATTTCTACAAGGCTTATACCCAGTATCAAAATAAAGTATACCTACTAAAAAACAGGGGTTAGCAGAAGTTAACTAGACAGAATAAAAATAGAAAAAAAAGTATTGGTTACTTAGAGATCTTAAAAATAAGATCATTGCGGAAGACTGGTTTGCCGGTAAGCAAGCCTGCTTCCGATCCTTTTTTTACGACCTGCACAGATTGGCGGTCGATCTGTAAGGATTTAACAGGCAGCATAAGGTTCGTGCGTTTCCCTTTGATTAAAATAGTGTCCCCTACCCTAACGTTCTTTTTGTTGATCCTAATAACAGCAACTTTTAATTTATCAAGGAATTGAGTGACTTCTCCAACAAAGGTGCCATTGGGGACCTTGATAGAAGAAAGCCGACGATCTCGTTTCCTGACCTTTAGCCAAGTGCGGAATGTTTTTAAAATAAGCTTCAGAAAGAATATTGAAAAAAAAGCAAAGGAAAAGCCAGCAATAAAGGCAGCTAGTGTAGAGTTCAAAATAAGCTTCTTTAGACCGAGCTCCAACTCGGCAGGCAAGAAGCTTATGAAGAAAGAGTAAATATCATTAAGAAAGCGCATAGGCTAATTCTAAATGGATACGCGCGTAAGTCAACTAAAAAATGCAAGTTTTTACTAATAAATCACGATATATATAGTGAAGATATAATATATACGTTTTTTATTTGTGGGGGGACCATTTATGGGTCCCTTTTTTATTGGAGGTAATAATGGCTACGAATAGTGTATCAGAATCAAAACAGGCTAATCATGCGGAGTTCAAAAAACTGCATAATCGTTTGATCCTGAAATATTTAAAAAAGAACGTCAGCAAGGCCAATCAAGTAGTAATGAAAGGCGAAGCGACCACCGCAGAAGAAAGAGCAGCGGCGCTAAGCAAGGCAGAGCAATTGGCAGCTGCGGAGGCGAAAGCTGCTGTAAATACAAACAAAAAGCCGGAAGACACAAAAAATACAACGAACAATGCTTACGCTGCGTGTAAAAATGCCCAGAATGAACAAAAAAAAGATATAAAAAACAAAACAACATTTGACCCTGTCCAGATATTATCAAAGATAGAAAAAGAAAATAAACAAAAAAAAGATATAAAAAAACTAGAAAAACCAGGCCTATTGCAATCTGTCATTGCTTTTATTGGCACAAAGAAAACCGAGCTCAAGCAAATAGCTAACGAATTAAAAAAAGAACATAAAGAAAAAATAAAGAAATCTGCATTTAAAAACAAAGCATAAAAGCTCCACCAATAGAATATTTTCATGATATACTAGGCATCCTTAAAATAGTAAAAAAAGGATAAATTGTGCCTAGCAAGAAAACAATCAAAAATGACCTAATGCCTAAAAAGGCTAAAATATGGCCCCTAATGGCCGTTGCGGGGATATCGGCAATAGTGGCCGTGATCATCTTTACTGGTGTTTTGCAGACCACAAATGATTCAAATAAGCTTGCTTTGGAAGATCCAATGGATACCAACGATATCATTATCCCCATAATAGCCAGAGCGTTAGTGCTTAATATGCCGCAAGGATATGAGGCCGCTATAGAGAATATAAAGAATAATGAGGAGTATATTAAAAACAAATATTCACTGAAATTATCAATAGCCGAGCTTTATTATAAAGGGCTTAATGATCAGGACAAGGCCAAGGCTATATATGAAGAGCTTGTAAAAACATATAAAAATGAAAAAATTAAACATATAATAGTTGAGTTAGATAAAGGTTATGTGCGTAAAAAGAAAATATTTTTAATGTCCATTTCAGAGGTTTTAATGCGCTTAGCAGAGCTTAATTACGTAAATAACGAGACAGCAAAAGCCAAGGAGCTTTATAAAAAAATAATAAGTAAATATAGCAAGGATGTGTTTGGGCAAGAAGAGTTGAAATATTATTATAAAGAACTGGCAGAATACAACCTTAAGGCTATTGGCAAAAGCCATATGCAAATCATTGATACAGATCACGAGATCGAAAAGCTGCAGGGATTAGAGAATAGGTGGCAAGCGCTACAATTGGCGTGTATATCTCAAAATGAAGAGAGTATTAGCAATCAAATAAAAGACAAGCAGTTAATTATATCAATAAAAGAAGAGGATAATGTATTTGGCGCCGCAAGCATAATAAAGGCAATCAATGTAGGGCGGGGAACTATGGCTGATTTTATTAAGGAGGTATTACAGAAGGCATATGCCCGAAGGGATCTGCAATATAGTTTTAATTTTGCAGGAATAGCAAAGGGAAGAGTAAAATATGAAATGTTGATCAAAGATACGAATAACAAGAAGCTGGCAGAAGTAACGTTTTATGACCAAAATAACCGGTGGCAAATAGCAGAAATAAAGAAGTTATAAATGAAAAAGCTAATACTGATTATATGTATATTAATGATGATAAACCCTGTTTATGCCGGATTAATAGGGGATTTTTATCAAAATGAACAGTATGGCTGTTCTATGAACGGTTATGGGTGGAAGGCAGATTTGTCTGGAAAAAAGAAGTTGATCTCCTTTAAGAATGAAGATGACGGCATTAGCGAAGTTTCATTAGATGTGGTCCCTGCCAAGAAGTTTGGTGCAGAAAATGCAAAACAAATCGCTATCGCCAGGATCGAAGCTTATGATAGCTGGATGTATGTCGGTGGTCGCCAGATGGAGCAATGGGAGATAGGCAATGCTAATGCGGCAGATGGTTTTATCGTAATGTATTCCAAGAACCTATTTAGCAAGACAAGCGGGACTATCAAGCTTATCGTTACTGAAAAGTACTATATGAAGGGGGGCAATGCCTATATGGTTACGATACTGACTACTTCCCAGGCGTGGTATTCAGTAAAAAGTACTTTATTAAAGATAGCAAATTCGTTTAAGATTACTTAACAAAACGATATTTTTTTGGTTACTAACGTCAAGAAAAGAGAAAAACAAAGTAAACGAACAATATAGTTGACATAGGCCTGTCTTTCATATATAATATATACAATTGTTTATTAAATAACTCCCCGCTAATTAATAGGCAATAATTACAAAAGAAAGGTGGTGTTAAATGGCGGATTATAATCATGTTACTTTAGTAGGAAGATTAATAAACGAGCCAGAAGCTAAGGCAGTAAGCGATGATCGGTTAAGGACAGGCTTTACCTTAGCAATAAATCGTCCCTATAAAGATAACAATGGCAAGTCAGTGTCTGATTTTTTTAATATTGTTGCCTGGGGCAAATTAGCAGAAATTTGCAAGGAATATGTTAAGAAAGGAGAAGATCTGCTCGTCGATGGCAGGATACAATCCAGATCATATGAGCAGGATAACGAGAAAAAATGGATCACTGAGATCATTGCTGAATCGCTGAGCTTTTTAGGCCGGAAGAATGGCAACGGCAAGCCTAAAAGCGAAAAAGAAGCTGTTAAGTAAGAGATATATTGCTTAACTACAAGCTGACTTTCTCTAACTAGCGGAGAAAGTCTTTTTTTTATATAATGGCCGGACCAAATTGTGGAAAAATTAATGCTGCAGTAAAAATAAAAAATATAGTTGTATTCATATAGAAAGTTTTAAAAAAATAGAACTAAATATAATCCGCAAAAAGAAAAAAAGAATGATCAAATATAAAAAAAAATATGAAGTAATAGTAATCGGAGCTGGACATGCCGGGTGTGAAGCGGCGTTAGCCTCGGCAAGATTAGGATGTAAAACATTAATCATCACCATGAATTTAGATACCATTGCCTTGATGTCCTGTAATCCAGCTATTGGTGGGCCAGCAAAGAGCCATTTAGTAAAAGAAATAGATGCTTTAGGCGGAGAGATGGGGAAGGCCGCAGATGCCACTTTTTTACAAATGAAAATGTTAAACATGTCCAAAGGGCCAGCTGTCAGAAGCTTAAGGGCACAATCTGACAAGGCAGCATATCATGTGTATATGAAGCAGGTATTAGAGCACCAGAATAATCTAGATATTAAACAAGGCATAATTACCGGTATTGTCTGCAATAAAAAACAGATAAAAGGCGTTTTAACTAAAATGGGAGTTTTGTACCAAGGGAAATGCGTTATAGTGACCCCAGGGACGTTTTTAAAGGGGATTATACATATTGGCTTGGAACATATCCCTGCAGGCAGAATGGGCGAATTCCCGGCCGTAGAATTATCAAATAGTTTAAAAAAGTGCGGTTTGAAATTGGGAAGACTGAAAACAGGCACAACTCCCAGGCTAGATCGCAGAACAATAAATTTTAAAAAAATGAGCGAAGAGCCTGGCGCAGAGGAGAAGTATAGATTTTCTTTTTATCCTGGGCAATATGATCCCGAGCAAGTCCCTTGTTATTTAACTTATACCAACAAGAAAACACATAAAATAATTCGCAGCAATTTACATCGGTCTCCTTTATTTCAAGGAGTTATTAAAGGCATTGGTCCACGATATTGTCCTTCAATAGAAGATAAGGTTGTAAGATTTCCCGAAAAGGAAAGGCATACGGCATTTATCGAGCCGGAAGGCAGAGATACACTTGAGATGTATACGCAAGGGATCGCGACAAGTTTACCCGAAGACATTCAGCTAAAGATGTTAAGAACAATGGCAGGATTAGAAAATGTTGAAATAATGCGGCCAGGGTATGCTGTTGAATATGATTTTGTTTTTCCTAGTCAAATAAATCGTACTTTAGAGACTAAAAAAATAAAAGGCCTTTTCTTGGCAGGGCAGATCAATGGGACTTCAGGGTATGAAGAAGCTGCAGCCCAGGGGTTGATATCAGGAATAAATGCTGCAATGAAGGCAAAAAATGAAGATATGCTCATATTGGGACGTGAAAACTCATACATTGCTACGTTAATAGATGATCTAATAACCAAAGAGATAGCTGAGCCATACAGAATGATGACTTCCAGATCTGAATATAGGCTTTTATTGAGACAGGACAATGCTGACCTGCGTCTAACTGACATAGGCTATAAAGTAGGCCTAATAAGCGAGAAAAGATATGAAAAATTCACACAAAAAAAACATGCCATAAAGGATGAAATTAGAAGGCTAAAGAATATTAAAATAATGCCAAGTCAAAAAAATAAGGCAGTTATGAGAAAAATGGGTGAGCCATTGAGGAAGGTTTGTTGTTTTTCTGAATTAATCGCAAGGCCTAGGCTAGGTTATGACAAGCTGAAAGCCTTGGATTACAAAAATAGCACAGAATTGCCTAGGGCAATAATTGAGCAAGTTGAGATAGAATTGAAGTATGAGGGCTATATAAATCGCCAAAAACGACAGGTAGATGAATTCAAAAAGCTAGAAAACAAGAAAATATTTAATAAATTTGATTTCACCAAGATAAAAGGATTAAGAAAGGAAGCTCAATATAAGCTTCAGCAAGTACAACCCTTATCGCTTGGTCAAGCAAGCAGAATAGCAGGAGTAAATCCCGCTGATATTTCCGTACTTTTGATCTATCTTGAAGCAATGCGCCGAGGGCAGAAAAGGTCAAAATATGTTCCACGTGAAACATTAAGAAAATAACCAACGCAAATGTCTAGTAAATATAAACAGCTTCTGATAGATACTTTAAAAGCCTGGGGGATAGATCATCAAGATGACCAAATTGAGCAATTATATATATACTTAAGAATGCTGCAAGAGGAAAGCAAGAAGATAAACTTAACAAAAATAACTGAAGAACAAGATATTGTAGAAAAACATTTCTTAGATTCACTAGCTTTTGTCAAAATTATAGCTTTAATAGGCAGCGAAAAGATCGTTGATGTTGGATCGGGAGCAGGCCTGCCCGGGCTTCCAATAGCGTTATTATATCCAAAAATAAGCATGACTTTAGTTGATTCAACTGTAAAAAAGGTTGATTTTCTTAATAAAGTTATAAAAACTTTACATATAAAAAACGCTATATGTATAGTTGATCGTGCTGAAAATCTGGCTAAAGACACAAATCATCGTGGCAAGTATGACATTGCGCTGGCCAGGGCTGTTTCAAAGGTAAATATTTTACTAGAATTAATGCTTCCTTTTTTGAAAATTCAGGGAAAAGTAGTCTTATATAAGGGTGCAGCTGTTGGACAGGAGCTAGAGCAAGCGAAGAATTCTTTGAAAATATTAGGAGGAGAGCTTGCAAAAATGGAAAAATTTAGCATTGGAGAAAACAAACGTTCACTTATTCTAATCAAAAAAGTAAATGATACGCCACAAAAATATCCTCGCCGTGCAGGATTGCCGCAAAAAAAACCGCTATAAAAAATGTTCCACGTGAAACACTGGACACCTGTAAACCATGTCTGCTATAATTGAACACATTAATTTAGCTTCAAAGGGGATTTCATGGGAGTGATCTACGCAGTTGTAAATCAAAAGGGCGGCGTTGGCAAAACGACGACAACGGTAAACCTTGGAGCTTATTTAGCTGAGCAAGGGAAGCAAGTCCTTTTAGTAGATATCGATCCTCAAGCAAATGCTTCCAGCGGCGTAGGTTTAGATGTAGAAAAAATCGAGAGCGGCATCTATGAGCTGCTCTCGGGCAACAAAGAAGTATTAGATACTCTTTATCCAACATCTGTTAAAGGCTTAAATATTATTCCTTCCAGCCCTGATCTTGCCGGAGCTGTTGTTGAATTGTTGAATGTTGAGGGCAGGGAAAAAATATTAAAAAATATTCTTGCTCCATTAAAAGAGGCATATGATTATATCTTGATCGATTGTCCTCCCTCCATAGGCATGTTGACCATCAATGCTTTGATCGCCGCGGATAAAGCCTTAGTCCCGGTGCAGTGTGAATACTACGCTCTAGAGGGCCTAGGACGCCTAATTAAGACAATTGAGCTGGTGAGAGAAGAGGCAAATCCGTCCTTAGAATTAGGGGGGATCGTCATGACCATGTTCGATCTGCGGACAAAGCTAAGCAAAGAAGTAGTTGAAGAAACAAGAAAACATTTCAATGATAAAGTTTTTAAAACGATCGTTCCTAGAAATGTGCGTATAAGTGAAGCGCCAAGTTATGGGCAGCCGATCACTATTTATGCAAAAAGATCTGAAGGAGCAAAAGCTTATCGAGAATTAACAAAGGAGGTACTGGCACATGGCAACAATTAAAAGAGGATTAGGGAAAGGATTGAGCGCGCTATTGCCGACGAAGACTGCGCTTGCTTCGGGGAAAACTATAATCAATATTTCGCCTTATGAGGTCAAGCCAAATCCAAGGCAGCCCAGGCATAATTTTGCGGAAGATTCTATACGTGAGTTGGCGGCGTCGATAAAAGAGCATGGAGTAGTACAGCCGCTGGTGGTCCGCCTGATCGAAGGAAAATATGAATTAGTGGCAGGCGAGCGCAGATTGCGGGCAGCCAAGATCGCGGAACTAGAAACAGTTCCAGTAATTGTTAAAAATATTTCAAATGAAAAATCATTGGAGCTAGCGATCATTGAAAATATCCAACGAGAGGATCTAAATCCCTTAGATGAGGCGGAAGCTTATTTATTGTTGATGAAAGAATTTGAATTAACGCAAGAACAAGTTGCCAGCAAGGTTGGGAAGAGTCGCTCGGCAATAGCCAATGCGTTAAGGATAATAGAGTTGCCAAAAGAAATAAAGGAAAGCTTACGCAAAGGAGAGATAACGGCAGGCCATGCTAAGGCCATTTTAATGGCAGGAGAGGCCAATAAGCGGATTCAGCTATGGAAAGAGATTTTAAAGGGAGGCCTGAATGTACGCCACGCAGAAGGCTTGGCAACTGCGACTAAGGGCACGGGCAGCAAAATGGGCACTGGCAAGAAAAAAGTAAAAATAAGCCCGGCAATGAGTGATGTTCGAGATAAGCTTTCCAGCTATTTTGGGACCAAAGTTAATCTGCATGGAACAGACCAGAAAGGCAAAGTAGAAATCATCTATTATTCACAAGATGATCTAACGCGGATCTTGGAAATAATTGAAAAATAACTTATGGCCTCGAAGATCTCGAGGAGTATATGTCTTATAAAGTAAAAGCTTTAATTGAATTTGATGGCAAGCAGCGTTTCTTTGAAAATCCCCATGCGTTGATTTCCTGCACAAGCCCAAGCGATGTTTCTAAAACAATAAAAAAAGCAGAATATTTTCAAAATAAGGGCTATTGGGTAGTGGGGTTTTTGAGCTATGAAGCAGGATATGCTTTCGAAAAGATAAAAACAAAAAAAAACTATAAGTTTCCGCTAGTTTGGTTTGCAGTATTTAAAGCACCCAATAAAAAGGAAGCTTTTTCAGATTTAGCTGGAGGGCAAGAAGAATTAAAAATTGAAAATATAAGTTTGAATACTTCAAAAAAAAGATATATCCAAAAGATCAAGCAAATCAAGCAAGCGATCGCCTCCGGGTTTACGTATCAGGTCAATTACAGCATGCGTTATAGCTTGCAGATGCAGGGGGAGCCCTACCAGCTATATAAAAAATTAAAGAAGCAGCAGGGCACCGATTATTCTGCTTTCATCCAGGCCCCAGAGTTCTCGATCTTGAGCTTATCTCCGGAGCTTTTTTTTAAAGTAAACGGCCGGGAAATAATCGCTAGGCCAATGAAAGGGACAATAGCCAGGGCAGCTAAGCATAGTGAAGATAAAAAACATGCTGAAATATTAAGGCAAGATCCAAAAAACCGTGCGGAAAACCTAATGATCGTGGATCTGTTGCGCAATGATCTAGGCCGGATATGCAAGTTTGGATCAGTGTATACGCAAAAATTATTTTCTATAGAAAAGTATAATACTTTATTCCAAATGACTTCTACTATTTCTGGAGCACTTAAACAGAGGGTGGGGCTACTAGATATCTTAAAAAACATATTTCCTTCAGGCTCTATTACAGGAGCGCCAAAAATAGAAACCATGAAGATAATCAGTACTCTCGAGAAAAGTGACCGCAGAATATATACAGGCGCAATAGGCTGTTTAGCGCCCAATGGAAATCAGGTTTTTAATGTGGCAATAAGAACGGTTCTTTTGCATAAGCAGCAGAAAAACAATTATCAGGGAGAGCTAGGCGTAGGAGGCGGGATAACCTATGTTTCTGATCCATTGGCAGAGTATGCCGAGGCAAAATTAAAAGGGAAATTTTTAACTGGTGGCTTAGAATCGCCCGTAGAATTGATAGAGACTATGCTCTTAGAAAAAGGGCAGATCTTTTTGCTAGAGCTTCACCTAAAGCGCTTAAAAAGAACCGCTAATTATTTTAATTATATTCTGCCCTTGAATAAAATCAGAGCTGTTTTGAGGGAATTGCCAAGATCAAACAGCGCAACAAAGAGATATAAAATAAGGCTTTTATTAAAAAAAGACGGCAGTTTTAATATTTCTTGTACGCCCGAACAGAAATTTAGGCCCCAGGGTAGAGCCAGATTGTCTGGGATACAGTTAAATTCTAAGAATGAATATTTAAAGTATAAAACTACAAAAAGACAAGTATATGATGCAGAGTATAAAAAAGCACAGCAAGCCGGCATGGATGATGTTATTTTTTGCAATGAAAAGGGCGAGATCACCGAAGGAGCGGTCTCCAATATTATTGTGCAACAGAATGGTAGAAAATATACTCCTCCCTTAAGTGCTGGCCTGCTGCCCGGGACATATCGAGAGCATTTATTAAAAAGCGGAGTATTAAAAGAGAAAAAAATAATGATAAAGGACCTAAAAAGTACAGAACAGGTATTTTTATGCAATTCTGTTAAAAAAATCTGGCCAGTTGAACTAGTGTTGTAAATAAAAATCCCACATGCTATCATTTCAGTCCTTTTTTAGTGAAAACAAAATAAAAATGCCTAAGGCAAGGAGGACCTGGAATGGATGGTTACGAGTTGTTATATGTTTTACGTCCTGATCTAGAAGAAGATAAGCTAGAAGCGCTCAAAGAAAAAGTAAAGAAAGCCTTGACCGGTAAGGGCGCTAAGATCATTGATGAAGAGAACCTTGGTCAGCGGGAGCTTGCTACGCCTATTGATAAGATCACGAAAGGCCATTATGAACGCTTGGAATTTGAAGCCTCTGGCGAAGCTATAAAAGAGATGAAAAAAGTGCTGGGTATCAATGATGCAGTATTGCGTGAAATGTGTGTAAAGCTAAAAAGTATTCGCAATAAACCAAAGCAGGAAGAATTGGCAAAGTAATGTCTAATCTGAACAAAATTATCTTAGTAGGCAAAGTAACGGATGATCTGCAGCTGAAAAATTCTCAAGAAGGGACAGCGCTGGCTGCGTATGTCTTGGCTGTGGAACGGCCGCAAAGAGCAGATGGGACAGCCGGAGAGACCGATTTTATTGAAGTTGTTTCCTGGGCTCGGCAAGCGGAGCAGGCGGTAGCGCAATTTAAAAAAGGGAGCACGGTCCTGGTTGAAGGCAGGATACAAGTTCGTACCATTAATGAAGATAATGGCAAACGCAAGTGGATCACAGAAGTTGTTACCAGCAACTTAGTGTGTTTGGATGGCAAACAAGGCAATATCCTCGCGCCAAGTGAATCAGCTGAACAGCAGGAGCCAACAACTCCCGTGGCAGCAATGGAAGATATTCCATTCTAGAAAGGCAGCTATGTACAATAAGGTTTTTATAATTGGCAGATTAACTAAAGATCCAGAAACTCGCTATACTCCTTCAGGGATAGCCGTAACACGTTTTACTGTAGCGATTAACCGCAATTTTCGTGGGCAAAGCGGTCAAGAGGAAACGGATTTTTTAAGGGTTGTAGCCTGGAGAAGGCTAGCAGAGATCTGTGGAGAATATTTAAAAAAAGGCCGCTTAGTTTCGATAGATGGTCGTTTGCAAGTATCGACCTGGGAAAAAGACGGCGAAAAAATGAAAAGCGCAGAGATCGTTGCTGATAATATGCAAATGCTTGAGAGAAAAAAAGAAACGGAGACAGTTCCGGCTGTGAAGAATTTTAATGGTTCTGAAACAGCAGAAAATGTCCCCTTTTAATAATTACCTGAGGAAAGGATGAACAAATGGCAGAGAAAGCAGAAGGAGTAATCCGACGCAAGCGAAGAAAGAGATTATCAATATTTTATAAAGATAAAATAGATGTCTTAGATTATAAAGATTTAGATAAAGTAAGGACATTGATCAGCGATCGAGGGAAGATCCTCCCCGCACGGAATACAGGCTGCAATGCTAAGCATCAGCGTAAAGTGGCCAAGGCGATCAAACGTGCTCGCTATATGGGCTTACTTCCCTTTACTATCGATTAACAAATAAGGAGAGCAGAACATGGAAGTTTTCTTATTAAAAGATGACGTTAATTTAGGCGAAAAGGGCAGCTTAGTAAAAGTAAGTGACGGATTTGCCCGTAATTTTTTATTCCCTAGTCGTATCGCCAAAGAAGCGAATGCTTCGATGAAAAAGCATGTAGAAGCTATTAATAAGCAGCGGCAGAAAAAAGTAGCAAAGGAAAAAGAAATAAAAGCTGCGGAAGTTAAAGCTATAGAAAGCAAAGTATATGTCTTAAAGATAAAAGTAGGCGAAGGTGGCAAGCTCTACGGCGCAGTTACCCATGCCCAGATAGCAGAGATCGTGACCAAGGAAAGCGGGCTTGTTATTGATAAACGCAAGGTACACACTGAAGGCCCGATCAAAAAAGCCGGGGAACATGAAGTGATCATAAAGCATTATCCAGAATTAGATGCCAAAATTAAGATCAAAATAGAAGTAGAAAGAACAGAGGAAAAAGAGGCCGAATAAGCCTAGATAATCTTTCACTATATCTAAGCATACGCTAGAATATTTCCATGAGCATTCCAGAGAGAGTAAAAGAGCTGCCGCTTGATCCAGGCGTTTATATAATGAAGGATCAGCAAGGGCAGATCCTATACATTGGCAAAGCAAAATCGTTGCGCAAACGAGTACAATCCTATTTTCGAGAGCAGGATTCCCTTAAAACAAAGCAATTAGTTTTAAAGA
Source organism: Candidatus Margulisiibacteriota bacterium (assembly GCA_042562495.1). GTDB lineage: Bacteria > Margulisbacteria > Termititenacia > CAZZFK01 > CAZZFK01 > JBHPMC01. Next base: position 109,349 of record JBHPMC010000001.1, read on the forward strand.
TCGCTGATATCGAGGTTATGATCACTCCTTCCGAGATAGATGCCTTAATTCTAGAGAATAATTTAATTAAAAAGCATAAACCGTTCTATAACTTAGAGTTGAAAGATGATAAGCGTTATCCTTATCTTAAGTTAATTGTAAATGAAGAGTACCCTCGTTTATTAGTTGTGCGACGGTATCAGGATGATGGCGCCCGTTATTTTGGCCCTTATGCCGGGCAAGGATCGATATTGCAGGTCCTAAAGCTTATCCGGACAGCATTTCCTTTGCGTCAATGTGCAAAGAAATTGCCCAAAAAAGTTTGCCTAGAGCTGCAGATCAAGCGTTGCTTAGGGCCCTGTATAAATAAAGATCTCCAGGAAGAATACGCGCAAGTATGTAAGGACCTGATATTGTTTTTGGAAGGCAAGCAGGAGGAGCTGATCAGTGGCCTTGAAGAGAAGATGCAGTTTTGCTCAAAAAACAAGAAATTTGAAAAAGCAGCCTTATATAGAGATCGGTTGAAAAAACTAAATAAAATCAGCGGTCACCAAGAAATGGTCCTTGCCGAGAGAACAGACCAAGATTTCATTGTTTTTTTTAAAGCTGGCCAAGAAGAAGGTGTGGATATTTTAAAAGTGCGCGGGGGGAAAGTGCTCGGGAACGAAGTTGTTTTTTTTAAGCGAAACGAAGAAGAAAATGTATTAGAAAGAATGCTGACCAATTATTATGAACGAAAAACAGAACTTCCAGATAAGATTGTCCTGGAAAAAAAGGCGGCGCCGAATCTTCTGAGGGAGTGGTTCGCTGCAATCAAAAAGCAGAAAGTCGAAGTCGTTGTTGATCCTGAGCATGAATTGATCAAAATGGCCAAGCGCAATATAGAGTATTTAAAGCTCCGCAATATAAAGGAAGAAGAGGTATTTGATGAAGCTTTGGCAGAGTTGCAAACTATTCTTAATCTAGAATACTTGCCAGCACGTATAGAAGGCTACGATATTTCTAATACGGGCAGCGGCAATATTATAGGCTCACAAGTAGTATTTATTGATGGCAAGCCAGAAAAAAAAGAGTATCGTCATTACAATATAAAAACTGTAAAAGGAAAGCAAGATGATTATGCTTCGTTGAGAGAAATGCTGGCTCGCAGATCTAGAAAAATATCAGAAAAGAACCTGCCGGAATTATGGCTGATCGATGGCGGGAAAGGGCATTTGGCCATTGCTGAAGCTGTTTTAAAACAGGAAAAGCTAGCAATCCCCGTAGTAAGTATTGCCAAAGGGCAAGAGGATGTTTATTTCCAGGGTAGCAAAGTGGATCTGCCAAAGGATTCTTTTGCGCAAAAACTATTACAGCGGATCCGGGATGAAGCGCATCGTTTTGGTATTGGTTTTCACCGCAAGCAACGGGGGAAAGCTTCCCTTAGGTCTCTTTTAGATGAAATCGCAGGAGTAGGGCCACAGACAAAAAAGAAAATACTATTCTGCTTTAAGGGCCAGGAATCTATACAAACGGCAACTGTTGAAAGCCTTGCGGAAGTGGTCAATGCAAAATTGGCCCAAAAAATCTATAATTACTTTCATGGGGGATAAAAATAGCCGCTTAAAATTAGTTGCCTTAATTATCCTGGCCAGCCTGTTTTGGTCGATGGTTATTCCTGGCTTAGCTGATGATGTCGAAGAAAAGCGCCAAAAACTTTGGGATATTACGAAACAATTAAAGATCAAAAGGCAACAGCTGGAGACCATCAAAAAGAAGCAAAATCAAACCTTACGCAATCTGGTGATCATCAACAAGAATTTAAAAAGGACCCAGCATGAATTGAACTATGCTGCTTCTCAGCTTACCTATAAGGAAAGACAAATTCAGGAAACCAAGCAAAATATTGCTACTATGAAAGAATCTTATATTATACAAAAGAATCTATTTAGAAAAAGGATAAGAGATATATATAAAGAGAATCGCTTGGGGTATTTGGTATTGTTGTTCTCGGCCAAGACCCTGGGAGATTTTTTAAACAGTACTTTATATTTTGAAAAGATCCTCAAGGCGGATACAGAGCTTCTAGGCACGCTGATCCAGCAACAAGAAAGGATCGAACAAAAAGAAAGGCAATTAAAACGTCGACATTCGGAGATAGGTGATATAAAAAAGCTTTTTGAGGAAAGAAAGACCTATTTTCGCAGAAAGCAAATTGATCAAAATAAGGTTTATAGCGAGGTTGCCAAGAAACGCAAAGAATACGAGCGGCAGATCGCAGAGCTTGAAAGAAATTCTCAAGAGATAGAAAACTTAATTGTCCGTTTGTTGGCGCAAGGCAAGACCTCATCAGTTAAAGGTTCTGGGCGATTTGCCTGGCCTTTACGCGGCAAGCTTACTTCTTATTATGGATATCGCCGTCATCCGATCTTTCGTTCGGTACGTTTTCATGCGGGCATAGATATTGGGGCAAGGACAGGCGCTCGCATCCGTGCTGCCGATGCCGGGCAAGTCATTTTTGTGGGCTGGTGGGGAGGCTACGGACGAGCGACAATAATCGACCATGGCAACGGCTATTCAACGGTCTATGCTCACCAATCAAAGATATTCGTAAAAAAACATCAGTATGTGAAAAAAGGGCAGGTTATTGGAGCTGTCGGCAGTACCGGATATGCCACCGGCCCGCATTTGCATTTTGAGATCAGGAAACGTGGCAAGACCGCCAACCCCCTTCGATTTTTATAAGTGAAATGCTAAGATAAAGTAATGAGTAAAATCCTGAAGAAAACCAAATCGTTCATAGTAATTGTTGTCTTGATTTCCATTGCTTTTTTTGTTGGGAACAACTTTGAGCCTATTATCAGGAATGCCGAAGCTGCGGCGTGGGAGAGCAATTGGGGTTTACTTTATCAAGTCCTAGATATTATCAAGACCCAGTACGTTCAAAAAAAAGTAGAAGATAAGAATCTGATCTACGGGGCGATCAAGGGTATGCTCAAGGCTCTGGGTGATCCATATTCCAGGTTCGTAGAGCCAAAAGCTTTTGAAGAAATGCAGATCCGCCTGGATGGCAAATTCGCTGGCGTGGGTATCCAGATAGGAATAAAAGATGAGCATTTAACCGTGATCTCTCCTATTGAAGGGACTCCTGCTTTTCGGATGGGGCTAAAAGCCATGGATCGGATCATCAAGGTCGATGGCAAGGATACAGAGGGCATGTCTTTAGAGGAAGCGGTGAGCAGGATACGCGGTCCACGGGGGACAAAAGTGACCTTGACCATATTGCGTAAAGGAAAAAAAGAGCCTTTTGATGTGGATATCGTGCGAGATATTATAAAGATCAAAAGTGTCCCGAAAGCAAAAATGATCGATAACAGATATAAGATCGGATATATCCAACTAGCGACCTTTGAAAATAAAACTGCAACAGAGGAAGTTGAAAATGCTTTAGCAAATTTAGATAAAGAAGGCATAAGGGCATTGGTATTGGATGTGCGAAATAATGGGGGAGGATTGTTGCGCAATTCTGTCGATATTGCCAGCATTTTTATTAAAAAAGGAGCTGTTGTGCACACTGTTGATCGTGACGGGAATAGGGAAACTTTAGAAGTGATTGGCACGGAGACAAAATTTTATAAAAGACCTTTGATCGTTTTAATTAACGAAGGAAGTGCTTCTGCTTCAGAGATCTTGGCAGGAGCGATCCAGGATCATAGAAGAGGGACGCTGGTCGGGGCAAAATCTTTCGGCAAAGCATCTGTGCAAAATATTCGTCCTCTTTCCGATGGCTCCGCTGTACTTATAACCGTGGCTAAATATCTAACACCAAAAGGATACAATATCAGCGAGCAAGGAATCTCTCCGAACATTTTTGTCACAGTACCTACGGCAACGATCGAAGCGGCCAGTAAAGATGATTATGAATATAAAGAAAAAGATGATATTCAATTGCAAAGAGCGATCAAGATATTGCAGAATAAGATCGGCAAGCCTTCAGGAGGGTAGATATCCATAGTGTTTAAAAAACTTTTTTTTCTAGGCTTGGTTGTTTTTTGCTGCCAAGCACTGGTCAACCCGTTGGTTTTGGCAAAAGCAAAGCCTAGGGTAGCGATCATTATTGATGATGCCGGGCCAAGAGGTGGATATTATAAAAGTCTATTTGCTTTGCCGGGCAAAGTTACTGTGGCCATAATCCCGGCCACCGTGCGAGCCAAGGAAATCGCAAAAAGAGCTAAGGCGAAAGGATTTGAAGTGATTGGCCATATCCCTATGGAGCCATTATATAAAAAAATAGAATCTGCCAAGATGCTGCGTACAAGCATGTCCAAGCAAGGGATAAAAAGTAATCTGGATTTTTATTTGAGTGCCCTACCCGATATCGCGGGGATCAATAATCATATGGGCTCAAAAGTTAGTATTCATAAGGATACGTTGGCCCAGATAATGCAAGTATTAAAACGCAGAAAAATGTTTTTTATTGATAGTCGGACAAATTCAAAAAGCATTATTCCCGCAGTTGCTAAACAATATGGAGTACAATGTCTACGCAGCGATATTTTTATAGATGGCGATCAAGATCCTATAGAGATCGAAGAGAAATTGCACCGTTTAGTGAATATTGCCCGCAAACGTGGCTATGCTATAGGGATCGGGCATATTCATCGCCAGAATACCTTACGGGCGATAGCCAAGATCATGAAAAAATATGGTCGAGAAGTAAGATTTGTTGGAGTTTCAGAGATTGTTTATAATAAAAAAATGCGCCAAAGTGATAGTCGTGTTAGAGATAAAAAGGCAGTTGAAAAAAAACAACTTTATAATTTAGACTTACAGAAAAGAAAGCCGGAAGGCGAAGAATTAGAAAAGATCTTCTTTTAAGAAGGGCAGGAGTATGGCAAAGATAAAATTTGGAACAGACGGCTGGAGATCTATAATGCCCAAGCATCCTAAGTCGGAAGGCAAAGGGGCATTTACTTTAGAAAATGTGGAGATCGTAGCCCAGGCCATGGCGGATCATTATAAAAAGACAACTGAATATAAAAAAGGATTTATCATTGGATATGACCGCAGATTGGATTCAGATAATTTTGCTAAAGCCGCGGCCCTAGTCCTGGCGGGTAATGGATTTAAAGTTAAAATGACCAACGCAGAATGTCCAACACAGGTGGTCTCTTTCCACGTGCTACACCAAAAGGCCTGTGCCGGCGTGATGATTACCGCTTCGCATAATCCTCCTAACTATAATGGTTTTAAGATCAAAGAATCATTTGGGGGATCTTCTTCAAAAGCCTTAACAGATAAAATAGAAAAATTGCTGGGGAAAAATCCTGTTCAAAGAGGAAAAGAAAGTGAGCTGGAGAGATTTGATCCCAAGCCCGATTTTTTTAAGAATGTTGAAAAGATCGTCGATCTAAAAAAGATCGCAGCTTCAGGGATCAAGATCGTAGTTGATCCGCTGTATGGATCAGGGGCCGGTTATATTCCTAAAATATTAGCCACAGCCGGCATGCAGGTTGAAGAAATAAATAATAAAAGAGATATAGAATTCGGCGGATTAAATCCGGAGCCGCTAGATTATAATGTGCCCGATCTTTTGAAAAAAATGAAAAAAGAGAGCAATGATTATGCGGTAGGCCTGATCCTGGATGGGGATGCTGACCGGAATGGTGCCTGCGGAACACACGGGGATTTTTTAAATTCACAAAAGGTCTTCTCTATTCTTATTCATCATATGTGCAAGAATCGCGGCTTAAAAGGCAAGGTCGTCCATGCTTTTAATAATAGCCGGATTATCTCAAGGATCGCCAAGGAGTATGGCTTAGATACTGTTGAAACAAAGATCGGTTTTAAATATATCGCCGAGCAGATCTTGAAAGGCGGAGTATTGGTGGGGGGAGAAGAAAGCGGGGGGTATGCTGTTCAAGGTAATATCCCAGATCGTGACGGAGTTACAAACAGTCTTTTGTTGGCAGAAGCTATGGCTTTTGAAAAAAAGAGCTTAGATGGTATCTATGCTGATCTTGAAGAAAAATTCGGCAAACGTGCCTATGGCCGGATCGATCTGCATTTGGAAAATGAAAAGAAAGTTAAATTGCTGGATATGTTGAAGAACAATACTCCGCAAGAGTTTTATGGCAAGAAGATCACAGAAAAAGAGACTTTAGATGGAGTAAAGCTCAATTTTGAAGATACCTCATGGATCCTTTTCCGAGCTTCTGGGACCGAGCCGATCATTCGTATTTATTCAGATGCCTCAACGGATAAGGATGTCCAGGCCCTGCTCAAGCAAGGCAAGGAATATGCGGAAAAATAATGTCTGAGATAGGGATCATTGCCAAGGCAGCTCAAGATAATAATCTTCTAACGATAGAATTCGAAGCTAAAGGTGCATGTAAGAATTGTGGCATTTGTATCGTTGGTTCGGATAAAAGCACTATGCGTATGCAGGTCCAGGCGAAAAACACGATCAAGGCAAAGGTTGGAGATAAGGTTGAATTTGAGATCAACGAAGAGGCTACTCTGAAAGCATCTTTTTTGCTTTATGGTTTTCCTTTGGGGATGTTCTTATTGGGATTTGTACTTGGGCAAAAGATCGCAGCTTTGTTGGTTTGGTCCCAAGATGTTCTAGGCTTGCTCACCGGGGCAGTATTTTTTGTGGGGGCCTTTTATTTTTTAAATAAACTGGAGCAAAAAAATAAAGCAGGAGAGCTTTCTCACATAGAATTAATTCGTGTCTTATAATGGGTTGCAAAAAAGAGCGAAGTTGATATAATACGCCGGACCAAATGGAGGGTCGTTTATTGAAATGGAACCATAAAGATCTCCTAGGCTTAAAAGGCCTCACTGCTGAGGAAATCCAATTCATTTTAGATCAAGCTAAATCATTCAAAGAAGTTTTCAAAAGACCAGTCAAACAAGTTCCAGCATTACGCGGTAAGACCCTAGTCAATTTATTCTATGAGCCAAGCACACGGACTAAAACCTCTTTTGATATGGCCGCTAAAATGCTGGGGGTCAGTACTAATAATCTTTCTATAGCTACAAGTTCTATTAAAAAAGGCGAGACCCTGATCGATACTGTTAAAAATCTGGAAGTAATGGGGATCGCGGGGATAGTCGTACGGCATAAAATGGGCGGGGCTCCGCATTTAGTCGCAAAAAATGTAAATATTCCTATAATAAATGCAGGAGATGGTTTTAATGAGCACCCTACCCAAGGATTATTAGATATTTTTACTATGCAACAAGCGAAAGGCAGCCTGAAAGGGAAAAAGGTAGTAATAGTTGGAGATATCGCGCATAGCCGCGTGGCGCGTTCCAATGCCTGGGGTTTGACCAAACTGGGCGCGGAAGTGATCTTTGTTGCGCCCCCAACCCTGGTACCGAAAGATGTGGAAAAGATCGGCGTAAAGGTCAGCTACAGCTTCGATGATGTGATAGGCAAGGCTGATTTCATAAATCTTTTACGTATGCAGCTGGAGCGGCAATTTGGCGATGTTTTTACCCCAAGCAAACGAGAGTACCGGCAAAGATTTGGTTTGACCGTTGATAGAATGAAGTGCGCTAAGAAAGACGTGGTGATCTTACATCCGGGCCCTATGAATAGGGGTGTAGAGATAGATTCTGAAGTTGCTGATGGTCCTTACAATGTGATCCTGGATCAGGTGACCAATGGCGTGGCCGTACGCATGGCTATCATATTTATGCTCTTGAAAAAGAGCAGGAACAAGAAGCAATGAAAAAAGATATTTTAATTAAAAATGGTTTAGTAGTTGATCCCCTGAATAAGATCAACAAGAAACAATTAGATATCCTGGTCAAAGAGGGCCGGATCGCCAAGATCGGCAAGGAGCTCAAAGAAAAGGATATTCCTGTTTTTGATGCTAAAGACAAGCTGGTAGTTCCTGGATTTATCGATATGCATGTGCACTTGCGCGAACCGGGGCATGAAGAAAAGGAGACGATCCTTACCGGGACGATGGCCGCCGCTGCCGGAGGATTTACGTCTGTGGCTTGCATGCCTAATACTAGTCCTATTGCAGATAATTATGCGGTGATCGAATATATCCAATCCCGGGCCAAGTTAGATGGCGTGGTGAATGTTTACCCGGTGGGCGCTTGCACTAAGGGGCAAAAGGGAGATTCCTTGGCTGAGCTTGGCGAAATGTCCGATAACGATGTAGTAGCTTTTTCTGACGATGGGCAATCGATCCAAAATGCTTATGTTATGCGCAAGATCTTGGAATATGCAAAAATGCTGGGCAGAGTTGTTATTTCCCATGCAGAGGATCCTAATCTTTCCAGCTATGGCTCAATGCACGAATGTTTTTTATCAACTAAATTGGGATTGCCTGGGATACCTTCCACAGCTGAATCAACGGCTGTAGCCAGAGATCTTTTGTTGGCGAAAAATTTTGGAGGAGTACATATAGCACATGTCAGCACTAAGGAATCGATAGACCTGATCAGGGCGGCAAAGCAGAATAATGTACCTGTGACCTGTGAAACAGCGCCGCATTACTTAACGCTAACAGCAGCCGCGGTCGAGGGATACAATACAAACGCAAAAATGAACCCACCCTTACGCGAAGAAGAAGATCAGCAAGCTTTGATAGCAGCCATCAAGGATGGGACGATCGATGTGATCGCAACAGATCATGCCCCGCATACAGTCGATGCTAAAAATGTGGAATTTAATCTAGCGGCCTTTGGCATAGTTGGCTTGGAGACGGCAGTACCGTTAATTTATACAAAATTTGTTGAAACAGGTGAGATAGCTTTAGAAAAGATGATAGAGCTGATGTCAATAAATCCGGCCAAGATCTTAAAAATAAAAAAAGGCAGCTTAAAAGAAAAAGAAGTGGCCGATATAGCAGTTCTGGATGTTAAGTCTACCAGGACAGTGGAGCCCGAAAAGTTCTTATCTAAAGGAAAAAACACTCCATTTTCAGGCATGAAGCTCAAAGGCTGGCCTGTGCTTACCTTAGTAGGCGGACGGATAGCCTTTAAAAATAGTAAATAACCTTTTCCAAATATATTCGACATCAGTAAAAATAACGTATAAAATATGTTTCCTATGGGCATACTTATAATGAGGCGATTATTGATGTTTAGAAAATGGCTTATTTGGCTGGTTATCCTCATTATATTTGGTTTGCCTTCGGCAATGACCCAGGAAGATCTATTACAGAAGGATGGCTATCTTTCTCTATACAATACACATAACCATGAGACCTTGAAGATCAAATATGTTGATAATACAGGGGATATTGATCCCTTAGCTTTAGATGCTATTTCTTATCATTTACGCTGTCCCTATACCCAAAGAACCTTAGAGTTGGACCCGGAACTATTAGTTTTGATGGATCAGATACAGGATTTTTTTGGCAAGGAAAAGACCATACGCGTGATCTCGGGATTCCGCTCACCGTTTTATAACAGTAAATTACGGGTCCGTTCCGAGGGGGTAGCCAAATATAGTTACCATATGCAAGGGAAGGCCGCAGATATAGAGATCGAGGGGATCGATCTCCAGGATATTCATACTTATGCAAAGCTCCTGCATCAGGGCGGAGTAGGTTTGTATGCCAATAGATTTGTGCATGTTGATGTAGGGCCTATCAGGTTCTGGTAATTTCCTAGAATTATACAAATTTCTGCAATTATCTAATAAAGATAACGATATCTTGCTGGTCGTTTATAAGCATTATTTTAAGCTTAAGGAAGCATAATGTTAGGGAAAATAGTATTAATTAAAGATAATATCCGGGAAATATCAACTGAACTAACTGAAGATCAGCGAAAAGTCATTGAATTCCTGGAAAAACATAACCGTGATCTATCTGATTTGGACCTTGGATCAATGGATTTTCACGGAGTTGATCTAAAGGGCGTAAAATTCGATGGAGCTGAAGTACGTTTTTGTAATTTTTCCGGGTGTACAAATATTGACTGGGCCTCTCTGAATAAGGCTAAGGAAAGATATACTGGTAACGGGAGTTTTGTAGGAGTAGATTTTAGAGGTTTAGATCTCTCGGAATTTAAATTTTCTAATAAAGATTGTGTTGCTATGAAGCTTTCCGGTTGCACAAATATTGATTGGCAGGATTTAAACAAATTAACTAGTTTTGAACGAATGGATCTTAGCGGCCTAGACCTTAAAAACGTAAAGTTTGAAAAAAAAGATTGTGCAGCATTGATCTTGAAGGATTGTAAAAATGTAGACATGAGGTCTTTGACCAATGCTAAAGTTAAAGAAGGAATGCTCCAGGGATTAGATCTAAGGAATCTAGACCTTGAGGGCCTTGATTTTTCAAAGCTGCATTGTAAAAAATTAAAGCTAAGTGGTTGTAAGAATATTGATTGGGCTTCTTTGAATGGAAAAGAAATATGTTATTCGGATTTCAGCGGGCATGATGTTAAAGATCTGGTCTTCTCTGGGCAAAACTATTTAGGTCTTAATCTCAAAGGTTGTAAGAACGTAGACATTGCTTCTTTAAATAAAGGTAAAAATTATGCTTCCATGGATCTTACTGGCCTTGATCTAAAGGGCCTTAATTTCAAAGGGAAGTTTTTAAGTGGCACGATCTTGGTCGGCTGTAAAAATATTGATTGGGAGTCACTTAGTCAGGCTTGTCTGGAGGGAGTTAATGTCAGGGAGCATGATCTAAGTGAGTTTGTTTTCGATGCCAAAGGCTCCACGGTGTCCGGAATGATCTTAAAAGGATGTACTAATATTAACTGGGAGTCTTTGAACAGAAGCAAACATATAAATAGTATGGATCTGAGCGGCCATGACCTAAGCAAGATCGATTTTAGTAAACGCGAATGTTTTTTTATGAACCTTTCCGGTTGTACAAATATTAGATGGGATACCCTGAATAAGGCCACGAGCATTACGCATATAAACTTTACGGGATTAGACCTAAAAGATTTTAGTTTTAAAAAGCATAGTTGTGAAGGGATCGAGCTCACTGGCTGCAAGAACATTAAATGGCAGGAAGTATTTTCAGTAAAAGGTATAAAAGATATAAAGGTAGCAGATAATTACGATCTTTTTATGAGCATTGTAAGCTTTACACAGCTGAAGAGAAGTTTGCTGATAAAAAAGTATAATCATATGAGCGCAGAAAAAAAGCTGGAACTTAAAAACGCGATGGCGGGATATAAGGCAAAATATAAATATTATGAGGATTTTATAAAAAAGCTGACAACAGATCATTTTAAAGATGCGCCGCTAGATAAAATATTAAATAGCTTTTCCCGGGATATGATGATCCAAGGCCTTAACGAGCTTCTGGCAGTATATTCTAAGGAGCAGAATTATCAACTAAATAGCTATATCTTTCCCGAGGATAATAAATATGAATTGCTTTTCACTCCGCAGGGTAAAACAGTACTTAAAGATAAGGATTATAAGCTGGAAAAGGATAGGGTAAATAAATATTTTTCTGTAGTAGAGGGGATATATCAGGATCATGGGCGTGATTCTAGGAAACAAGAACAGAAAAACAAGTTTGAGCAAGAGATAGCTGGATTTACGGAGAGCAGACATCAAGGCTCGGCCTCTTATAAATTAGCAATGATCATGCTTGGAGCTTGTCAGCTGGCCGGCCAAGGCCTGAAATTTCCCGAAGAGATCAGGAATTTATTTATAAAATACCATTTTATTTACGAATCTGATATTGAAGAATTTGTGGCAGATTCACGAGGAGTCAATGACGCATTCTCAGAGAAAGAAACGGAAGAGGAAAAAGAGATCAGGTGCTATGACAACCAGCTGGCGGAAATCCAATTGCTTTTAGAAGAGACCTTGAAGAACGATGATACAGAGAATTTATTAAAAAAGATGAGTGCAGATGAGAAAAAAGAGATCGCAAATAGTTTGAATAAATTAACACAGAAAGCGAACAGCATTACAAAACAGGCTATTGAGCGAAAAATATCAGGACAGTTTAGAAAAGCATTTGAAAAGATAGAAAGAGTGCTAGCTGATACAGCAGATTACCTAACTGGGGAGAAAAGGATTTCCTTGATCAAGAAGCGTCTGGCTACAGTAGGGATAAAGGATGCTCCTAGCAAGCTGCTTACAGCTGAAGAGTACCAAGATATTTTAAATAAGATACAAGAAGAAAGAGCTGATCTGGAGTATAAATCTGCAAAAAAAGAAGAGATGAGCATAAGAGATCTGTACTCCATGATAATGCAGAGGGACATAAGTTTTATCAGGCAGGAACGAAATAAGTTCATGATCGAAAAGCCGAGCCGGAATAGGGCCAGAAGAAAGTTGTACGAATTATTAAAGAACCTGGGGCATAAAAAAGCCATAATAAATATTTTTATTAGTAATGAAAAAGGAAAAATTCGCTATCTGCCGGAGCTGGAAAAGACCAAAACAGACACAGGCTTGGCTATAGACAGGTTTAAGAAAGTTAAGGCAGTGCTGAAGAATAATAAAGTTAAGGTCACAGATGAGATCGAGGAGCTGATCATTGAAAGTTTAAAACGATCCGATAAAGAAGGCGGGGTAGGGATTGTCGCGGAATTTTCAAAAAAGTACGAAGATTTTGAGGCCAGGAAGAGTGCCGGGGCCTGTATCGAAGGTGATGTTGGAATGTGGAAAAGAAAAAGTTATCTGGAGCTGGTCTTAAGAGATAAAAACACTCAGAAACACTGCGGAACGATCATGTTGGAGTTTGTTAAGAGTAAAAAAGGTCATACGCTGGTTTTTTGTCCGAATCCTTCTAATGATTTATTACAGAAAGTGAATAATAGCCAAGTTTTTAATGAGCTTTTCAAATTGATAATAGAATTTGCCAAGGCCAATCAAGTTAAAAGGATAGTCCGTTCCAGCAATAATGGAGCCTATACTAATAGGGTCAATTTCCCTGTTTTTATGCGTGCCAGTGAGAGAATGCATAAAGGTACTTATAAATTTTCTAAGCCAGTACCGTTTTCCGGAGACAAACTTAGATATGTTTTTCAAGACATGATAGTTCTGTGGGAAGCAGAAGCTGATGAAGATAACGATGAGGTCAATAAGGCCTAGTAAGTCCTAATAGTTTTTTAAAATAAAGGGCAGCTGAGAAGCTGCCCTTTTTGTGATAAAATACCCCAAATTAATCGACAGGGGATGTCGATTTTCGTATGTAAAGGCGTGTAAATGTCCAAAAAAGCGATATTATTCTTAGAAGATGGTACAAAATTTGAAGGTGTGAACTTTGGAGCCGAAGGTGAATCCTTTGGCGAAGTAGTATTTAACACCAGCATGACAGGGTACCAGGAGATCCTGACCGACCCTTCCTACAACGGCCAGATCGTTACGATGACCTATTCCATGATCGGAAATTACGGAGTTAATGATGAAGACGTGGAGTCCAGCAAGCCATGGGTAAAAGGTTTTGTGGTCCGTGAATATAGCAAGCGGCACTCTAATTGGCGGGCCCAAGGAAGTTTAGGCGAATATCTTAAAAAAAATAATATTGTTGGCATTGAAATGGTAGATACTCGCAAGATCACCCGGCATACCCGTGATAAAGGAGCCATGAAAGGGATCATCTCTACTGTTGATTTTGATGAGAAAAGCCTGCTTGCTAAATTAAAAAAATTCCCAGGGTTGATAGGGCAAGATCTGGTCCAGGAGGTTACTGGCAAAGAGAAATATATTTGGCCAGGTTCAGAAAAAGGCAAATACAAAGTAGTTGCTTTTGATTTTGGGATCAAACATAACATTCTTCGTGAGCTAGCAGCGCGCGATTGTCAGCTCACAGTGGTCCCAGCCCAAACATCTGCGGAAGAAGTCTTGGCAATGGATCCCGATGGTTTTTTTCTATCCAATGGTCCCGGAGATCCCGAGCCGGTGATCTATGCTATAGAGACCATTAAAAAATTAATTGAAAGCAATAAGCCGGTCTTTGGGATCTGCTTGGGGCATCAACTGATCGGGCTTGCCTTGGGGGGAAAGACCTATAAATTAAAATTTGGTCATCGCGGGGGTAATCAGCCGGTAAAAGATCTCCTGACGGGGAAAGTCGAGATCACTTCACAGAACCATGGTTTTTGTGTGGATATTAATTCTTTACCTAAAGATATTGTTGAAATAACTCACTTGAACTTGAACGACCAAACTGCAGAAGGCTTGCAGCATAAGGCCAAGCCTGTCTTTTGTGTACAATATCATCCAGAAGCTTCTCCTGGGCCGCATGATTCTAAATATCTATTTGATCGCTTTGTCGGCGTATTGGGGCTTAAGTAATGAAGGTCCAAGAAGGAAAATTGGGCCGAGTATTTATCCTGGCCTTTGATCATGAAGAAGAGATCCTCGAGCCACTAAAAAACTTCATAAAAGAAAAAAAAATAAAGGCCGGCTTTATATATCTTTTAGGAGCAGTTCAATCCGGGCAGATAGTCTGTGGCCCCAAGGAAACCGTGGTCCCCCCCGATCCAATAAAAAAAGAGTTAAAAGAAGCAAATGAGCTAGTGGCGATCGGATCAATATTTTGGGAAGGTGCAGAGCCAAAAGTGCATCTGCATGCTGCTTTAGGTAAAGGTGAAAAAACATTACTAGGATGTATTCGCAAGGCAGCAAAAGTATTTATCACGATAGAAGCATTGTTGCTGGAAGTGACCGACGTGAATTTTGAAAAAAAGCTAGATCCAAAGATCGGCCTGCCAATTTTATGAAGCCCAATATAATATCGGTCAGCCAGCTTACAAAATATATAAAAAGTATCATGACCAACGATATGGTACTAAGTGGTCTTATGGTGCAGGGGGAAATATCAAATTTTAAAGAATATAAGCTGGGCGGCACATGGTATTTTACTTTAAAAGATGAATTCTCCCAGATACGTTGCGTGATCTTTTCAAATGTAATTCCCAAGATCAAGTTCACACCAGAAAATGGGATGACAGTGATCGCCAAGGGCAAGGTAAGTGTCTTTGAAAAACGGGGAGAATATTCTTTACAAGTATTCTATATGGAACCAGAAGGCAAGGGCGCAGAAGCCATGGCTCTGGAACAGCTTAAAAAGAAATTATCCGCAGAAGGTTTGTTCGCAGCAGAAAGGAGAAAAGCACTACCTAGCTTTCCCAGAGCTGTTGGCATAATTACTTCTCCTTCCGGGGCTGCAGTACACGATGTGATAACCGTGGCGAAACGACGTGATCCCGGGATTCAGCTCATTGTGTTGCCAGCGGTGGTTCAGGGTACAGCTGGGCCGGCCAGCGTGATTAAGGCAGTTGAGCAAGGCAATGCTTGGGATAATATTGAAGTGCTTATCTTGGCGCGAGGCGGAGGAGCACAAGAAGAACTGGGAGTTTTTAATGACGAGGGAGTGGCCAGAGCAATTGCTGGCTCCAAGGTGCCGGTCGTTTCTGCTGTGGGGCACGAAGTAGATATCACGATTGCCGATCTAGTGGCGGATGTAAGAGCGCCGACACCTTCGGCGGCGGCAGAACTTGTTGTTCCTGATATAGAATCTTTTAAGGTGAAAGTGCGTTTTTTCTTGGATGGATTGCGCAGTGCTTTGCAGGATCAGGCTCAAGAGCTCAAGCAAAGATTAGATCAGGCTCTGGAAGGATTAAAAGAAGAATTGTTATATAAATTGGAAAAGCAAAAAGATAGCCTGCGACATGCGCTGGAGAGCTTGGAGCATTTAAATCCACTTTTGATCTTAAAACGAGGCTATAGTGTTACGCTTTCCGGTACTACAGGCAAGGTCATAAGTGATGTCGCGGCGGTAACCAAGGGAGAAAAGCTTGAAACAAAGGTAGAAAAAGGTACAATTATAAGCTCTGTAATATCAAAAAAAGGCTAAAAGATGGCTAAACAACTATTTGAGAAAAAACTGGAAAGATTAGAGGAGATCGTACAAAATCTTTCTGGTGAAAAAGTAGATCTGGACAAAGCAATGAAGCTATACCAAGAAGGCATGAAGCTGGGGGCAGAATGCTTGAAGAAGATAAAAGGTGTGGAAAAAGAAGTCCAGCAATTGATCGAGAAAAACGGAGAATTGACCGTAGAAAATTTTGATAAAGAATAGTTTTAAGCTAAGAAAAAAGGCGGCAAAATGATATGCCGTCATTTTTGTGTTAAGGAGCAATGAACGTGGAATTAAGCAATTATTTAAAATACAAGGAAAAGATCATTAATGATAATCTAGGGAAATATGTAAAAGCTCATAGCTCAGCACCATCGTTAAGCAAAGCTATACGCTATAGTTTGTTAGCTCCCGGGAAACGCATTCGGCCAATACTTACTTTAGCAGTTGCGGATATGTTCGGTAAAAAAAATAGGGAAGTTATCCCAGCAGCCTGCGCCATTGAGATGATACATGTATATTCTTTGATACATGATGACCTGCCGGCTATGGATAATGATGATCTACGGCGCGGGAAGCCTACGAATCACAAAGTATTTGGAGAAGCACTGGCTATACTTGCCGGAGATACTTTACAGGCGGAAGCCTTTGGGATGCTTGCCAAGATCAAGGGCAATAAGTTATTAAATAGTATTATTTCTGAATTAGCGTATGCTTGCGGCACTAATGGAATGGCAGCAGGGCAGGCTTTAGATTTACAGGCTGAAAATAAAAAGATAAAATTAAACGCTTTATATAAGCTGCATAGCTTGAAAACCGGGAGATTGTTAAGAGCAGCTGTACGGATCGGAGCGATCTTATCTGGGGCAAAGCCTAGGGAATTAAAGGCGCTTACTATTTATGCTGAAAGCTTGGGCCTTGCTTTTCAGATCCAGGATGATCTTTTAGATGTTCTGGGGGAAACTAACGTTTTAGGCAAAAGAGCAAAAGCTGATATAAAAAAGAATAAAGCGACCTATCCTAGATTATTGGGGATTGAAAAGACAAAGGTATTGCTGGCCAAAGAAATAGCTGTTGGAAAGAAAGCCTTAAAAATATTCGGACCTAAGGCGAAACATTTGGTTGAATTGATCGACTACGTAAAGGAGAGAAAAAATTAATGGTCTATACTAAAGCGATGTTCGATTCGGTATTTTCTAATTATCCATTGATCAGTGCCTTGGTCGCGATGTTGCTCGCGCAGATTCTAAAGCTTTTCTATTATTTGCGAAAAGAGAAAAAAATCAATTTTCGATATCTGGTACAAGCTGGAGGGATGCCAAGCTCACACTCCGCGATGGTCATCTCTTTAGCAACAGCCATTGGTTTGCAGGAAGGCTGGGGCTCTTCATTTTTTGCAATTGCGGTGATATTTGCTTCCATAGTTCTTTATGATGCAGCCGGAGTACGTAGAGCCGCAGGGAAACAAGCCAAGATATTAAATGTGATCATGACAGATCTTTTTGATTACGGAAAATTTCATGGCGAGAAATTAAAAGAATTTCTTGGGCATACTCCCATGGAAGTGATCGCCGGGATAGTCTTAGGCATGATAGTTGCCTTCGTGCTTTACTAAGGAGCTCGCATGCTTGCCGACCTAAATCTTCCACAAGACCTGAAGAAACTTTCCTTAAAAGAGCTTAAGCAGATAGCAAAGGAAGTGCGCGAAGAGATCATAAGCAAGGTATCCCAAACGGGGGGCCATTTAGCACCCAGCCTGGGGGTAGTGGAGCTGACCATTGCTATGCACACCGCACTTAATTCGCCTCAAGATAAAATTATCTGGGATGTAGGGCACCAAGCTTATGCCCACAAAATACTCACTGGTCGTTTGGGAAAATTCAATACGTTGCGCCAGAAAGATGGCTTATCAGGCTTTACTAAAAGAACAGAAAGTCCTCATGATATTTTTGGCGCAGGGCATGCCAGCACTTCACTGTCTGCTGCGCTGGGGATCGCCAAAGCCAGGGATCTGAAAAAAGAAGATTTTGCAGTATTTTCTGTGATAGGGGATGGATCTTTATCGGGCGGCTTGGCTTTCGAAGCATTAAATAATGTGAAAGAAAAAGTAAATAAAAAATTCTGTGTAATTTTAAATGACAATGATATGTCGATCAATAAGCCTGTGGGGACGATCTCTAATATTATTACAGCATTGCGTGTAAATAAATTCTATGTTGGTTTGCGCCGCAAGATAGAAAGAGTGATCAGCCGGATCCCTTCTATCGGCAAACCTTTGGCAGGCAGAGTTGATAGATTTGTAGAGAGGACACGCGAATTGCTTTTGCCTCAGCCTGAGGAAAAAGTTTCAGTATTATTCGAAGAATTCGGTTTTCGTTATATTGGTCCTATAGATGGTTACAATATCCCCATGCTTATGGGAGCGATACGTTATGCAAAAAATGCCGATCAGCCGGTAATTATTCATGTGCTGACGAAAAAAGGGAAAGGTTATCAGCCGGCAGAAGCTGATCCGACCAGGTACCATGGGATTGCTGCAGTTGAAAATAAGAATGGGAGCAAGCTTCCGACATATACTCAGATATTTGGAGATGCCTTGGTCAAATTAGCAGAAAGAGATAGAAATATTGTTGCGATCACTGCCGCGATGGCGGAAGGTACCGGCTTGGCTAAGTTCGCCAAGAAATTTCCTAAGCGTTTTTGTGATGTGGGGATTGCCGAGGAACATGCTGTGATCGAAGCTGCCGGCATGGCTGCGGAAGGATTAAGACCGGTGGTCGCTATCTATTCAACATTTTTACAGAGAAGCTATGATCAGATCATTCATGATGTTTGTTTGCAGAATTTACCGGTGGTCTTTGCTATGGATAGAGGCGGGATCGTGGGCGAAGATGGCGCGACGCACGGAGGCGTTTTTGATTATTCTTTTATGAGGCACATCCCGAATTTAGTTGTTATGGCGCCCAAGGATGAGAATGAATTGCAGCACATGTTAGCTACGGCAGTAGAACATGCCGGCCCGATCTCTTTGCGCTATCCAAGAGGGGAATGCCAGGGAGTCCCGCTGGATCAAAAGCTTGAGCCGCTACAAGTGGGCCGGGGCGAGGTCGTTTATAGATCACCCTTTATCATGGGAGCTGAGGCAGCGAAACCAAAAAAGATCATTATTTGTGCTGCAGGGACATTAGTTAAAGATGCCATGGAGGCTGCCAAGCTTTTAGAAAAAGAACAGTATCAAATGGTCGTGATCAATGCGCGATTCATTAAGCCTTTAGATAAAGAGCTAATAATCAAAGAAAGTACAGCTGCAGAGCTGGTCGTGACCATTGAAGAAAATGTTATTGCCGGAGGTTTTGGCTCGGCAGTTGCTGAGCTGTTGCATGAAGAGAAGATCAAAACCCCGGTTCATTTTATTGGAATTCCGGATGAGTTTATAATCCAGGGCAAGATCGAAGAAGTTAAAGATCATTATGGCCTTACCAAAACGGGTATTTATAAGGGCCTATGTAATTATTTAGGGATAGAACAAAAAACTGCCACGAATATTAAAGCTGGATGATCAATTCAAACAATAAAGCATCATCTTTTGGCCCGCTATAATATGCTTTTCTAGCGCCAGATCTACGGAAGCCACATTTATTATATAAGGCAATGGCGGGCTTATTGGAAGCTCTTACTTCTAGAAGAACTTTTTTTAATTGTCTTTTTTTAGCCTGGGCGAGCATTGCTTTGAGCAAATATTCTCCATGGCCTTTACGACGATATCCTTCATGAATGCTAATATCAATAAGCTGAGTTTCCTCAGCAGCCTGATCCCAGTCCAAGGTCCCTATAACTTCGTTGCCTATTTGTAAAATTAAATGGTGGTGAGGTCCAGTGGTCGTTTCTTTAATTTCCATTTTTGTTCAATAGTTTGCCGTGGATACGTGGGCTTAGTTTGATATTTGGGCCATGAGAGTAGATGGGGATCAATTTAAGCGGATCGGAGACTTCTCCTTTTTTGATCTTATCTCCTGCCAACTTCGCAATGCTCACTGCCGTGGGCTCTCCTGGTAATTTTCTAGAGCTAAAGTCTTTGGGAATATCACCGGCTAAGGAGCTGTTTTCATTACGTATCCTTTCAAAAAGCATTTCTTGTTTTTCAGGGTGATCTTCCTCTAATTGTACAAGAGTTCCATTATTAATACTGAACAGAGCTGTGTTCAGCTCATCTCTACAGGCCTTCAAAATAATTCTGATCAATGGAGCAGTTTTGTTTTTTATAAATTGATATGCATAAGCTTCAATAGTAGAAATGCCGACCAAAGGGATACTTAACATTTGGGCTAAGGTTTTGGCTGTAGTTACTCCGATCCGCAATCCAGTAAAAGCCCCTGGTCCTTGAGCGATCCCTATCCCCTGAAGGCCCTTTAGGCTCAAATTAACTTGTGATAGGAGTTCTTCCAGCCACGGAATGAGTTGTTCAGCTTTTGCCGTGGGCCCTTCAACAGTTTTTTCTAGCAATACTTTATGATCGTTCAGCAATGCTAAACTTAGGCAAGTTGTCGCTGTGTTGATGCCGAGTATTATCAAGAACTAACTCCACTGAGCTTATTTTGCAGCTCTTTATTAGGATTATTAAGAGTAAAGCTTAACTCACGAGTGTCATTTCCTCTATCCTTAAAGGTTATGAATAAGGTATCTTTAGGCAAAAGCTCTGGGGCATGGCTGGCCCACTCGATCAAAGTATAGCCGTTTTGTGGGGGCAAATATTCATCAATGCCAAGCAGCTCGATCTCATCAATAGTATTTAAACGATAAAAATCAATATGTTGTATGGGAACAGCGCCTTGATAATTATTCACCAAAGTAAAGGTGGGGCTATTAACAGTATCTTTAACTTGGAATTGCCGACAAAATCCTTGAACAAAAGTAGTTTTTCCTGCACCCAAATCTCCGTTCAGGGCGATTACAAAAGGGGAAGGCAGAAGCTTTGCTATTTTTTCAGCAAGCATTTGAGTTTCTTGAGCGGAGCGGGTCCTTGAGGTAAACATCAATAATTCTCCAGTTCTTGATTTAATTCTAGCATTGTTTTTTTTAGGACGGGATGTTGTCTGTTTGGGCAAAGCTCAACAAGGGAGCGTAAGATGAACTTCCTTTTAGCTAGAAATGGATGAGGGATGGTCAATTCCTGGGTAGAAATGATCTTATCGTCGAATAAGAGAATATCAAGATCTATGGTTCGGGGACCCCATTTTTCTTTTCGTACCCGGCCTAATTCTTGTTCGATTGCTAAAAGAGAACTTAGCAAGGCTTGAGGAGAATGCGAGGTCTTGATCTTGATGACCATGTTCAAAAAATCTGCTTGATCTGTTTTTCCTTCTGGCGTGGTTTCAAGTAGGCTGGATTTTTCTAAAAGCTGCAGATCAGGATCTTTTTCAAGCAAAGCAATTGCGGAAAGAAGATTATTTTTACGATCCGTCATATTTGAACCAAGGCCAATATAAGCTTCAGGCATTATTATGTCCGAGGAGTATTGAAAACAGCATTACAAAGCTTAAGCACTTGTCTATTCTCTTTAATATCATGTACACGCAGGATAGAAGCTCCCTGCCCAATGGCCAAGGCAGACAAGGCTAAAGTGCCTTCCAGCCTTTTATCAACAGGAGTATTGAGCACATTGCCGATAACAGATTTGCGAGAAGCCCCGATCAAAATAGGTAAGCCCAGGCTTTTAAATTCTTTTAAGCGTTTAAATATTTCCAGATTCTGTTCTGTGGTCTTGCCGAATCCTATTCCGGGATCGATTATTATTTTTTCTCGAGCAATACCGGCCTGCTCGGCCTTGACGATGCTTTCTTCTAAAGATAATAAGATATCACTGACGAGGTCCTTATAGCCTGTCTTTTTCTGCATTACTTTAGAGCTCCCGCTGCGGTGCATAATGATCACCGGTACTTTATATTTGGCGATCACTTTGGCCATTTGGGGATCTTTTTTCAGGCCAGAAATATCATTGATCATATGTGCGCCAAGCTCCAAGCATTTTTTTGCTACGGAGGCCTTTGTTGTATCTATGGAAATAAGTGCTTTTTTGTTCTTAAGCAGAGCTCTAATTACAGGCAGGAGCCTTTTTAATTCTTCTGAAGCAGAGATCGCTTTTGCTCCGGGGCGGGAAGATTCAGCCCCAATATCAATGATATCGGCCCCGGCTCTCAGTAATTTATTAGCTTGCGCGATCGCCTGTTGAGGAGATAGGAATTTGCCTCCATCAGAAAAAGAATCGGGAGTGATATTAAGGATACCCATTAAAATGGTCTTTTTTGCCAGGTTAAAGCTTTTTTTACCGATGATTAGCTTTGCTACAGGTTTTTCTATTCTGAGCAATAGATCTTCGATTTGCCGGGCTACCTGATCTAGCTGGAAAGGCTGGATCTTTAATTTTTTTATAAGTTTTTTATATTGCAACTTAGTTCCGAATAAAAGCAGAGCGGTCCTTTTTATTTTTTGATTTAGAGCGGCCCAGGGCAGGGCTGCTTCTCCTCCGCGGGAAAGAAGCTCTTGCTTGATAATAGTTGCTGCTGGGGAAGAGAGTTCCTTGATCTTGAGTATGTAATGCAGCCCTTTTGGCTGCATAAGTTGGATACCCTTGGGATCTACGCCCAGCTTTTTCATTTCTTTTACTAGCTCGCCAGTTTGTTTGAAGTCGAGGACTTGAACACTAGTTTTCATAACGGGGATTATAGCAAAATATTATGTAACTGTTCTGTGTAGCCGGGATATTCAGCGAATGAAGCCAAAGTGTGTTAAAGGCCAGATCAATAATTGTGCTTTACCTACTATATTTGCTTTTGGTACAAATCCCCAAACCCTACTATCTGAACTATTGCCACGATTGTCGCCCATCATAAAATAATGATCTTCGGGGACTTGGATCGGCCCGAAATTTGCTTGATCAGCATAAAAGGTATGTGTTTCTTCGATCTTCTTGCCATTGATATAAAGAATACCCTGTCGGAGCTGCAATATATCTCCAGGCAAGCCGATCACTCTTTTAATGTAATCGCTGCCAGCTTTTGCGGGATTAAAAAAGCGGGTAGTTGTGATCTGCCCGGTTCGAGGATCTTTATATATCTGGATATGATTTACTTGTGAGCTTAAGGGAGCCTTGAATACGACCACTTCCATTCTCTGTGGCATGCGTTTAAATGGGATAATGTATTTTCTTTGACAAAGCCCAGAAGTACTTTTATAAAATGGATTGGGAAAGATAAAAAGTATTTTTTTCTTAAAGACAGATTCCTGGAGGGGATTAGGCAAGCCGTAGATCATTTTATTAACGATCAAGCGATCTCTTATCTTAAGTGTGGGGATCATTGATCCGGAAGGAATATAAAAGACCGAAAAGAAAAAGGCCCTAATAAATAAGGCCAAAAGTACAGCAACGACTATCGTCTCTATAGTCTCCGCTAAAGGTCCTTTTTTATGTTTGACCGGAATAGGCTCCCCTGTTTTCATGAAAACTTATTTTTTAGGAGCTGCTTTATCAGGAGCTTTTACGGCAGCTTTTCTAGGGGCAGGTTTTTTTTCTTTATTATGCATACGTTCTTCGTGGCGCTTTTCCTTAGCTTCTTTTTCAGCCTTTTCTTGTTCCTGGATCTTTTGTTTGACCTCTTCTTGTGAGGCCAAGATGGTTTCGGCAACAATGGCTTCTTCCTTAATGCGCAGAGCTTTGCTGCCAACACGATCTCTGAGGTAATAAAGCTTGGCCCGACGTACCCTTCCGCTTTGGAGGACTTCTACACCAGCGATGCGCGGAGAATTGCGCAAGAACTTCTTTTCTACACCATGATTACCAACGACTTTGCGAACAGTAAAAGTCTCATTAATGCCGCCCTGATCCATGGCAATGACCGTGCCCTCAAAGACCTGGATACGTTCTTTATTCCCTTCTACGATCTTTACGTGTACCTTTACGGCATCACCGATCTTAAAAGGAGCTAAAGTCTCTTTCAGCTGCTTTTTTTCGATATTACTGATAATAGAATTTTTCATATACCAATCCTTATTTTATTTTGCCAAGAGCTTGTGAGTTTAATATAAAATAAAATAATCGTCAACCCGAGATAAGAGGGGGAGCAAGAGCTAGATCCTTCTTATTTTATTAGGTCAGGGCGCCTTTTTTTTGTTCTTTTCAGGGCCTGAGCCTTCTGCCATTTATCGATTTCTGCATGGTTGCCTGATAAAAGTACTTCTGGCACTTTCCAGCCTCGGTATTCAGCCGGCCTGGTATATACAGGGAAATCTAACAAGCCGTTGTAAAACGAATCTGTTTCAACAGAATCTTTTTCCTTAACAACGCCCGGCAGCTGACGCACAATTGTGTCGACCATGATCATGGCCGGGAGCTCTCCTCCGGTCAAGACATAATCTCCAATGGATATTTCATCCGTTACTAAATGCTCGCGGATCCGCTCGTCAAAGCCTTCATAATGTCCGCACAAAAAGATAAGCTGTTCAGCCTTAGATAGATCCTTGGCAATTTTATGTGTAAACGGCTGGCCTTGAGGGCAGGTCAAGATAACTCTCGCTTTACCTTTATTTATCTTTTCAACAGCTTTAAAAACAGGCTCTGGTTTGATGACCATGCCACTGCTGCCGCCAAAAGGTTTATCATCAGCCTGTTTGTGTTTATTCTCGGTATAGTCACGGAGCTGGTGTAAGTTTATTTTTACGACCTCTTTTTCTTGAGCTTTTTTCAGCAAGCTCTCAGCAAAAGGGCCCTGGAACATTTCCGGGAAGAGGGTGATTATATCGATCAGCATTATTCTAGGACGTGTAGAGCAGCTTCCGTTAATAATATTTTCTTTTTCTTAGTATCTACTTTTTTTATGAATTCTGCAGCAGCCGGCACCATTTTTTCATAAGAACTATCGGAATCAACTACATAGACTGGATGACCGGCAGAAGGCAAGATATCTACTACTTTGCCGTAGAGCTCATTGCGGTGGTTATACAGAGAGCAGCCGATGATCTCTTCCCAGTAATAATGCCCTTTGCAGATGCGGGGGGCCTTTTTGCTTTCGATATACAGTGCCTCCCCTTTAAATTTGATCACATCATCAACCTTATCGTGACACTTGAATTTCAATAGCCAGAACTTTTTATGAGGGCGTACTTTTTCAACTTCTAAGATCAAGAATTGCCCCAGATGCTTAATATAGACTTTTTTAAGCTGTTTGTATTTAAACTTTGGATAATTAGGGACAAGCCGAACTTCTCCCTTGAGATTATGAGTATTGACTATAATCCCTAGGGAAAAATATGGCTGCATCTTGAATTATTCGTTGCCGCGAATTTCTTGAACGATACCGTCTTTGATGACTATTTCTAGGGCCCCTAGCTTTTTATAGAGGTTGTCGCCCTTATCAATTTCAACAGTACCATCTACTGTACCTTGGATGAATTCGCTTTTTAAAGGAAGCAATTGAGCATCCTTGATCTTCTTTTCCAGATCACCTTTAGCTAATTTTTCTTGTTGTCTATCTAAATTGATCTGCTGGGAGATAGCGGCGACCTGTTTTTTGGTCTTTTCTCCTTGCTTTTTAAGGGTAGTAATGAGCTTTTTGCCCTGATCTTCCATTTGGCCGAGCTGGCCATCAAGATTTTTTACAGCCCTTTCAAGCTCAGATACAAGGTATTTCTTGAATTCCTCCGTAACGATAACTTTAATGGTAGCGGTTCTTTTTAGTTTTATTCCCATTGTGATCTCCTTTCCCCCTTAGAAGAGAGTATAAAATAACTTAATTATGGAAAATTATAAGACTATTTACTCATTATTTCAACGGTTACTTTTTTGCCTTGCTTTGCAGCAGCAGCCTTAACAACCGTTCTAATAGCGTTAGCAATGCGGCCTTCTTTACCAATAACTTTGCCGATATCATCTTGGGCGACACTGATCTCCAGAATAATAATGCTTTCACCTTGGGTTTCGCTGATCTTGACTTCTTCTGGCGTATCTACAAGCTCTTTAACTATATATTCTACTAAATTTTTCATGCCATACCTGCTTTCTATGGACTACTTTTCAGTTATAGATTTTAGAAGCCTTTTTACAGTATCTGTGGGCACAGCGCCTTTTTTTAGCCATGCTTCAGCTTTTTCCATGTCAATATCTAAGACCTTAGGATTAGCTTTTGGATTATATACTCCGAGCGTATCGATGGCTGAACCAGTTGCTACGGCCCAACGTTCATCGGCGACGACTATTCTATAAAACGGCTTGTGTTTGGTTCCCATTCTTTTTAGTTTTAGCTTAACAGCCACTCAGTCACCTCCTAATAACTTATACTACACAAGGGCGCTGATTATAGCACAATGATTATTTTTTAAGCAATGATAAAGGATTTTTTACTTTAGAAGCTACTGGGTTGCCTCAAAATGGGCTAAAGTTTCTTCTATGCTATCCCCGCCGAATTTGATCAACAGTTCTTTGGCCAGCTCAAAGGCCAAGGCAGCTTCTCCGATCACAGCAGCAGCTTCAATAGCACAAACATCCCGGCGCTCAACATGAGCCAGAGCAGCTTTTTTTGATCTCAGATCTACTGTTTTTAGCGGTTTGCCTAAAGTAGAGATGGGCTTTAAAGCTGCGCGGGCTACGATCGGCTCTCCGTTGCTGATACCGCCTTCGATACCTCCGGCATTGTTCGAGCCTCTTAAGTACTTGCCCTTTTTATAGAAGATCTCATCATGTAGCTCCGAGCCTTTGCGGCGAGAGCTCTTTACCCCGGCTCCGATCTCAACGGCTTTTATAGCCTGGATGCTCATTAAGGATAGGGCTATATTGGCATCCAGTTTCCTGTCGTATTGGACATGGCTGCCCAGGCCAACCGGCACATTTTTTGCACTTACTTCAAAGATCCCTCCCAGCGAATCTCCGGTCTTGCGAACTTCATCAATAGCAGCTTTAGCCTCTTTAGTAAGATCTTTACTATAGACATTTACTTCACCTACGGAGATTATTTTGTTATCGGTCTTTATCTTGAACATTGCGAGCATTTTTTTGGCAATAGCACCAATAGCAACTCTTGTAGCTGTTTCTCTTGCTGAAGCACGCTCCAAAATATTTCGCAGATCAGCCTGGTCATATTTTATAGTGCCGGCCAGATCAGCATGCCCGGGCCTTAATTTAGTGACAGCAGGACCGCCCTTATCTTCAGCAAAAGGGGACATTAGCTTTGCCCAATTCTTGAAGTCTTTGTTCTCGATAAATATAGTTATAGGAGAGCCAATGGTCTTGCCATGGCGTATGCCGGAGAGGAATTTTACAGTGTCTTTTTCGATCTTTTGTCTATTGCCGCGGCCATAGCCTTGCTGGCGAAGCCTTAGATCTGCATTAATCTCATCTGCGGATATTTTTAAATTAGCAGGGATACCTTCTAAGATAACCGTTAATCCCGGACCGTGCGATTCTCCTGCGTCAAGAAAGCGTAACATATCAAACCCCCTTAATTGTTCTAAGAATTATATCAGAAAAAAATAAAAAAGGCGGAGAAATTTCTCCGCCTTTTATTCAGACTTATCGATAGAGGTTTACATCAAGTGCTGCACGCTCACATAAAAACTGGTCAGATTTGATTCGCCGAAAAGCTTATCGCCGTTATTGTTAAGTGTTCGTAGATTAGTAATTCCACCAACGATCTTAGTTTGGCCATTTAATGATTTCTGGATATTAAGACCGGTATTGGCTGAATAGCCGCCAAGCCCAACGACCCCGGCGCGATCACTGCTAAATTGGCCGGCATATTCATCAGACCAATTCCAATAACCCTGTAAGACCAGGCCTTTTACCCAATCAGCAAAAGCATACTTATTTTCTACTTTATATTCACCGGCTAAAGTGTAAGTTTTATAGCCGCGCAGATACATTTCAGTTTCTGATTGAGGGCCACCGTTGGTGACTACATTGCCTACCTGAGTGAATTTAACCGGCCAGAACATGGAGACCGAGCCGCCAAGCTGGACATTTTGATTTAGATCATAGATATAGCCTACTGAAGATATTGCTGGGGGTACGGTATTCCCTTCAACATCAACTTTAGCTCCGGTTAAGAGTTTGCCCGAAGAATCGAACAAATAATGAGTGAGTATTACATGGTCGAAGGTAAGCTTGCTTTTGGGATCAAGAATAGAAATACCACCAATTCTATAAGAGAGAAAATAATTCGATGCTACTGTGTTCTCGGCTTCAGAAATGCCTCCCAGCAAAGCTTTTTGTACGTTGTTTTGACTTTGAAATGTTGTAGAAGATGACTTGTTCAGGGCAACCTCAGCTCCAAGTAATAAATTTCTGCTAAAATTCTTTGCGCAGGCAGCATAAAAAGATTCGCCGTCGTTATATAAATATGTATCGTACTTAGCAGTATCTAGCGCTTGAAGTTTATATTTAACGCTGAGCATGGGCATGCGGACTTTACTATAGCCAATGTTCCACCACATATCATTGCCAAGAGGTTTATTATAGGCGATGTAAAAAGCAGAGAATTGATCTTTTACTGTCAAGTTTGACCCAGTATATCCGGGGATCTGGTCCAGCAGTCCTTTGCCAATTTCCATGTTATTAAGAAAATTTATGCCTCCTTCAACACCTGCTTTTTTATTGTAAAGATATGCACCAAGATTGCCGCCGAACGCGGGATCGCTTCCTAAATATAGATCTGTTGTATCTAAAAGCGAAGCGAAACAAGCTGTGCTCAAGAGTCCAATTACTAGTAACGTAGCTAATATTCTCATTTTTTCCTCCTTATTAAAAAGTATTAATGTATATTTTATAGGAATTACAGTGGATGTCAAAACTAGGGGAGGGCATAAAAAAAAGGCGGCCACGAAGTGGCCGCCTCTCTATTCATTCAGAAGCTAGACAATTAGATGTCGTAGCGAACACCTAAGATGATGGAATCGACACCGTCATCTCTAGGAGTGGCTTGACCGCCATCTTGCTGTACGCCGACTTGATTACTCTTGTCAACGTGGCTGATGGTAAGGTAAGCAACTGTGTCTGCCATAACTACATAATCAGCACCTAGGCTGATCGCAAAGGCTGATTTGCCTTTTTGATTAATGAAGGTTGCGTTATTGTCTTCATTAGTGTTTACATCCCATGAATTCAATACACCTAAAGAACCACCAACAGTCATGCCTTTCAGAAGCATTGCTTTACTGGCTTTTACGCCCATGTAAAGACTGTTGCTATTCCACATAACCTGGTTATCAACAGATTGTCCAGCTTGACTAATGCTATTCGCTCTTGCAAGAGCATATGCTCCTACAGCTTTTACATCACAGCCGTAAGCGAAATTTCCAAGCATATCAGTGATGTCATAACCGCCGGTTAGGATAAGGCCGTTATTACTGTAAAGTCGGTCTGCAGGCACTGCCAAGGCGACAACTTTATCGTCGATCCTTGTCAATCCTACTTCTAATTTATCCATCAAACCGTAAACAACACCTAGCTGAGTTACTTCAGCAACCCAAGGATTTGCGATTCCTCCAGTACCTACTATCTTTTGTGTAGTTTGGCCTGTTGCGTAATCTAAAACAACGCCGATATCCCCTTTCTTGGTAATTTTACCAGAGTTGGTATCAGCGGCAATTGCAATAGTGGCAAATGATAATACTAAAACTAAAGCTAAAAGTTTTTTCACTTGTAGCCCCTTTCTCCCCCATACTTGAGAATTATTAATTTTTTTATTCAAAACGTTCTCACCCCCTCCCTCTTTTGAATTTGAAAAAGTGGGATTATTTTACCATTTAAAGGCATTAAGTCAAAAAGAATATTATTAGCATTACTTGCTTATATTTTGAAAATCAGTACCAAAAATGCTAAAATCGCCAGCTATTTTAGAGGGGGCAAAAATTTTTCCCCCCTTATTTTTATGGTCCCACTTTTTTATTGATGATCCCCGCGTTTGTTTTTGCACTTTGGGCCCAAAATAAAAGTACATAAGACTAAAGTAGCATTAGTCACTGTAAAAAGATCATATTATTCAGGGATAATTATGACGGTGATATCCTGGAGCTTTAAAGTATAATATATTCATGTCCAAAATATTATTGATCACCGGGCCGACTGCGATCGGCAAGTCTACCTATGCTGTCGAACAATCCTTAAAACTGGATGGAGAGATAATCTCTGCTGATTCAATGCAGATCTATAGGCATATGGATATCGGTACCGCCAAGCCGACTAAAAAAGAATTACAGCAAGTTCCGCATCATTTGATAGATATAGTTGATCCAGAGCAGCCGTTCTCTGTATCAAATTATGTAGAAAAATTCAAAGAAGCCAAAGCTACGATCGAAAGTAAGGGCAGGCTGCCAATTGTTGTGGGCGGCACAGGATTATACTTGACTGCGCTTTTGAAGGGCTTTAGGTTCCCGGTCCTTCCGGCACAGCCTCAGATCAGGCAACGCTTACGCGAGGAAGCTAATGCCCAAGGGGGGCAAGTGCTGCATGATCGTTTAAAAAAGATCGATCCGGTTTCAGCAGCACGCCTTCATCCCAATGATCATTTTCGTGTCATCCGGGCCTTGGAAGTGGGCATGATAAGCGGCAAACCTTTATCGGCCCAGCAAAAGAAGGGAGATCCTATCTTGGATCAATACCGTTTACAGTGCTTAACTGCTCCCAGAGAAGTTATTTATCGGCGTATTGAGGAAAGAGTAGATAAAATGATCCAGGATGGCTTGATCGAAGAAGTACAAAAACTATTGGCCATGGGCTATAATAAAAATCTTACTGCGTTGAAAGCTTTAGGGTATAAAGAGGTCATAGAACATTTAGCAGGAAAGTATACCAAGGAAGAACTGGAAGGCCTGATAAAGCAGAGAACACGTAATTTTGCCAAGAGGCAAATGACCTGGTTTCGTTCTTTTAAAAATATTGAATGGATCGATATCAAGTAAAGAAGGAATAATTATGAAATTTACAAAAATGCATGGACTGGGGAATGATTTTATTGTTTTTGACGGTCGCACAGAAAAAGTAACGGATGTTGATTGGCAAAATTATGCGCCCCGGTTGTGTGACAGGAATTTTGGGATAGGGGCGGATGGAATATTGTTGGTATTGCCGGCCGAGAAGGCTGATTATGAGATGAGAGTATTTAACCCAGACGGCTCCGAGCCGGAAATGTGCGGTAATGGTTTGCGCTGTTTTGCAAAATATATTTATGACACTTCAAAAGATAAAAAAGAAGTTATTTCTGTGCAGACCAAGGCAGGCATTAAATTGCCTGTGGTAGAGCCGGAGAAGGGGCATGTCCAAGGCATAGAGGTTGATATGGGCGAGCCAATATTGCACAGGAAGCAGATCCCCCTGGCAGGCAAAGATAGTGCTCAAGTAGTCGGCGAAGAGCTAAGTATAAATGGCCAATCATTTAAATTTACCGCCGTTTCCATGGGGAACCCGCATGTAGTTATTTTTGTGGATGATGTTGAGAAGGTCGATCTGCCGGCACTTGGTCCGAAAATTGAACATCATGAATTGTTCCCAGAGAGAACAAATGTCGAATTTGTACAAGTGTCAAATAAAAAAGAAGCAAATATGCGTGTTTGGGAGAGAGGGGCAGGAGAAACCTTGGCCTGTGGTACGGGTGCTTGTGCAGTGCTAGTCGCAGGTGTGTTGAACAAAAAATTGGATAGAATGGCCGTGATCCACCTGGAAGGCGGCGATCTGGAAATAGAATGGGAGGCCGAAAAGAACCACGTTTTAATGACCGGGCCGGCTGTTACAGTGTATCAAGGCGAAGTAAATATTATATAAGGAAGCTTATGTTAAAAAGAGCAATAGTAGTAATTTTGTTCCTGATCTGTATCCTTACTGTCGAAAATGTGACAGCGGGAACAAGGCTGAGCCTATATCCTCTTGCCAACAAATTCGGGCCGATCATGTTCAAATCGGCTGATTCGGGCGATATTAGAGAAGTAAAAGTCGGGTTTGATGATAGTGTGGGTATAGGTATCGAGGTCGTCAATGGGGATCCCAAAGAGAAGCAATTTTGTTATGGATTAGAATATTTTACTGCTCGTTTGGAAAATATTTATTATCGTTCACGTAATCTGAGCTTTGAAATGTCCGATCTGAACTTTAAATATGAAGTGATCACGCCTTTCATAAAATGGCGGAATCCTTTGGAAAACAAAGATTGGTTCTATTCTTTCGAGCTAAGCGTGCCTTTCATAAAATATGATGAAGCAAGTAATAAGCCGATGAACCAGATCGTAAGCTGGCGTACACCTTTAGGGCTTGGAATAGCTTGCGGGTCATACCTAAGCGAAGATAGTATATGGGAGCTAGCATATCTGATAAGTTTTTATACTGCGAATACCGTGGGCGATAATCCAAGGGCAGTTGATGATCCTACCCCGGGCTATGATTCAATATATCAGAACCAGACCATAACTTTAAGTTTGAAATATTATTTGGATATTTAATAAAGAGGAGAGATAAGGTGAAGAAAGCAAAACGCTTAAAATCAGTTCCTCCCTATTTATTTGCGGAGATAGACAAGAAAAAAGAAGCAGCTTTGGCTAAAGGCGTAGATATAATTTCTTTAGGGATAGGCGATCCAGATAAGCCTACTTTTCCAAATATCGTGGAAAAAATGAAGCTAGCTGTTGCTGATCCTAAAAATCATGATTATCCTCCCTATGCTGGGACCAAGGAGTTTCGTAAAGCAGCCTGTGATTTTTACAAGAAGCGTTTTGGAGTAGCTTTTGATCCAGATAAAAATGTTGTTTCTGTGCTTGGCTCAAAGGAAGGGATAGCTCATTCTTTTCTGGCCTTTACCGATCCGGGAGATATTGTGTTGGTCCCCGATCCTGCCTATCCGGTTTATTCGGTCTGGTCTAAATTTGTCGATGCAATTCCGCACTATATGCCTCTAAAAGCAGAGAATGGTTTTTTGCCGGAGTTAAAAGCTATCCCGGAAAAAGCAGCAAAAA
Source organism: Candidatus Margulisiibacteriota bacterium (assembly GCA_042562495.1). Taxonomy (GTDB): domain Bacteria; phylum Margulisbacteria; class Termititenacia; order CAZZFK01; family CAZZFK01; genus JBHPMC01. Next base: position 142,111 of record JBHPMC010000001.1, read on the forward strand.
AAGCTACAATGCTTTGGATAAATTATCCGAACAATCCAACCGGCGCAGTTGCTCCAAAGGAGTTCTATCAGGAGGTCGTGGCGTTCTGTAAGAAGTACGATATCCTGCTTTGTTCAGATCTGGCTTATGCTGAAATGGCCTTTGATGGCTATAAACCAATATCTATATTTGAAGCTGAGGGTGCCCAAGATATCGCAATTGAATTTTATTCATTATCCAAAGGATTTAATATGACCGGATGGAGATCTGGCTTTGTGGTCGGCAATGAAGAGGCGATCAAGACCTTTTCTATAATTAAGACCAATACGGATTCGGGGATCTTTAAGGCGATACAGGAGGTTTCCGTAGAAGCGTTATCCGGAAGTGATAAGTATATTTCCAAGCAGAATGATACTGTATTAAAAATGCGTCGGGATGCATTGATCAGCGGATTAAATAGCCTGGGCTGGGAGCTTTCGGCACCTAAGGCAACTTTTTATATTTGGGCACCAGTACCCAAAGGGTATACTTCAATGCAGTTTTGTAGCGAGGTCTTAGAAAAATGTGGTATTATAATAGTGCCAGGCAATGGTTATGGCCAAAGCGGAGAAGGATATTTTAGAGCGGCGATCACAGTTGAAGAAAAAAGGATAAAAGAAGCGATCGAGCGCCTGAAAAAAGCTAGTATTAAATATACCAAATAGGTCTTTGGGGAATAAAAAAAGAATGGGGTTGTTTTTTTGGCAGTAATTGCCGGATTTTGTTTTGCTGTTATAGCGGAGCAGCACAACAAAATCTCAAAGCAAATTAAGGTTAGCAAGCATAACTCAAGTATTTGAGAAGAGGGGATTTTTTTGCGTTTATCAGAAGAACGTATCGAACAATTAAAAAAAGCAGAAAATGAAATAAATATTCATTTTAATAATCAAAATTTATTGAACATAGCCTTGACCCATAAATCCTATGTACATGAACAAAAAGAAAAAGACCTGACACATAACGAACGGCTTGAATTTTTTGGTGATGCAGTGTTGAAGTTAGTAGTAAGCGAAGTTCTGCTCAGCCAATATCCTGACCGCGATGAGGGAGAATTGACCAAGATCCGAGCCGCACTGGTCAGTGATACTTCACTCGCTAATTTTGCTAAGAAACGCGGTGTGGGAAATTATCTTTTAATGAGTAGCAATGAAAGAAAAACAGGTGGAGTAAAGCGAAAATCTAATTTAGCCAATGCAATGGAGGCGATTTTAGGAGCCCTTTATCTTGACGAAGGGCTTGATAAAGTTAGGCCTCTTATCTTAGAATTCGTTAAGCCTGAGCTAACACGGCACGATGAAGGAAATTTATTAAAAGATTATAAATCTGCCCTTCAAGAATTGGTCCAACAAGAAGGCTGGAGTTTGCCGGAATATAAAGTCATCAAAGAGGAAGGCCCGGATCATCGAAAAGTATTTCGGGTACAGGTTAAGGTAGGCAAAGGATTACGTAAGTATAAGTCTGAAGGTGCGGGGAAGACAAAAAAGGAAGCAGAGCAAAGGGCGGCCCGGCAGATCCTGCAACAAGTGATAAAGGGGAAAGAGAATGTTTCTTAAAAAGGTTGAGATACAAGGATTTAAAACATTTGCCGATAATACCAGGCTAGAGTTCCCGGGTGAAAAGGGGATCACTGCCATAGTTGGGCCTAACGGTTGTGGCAAAAGCAATCTCTTGGATGCTATTCGCTGGGTGACCGGGGAGCAAAGCATAAAGCTCTTGAGAGGCACTTCTCATGAAGAGATAATCTTTGCCGGATCACAAGAGAAAAAACCGCTGTCTTTGGCGGAAGTCACACTTACCATAGATAATTCCTCTGGGAAATTGCCAATAGATTATACAGAAGTGATGATCAAAAGGAGATTATATCGTTCCGGTGAAAGCGAATATTATATAAATAAGGAAAATTGTAGGCTTAAAGATATTCATAATTTGCTAATGGATACCGGGATGGGCAAGGGCACCTATTCTTTGATCAGCCAGGGGCAGGTAGCGGAAGTGCTACATTCCAAGCCGGAAGATCGCAGGACGATATTTGAAGAAGCCGCAGGGATAAATAAATATAAAAACAGAAAGATCGCTGCTCAGCGCAAATTGCTCAATACAGAACAAAATCTACTAAGACTGCAGGATATCCGCAGTGAGATCCATCAACAGATGGGGCCGCTGGAGGAGCAAGCTAAAAAAGCAGAAGAATATAAAACTTTAAAGACTGAGCTGGGAGGATTAGAGATCGGCTTGTGCAAAGAACAAGTGGATCGTTTATTGCAGGAAAAACAGAAAGTTCTAAATACCATTGATGATCTGCAAGCAAAATTACAAGAAGCAGATCAGCAAGTGGCTGAGATAGATGAAAAGAAGAGATCCTTTCGGGAAAAGACAGCAGAATTAGAAAAGCAAAATCTGGAAAAGCGATCTCAAATAGAATCATTACGCCGTGAAAAAGAAGAGCTCAGCTCTAATCTTAAGGTAAATCAAGAGCGTTTGGATAATCAGTATCAGCGCTTGCAACAATTGGCTGAAGAAAAAGAAAAGGTCAGGCTGGCCTTGGAAGTATTGCAAGGCAAAAAGATCGAAGTTGAAATTGAAGAGAAGGCGGGCCAAGAGCATTACCAGAAAGTCGAGCAAGAACTAGGCCAAAAGAATCTAGAAGCAGAAGGAATAATTCAGCGCTGGAAGCTACTCGCTCAAGAAAAAGAAGATATCCAGATGACCTTGTTCGACATGGAGAGCGAAGTGATGTCTGTCCGCAACCAGCTGATTGATCTGCAAAGCAAGGAAAGATTTACCAGCGAAGAATTGAGGCGCAATGAAGTATCTATTAAAAAACTGCAAGAAGAGAAAATGCAGCTGGAAGAAAACCAAAAAGAAGTTATTGAGCGTCGCCAGCAATTACAACAGAAGCTCGCTGAATTAAACGATAGCAAACATACTTTAGAGGATGAATATGCTCGGGCAGAGGAAGAGCTAAAAAAGAATGAAAATACATATGTATCTTTAAAAGAACGGCTTGATACCAAGACCTCTCGTTTAGAGTTGTTAAAAGAAATGCAGAAGAATTATGAAGGATTTTTTGAAGGAGTACGCAATTTCTTAGGGCAACGAGATCCGCAAGAGTTCTCAGGAATCTATGATGTCATAGCCGATATCATTAAACCTCAAAAGGGATATGATGTAGCTTTAGAAGTGGCTCTTGGCAATAGATTGCAGGATATTATAGTAGATAATTCTAATACAGCAGAAAAAGCCATTGAGTTTTTAAAAGAGAACAATTTAGGTCGAGCAACGTTCATTCCTCTGGATAAAGTGATCGGCTTTAAAGTAAATGTACCGAATAATGCAAAATCAGCTGTGGATCTGGTTGAATATGATCAAAAATATTCCGAAGTTGTTAATTATTTGTTAGGCAGGATTTTGATCGTGGAGAGCAGGCAGGAAGCTTTAAGAATCCAAAAAGATCTAAAGAAAAATAAAGAGGTCATTAGAATAGTAACTGTTAATGGAGAAATGCTTACTCCTCAGGGTGCGATCACCGGCGGAGCGATTAAGCATCAGACTACTTTGCTTGGCAGGCAAAGAGAGATAATTGAGCTAGGCAATATATTGGAAACCTTGCGTGTTCAACTGGAAGAAATAAAACAAGAAAAAGGTCAGATAGAAGAAAAATTAAAAGAATTACAGATTAAGCAAGAAGAAGTATCGGCTAATATCCAACATCAAGAGATCGAAGATAAGACACTGCTCAATGATAAAACAAGAATGGATATAGAGCTCCAGAAAAAGACAGACGAATTATTGGCGGTAGAGAATAGCTACCTTGTACAAAAAGAGGATTTCGCTAATTTAAAGAAGCGCCAGCAAGAAATTGAGGATGAATTAGGTCGGCACACCTCTCACAAAGAAAATATGACCGAAAACATGTCTGCCAAGGAATTGGAGATTAGAACAGCTGAAGAAGATAAAGAAAGGGCCAGCCAAGTATTAACAGAGCTGCGTGTTGCCGCAGCTTCGGTAAAAGCCCAATATGAGCAGGTTAAGATCAAGATCAATACCGTGTTGGAAAATATAGCCATTCAAGAAAAACAGCAGCAAGAAAAACATGCTGAAGAAGAAGCACTATTACAAAAAAAGGCGGAGACAGAACAGGCCATAGTAGCTGCTAAAGAAAAATTACCTTTTTTTGAAGAGCAAGAGAATGCCCTGGTTATAGCAATGGAAGAGCAGCGCTTAGAAAAAGAAAGGATCTTCAATGATCTGGAAGTTATCGAGAGGCGTAGCAAGGAAGCCAATGAGCTGGATAAAGAGTGGCGCAGCAAGGTCGGGCAGGAAGAAGTACAATTGGCCCGCCTGGATGCAGAGCTGAACGCTATTGAGCAGCGACTTTCTGCAGAATATGAATTGACCCTGGATGATGTTGTAAAGACCGAAGCTAATATAGATGATTTCGAAAAAGTTAAACAAAGAGTGGAGCGTCTGAAAAAGACCTTAAAACGGATGGAGCCGGTAAATTTATTAGCTATTGATGAATTCCGGGCGCAAAAAGAACGGCTGACCTTTATTGAAGGTCAGTGCAAAGATCTGGATGAGGCTAAAAAGAACTTGCATACTTTAATAAAAGAGCTAGATGGTCTAGCTATAAAGAATTTTGAAGAGACTTTTCAGACCGTAAAAAAATATTTTGAAGAGACTTTCAGCAAATTGTTCGAAGGCGGAGTAGCTGAGATACGTTTACTGGATGAACAAAATCTGCTGGAGACAGGCATTGAGATCTATGCTCAGCCTCCTGGCAAGAAAAGACAGAACCTGACCCTGTTATCCGGCGGAGAAAAAGCTTTAACAGCTATTGCTTTATTATTCGCGTTGCTCAAGACCAGGCCTAGCCCTTTTTGTATCATGGATGAAGTGGATGCTGCTTTAGACGAGGCCAATATCGGCAGATTCAACAAGATCTTGAGAGAATTCTCAAAAGAATCACAAATAATGGTGATCACTCATAGCAAGCGAACCATGAGCATTGCCGGAAGTATGTATGGAGTAACCATGGAAAAGAATGGAATTTCTCGCTTGGTTTCGATGAAGTTAGTAAAATAATAGCGTTGTTAAAATGAAGGGGAAAATATTGATGAGCGCAAAAATTATCGATGGAAAAAAGATCGCGGCAGATATCAGAGAAAAAATCAAAAAAGAGATCTTGAGCCTAAAAGATCCGCCGGGGCTGGCCGTTATTCTGGTCGGCAAAGATCCTGCATCAAGTGCCTATGTACGCATGAAGGAAAAAGATTGCCAGGAAGTAGGGATACAATCCTTTCATAAAGATCTTCCCGAAGATGTTCCGGAGAAAGAATTGCTTAAGCTGATCCGTCAATTAAATAAGAATGAACATGTTCATGGAATATTGGTCCAGCTGCCTTTGCCAAAACATATTAACGAAAAAAAAGTTATGGCTACCATACTTCCCGAAAAGGATGTGGATGGATTTCATGCGGTCAATGCTGGGAAGCTTCTGTCCGGTGATACAACAGGATTAACTCCCTGTACTCCTAAAGGCATAGTCGATCTGATCAAATCAACTGGTGTTGAAATGGCGGGTAAAAGAGCAGTGATAATCGGTCGCAGTAATATCGTTGGCAAGCCGGTCACTATCCTGCTGATGAACGAAAATTGCACGGTGACAGTTTGTCATTCAAAGACCAAGGATCTGCCGGCGGTGATTCGCGAGGGGGATATAGTGGTCGCGGCTATCGGGCGTGCGAAGATGATCACAGCAGATATGGTCAAAGAGGGTGCCATAGTAATTGATGTAGGTATCAATCGAGTAGAGGGGAAGCTGGTCGGAGATGTTGATTATGATGAAGTTGTAAAAAAAGCGGCCTATATTACTCCGGTTCCCGGGGGTGTAGGGCCTATGACGAGAGCGTTGCTGCTTACCAACACATTAGAGGCCCAAAAGAAACAGGGCCAAGGATAATTCCAATGGTCAAATTTAGACGACCTCTATACCAGAAGATAATCTTACTTCTGGGATTTATCCTGGCTTTCCTTTTCACAACAACGTTATTAACGGCCGTACATTTGGTCCGTTTATTATGGATCCGCTTGATCTTTCATCCTCTTTTGCTGCAAAGAAAGATCAGCCGTAAAGATCCCGGATCCTATCAGCTGCCTTACGAAAATATTATTTTAAATACTCAAGATGGCCTGAATCTTACCGGCTGGTTCATTCCTGCCGCCAAAAAATCCGGGAAGACCGTTATCTTGTGTCACGGAATAACCAATTCTAAGGCTTTTTTCCTGCCGGAGGCCGCTTATATTGTTCAGGCTGGGTACAATCTTTTGATCTTTGATCTGCGGGCACATGGACGCAGTGAAGGTAATTTTGTAACTTTCGGGCTCAAAGAACAAATAGATCTGGAGGCAGCTATAGATTATTTAAAGAAGGAAAGGCCTGCTGCGGCAAGAAAGATAGGGATCCTGGCTCATTCCATGGGTGCGGCCACTACGATATTCGTTGCTGTGCGCAGGAAAGAGCTGAAAGCATTGGTCTTGATCAATTGCTACAACAATATTGAGACGGACATGGCCTATTGGGTGACCACCTTGGGCAAGCTGCCGCACTGGCCTTTTGTGCAATTGGGGATAAAATCTTTTAAGAAAGAATTGAAAGTGGACCTGAAAGAGGTCAGCCCTCTGCAATCAGTATCGAAGATCAAGGCACCTATGTTCTTTATTTGTTCTGCCGAAGATGAAGTGACCGACCCTAAAGATACACACAGGCTTTACGAAAAAGCAAAGGGGCAGAAATATTATTGGTGTATTCCCAATGCCAAGCATGAAACGTATCATCAAGTAGCCGGAATGGAGTTCGAAAAGAAGATATTAGATTTTTATAAGAAAGCTTTGTAGCTGAGCTATGCTTTTAAGAGCTTGATCCGTTTAAGCTCGATGAACAATAGGATCCAGGTTAAGGACACGGTTAGAATATCTGTCAGAGGGAAAGCCAACCAGATTCCTAATATCCCAAAATATATAGGCAGTATCAGGATCAGCGGGACCAAGAGCAGTATTTGGCGTGACATTGTTAAAAGCATTGCCGGCAAAGCTTTGCCAAGGGCTTGGAAAAATCCGGCTCCGATTATCTGTAATCCTACGAAAGAAAAAGCTGCTACTATCAGGCGCAACGGTAAAGTGCCCTGTGCGATCAGTTCCGGATCACTACTGAAGACCTTTAGGATCACAGTGGGGAACAAGAGTATCAAGGCAGAAAAAACTACGCAATATAAAGATATAGCTGAAAGGGCCAGCTTCAATACTTGTTTTACACGCCCAAGGTTATGAGCTCCAAAATTATAGCCAACTATCGGCATAAAGCCCTGCAACAGACCGATCATCGGCATTTGGACGAACATAAGCGCACGCATGATCAGTCCGAAGATCGAGATAGAAAGATCATCTCCATAAAAACGCAAAGAATTATTTACCACAATGATCATGATTATTATTCCCAGAGAGCGGAAGAGCGGAGCCATGCCTATAAAGAAGATCTCCTTGATGACCTTTGTTTTTATTTTAAAATGATGTAATTTGAATTCAAAAGAACTTTTTCCTGTAGCGAGATAAGATAAAAGGTAAGTAAATCCGAATAATTGCGAGAGCACAGTTGCGATCGCGGCACCTTTTATACCTAGCCCAAAGCCAAAAATAAATATGGGATCCAGAACAATGTTCATGCCAGCGCCGATGATCATGGCGGTCATGGCTGTTTTTGCGTTACCTTCGGCGCGAACCAGATTATTAGCACAAACTGTACTAGCGAAAAATGCGGATCCATACAGCACGATGGAAAGGTAATCTCGTGCGTAGGGCATTAATGTTTTTGTGGCTCCAAAAGCGATCAAGAGGGGATCAATGAAAAATTTTCCAAGTAAGGCTACGGCAATCCCGAAGAAAGCTGCTAATAATAAAGCATTCCCGGCAGTTATGTCGGCTTTTTCAAAATTCTTTCTACCTAATGCTCGAGAAACGATAGAGGCAGCCCCTTGGCCGATCATAAGCCCGATGGCCAGAACTGTTATTTGTATGGGGAAGGCGATAGCCAGGCCACCGATGGCCAAGTACCCGACACCATGTCCCAAAAAGATCGTATCAACGATATTGTAAAGTCCGTTGACGAACATGCCTAAAGCTGCCGGAGCTGATAATCTCAAGAGGAGCTTGCTTATCTTTTCTGTGCCTAAAGCTTTATGATTTTCTCCGCGTGAATTCATTTTTTGATTGTAACTGAAGAAACACTTGTCGTGAAGGCCGAGATATACGGGGTATATATGTCGTCTAATATGGAAATCTTGCCGCTATAGGCATTCTGCGTCCAACACCGAAAGCTTTGGAAGTTACTTTCAATCCTGGCGCGGCTTGTTTTCGTTTATATTCATTGTGATCTACTGCTTTGATGATCCACTCAACTGTCTTTTTATCAAATTTCTTTTTCTTGATGAGCTCATCCAGGGAATATCCTTCTTCAATATATAAATTCAATATTTCGTCTAAAACATTATAAGGAGGCAGAGTATCCTGGTCTTTTTGATCGGGGCGCAATTCAGCGGAAGGTACTTTATCGATAACTGCTTGAGGAATAATTTCTTTAGATTTATTTATATGTTTTGCTAATTCATAAACCATGGTTTTTGGCACGTCAGAAATTACGCTTAAGCCGCCGCTCATGTCACCATACAAAGTACAGTAGCCGACAGCTTGTTCGCTTTTATTTCCCGTAGAAAGAGTTAAGTATCCGAATTTATTAGAAAAAGCCATTAAGATATTTCCGCGTATCCTAGCCTGTATATTTTCTTCAGCAATATCGGAAGGTTTGCCTTGAAAATGTTCTTTTAGTGAAGCCAGATATGTTTCATAGATAGGTGTGATAGGCAGGACCTTAAATTCTATGCCCAGATTTTTTGCTAATTGCCTGGAATCTTCAATGCTGCCTTTAGAAGAAAAAGGAGAGGGCATGGAAATTCCTAAGACATGTTTTTTGCCTAAAGCCTGAACGGCTAAAGAGCAAACAAGTGCGGAATCGATCCCTCCGGATAATCCGATGACCGCCTTGAAGAACCCGCATTTTCTAAGATAGTCTTGGACCCCTAAAATAAGTGCGTCATGAAGTGTTTTCATTTTTTCTTCAGGAACATACTCTAATGTTTTCCCGGGTTTAGCCAGATCAATGGTCTCAAGATGTTCTTTAAAAGGATCTCCGATAAATATGGCAGCGCCTTTATCATTTAAACAAATACTGCGGCCGTCAAAGATCAGCTCATCATTACCGCCGACCTGGTTAACATAAATAAAAGGCAATTTGTATTTTTTTGCATGAGCGTGAATATATTTAAAACGTTTTTCCTCTTTACCCAAATTAAAAGGAGAGGCAGAAATGTTTATTAAAATTGTCGCTCCTTTTTTTGCCAGAACAGAGATAGGATCATTGGCATATCTTTTCTTGGTTGTTGTTGAAGGCAGATTCCAGGCATCTTCGCAGATGGAAATGCCCAGTTTTTCGCCTTTAAAAGAAATTATCTTAGAAGTGTTTGCGGGATCAAAATGACGGGCCTCATCAAAGACATCATAAGTTGGCAATAAAGTCTTAGGCTGATTAAAGATCGTTTTCCCATTTAATATCAATAAAGCAGAATTATGCAATCCAGTGCCGCTTTTATGATCAGAGGGCACAGGAGCCCCCAGCAATAAACCTGTCCCAGGAAAATTCAGGGAAGCTTTTTGTATCTTAGTAATTGCGTTTTGAACATTTTTTATTACCCAAGAGCGTTCAAGCATATCTTGGGGAGGATATCCCGTTAAAAATAACTCAGGGAAAACGATCAGATCCGTACCTAGCTCGGCAAAATCTGCAAAAGTGTCCAATACTTTTTGCAGATTCCCTTCAATATCCCCAACGGTCGGATTAAGCTGAGCAATTGTTATCTTCATAGTTGCCAAATTATGACTTTTTTTTAGGAAAAATCAACAATTACTTGCCCGCCGAAGCTAATTTGTGCCAAAGGCTATGGTCAGGATAGCACTAAGCGAAGGCGGGTGCCGGATTTTATTGAAAGTGCAAGCCAGTATCTTTAAAAGACGAAAGCAGTAGCCTCTTGAATGTTTTTTATGGTCAGACATTTGATCTTGCCGGATAACTCTGCAGGCTTGGTAGAGCTCAGGAATTTTTTAAATCCTAATTTTTCTGCTTCTGAGATCCTTTTTTCTATCTGGCCTACAGAACGTACTTCGCCGCTCAAGCCGATCTCGCCGGCAGAGATCAGATCAGCAGGGATCGCTTTATTCTTATAACTGGAGATTATAGCCAAGGCAATTCCCAGGTCCGCAGCAGGCTCTTCAATATAAATACCACCAGTCACATTTAAAAAAATGTCTTGATCATGTAAATGTAGGCCTAATTTCTTTTCCAGAGTAGCAATTACGATCGCGGCTCGGTTGCTATCAACTCCTGTAAAGGTCCGGCGCGGGATCCCTACACCTGAAGAACTTACCAGGGCCTGTATCTCAACTAATAAAGGCCTGCTGCCTTCCACCGTGGCGATCACTATGCTGCCTGGGGCATTAAGCGGGCGATCATTTAGAAAGATCTGAGATGGATTCTTAACCTGGGCCAGCCCGCGATACTGCATCTCAAATATGCCAATTTCATTAGTTGAACCGAAGCGGTTCTTGATACCGCGCAATATCCTGAATTGTTGGTGCCGCTCTCCTTCTAGATAAAGCACAGCATCGACCATGTGTTCTAATACTTTGGGTCCGGCGATCGCACCTTCTTTAGTTACGTGTCCGACAAAAATGATAGAACAGCCTATTTGTTTGGCTATGCGTGTAAGATAAGCTGCGCTCTCACGTACCTGGCTAACACTGCCGGGAGCAGAAGGGATATCTTCTCGGTAGATGGTCTGTATAGAGTCGATAACTATTAAAGTGGGCTTGCTTTCTTTTATTTGAGCTTCGATCGAAAAAAGATTTGTTTCATTGAGGAGCAGCAGATTTTCGGTGGCTAAAACATTCAAGCGATCGGCACGTAATTTTATTTGTTTTACTGATTCTTCCCCGGAAATATAAAGCAGCTTATGCTGTTGGCTGAGTTTAGCAGCGATCTGCAGGCTTAATGTGGATTTACCGATACCGGGATCTCCTCCCAGGAGGAGCACAGAGCCTTCAACTATGCCGCCGCCAAGTACCCTATCGAACTCCAGGATGCCGGTCTTAAACCGTAGGGAATCCTTCAAGGATACTTCAGCTAATATTTGCGGACGATTTACGGGGTTTTCTTTTAAGGCAGAGGGGGTTTTAGTGAAGATCTCTTCGACCAAAGTATTCCAGGCCCCGCAATCAGGGCACTTTCCCATCCACTGCGGAGAGATGCTCCCGCAAGATTGGCAAACGTATTTTACTGCTGATTTTATTTTTACCATATTTAAAATTTATATTTCTACAAAGATATACCAAAAAAGAAGCACTGCTTAGGGATTAAGTCTTTGTGGCTTGCCCGGAAGTTTCCTTTGTTGATTTTTCTTTATGTTTAGTGCTTTTGGCCTTTTTCGGAGTAAAGACCACGGTGTCTCCTTTGACAGAAGCCTGGACATGCTCGCCCTCTTTTATATCACCAGTCAGCAATTTATCTGCCAAGGAATCTTCAAGTAGACGTTGTAAAGTCTGGCGTAGCGGACGTGCGCCTTGGTTCTCAATATAGCCTTTATCAACAAGGAAGTCTTTTACCGAATCAGAAATGGAAAGGGTAAGATTCTTTTCAGAAAGCCGCTTATTTAGATCGCGAAGCATGATCACGCAAATATCTTTCATGTTATCCTTGGTTAAAGCTTTGAAAATTATTGTATCATCGATCCTGTTCAGGAATTCCGGAGTGAACTCTCTTTTTAATTCATTTAAGACTTTTTCTTTCATCTTATCGTAGGCGACTATATCTTTATTGGCATCTGCCACGAAACCAAAGCCCGCTTCTTTTTCGATCAGCTTGGAGCCCACATTGGAGGTCATGATCACCACTGTATTCTTAAAATTAACCTTGCGGCCAGTTGAATCGGTGAGGCGACCATCCTCTAATATTTGCAAAAGAAGATTTATAACTTCCGGGCTGGCTTTTTCGATCTCATCGAACAGGACTATGCTATAGGGCTTGCGACGCACAGGTTCTGTAAGCTGACCGCCTTCATCATATCCTACATAACCAGGCGGAGAACCGACCAAGCGAGAGGTAGTATGTTTTTCAGTATATTCTGACATATCAATACGTACGATATTATTCTCATCTCCAAATAGAAATTCAGCCAGAGCTTTTGCTAATTCTGTTTTCCCAACGCCAGAAGGCCCTAAAAAGATAAAAGAACCGATCGGCCGCTTTGGATCACGCAGCCCGGCCTTAGCCCTTTTAATAGCACGGGCCAGGGCTTTGATGGCATCTTCTTGGCCGACGACGCGCTTTTGCAGGGTTTCTTCAATTTGGATCAACCGCTGGGTTTCTGATTGTGAAAGCTGAGTGATAGGGACGCCAGTCCAAGAAGCTACAATTTCTGCTATATCTTCTTCGGTAACTTCTTTTTTCTTGCCTTGTAAAATCACTCGAGAGGCTGCTTCATCCATTAGATCTACAGCCTTATCCGGCAATTGACGATCAGAAATATAGCGATTAGATAAATTTGTAGCCGCTTCCAGAGCATTATCACTGATCTTTACATCGTGGTACTGTTCATAACGTTGACGTATGCCCATCAAGATCTTTACGGTTTCTTCAAGAGATGGAGGATCGACCATAACACTTTGAAAGCGGCGTTCTAAAGCAGCATCACCTTCGATGTGTTTGCGATATTCATTTAAAGTAGTAGCTCCGATACATTGTAATTCTCCACGAGCCAGCGCAGGTTTGAACATGTTGGCCACATCCAAACTTCCTTCGGTAGAACCAGTCCCGATGATAGTATGTAATTCATCAATAAAGAGAACGACATCCTTATTCTTTTTGATCTCCTCCATTACCTTTTTCACACGTTCTTCGAATTCTCCTCTATATTTAGTACCAGCGACCAATAAGCCGAGATCCAGATTGACCAATCTCTTATTTTGAAGCTTTTTCGGTACATCTTTTTTTATGATATGTTGGGCCAGGGCTTCCACGATTGCAGTTTTGCCCACGCCGGCCTCTCCGGTCAATACAGGATTATTTTTTGTACGCCGGCTGAGGATCTGGATGATCCTTTCGAGCTCTTTACTCCGGCCGATGACCGGATCTAATTTGTCTTCGGATGCTAACCAGGTCAGATCACGGCCGAATTCGTTCAATAAAGGAGTATTGGCCGAAGGGAAAGAATCTTTGGCGGAAGCCACTTTTTTACCTAAGGATCTTAATAAGATATCCCGGGCTTTTGAGGAGTTTACTTTCAAGTTGCTCAAGATCTTAGCTGCCACACCTTCTTGTTCGCGCAAAAGAGCCAAAAAAAGATGTTCAACATTCACATAGCTGTGGCCCAATTGACGGGCTTCATCCCAAGCCAAACTAAGTACATGTTTTACTTGAGATGTAAAAGGGATGTTTTCTAAACGGATCGATTTTTTGTTGTATTCAACAGTATCTTCAATCGCTTTGCGGATCTCTTCCGGAGAGATGCCCAATTCATCCATGACTGCAAAGACAACATTATCCTTGCGTACGGATAATATACCCAGCAAAATATGTTCCGTACCGACAAAATCATTGCCCATACGCTTTGCTTCATCTTGAGCATACATAATTGCCTGTATAGCCTTTTCAGTAAACCTTGAGAACATGTAGCCCCCTTTATATTATTTTAGTAATGATAGATTAGCTTAGTTTGAAAACCGAGTCAAGGTTAATGGCTTAATAGTCGGGAAAAACGCCCTTTCTGCGCATTTTTTTCTTTTCGGAGCGCATTCTTTTTTCGCGAAGGACCTTTTCTTTAATTGCAGTTGATTTTTTAGTAGGAACTCTTTTTTTCTTTTTCTTGAATTTTTGTTTTAACTTTTCCTGTAATTTAATGAGCGCACGTTTTTTATTCTGATATTGGTAGGAATATCTGGTCTCGGTCACAACAATACCTGTTGGCAGATGGGTAATGCGCACAGCGGTCTCGGTCTTGTTCTTACGCTGACCGCCAGGCCCTGAGCTTTTAAAAGCTTCGATCTCAAGGTCATTTTTTCTTATGAACATAATAGATTTCCTCCCCTTGATTATAATATATTCTGACATAAAGGTTAAAATCTGTTAAAATCTTTTTGCTTTTAAATTCATCTTAACGAGGCTTTAAATAGTGCGTACTGGCAAAAGATATATTAAAGTTCAAAACCGCCGCAAAGACCTATTCAAGATCAATCAAGTGGCAGAAATGTTAAATACAACATCGCGTACTATCCGTTATTACGAACAAATAGAGCTTTTACCCCCTGTAAAAAGAACAAAAGGGCGGATGAGGCTATACACGCATAGTGATGTGGAGTTGATTAAAGAGATCAAAGATCTGCAAGAAAAAGGATTGTCCTTGGAGGAGATCAAGGTTGAAATGAATAAATTTCAACAAACAATATTAATGAATCGTGATGCCAATAAAATAAAGATCGTAGTTGATAGTTCTGCATCTTTGCCTTTCGATCTGGCCAGGCAAAATGGTATAGAGATAATCCCTATGCACATAAAATTAGGGCAAGAAGATCTGCTGGATGGCTTAGAGATCACTCCTGAACAATTAAAACAAAGAGTTGAGGAAGGCAGATTGGAGCCGATTTCAGCTCCGCCCACAGAAGAAGAATTTATTACAACTTACACGAGGCTTTATGAAGCTGGAGCGGAGAAGATCATTTCCATACATCTTTCAGAAAAGATCAGCGATACGGTGAAAATAGCCAGGAAAGCAGCTTCCTATATTAAAGATTTCGAAGTACAAGTGGTCGATGCCGGGACAATGGCCGGGGGAGCAGCACTTTTGGCTTTTGCTTCAGTAGCGAACGTTGCCAATAAAAAGGGATTAAAAGATATTCTCTCAGAACTTGAGGAAATGAAAAAGAAACGCTCCGAAGCAGTGGTCTTAAATACTGTTGAAAAAATACTTGGCCAGGAAAAGGAAAATGCTCTTTTAAAGATATTGACCGACTTTAAGCCTGTACTAGAAATGAGATCAGGGAAATTAAGCTTACGCACAAGGGTAAAAACTTTGGAAGAAGCAGAGGCGCAATTAGTTCTTTTTTGTCAGGAGCAAAAAGAGCTTTCGCATATCATTGTTCTAAATAGCAATATGCCTAAAGCAGCAGAAAGATTATTGGTCCACCTGGATAAAGCTTTTCCGGAAGCAAAAAGTGTAATATTTCCCTATAGTTCTGTGCTGGCTGCGAATTTATCCCAGGAATTGCTGGGAGTAGCCATATATTAGAATCATGTCTATTTCCTGTTCCATTGACAATGTTTTAGCCCCCTCCGTATAATAGGAGCCCTTTTTGTCGGGAAAGTCCGCTAAAAAGCCTATTTAGCTAGGTTTTAAGTGTGCATTTTGACAAAAGGAAGGAGATTTTGAACCTTGTTAATTGCAGATGTTTCGCAGCTGCTAGATCATGTAGGTGATACCCAGCAGATAGAAATACCCTATGACCTACAACTCGCTGAGGATGATTACAAAATTATTTCACCAGTCGAGCTTAGCCTAAACTTGATCAGTACCGGGAAATCGATATTAGTTCAAGGTGTGGTGAAGGGGAATTTAGAAGCAACTTGTGGACGCTGTTTAAAATCTTTTCAACTCCCGTTCAATATAGATATTGAAGAGGAGTATAAACGCACAGAAGATATTATGTCGGTCACCGCAAAAGATAAAGAGCTTGGCGAAGATGATTTTATCTTTTCTATTGATAGTGAAGGCCGGATAGATCTAGGTGAGGCAGTGCGGCAGAACGTTGTTGTTAATCTGCCTTTAAAGTTTGTATGTAAAAAAGATTGCCAGGGTGTCATTAAGGCAACAAAGCCAAAGCAGAAAGAAATGGGGGAGGCAGATCCCCGCTTGGCTAAATTAAAAGAATTAAAAGAAAGGAAGTAGTTATTTATGGCAATGCCTAAAAAAAGAAGAAGTAACCGCAAAACAGGGAGTCATCGTGCTGCCGCTTGGCGTATAACCCAATCGACCCAATCTAAGAAATGTCCCAACTGTGGGGTCGCGATGCTTTCGCATAAAGTATGCGGAAATTGTGGTCATTACAAAGGAAGAAAGGTAATGGTTACTCGTTCAGAAAAACATGAAGCACGCAAAGTTCGTCGACGTAAAGAAAAAGAAAATCAGGGGCGCTAATGTTCCTGGAGACAGTAAGAGGTCAGCATAAAGATGCAGGAGGATATTAAAGAATGAGGATCGCAGTAGATGCTTTAGGGGGCGATTACGCTCCTCACGAAATAGTTAAGGGCGCTGTGCAGGCGTGTAAGGAAATGCCAGATTGTCAGATCATTTTATCCGGCGATGAAGCAAAGATAAAAAAAGAGCTGGCCCAATACCCTGTGCAAAAAAATATCTCGATCGTGCATGCTCCGGAAAATATAAGTATGGAGGAGTCTCCGCTGCAAGCAGTACGTCAAAAAAAGGATGCTTCGATCAATGTTGGCTTGAAGCTGGTAAAAGAAAAAAAAGCAGATGGATTTATTTCAGCAGGGAATACAGGCGCGGTCATGGCCGCTGCCTTATTGACCTTAGGCAGAATAGGCGGTATCGAACGACCGGCGATTGCGACAGTGTTCCCAACCAAGAAAGATAATGCTGTAGTGTTGGATATTGGTGCGAATTCAGATTGCCGGCCCAATCAGCTGGTCCAATTTGCACAAATGGGTAGCTTGTATGCGCAAAAAGTTCTTGATAAAGCAGATCCCACAGTCGGTTTGTTGAGTATTGGCGAAGAAGATGAAAAGGGCAATGAATTAACAGTTGCAACGAATGCTTTGCTGAAAACTGCCCCGGTAAATTTTACAGGAAATATCGAAGGTAAAGATATCTTTGATGGAGTTGCCGATGTTGTTGTTTGCGATGGTTTTGTTGGGAACGTTGTTTTAAAGATGGCCGAAGGCATGATGGCTACAGTCTTGACCATCATGAAGAGCTTTGTAAAAAAGAATATTTTTGCTTTTATTGGAGCAATATTAATGTTGCCGGTCTTTAAGAAATTCAAAAAGAAATTTGATTATAATGAATATGGCGGAGCGCCGTTATTGGGTGTCGACGGCATTTGTGTTATCACTCACGGGCGTGCCAAAGCTAAAGCAATAAAGAACGCGATCAGAGCGGTACGTGTCGCAGCGGAACATAATTTACTTGAAGCTATGCATAAAATGGAAATTGTTGGGGTAAAAAATGCCACACAGTAAAAAGCCTGCTTTGTTCTCTTCCGGTATCTTAGGTGTTGGTTCTGCTGTCCCGGAAAAAGTTATGACCAATACTGATTGGTCAAAGCTCGTCGATACAACAGATGAGTGGATCCGAACCAGGACCGGCATATTAGAGCGCAGAATTGCAGAAGAAGATACTACTACCTGTGATCTGGCCACTGAAGCCGCTAAAAAAGCTTTAGCCAATGCCAAGATCAAAGCAAAAGATCTTGATATGATCGTAGTTGGAACAACTACTCCTGATTTCCCAGTATTTCCTTCCGCCGGCGCAGTTGTCCAACATAAATTGGGGATCTCCGAGATCCCAGCATTTGATGTATCTGCTGCGTGTACTGGTTTTATATATGCCATGTCCGTAGCGGATCAATTTGTTAAGACCGGAGCTTATAAAAGAGTTTTAGTGATCGGAGCAGATACTTTATCAAAATATGTGGACAAAACAGATAGAAATGTTTGTGTGCTTTTCGGTGACGGGGCAGGCGCGGTGGTTTTAGGTCCGGTAGAGGAAGGTTATGGGATCTTAAGTTCCTGCTTGAAGACCAGAGGTTCCGGACATGATCTATTAAAAATTGAGCATGGCGGATCAAAAAAACCTTTAACTGAAAAGAATATCAAAGATAAAAAGCACTATATTAAGATGAATGGGAAGGAAGTCTTCAAATTTGCTGTAAGTGTTATTGGAGAAGCTATTGAAGAGGCGTTAAAATTAGCTGATCTTAAGGCAGAAGATGTCGATTGGTTGATACCACACCAGGCCAATACCAGGATCATTGATGCTGCTAAAAAGCGACTGGGATTGTCGGAAGAAAAGGTCTATGTTAACATTTCGCGTTACGGAAACACTTCTGCAGCCTCAATTCCCTTAGCAATGGATGAATTGGCACAGGCGGGGAGATTGAAAAAAGGTGACATTATTGCCACCGTTGGATTTGGTGCTGGATTGACCTGGGGAGCAAATGTGATCCGCTGGTCAAAGTAAGGCTGTATATTATAAGTCGTAGTATGTGCTGGGGCTTACAATGTATGACCGATGTTTAAAATAATTTAAGGAGGAAAACAATGGCCGAGATTCAATATGGATTAACTGAAGAACAGATAGAGATCAGAAATATGGTCCGGGAATTCGCTGAGGAAAGAGTAAGGCCAGTCCGGGCTGAGCTAGATGAAAAAGAAGAATTTCCAACGGAAATACTTAAAGAATTAGGGAAGATGGACCTGATGGGTCTCTATATTCCTGAGGAATATGGCGGTTTTGGCGGTCACTCAATAGATTATTGTTTGGCTATCGAAGAATTGAGTCGAGCCTGTATCGGAGTTTCGGTATCCTATGCAGCCAATGCCCTGGGAAGCTATGCGATCTTATTTGCCGGCACGGAAGAGCAGAAGAAAAAATATATGACACCTTTGGCAAGTGGTGAGAAATTAGCTGCTTTTGGGCTTACTGAGGCTAATGCTGGCAGTGACGCTGGGGGGATCCAGACGACAGCAGTATTAAAAGGAGATAAATATATCCTCAATGGCACCAAGCAATGGATCACCAACGGTGGCGAGGCCGATATTTACACGATCGTTGCTATGACCGACAAGAAAAAAGGTTCGCGCGGAGCATCGGCTATTATTGTAGAAAAAGGCATGAAAGGTTTTAGCTTTGGGAAAAAAGAAGATAAATTAGGTATCCGGGCTTCAGCAACCAGAGAATTAGTATTTGAAGATTGTGAAGTGCCTAAAGAAAATTTGTTGGGTAAAGAAGGCCAAGGATTTATTTTAGCAATGAAGACCCTGGATCAATCTCGCCCTGGTATTGGTGCACAAGGAGTTGGTTTAGCACAGGGGGCTTTGGACGAAGCCGTTACTTATGCTCGCCAGAGAGTTCAATTCGGCAAACCAATCATGGCGCAGCAAGCCGTACAACATATATTGGCCAATATGGCTACCAAGACAGAAGCTTCCAGAGCTTTGGTGTATGCGGCCTGTCGCACCATAGATGCAAAAGAAAAAAATGTTTCCAAGATATCGGCGATGTCAAAGCTTTTCGCAACAGATACAGCAATGGAAGTGGCCATTGATGCAGTGCAGATCCTAGGCGGATATGGCTATATGAGAGAATATCCGGTCGAGAAAATGATGCGTGATGCCAAGATCTTGCAGATCTATGAAGGTACCAATCAGATCCAGCGTAATGTTATTGGCGCAGCGCTGATGAAAGAATATGCAGGCAAAACGAAAAAGTAAGGAGTCAGTTCAGTGCATGTCGTTGTTTGTATAAAGCAAGTTCCAGATACTAACGAGGTAAAGATAAATCCCGAGACAAATACACTTATTCGGGAAGGCGTGGCCAGCATTATCAATCCTTTTGATGAAAATGCTATTGAAGCTGCTTTGGTATTAAAAGATAAAAAGGGTGCAAAAGTAACAGTGGTCAGCATGGGTCCTCCTCAAGTGGAAACAGCACTTAAGGAATCTTTGGCCCGTGGCGTTGATGATGTGGTTTTGTTGAGCGATAGGGCTTTTGCCGGAGCGGATACTTTAGCTACATCGTATACATTGACCGAAGGTATTAAGACCTTGGAAAAAGCCGATCTGATCCTTTTTGGTAAACAAGCGATCGATGGAGATACCGCCCAAGTAGGTCCTGGAGTCGCCGAATTAATGGACCTGCCCTTGATAACATATGTCCGCAAGCTGGAAGTTGAAGGCGAAAAAGTAAAAGTAGAAAGAGTTTTTGAAGATGGCTATGAAAAGATGGAAGCGCCAACACCGTGTGTTCTTACTATTTTAAAAGAAATGAATACACCTCGTATGGCTTCCTTAAAAGGAAAAATGAAGGCTAAAAAAGCTCAGATAAAAGTTTTAAATGCAGAAGCGATAAAGGCAGATCCCGAGCAGATAGGTTTAAAAGGATCGCCGACTCAAGTAGTTAAGATCTTTACTCCGCCTAAAAAGACAAGCGGTCTGAAGATCGATGGTACAGCACCTTTGGATGCTGCTAAAACAGTAGTTGCGAAACTTAAAGAACAGAAAATAGTTTAGGGAGTATAAAGGAATGGACTTAGAGATATTTCAAGATAAATGTACCGGTTGCGGATTATGTATCCCGGCCTGTCCCTTTGGAGCTTTAACCTTAGAACTTAGGGACCAATTAAAGCTTCCTGAAAGCAAATTCAAGAAGATAGCCGTGGTCAATGAGGCCTGTACGCTTTGCGGAGCTTGTGTGCCCGTTTGTAAGTTCGATGCGATGAAATTAGAAAAGGAAGAAAAAAAAGCAGCAGTAAACCTAAAAGATTATAAAGGTATCTGGGTATTTGCCGAGCAAAGAGAGGGAGAGATACAGGATGTGGTTTTTGAGCTTTTATCAAAGGGCAGGGAATTGGCCGATAAATTAAAAGAAGAGCTTTGTGCCGTTTTGCTGGGTGATAAGATCAAAGATAAAGCTAAAATTTTGTTCGCCTATGGTGCTGATAAGGTATATCTGGTTGAAGATCCTGGTCTTGCAGAATACAACACAGATCCTTATACAGATGTTTTATCCGATCTGATCAATAAACATAAGCCAGAGATAGTTCTAACAGGAGCTACCAGTATCGGGCGTGCTCTTATTCCAAGAGTAGCCGTTCGAGTAAAGACAGGCTTGACCGCGGATTGTACCGGCTTGGATATTGATAATAAAGAAAAGATCATACTACAGACACGTCCGGCATTTGGTGGGAATATTATGGCCACTATTGTTTGTCCAAACCATCGTCCGCAAATGTCTACTGTGCGACATAAGGTTTTCAAAAAAGTTATACCAGATGATTCACGAACGGGGCAGATCATTGAAGAAAAGGCGAGCATTAAACATTCCCGAGCAAAGATAATCGAAGTTTTACACGAAATGAAGAATCAAGTTAATTTAGCTGAAGCGGAGATCATTGTTTCCGGTGGTCGTGGTTTGGGCGGGCCGGAGAATTTTAAACTTATCGAAGAATTGGCCACTGAGCTGGGAGGCGCAGTAGGCGCTTCTCGTTCGGCAGTAGATGCCGGCTGGATCCCGGCCTACCACCAAGTTGGACAAACAGGGAAGACAGTTTGTCCAAAGTTATATATAGCTTGTGGGATCTCAGGTGCGATCCAACATTTAGCCGGAATGAGCTCTTCAGATACTATAGTAGCTATTAATAAAGATTCGGATGCTCCTATATTTAATGTTGCTGATTATGGAATAGTAGGGGATCTTTTTGAAGTTGTACCAGCGATGGTTAAGTCTTTAAAGGAAGGTTAAGATGTCAAAGCAGGCTTATGTTTTCCCTGGGCAGGGATCGCAGACAGTAGGAATGGGGAAAGAGCTGGTCGAGAAATCAACTTTAGCAAAAGAAATTTTTCAGCAAGCAAATGATGTTCTGGGTTTTGATCTTACGAAATTATGTTTTGAAGGCCCCGAAGCCGATCTAAAACAAACAGCTAATACTCAGCCTGCTATTCTTACAACCAGTATCGCTCAATGGAAAATATTGGAATCAGAAAATAAACTTCCAGATATTGTCGCCGGGCATAGCCTTGGTGAATATTCAGCCTTGGTAGCAGCTGGTGCGCTTTCTTTTGAAGATGCAGTGAAATTAGTTAATCTCAGAGGTAAATTAATGGAGGCAGCCGTTCCTCAAGGCAAGGGGACCATGGCTGCGATCTTGGGGCTAAAGCGGGAACAGATTGAGGAAGAATTAAAAAAGATTAGCGGCATTGCAGAGATAGCTAATATCAATTGTCCTGGCCAGATCGTGATCTCTGGCGAGACTTTCGCAGTTAAAGAGGCTTGTGATAAGTTATCAAAAGCTGGGGCCAAACGTGCGGTCTTATTGCCGGTCAGCGGCCCTTTTCATTCTTCAATGATGGCGCCGGCCGGAGAAAAATTAAAAGCAGAAATAGAAAAACTAGAGCTTAAAGTACCGAAATTCAAATTCATTGCCAATGTTACTGCAGATTATGCTGAAGATCCCGTGCAGATCAAAGATCTATTAGTAAAACAAGTAAGCTCATCAGTTCTTTGGCAGCCTTCAATTGAACGTATGATCGATGATGGAGTAACTGAATTTACTGAAGTGGGCCCAGGGAAAGTACTATCCGGGCTGATCAAAAAGATACAAAGAGAAAAAGTAAAAGCATAAATTTAAGGAGGAGTTTTATGGCGTTGGAATTAAAAGATAAAGTAGCGATAGTGACCGGTTCCGCACGAGGGATCGGCAAGGCAATTGCGGCTAGATTAGCTCAGGCAGGGGCCAAGGTCGTGATCACGGATGTGAACGTTGAGCAAAGCGAAGCAACCGCAAAAGAGATCGCCGGCCTAGGTGTAGAAACTTTAGCTATAGGTTGTAATGTAACTAAAAAAGCAGAAGTAGATAATTTGATGTCCAAAGCCAAGGAAAAATTCGGCTCGATCGATATCATCGTTAATAATGCCGGAGTAACCCGCGATGGATTATTTGTACGAATGAAGGAAGAAGATTGGGACCTGGTGCTCAATATCAATCTAAAGGGTACATTTCTTTGTGCCCAGGCCGCCGGTGCCATTATGATGAAGCAAAAGAAAGGCAAGATCATTAATATTGCTTCTGTATCAGGAATATTTGGTAATGCCGGGCAGGCTAATTATGCTGCTTCTAAGGCTGGCGTGATCGGGCTGACCAAGGTCATGGCTAGGGAGCTTGCCAAGAGAAATATCAATTGTAATGCTATTGCTCCGGGATTTATAAAAACCGATATGACTGATAAACTATCAGATGATATAAAGGCCACTGTGGAAAAGCAAATTCCCTTGGGGAAGATGGGCACAGTAGAAGATATTGCCAATACGGCTTTATTTTTAGCATCTGAAGAAGCGAATTATATAACCGGCCAAGTCTTAACGGTTTGTGGCGGCTTAGTAATGTAATAATTCTTAGGATTAGGTCGAAGGCCTTTTTTAAAGGGCCCTAGACTTAAGGCCTAAGATCAAAAAAAAGAAAGGAAGGGGTGAGATCTTATGGCAATTAATGAAGATGAAGTGTATGGAAAGATCAAGACTGTAGTTGTAGACCAATTAGGTGTTGGCGATGGCGAAGTCACTAAAGAAGCTTCTTATATAGAAGATTTAGGTGCCGATTCTTTGGATACTGTAGAATTGGTCATGGCTTTGGAAGAAGAATTCGATACAGAAATACCTGATGAAGAAGCAGAAAAACTAACAACTGTTGGCAAGACCGTTGAGTATATTATGAAAAATTTAAATTAAATTTAAATTACCGGGGATGGGCAAATGCTTGTCCCCGGTTTAGAACAAGGAAAGAGAATGGAAATGAAGTTACCTGAATTAAAGATCGGCAAATTCACAGCGAAATATCCCATTATCCAAGGGGGTATGTCGGTGCGTATTTCTCGAGCGCCTTTGGCAGCAGCAGTGGCTAATGCCGGAGGTATTGGAGTGATCGGCGGTTCAGGTATCGATGTCAACGAGATCGCTGAGGAAGTTCGTCAGGCCAAGGCTATGACCAAGCCTGGGGGAGTAATCGGTATAAATATAATGTTCGCTATTACCAAATTCTTTGAGCTGGTTCATGCTTCGATCGATGCCGGAGTGGATATGATCTTTACCGGAGCAGGTTTTTCCAGAGATGTTTTTAAGATCGGTAAAGAGAAAAATGTGCCTATTGTTTCTATTGTTTCTTCAGCAAAATTCGGCAGATTAGCCGAGAAACTGGGAGCAGCTGCTATTGTTGTAGAAGGTGCTGAGGCCGGAGGGCATTTAGGCACAGATCGTTCTATAAAAGATATATTTCCAGAAGTTCGTGAAGTTGTTTCAAAGGTGCCCTTGATCGCCGCAGGAGGGATCATGGATGGTTATGAGATAGCAGGATTTCTAAAAGAGTATAAAGCAGATGCTGTTCAAATGGCGACACGTTTTGTAGTAGCCGAAGAATGTTCTGCCTCTCAGGAATTTAAAGACATGTATTTAAATGCAGAAAAAGAACAAGTGATGAACGTTAAAAGTCCGGTAGGCATGACCGGGCGAGCTTTGCGTAATCCTTTTATGAATGCCGTAGAGCAAGGGAAATATCCGGCCGTGCGTTGCCCTTATCAGTGTTTGAAAAGTTGCAATAGAGTTTATTGTATTATCGAAGCTTTGATCAATTCCCAGGAAGGGCGAGTTGATAAAGGCCTGGTCTTTACTGGAGTTTGGCGCTTGAAAGGTAAAAAGGTCCAACCTACCAAAGAGATCATGGAAGAGCTAATAAAAGAAGCTGAATCTGTCGAATAAATTTCAGGAGAAAAAAGTGAATAGTAAAAAGAGAGTTGTAATAACTGGATTGGGCACAATAAATTCCTTAGGCGATAACGTTGCTAAGACTTGGGAAAATATTCTTGCTGGCAAGTGCGGGATAGGGAATATTACTGTTTTTGATACAACAGGCTTTCCAGTTACTATAGCTTCAGAAATAAAAGATTATGATGTAACAAAGTATTTAGATCGTAAAGAAGCCAAACGTATGGCACGATTTATGCAGTATGCTGTAATTGCTGCCAAGGAGGCGGTTGCCGACAGTGGGCTGGATGTTGCTAAGGATGCTGAAGATATAGGAGTTTTTATTGGCTCCGGTATCGGCGGTATTGAGATCCTGGAAAAAGCTAAGGAGATCTTGTTATCCAGAGGTGCTACCAAGGTCAGCCCGTTTGTAGTTCCGATGATGATCAACGATATGGCAGCGGGCCAGGTTGCAATTTCTTTGGGAGCAAAAGGGCCGAATGCCTGTGTGACCACAGCTTGTGCTTCCGGGAATCATTCTATAGGTGAAGCAATGACAACAATCCAACGCGGTGATGCCGTGGCTATGATCGCAGGTGGGTCTGAAGCGGCTATTACACCGGTCTCGGTCGCAGGTTTTGCTGCAGCCAGAGCCTTGTCACAGAATAATTCTGATCCTCAACATGCTTCCAAACCATTTGATAAGGATAGAGATGGTTTTGTAATGGGTGAAGGAGCCGGGGTCACTGTTATTGAAGATCTAGATCATGCTTTAGCCAGAGGTGCAAAAATATATGGTGAATTAGCTGGCTATGGCGCTACTGGAGATGCTTATCATATAACCTCTCCTTCGCCAGATCCAAAAAGCGGCGGGCAACGCAGGGCTATGGCTAGAGCTATTAAAGATGCTGGTTTAGAACCTAAAGATATTGATTATATTAATGCGCATGGCACTTCAACTCAATTAAATGATAAATATGAAACTGCAGCGATAAAAGATCTGTTTGGAGAACATGCTAAGAAATTAGCCGTCAGTTCTACCAAGGGCGCAACCGGTCATTTGTTAGGTGCGGCCAGTGCTTTAGAGTTTGTGCTAACTACAAAAGCATTGCAGGAAAATATTGCTCCGCCAACAATCAATTACAAAACCCCTGATCCGGAATGTGATCTGGATTATGTACCCAATAAACCGCGCAAGATGACGATCAGTGCGGCAATGTCCAATTCTTTTGGATTCGGCGGGCACAATGGTATTATCGTGATCAAGAAATTCAAGAAATAGACTAGGGTTTCTCTGTAGTTTTCTTAAACCATTCAAGTATCTTTTTATTCTCAGGAATGTAGTGTTCATGCCCCATATCTTTTTCTTCAACGAAGAACACATCATACCCGCGTGCTTTAATATATTTAGAGGACAATTGCCCATATATCGTCGGGATCATTTCGTCTTTTTCTCCATGGACCATATATATAGGAAGGCGATGAGCAGGATCATCCTGAAAGTCTATCCAGCTTGAGGGGCCGCCTATTAAGGTCCCCATGAACGTGGCGATCCCGTTAAAATCTTGATAGTGATTAATTCCAACATACAAAGCGAATTGACCACCTGCGGAAGCTCCGGAGAGCAATGTCCTATTAATCCCATATTCTTTTTGAAAGTGCCTTGTCCTGGCCAGGATCCTTTCTACATCATCTACCTGCCAGCCCCATTTATTGAAAGAATTCGGTACCAAGACAAGATAATTGTGTTTTTCGGCTTCTTGTAGCCAGTTCTTTATATAATCTTTGGCGCGTTCACCAGAACCATGTAGGGCGACGATCATTTTATGCTCATTTTTAGTTGGGATAAAAACCGAGTAATCACCTTGGCCCTCAGGGAAATGATATATACCTGGGTTTAAGGGGGAAGCGAAAGAGAACGTGGAAAAGAAACACCCAAATAACCAAATAACCAAATACCCGAACAGCAAAAATATTTTTTTGGGGCTTTGGGTGTTTTTCTAAAGCTATTCATTTAATATAAAGTATTATAATATATCGTTCCTATGTCAAAGAAGAATTTATTTATAACCGGGATCACAGGCTGTGTGGGGCATTAT
>JBHPMC010000010.1:0-48291 GCA_042562495.1 Candidatus Margulisiibacteriota bacterium
TTTGTTTAAAGGCAGCGCTATCTTTTACAGGAACGATATAGCCATTTTCTTCCGGGATAATTATGTCTCTGGCTCCGCTCACATCGGTTGTAACGATCGGCAGGCCAATATGCCCTGCTTCCATAAGCACTCGGGCAAAACCTTCAGTGTTGGAAAAGAAAACAAATATATCACTTAAGCCATAAATATAAGGAACATCTTGGCGTGGCAGGAAATTACTAAAAGTTACTTGAGAGGATATGTTTAGTTCATTACATAAAGATATGAGTTTTTCTTTTAATTTTCCTTGGCCCAGAATTATTAGATGCAGTTTTTTATCTGGAAGGATTTTCATAGTGTCTGCAAATATATGAAGTAAGCCTGATATGTTTTTTGAAGGTATCAAGCCTCCGGCATATAAACAGACAAGCGCTTCACTGGAGATACCTAACTCTTTTTTTTTCTTAGCTAGCTTTTCTTGATCTAATTTATCTTTATCGAAATTACCTATATCATTGGGAACAACAGGTTTTAAATATATTTTTTCCTTAGGGATGCCCCGCTTTATAAGAGAATCTCTGTTCTGAGTGCTATCCAGCATTATCATATCTGTCTTCTTTAAATTATTTTTGCCTACAAAATATAGAAGACGATTGGCCCAATGCTGGTCCTGCCAATCTTTATTGAAGATATTTGAACCATACATGCAGGTTATTAGCTTAATTTTATACTTTTTTCTTAAGAAGATCCCAAGCAATCCGGTTAAAAGAATATCCTGACTCTGTACAATGTCTATCTTGTGCTTTTCGATCAATTGTGAGGCAAGAGCATATATTTTAAAAAAAGATCTTATACGTGAGGCTGCATTAGTAGCAAATACCTGTAATTTGCCATAATTTTTATATTCAGCTAATTTATGTTTCTTTAGAGAATGGACAATGATAAAGAGGCCTTCGGTCCCTTCAGCATACGTCTTCATGCGTATTATCTCTTCGTTTGTATCAACAGAATCTTCTCTTAAAAGATTTCTGGCCATGTTAATGATCAATACTTTCATATATGTTCCTTTAATACTTTTTCAGTAGTGTTAAGCAGGTTTTGCCAGGAATATTTTTTAATATCTTCAAGATTTTGAACAGAGAAATCATGACATAGCTTTTCATCCTGCAGCAGGTGTAATAGTTTTTCTTGATATTCTTTAGTGTTCTCAACAGAGACCACAAAACCATTGACTCCATTCTTGATCAATTCTTTTGTGCCTCCTTTATCAGAAACAACGACCGGCAATCCGGCGGCCATGGCTTCCAGGATGACATGGGGCAGGCCTTCATATCCAGAATAGAGAGTGAAAATATCCGAAATATCCAGATATTTTTTAACCTCCGGATGAGGGAGCTTGCCTAAAAAGAGGATCTCGTTAGCTAAATTATGTTTAGCGACGATCTTTTTCAAGCGATACAGATCATCCCCGGCTCCGATCACGATATATTTTATTTTTAAGGTTGGATCAGATCGTTTGAGTGCCCCCAGAACTTCTATGGTCTTATCTACTCCTTTCCAAGGAGCTAATCTGGCCACGGTTATCAAGACTTTATATCCTTTTAGTCTATATTGGTCCTGCAAGTTCTCTTTGCCGATTTTTTTTAAATATTCTGCGTAATTTATTGCATTATTAATGATGAGTATTTTATCGGGTGCTATATTCCAGCCGGTAATTATTTGTTTTAAATAATTGCTGGGAGTGATTATCTTAAGCGCTTTTTTTACATAGAATCTCTGCAAGGCTTTCATAAAATTGATCCTTAAGCCCTTTTGCTTTTGGAAGCTATCTATATCTTTTTTAGTGAATTTCTTGCGCACAGAATATTCCCAAGCAAAATCCCCTACTATCTTCATGACGATCGGTTTTCTTAAGAAAAAATTAGCAAGCACAGCAGGCAATCCGTAATCATTTACATATAGCAGGTCTGCCTTTTTAGCTTTTTTAATTATCGTTTTAATAAATAATAACAAACGAATAATTACAGGAATATTTCTAGATATTCTGGTTACAGAATATGGGTAGCTGATATCATCTTCAACTAGTTTTTTTTGATCTCCGTAAGCGATCACCTGGAGCTGATGCCCTTTTTTAGCTAGATCATTGCTTAAATTATATAAATATGTAGCTGGCCCCCCCTGCTCAGGGTGAAAGATGCCGGAAATTATGCAAATATTTTTACCGGTCATTTAAATTTTCCTAAGATACTGCGCACTGGTTTGCGCAGATATTTTTTCAGAAGTTCGCGAATTCGTAACCAAAAGATATATATTTTGGATCCCATGGTACGAGAAAGATAAAGATCTTCAACTACAAATTCAGAATTCGCCCATTTCCTTTTATATATTTCATCGCCGATCGAAAAATCAAATGTTTTCAATCCTTTTTTATAAAGATCTTCCATTAACAGCTTGATATGATAATTGCCGACAGATATCCTTTGCAGTTCGGGATCAAAAGCGACTATGTAGTCAACGAAATGTCCATAAGCATAAAAACCATAGATAAAAGAAATAAGTTCTTTATTAAGATAAAGTAGCGAAACATAAGTATCCGGATGGTTTTTGAGAACTTCTTTTTGGAAAGAATTGAAACGTTCCTTGCCTGCTTCCTCTGCACCATAACGATGGGCCCAGCGTTTTTTAAAAAGAGCAAATATCTTTTGGATCTGTGCTTCGGTAAGATTCTTACCCGGAGTATTTTCTACCAGAAGGCTTCCTTTGTTCTCAAGATATTCTTCTGTTTTACGAAGCTCATAACGACGTTTGTTCTTCAAGATACTTTTATAGGCTGAATCCCAATCAGCTGTATCAGGAATGTTGGTTATCGGGCAAGCAACGCTTTTTGCAATCTTAAAGCCTAATTTAAGCAGGGCTTTTTCTGTGGGGGTATCTTTTTTTATTCCATTTAAGTAAATATTGTATTTTTTTGTATTTCCCAAGATGTTCTGCCAAAATTCTTCCTTATCTTGATCGGCAGCCAGCACACCCATATAGTTTGCCATACCTTTGCCTAACCAAAACAAAGTATTGCCGAGCCTATAAAAAGGAGCAATGGCTTTTTCATCTTCGAGAATATTTAAAACAGCTTTTGGCGGCAGGTAATTCTTGATCCAGGAAGAGACGAAGTGGAAATTACTAAATGGATTATTGGTAGAAAGATCAGCCCACTTGTTCTGGAGCGTATCGAATTTTGATAAATTATCGATCATTTGTATCATACTGTTGTGATACCTTTTTATTGTTTATTAGTTTTCAAAAAAGCTGAGAAGATATATTTAACTTCTGGAGATCAAATATACCCCGATACATATCACTGCTACCCCGCTCCATCTTATCAGGGTCACATTCTCTTTAAAAAAGAACCAAGACGCGATCAATATTAAAATATAGCCAACGCTTAAAAGCGGGTAGGCAAAACTAAGCTCAATACGAGAAAGCACGATCAGCCACAAAATAGAGCTGGCAAAATAAAAAAAGAAACCTACCAGGACGCTGGGATTCAGGAAGATCTTAATGAATTGAGCAACTAAACCTGATCTCAAGGAAAATTCCCCTATTTCCAGCATTCCTTTTTTTAAAAATAACTGCCCTATTACCCCAATAAATACCGGCACAAGTACTAAGATCATCATTTTCATACGGATCACCCACTCCTTTGCTTTTATAATATGTTGTCTGATCATGATGGGTCTATTTTAATTGAATAACCTGATGCGTAAAAGGGTCCAAACCGCGACAAAAGCATCTTTAATATTGATCTTTTTGCCTTCTTTGGTGCTGCGTGGCTTATAAGTTATAGGATATTCCTTGATATGGACCTTTTTCTTTAAAAGTTTTGCTGTTGTTTCCGGCTCAATATCGAAACGATTTGAGCGTAATTTCAAGCTAAGTAATAATTGTCGATCTACCATTTTGTAGCAGGTCTCCATATCAGTCACTCTTTTAAAGAATAAGCTGCTGGTTAGTAAGCTTAATAAATAGTTGGCCAGAAAATATGGATTAAAAGAAAATCTGGCTTTTTTGAAGCGAGTGCCGAAAACAGCTTGTGCGTTTTCCTTTTTATAATAGTTGAAGATATCGATCAGTTGTTCCGGATGCAGTTCCAGGTCGCTGTCTTGAGGGACAACAACTTCGCCGATCGCTGCTTCCAAACCGCGACGCAGAGCAGCACCTTTGCCCATGTTCTTTGGTTGCATTAGGATCTTCACATCAGGATAATTTATCTTTTGCAGAACATCTCTGGTGCCATCAGTTGAATAATCATCAACAACGATGATCTCTTTATTGGGGATGGCCAGCTTTCGCACCTGTTCTAGCAGCTCTTCAAAAGTAGCAGATTCATTATAAACAGGGATGATAATACTGAGCGAGGTCATTAGTGCTTTTCCTTTTTGTACCAAGATATGAATTTCGCAATCCCTTTATCGATCTTGGTCTGAGGATCGTAGCCTAAAAGCTTTTTTGCTTTAGTGATATCCGCATATGTTTGCCTGACGTCACCGGTCTGTTCCGGGAGCTGTTTTATATGTGCTTTTTTTTGTAGTTTTTGTTCGATCGTTTTAATAAGATCTTTAAGTTTGATAACCTGGGATTCGCCAAGGTTTATTATTTCGTAACTAAGGTCTTTTTCAAGACTACTTAAAATGCCGGAGAGGATGTCATCAATATAAGTATAATCCCTCGCTGTATCGCCGGCTCCATACATGGGGATCTCCTTATTTCCATCGATCAGTCGAGTGAATTTATGAATTGCCATTTCAGGCCGTTGCCGTGGCCCATAGACAGTAAAGAAACGTAGACAGATCATGGGGAGATCATGTTCTTTGTGATATTTTAGACAAAGAGCCTCTCCTTCTTTCTTTGTAGAAGCATAAGGAGAGATAATATTTTCCAGTGGATCGGATTCAGCAAAGGGAACTTTGGTGTTGTTACCATAAACCGATGAAGATGAAGCAAAAATGAATTTTTTAACATCAGTTTTAACACTGGCATCGAGTAAGTTCTTAGTTCCGTTTAGATTAACGTCCTTATATAGCTCGGGATCTTGCAAAGAAGGACGTACCCCTGCTCGAGCAGCGAGGTGAACGACAATCATTGGTCGTTTGTCCTTAGTCTTTAGTCCAGTGTTATGAAATATCTCAGTTATTTTTGATATATTTCTGATATCTACTTCATGTAGTTTGAAATTTTTATTATTAAGACAATTTTTAATATTATTCCGTTTGATCTTTGGATCATAGTAGTCATTGAAATTGTCTATACAAATGACATCATGGCCTAGTGCCAAAAGCTTCTCGCATAAATGAGAACCGATGAAACCAGCTCCTCCTGTTACAAGAATAGTCATTAGTCGTTGGTCGTTAGTCATTGGTCTTTCCTTAAGTATTTAATTAATCCATAAATTATTTTTTCTACTTCATTGATTTGATCTAATAATTCTGTAAACGTATTTTTATTAATATAATTTATATCTAAGCATGTGTATACATAATTTTTTAATTCACAGGATGAGCCTCGAGAGATATACAGGAATTGAGCAAATTCTTTATCACCTTTGCGGGCGAATCCCTCAGCGATATTTGCCATAATTGATATGGATGATCTGCGCATTTGATTTTTGAGCGAAAAATCATTTTTTAAAAGTTTGTTTTCTTTAGTTAATATGAAAATTTCTTTATTTAGCTCTCTTGCTTTCTGCCAAGCATCAATATCTTCAAATCTTTTAAAGCCAGACATTTTTTACTCCTATGAGATCCTAATGACCAATGACAAAAGACTAACGACTTTCATAAACTGCGGCTTTGGCAAGTTTGGCAGCAGCAAGGAAAGAAACAATAACGACCAAGATAAGCATGGTAATGGCTTGCCAGATATTTGCCCTGGTCATAAGGAGGGCTACAGAACCAAAGGCGAATTCGCTGGCATATAGCATCAGAACTGCCCTGCTGTGTGCAATACCATGAGCGACATGTTGTTGGGCTTGCTTTCGGCGACGAGTGAGCCGGATTATCCCGATGATGAATTTATCTATCCAGCGTTGTAAGGAATTACGGGTGATCTTTAAGCGATGAGAAGAATGATCTTTACCTCCATCTGATATCTTTTTCCCGTGTGTCAAACGTAAGACTGTGACCAATGTGGTATCAAAGATCGGGATACCTAAGATCAATAACGGGATCAATCCGGTGAAGATCTGAAAATTCTGGATCGGTAAAGTTTCGGCAATGACCCATTGAGTGAGTGAACGAACCTGGACGGTGATCCCGGCCAGCGCTAAGGTTAAACCCAGGAACATAGAGCCCATATCGCCCATAAAAATACTGGCAGGGCTGAAATTATATTTTAAAAAACCAAAACAACTTCCGGCCAGAATAGCCATGGTGATTGCCAGATCTACCTGCCCTCTTTGGGCGGCCAGTAAAAAGAAAAAACAGGCAGCGATCCCAGCTATGCCGGCCGAGAGGCCGTCCATATTATCTAAAAGATTAAAAGAATTAGTGATGCCAACTATCCAGATCAAAGAAAGTGTAAAATCAAAAATATCCAAGGAATCACCGTTAAAAATATCGCTGTGGATCCCGAAGATAAAGATCATGACTAAAGCGATAAATATCTGCCCGAGAAATTTTTTGCCGGGTTTCATGCCCAGATAATCATCCCACAAGCCCAAAAGGATCATTAATGTTCCGCCCAGAAATATCCCTTGTACAACTTTAGAAAATGGCTGAGCGATCAGGAGCAAGGCTACGGCAAATGAAGAAAAAATAGCCAGGCCTCCCAAAAGCGGTATCGCTTGTTTATGTACTTTGCGTGCTGATGGATTATCGACAATATTGAATTTGATAGCGAATCTTTGCAGCTGGGGAGTGAAGATGATCGCAAAAAGAAAAGATACTACGAAGGCCAGGATATATGTCTGCATTTTATAATTTAATAATATTATCTTTCTTAGATTTTATATTTTTTGTAGCATTGACCAGATCTATTACCAGATCGGCATTATCAACGATATTTTTATAATCGAATTTGCTATGGGCAACAGAAATAACAACGCAATCTTGTTTCTTCAGATTATTCGCAGATAATTCCACAGATCTCAGTTCCAGAGGTTTTTCTTCTTGAGTATAGATAGCATGGGCAATATGTATCTTAGGTACAAAAGGATCGCTATAATTCAATTTAGCATTTTCTTCACGCAGCAGTTTCATCAAGTACATAGCCGGCGAGTTGCGGTAGTCATCAATATCCTTTTTAAAGGCTGCGCCTAATACAAGTACATTTGCTCCGTTCAGAGCCTGGCCTTTTTTGTTCAAGGCGTTCTTGATCTTTTTCAACGCGAAGTGAGGCATGTTCATATTGACATCTGCAGCCAATTCGATGAATTTTGTATAGAAATCATATTCCCTGGCTTTCCAAGAAAGATAAAAAGGATCAACGGGGATACAGTGCCCGCCTACTCCGGGGCCGGGATAAAAAGGCATATAACCGAAGGGCTTAGAGGCGGCGGCATCGATCACTTCCCAGATATTTATATCCATACGCTCGGATAATTGGGCAAGCTCATTGACCAAGGCGATATTTACACTGCGAAAAGTATTTTCCAGGATCTTGCACATTTCTGCTGTTTTCGGGCAGGAAACAGGGACTATATATTCTCTATCGATAAAGGTCGCGAAAAGATCACAGATCAGCTCGGTTCCTTTTTCAGTTGTACCACCGACGACTTTTGCTGTGTTCTTGGCCGTAAATTTTTTGTTGCCCGGATCGATACGCTCCGGGGAGAATCCCAGATAAAAATCCACGCCGGTTTTTAAACCGTTCTTTTCCAGTATAGGCAGGACAACTTCTTCGGTCGTGCCTGGATAAGTAGTGCTCTGCAGAATAACCAGCATATCTTTATGCAGATATTTAGCAACGGATTCTGAAGCAGCACATACAAAGCTAAGATCCGGAGCTTTTGATTTATCAAAAGGTGTGGGCACACAAATAAAGACAGCATCAACATCTTTAAGTTTAGAAAAATCTGTTGTTGCCGATAAAATACCTTTTTTTACGGTACTTGCGATATCCTTGGTTTCTACATCAGGTATATAGCTTTTCCCTGCATTTAGTTGAGCAACCTTTTCCTTGCTGAGATCAAAGCCGATCGTTTTAACACCGGCTAAAGCGAATTCTTTGGCCAAAGGCAAGCCAACGTAGCCAAGCCCAATTACACCAACAACTACTTTTTTATTTTTTATTTTATCTTTTAAAGACATTATCTGATCCTTCTAATATTTATATATTTTACCGAGTTTTTTCTTTTTATGTTCGATAATAAAATCCAGTATCTCATCCAATGTTATCGTCGGAGAATATCCGGTCATGGCTTTTAATTTGGATAGATCAGGTATTCGTCTTTGCATATCTTCAAAACCTAAGGGATAGGCTTTCTCATAGGGTACATATACTATCTTGGATTTAGCGCTAGTCTTCTGGATTATTTTTTTTGCTAAATTTTCCATATTGATCTCTTCCGAACCTCCGACATTGAAGATCTCACCTTCGGCTTTTTTATTCTCCATTAATTTTACTATTTCATTCACTACATCGCCGACATAGGTAAAACAGCGAGACTGCTGGCCATCTCCAAAAACAGTTATATCTTCTCCTTTTAAGGCCTGTCGAACGAAATTCGGGATGACCATGCCGTATCTGCCGGTCTGTCGGGGACCTACGGTATTAAAAAAACGGACTACAACGACAGGCAATTTCTTCTCACGATAATGGGCCAAGGCTAAGAATTCATCGATAGCTTTTGCGTAGGCATAGCTCCAGCGAGAAACTGCAGTGGAACCCATGACCGTATCCTCTGATTCTTTGAAAGGAAATTTTTGGCTTTTACCATAGACCTCGGAAGTTGAGGCGATCAAGACCTTTTTCTTGTATCTTTCACAGGCATCCAGAACTATCTCAGTACCTTTTAAATTAGTGATCAGGGATTGCAGTGGTTTTTCAACGATCGTATAAACTCCGACCGCTGCCGCTAAGTGGTATACAATATCGCATTCTTTGACCAGTGGATCTAAAGCTGCTTGGTTCAAGATGGTATCTTTTACTACCTTGAAATTATGATCATTTTTTAAATGGTTGATATTATCTTCATGTCCGGTCGAAAAGTCATCGATTACGGTGACTTTTTTACCTTTTTTGATGTAATAATCAGCTAAATGGGAGCCTATGAACCCTGCTCCTCCGGTTATTAATATATGCATTAAACTCCCTTTTGTTTTAAAAAAAACAGTAAAAGAGTCTAACATAAGCCAAGAAATCGGACAATCTGTGCGGCAGGATCAGGTTCTAAGATAAAGATTTCGTATGTTTTCAACTAAAGTATTTACAGCATAGGTCTCAAAAACATGTTTTTTTGCATTTTTTATATATTTTTCTCTAAGTTCGTTGTTACTTAGTAATTCAATAATATCTTCTGCAAATTTCTCAGTATTTTCTTTGTTTTCCAGGATGCCGCTTTCGCCATTTTTTACTACATCACCTACTCCGCCGACATCAGTGGAAATAACAGGAATTCCGCAGGCCATTGCTTCGATCAAAGTGACCGGGGTTCCTTCATTGAGCGAGGTAAGAATGACTAAGTCCAGATCGGGATATACTTTGGCCAGGTCTTTTTGCCAGCTACTGAATAAAATAACATTTTCCAATCCGGCATCCTTTACTAATCCTTTTAACTGCTCTTCGAGCTCACCGTTGCCGATGATGACTAATTTTACCTGGCCTTGCTGCTTTTTTTGAACGGCCTGCATTATGGGTATAAGTAAGTGATGATTTTTTACCGGGGCAAGCCTGCCGATGATCCCGACCAGCTTTTCATCACCACCTATGCTTAACTGGTCACGAAGATAATTTGTACGTACTAATTCTTTGAATTTATCTAGTTCAAACCCTAGCGGTATAACTGAAAATTTGCTTAGAGGCGCAATTTTGAGTTTTAAGAGCTCCTGCTTTTGTCTCTCGCTAATGACTATGATCTTCGTGGTAAAGCGGGCCAGGAAGCGTTCAATTAGCAGAAATAGAGCTGTTTTAAGCCGCCCAAAGTAGCTATGGAAGATATGTCCGTGGAAAGTATGGTAGATATTTTTAACGCCGGCTAATTTTGCGGCTAGACGCCCAAGTGTTCCGGCCTTAGCTGTGTGAGTGTGCACAATATCCGGTTTTTCTTTGCGGATAATTTTATATAGTTTCCATAATGTTTTAATATCTTTAAAGAAATTTAATTCACGACCAAGCTCAGGGAGTACGATCGGAGCAACATTTTTTTCAGCAGCCAAATCGAGCATATTGCCTTCAAAATCAGCTTCTTTACCGATGACCAATTTTGATTCGAACTGCTCGTTATTAAGATAGTGAGTTAGATTGATCACATGAATGGCCGGGCCGCCGATGTTCAAGCGAGCGATGATACGTAAGATCTTTAATTTCTTACTGGGCATAAAGTTGGTCTATTTTTTATAGAAATCGATGGTATTTTTCAAGCCCGTTTCAAAACTTGTTTTAGGTTTATAATTCAAGATCTTTTTAGCTTTAGAGATATCGGCCAGAGAGAATTTTATATCCCCTGGCCTTTCGGCAGCATGCTTAGCTTTTATATTTTTTCCGCAGAGCATATTTATTTTTTCAATAAGATCGAGCAAGGAAACACTATGGCCCATAGCAATATTTAATACTTCGCCGGCACCTTTAGGAGAAGTTGCCGCTAAAATATTTGCTTCCACATTATTTTCCACATAAGTGAAATCGCGGGAAGTTTTTCCGTCACCATATATTGTGGGCTGTTCGTCTTTAAGAATAGCCTTGATGAATTTAGGAATAACCGCGGCATACTCCGAGGTCGGATCTTGATTTGGACCGAATACATTAAAATAACGCAGGCAGGTAGTATTCAAGCCATATAATTCAGTGAACAATTGGCAATATCTTTCACCAGCATATTTTTGTAGGCCGTAGGGAGAGATAGGCAAGGAAGACATCTTTTCTGTTTTAGCTTTGCTGGGATCCTGATCTCCGTAGATCGATGAAGATGAAGCATAAACCACTTTTTTGACCTTATTATCTCTGGCGGCAACAAGTATCTGCAGAGTGCCTTGTACATTGGCTTTGTTCGTTTCCAGAGGATTATCTATAGAGCGTGGTACAGACGGAATTGCAGCTTGATGCAGAACATAATCAATATCTTTAGTAGCTTGCAAAGCGATGTTCTTTTCAGAAATATCACCATTGATAAACTTCAGTTTATTTAAAAAAGGTTCGATATTTTCTCTGCGGCCGGTAGACAGATCATCTACAATAGTGACCGATTCGCCGTTAGCGACCAGCTTTTTTGCGATATTTGAACCAATGAACCCTGCTCCACCGGTCACGAGAAATTTAGCCATTACTTAACTCCTTGAGTTTATTGTAATTGATGAGTTGAATGTTACATTCTTTTATTATTTTTTTCAAAGCAGGATCTTGTAGGATCAAGACTTCCTGCTGACTGATATGGGTGATCGAGGTCGTGTATTGATCGTTCTGTTCATAATGAGCAGGATGGCACATGATTTCTGAGATACCTTCAGGTATTTTTCTCAGCAGCTGTTCGTAAAAAGAAATCTTTAGCTTAAATACCGGTGGCCAGTAACCAAAGATGCTGAAGAAATGTTTATTGCATGGTACTTTTAGTTTTTTTGCATATCTTTTAGCTTTGTAGGCATAGATATGCAGATAGATCTTGCGGTACAGCCTAAAAATGTTCTGGGGATTAAAAAATGCAGGCCAGGCATTCATCCGGGGAAAAAGCTTTTCTAAAGGGATCCTTAGCGCAATATCTTTTTCTTTAGCAAAGGCTGCGATCATTTTGAATACTTTTGGAATAACGTGGATATGCTGATGGCTATCAATATGGGAGATGGGTAAACCCAAAGATTGCAGCATGTCCCATTGCAGATGAAGTTCCTCAACAATATCTTCTGAAATTATTTTACCAGCCAAAGATTTTAACTCCAGCTGGGCTCGGCTTAAAAAGAAGCCATCTGGATCTGTTAACGAATTGATCTTTCCGGAGATCGGCTTGCCCTGGGTCAGGTTAATATGCAGGCCTATGCCCAGGTTTGGATTTTGCTTGGCCATTTCCGCTGCTTCTTTGCTGGCCGGGCAATTGACCATGATACTAGCGCTGGTCACTATGCCATTGGCATGGGTTTCAATAACAGCGCGGTTTACGCCGGAATTTAGGCCGAAATCGTCGGCATTGATAATGAGGTATCTATTGCTCTGCATTTTTCTTTTTCTTGAACAGGTTCTTTATAAAACCGATCAAATTAAAACGTACCCAGCGCAGGAACTTTGTGGTTCTTGCCCAATTCCTGAATTTATAGAAAGTATAATTGGCATAAGCCACGATACGGCTTTTCAAACGAGTATTGTTTATTAAGATCCGATAATTTTTTCTAAATGTCTTTGACCATTCTAATTTGTATCTTTCTTCACCTTTCATAAAATCAATTTCATTGATCTGTAATTGCGGGAAAGCTTGGATGATCTTTTCGATCAATAGTTTCCCTGGTGATAGTTGATGATAGGCAGGATCTATTGAGGGAATGTAGTAATAAAAGCGACCTCCTTTTACAAAGCCGATACAAAAGGCAATGACCTTACCGCCCAACTTTAGCAAAGGTACTTTTAGGATATTATTGGTGGCCCAGGAATTGATAGCAGCTTTTAGGAATCCCTGCCCTGCTTTGCTGCGGATAGTAGCATTAGTATCTTTTTTGGCCCAACGTTTTTCATATAGATCTATCAACTCGGTCAGATCAAAAAGCTGGGTAGCTATTTCAAAGCTTACTTCACCGTTCTTTGAAGCTCTTTTTAATTTTCTTTTCAGGTCGTAACGAAAGTTACTACTACGAGAATTTAAAAGATCCTGATAAGAACCCTCCATTTTTAAATAGGGGCAGATCATTGTAGGTAATATTTTTCCTGAAAGCGTTCTGGATTTTAGGAGCTTTTGGATAAAAATATAATTTACTGAGGTTTCAGGGATATCGACCAATTCTATTTGATCCCATTGTTTTCTAGTGTTTTTTAGAAATATGAACAAGGCTTCTAGAAATTTAGCTTCTTGGCCAGGCTGAATAATAAAATCAAGGTAATCACTATTTCCTGTGCCCAGGAAAGCCAAGGCCTTCTTTTTGTTCAGGTAAAAAGGAGCGATCCCTAAGGTTTGGCCGTTCTCCGACATGACCATTACATACAGCTTTTTATCTGATTTAAAATATTGCCACCAGAGCTTGTTCCAAGTGTATTCGGAAAAAGGGCTTAAATTAGTTTTATTATCTAGGTTCTGCCAGGTATTTTGTAGACCAGCGAAGGATTGCTCATCAGTTATGACTTTAATATCCATGATTACCTTTTTTTATTAGCAAGCTTAATGCTGCTGGTGGTCAACGCAATCAGTATCCAGAATAAAATAGCATATGGACGTGAGTTTAAGGAATCATGTAGAAATCCATAAGCAACAATTGTAAAAAAGGCCCCAACTAAACCTAGGAATAAAGATTTGAATTCGACTGATAGTTTCTTTTTCTGATAAAAAGCCAAGCTTCTGGTAATTAACGTATAAAATAAATAGATCAAAGCAAAAAAGCCCAAGATGCCTGTCTCAATAAATGTAGTTAAATAGATATTATGAGGTCTTTGAATAGGGATTATCCCTTTTGCTTTATAATAAGCCGTTTTCTCGGCAAGTGTTTTTCTAGAAGTATATACAAAATATCGTTTATCCTTTGATTCTTCCCACTTGTTGATCTTTTTATTAAAGATCACTTTTCTACCGGAATGACCATCACCCCAACCAAAGATAGGTTTTTTTATTAATTGCTTTAAAGCTGGTTTATATATGGCTAGACGTTCTTGATTAGAAGATGATGTGGTACTGAATATATCGGCAAGGGTTATCCTGACTGTCGGAATAAATATCAACATTAGGCTGCTGATGATAAGTAAGGTGATTATTAAATGTTGACGACGTTTTTTATTCTGGAAGAACATAAAAAGCAAAGCACCGAAGAGTGCAATATAAGCAGCGCGACCTCTGGTCAGTACTAGATTGATCAATAATAAGATCAAACAGCTTAAATAAATGATATGAGATGATCTTTTTAGTGAAGCCCATTTATATAAAATGAATTGAGCGATTAGTAAGGCAATTATAGCTATCAAAAATGCTGAATATACGTTTACTCCGCTTTGAGAAATGAAAGTGCCGCTTATTCTCGTGGGATGATTCCACACTCTAAGGAATGAAAAAGGTTTGAAGAAGATAATATCTACCAGGCTTGGTTTAAGCCTGAAAAAGAATTGCAGAAGACCCAAGATACTTACCGAAGTAATACCTCCGATCAGGGCAAACCATAGTTTCTGTAATTGTTCTTTATTGGAAATAGCAGAAGTAAAAAGATAGACAGCGAATATACCAACTAATATTCCTAAAAAATCTCCTATAGACCAGATCTTAACTAAAGAAAAAGGAATAGATAGTAAAGATGCCAAAGCTATGAATCCTAAGGCTTTTTCGATCTGGGGATCTAAGCGTTTAAAACCTGTTTTTCTTGTTATCAATAATCTGATCAGCCAGAACAGTAATGCTATTTCTAGACCAAGATCCATGAAATTCTTACAAAGCACTCCATTTGGCACAGGAATAAAAGGTAGCCAAAAAACGGACCACAGTAAGGCGTAAAAAATAATGTTATTTATAACGGTCATCGAGGAAATAATGCCACACTAATAACTTTGCCGCAAGATTAAAAATACTCCCAGGTAATTATCTTTAACTTTTGCCGGGTTTAAATTAAAATTGCCTCATGTTGAAATTGATACGTAAATATAAAACCACTGTTCTTATCCTTTTTATCCTTGGTGCACTGTTCCGCTTAGGTTATAACAGTTATTTAGGATGGGATAGGCCATTGATCGGTGACGAACAGCGTTATTATAAGCTGGCTAAGAGCTTGGCCGAGAATCATAACTATCTTGATAATGGTCAGCCTTCAACACAAATGCCGGGCACATCCTTGATCCTTGCTTTTTTCTTTACATTTTTTGGGGCTAGTCCAATAATTGGTAAGATAATAATTAGCCTGAGCAGTGCCCTGATCGCTCCCCTAACCTTTCTTTTTGCACAGAAATTCCAAGGAAAATATCTGCCAGCGGTCTTAAGCGGATTTTGGATGGCCGTTTATCCGTATTTTCTGCACCAAAGCACCATGATGGATTCAGAAAATTTCTTTATACCATTATTTATTTTTTTCTTATTCTATCTGCTTGATTTAAAAGTTAAAAATATTTCTATAAAGCTAGTTATCTGGGGCGGTTTACTTTGGGGAGCCTTAGCTTTGATACGCCCCAATGCTTTTTATCTGACCTTCTTTTTGTTGATCTGGTTATTTTGTTTTCAAGATAAGCTCCTGCAGTACGCAAAAGAAAAGCTGAAGATATCAGCTATCTTTTTAGCAGGCTTTATTTTGGTCTTAGCACCCTGGACAATCCGCAATTATGTGCATTTTAGTAAGTTCATCCCGACCAATACTGATGCCATGGAGATACTGCTTGCTTCTCACAATGAAAGAACATTTACCGATCCGATAGTTGCTGGTAATTATTTAGGTCTTTATGATGTGATAGGATCAAAAAAGTATGATGCTATGAGCGATACTGCCCGTAAGGATTATTTGATAAGAACGTTCAAAAAACACTGGTATAGATTTCCTTGGCTTGCTATCCAAAAATTAAAATGGTTCTGGCATTTTTCTCCCAAGCATCCCTACCACCGTAATTTACGGGATGATCTAGTAGGCCTATTCT
This sequence comes from Candidatus Margulisiibacteriota bacterium, assembly GCA_042562495.1. Classification (GTDB taxonomy): domain Bacteria; phylum Margulisbacteria; class Termititenacia; order CAZZFK01; family CAZZFK01; genus JBHPMC01. Next base: position 15,919 of record JBHPMC010000010.1, read on the forward strand.
CTTATGGGATATTCATTCCTTTTATGATCTGGGGATTTTGGTCAAATCGTCGGAATAAAAAGTATCAGTTCTTATTATGGCTGATCTTTTATTTTAGCTTGATGACAGTCGCAACTTATGGCTGTACCAGATTACGTTTGCCGCTGGACCCGTTCTTAATAATGGTCGCTTTTATTGAGATCGTGAGATTACTTCCGAAAAATATACAGAAAAGATTTAATTAACGAAACGATATTTTATTAGGGCCCAGATAGCAGAGAAGCCATCTTTCCAAGAGATCTTTTTACCCTGATCAAATTCTCTGGCATCATATGTTATAGGAACTTCAAGTATCTTAATCTTTTTTTTGAGCATTTTGGCAGTAATTTCAGGTTCAAAATTAAAACGATTTGCCTTGAATTTTATGTTTTTAATAAGAGCTGTTTTCCACAATTTGTAACAAGTTTCCATGTCAGTTAACTTTGCGCCGTATAATAAATTAGCTAAAAAGGTGAGCAGCTTATTCCCGAATAAGTGAGAAAAGGACATGTTCTTACAAGTACCCAGAAAGCGTGAGCCATAGACAACATCAGCATTGTTCTCTTCCAAGGCTTTGACCAACTCAAGGTAATCATTAGGATCATATTCCAGATCAGCATCCTGTATGATCACATAATCACCGGCAGCTTTTTCGATACCCGTGCGGATCGCGCCACCTTTACCCAGGTTCTTTTGATGATAATAGATCTTTAACTCTGGATCATTACTGGTCTCAAGCTCTTTTAATATTTCTCGGGAACCATCGGTCGAACAATCATCTACTAAAATGATCTCCTTAGGGATAGGCACTTGTTTTACCCTCTCAACAATTGTCTTAAGGGTCGGTTTTTCATTATATACAGGCATTAACACTGACAATTTCAAAATCTCTACTCCTTATAAAAAATGAAGGACTATTATTACTTATTTTTTAAAAAAATAAAACCTATCGTTTAAAAACAGAACGGATTTTTCGATACAAATTAAATAAAGCAGATTCTTTTAAAAGCAGTTTAAAAGGTGTGTCTTTTTGATATACACCAATGCGGCGTAAGGAATGATTAGTTTCGGGAAGGCCGGCGTCCTGCCCGCGGATCCCGGGCGGATTTAATACACCAAGTGTATACCCGGATTTTTCCGAGAGCTTGGTCAAGGCAGAATTAACATAACCATGAGGTGCGCAAAAGGAATATATCTTAGCCTGTAATCTTTCTTCTAATAGCTGCTTTGATTGATATATTTCTTGCCAGGCATCCTGGATCGGAATATGGGTAAGTTTGTGGTGTTCGAGAGTATGAGAGCCGAATTCGATCCCAGTGGTTTGCATTTCTTTGACCTGCTGCCAAGTCAGAGGATAATCCTTTTCGGATAAAATAATATTTTTTAGAGCTGGATCTTCTTTGTCCCAGGGGAAATGTTTATTTTGATCAATATAATTTGCTACCAGGAAAATAGTTGCTGGCAAGTTTAATTCTTTTAAGATCGGATAGGCATATTCATAATTGTCGCGATAACCATCATCAAAGGTAATAACTATGGTTTTCTGTGGGATGGCTTTGTCGTTTTGCAGATATAATTCATACACTTCCTTCAAGGTCTTGAAAGAATACTTTCTTTTTATAAAGAAGCTCAATTGGTCCTTAAATTGTTGAGGAGTGACCGCTAATTCGCCCCTATGCTCGGGAAACACTCGATGATAAGCAAGGATGGTCAGGTTTTTCATTTAGACAAGCTTTAGTTTGTTCGCTAATTTATAAAGGGATTTGAACCTGGTACAAGAATCAAATTCGCCTATCCAGCGTACGATATCGCCGTTGAAGCCTTTTTTAAAATTATAAAAACCCCACATAGGGCTCTTAGGATCAGGATCTTCGGGTATCCCTTGGAGGTCATAGATCTTGAGGCCTTTTTGCAGGGCATCTTGAATAGCCGTCCAATGTAGGCCGTAGTTGGCCATAAGTTTACGATGTTCATAATCAAAAGCACCCCACATGTACCAGGATCTTCCGGCAAAATGCAGATTGAACAAACCTCCAACTAATTTATCTTCAAAATAAGCAAGGTAAAGAACGGCCATCTGTTTCGGTGCCAGAATATGGAAGACAGTCTTGTAGAATTCTAAGGGAAATAAAGAATATTTTTGACGCTTAGCCATCTGTTGCATGAGCTTATAAAAAGCTGCTAACTCTTCTTCCGAGGAACATTTTTTTAGCTGCATACCTTTTTTGAAAGCTAAGCGGATATTATATCTATGTTTATGATGAAAACTTTCCAGTAATTGTTCCGATGTCTTTCCTTCAAGCTTAAGGATCATCGTTGTTTGATGCTGTTGAGGATTGCGGGCGGGATGGAACTGGTTCTTTTCCAAGAGCTTGATCACACCTTCATTAGAGCGTTTTACGGCCGGGCTGATACGCAGAAAAAAACCTTTTTCTTTCTTAGCCAGTTCCCTTAATTGAGGCAGCAGAAAATTGATCGTATTATAATCACTATAGTCTAAAACAGGTCCGCGTGAAGCATAGAGGATCGGAATACCTTTGCGGTAGGTCTTTAGAAGCGATATTGTAGCTACGATCTTTCCGTTGTCTTCAGCAATATATCTTAGCGGTTTCCAGCCAAAATGGGATTTAATTTCCCCCCATTCAAAGGTCTGATGAATGTGTCCCAATGGTGAGGCATTCACGAAATCGTTGAATCTTTTTGAATCTTTAACCGGCTTAAGCTCCATATTTATAGCTCCTGGGATATATTTTCAATAGATTCTGCGGATTTGCCCCAATTATATACTGTTTCAGCAAGATGCCGAGCACGTTTGCAGACCAATTCCAGGTCGGGCCTATTTAAAAATTTCTTGATGGCATCTTTAACTATTTTCGGAGAAGCGTTCAGGGGCAATAAAATCCCGACATCATTTTTTTTAATGAAACTGATAGAAGGGATATCTCGACCAATAATGGGTTTTCCTGCAGCCAGATATTCATATAGTTTTAGAGATGATAAGCCGTAGGAAGTAAGGGTCTTTAAGAACATACATATGTCTGAGGCGCCGATATAAGTATTTATTTTTTCGTGCGGAAGATGCCCGGTAAAGATAACGTGATCTTCAAGGTTCAGATCAGCTATTTTTCGTTCTAAATTATCTCGATAAGGGCCCTCCCCGATCAGTAATAATTTTGTTTTAGGTGATTCTTTGATCAGCAAGGCTAAGGAATCCAGAACATCATCAATCCCCTGCCAGGGATTTAAGCTGCCGATATGACAAAGATAGATATCATCCTGAGCCAAGCCTAATTTTTTACGACAAAGCATTTTGTCCTGGATGTTGATCGTATTTATATTGCATCCATTGGGTATAACGGTGACCTTTCTTTGATTTATTTTAACAAGCTTAAGAATATATTTTTTCAGCTCTGGAGTCACCGCAATTACAGCATCTGCATTCTTGAAAATTATCTTCTCAAAACCAGTTATAATGAATTTTGAAAGCGGATTAGACTTTAAAAATCTTTCCCAGCGCGAGTACATTTTATGCTTAATAAAGAAATCCAGCGTTTCGGTGACAACATCATTATATTCATCAATAAAAGGTGTTTTAAAAATATCACGTATCATCAAAGAGGCTAAGCCGATCTCACGATGTCGGGTATATAGCAGGGCCTGTTTATTCTTGTATTTTGCTTTTTTCAACGCTTTAGCTACATAAAAAGGCAGTAAAAACTCGAAAAAGATAAAAGATGAGCCTTTAAAGATGCGAGGTGCGGGCACCATTACATAGGGAATATCTATTTCTTGAGCCAGTCTCTTTACTTTAGGAATGAACAGGATCACCTCATGCCCACGGCGGATCAGCTCTTTGGAGATCTCTAAAGGATGGATGATATGAGCACCACCTTCATCCCAGCGTTCAGAACATACCATAAGATATAAAAATTTCTTAGGGATCTTCATAAGTTTAAATGATTATTTTGACCATTTTTTCGGCAGCATGGCCATTGCCGAAAATATTATGCTTGCGGACGATCTTGGAAATATCTTTATCTTTCATCTTGCTTATTGCCTCAACTATTTTTTGTTTATTTTGCCCGGTAAGTATACTGCAGCCGGCAGCATATATCTCGTTATATTCAGAAGCGGTATCGATCGCCACTCCCGGTTTTTCCGAATAAAAAGCTTCTTTGATCACTCCGCCGGAATCAGTGATAACTAATTGTGAATTTTGGAGCAACTTTAAAAGATCAAAATATCCAAGGGGTGGGATAACCTTGATCTTGCCCGAAAATGTTAGCTTATTGAAAAGACCGAGTTTCTTTAAGGATTTTTCTGTGCGGGGATGTATCGGATAAACTATTTTATGATCTGCCTCTAAAAGAGCATCGATTATAGGTTCTACTTTTTCTTTATGGTCCACAGTTTCGGCCCGGTGCATCGTCAATAAATAATAAGGATCTTTGGGGAGCTCCACTTTTGCTTTTTTATCCAGGACAGATTGTGCATATTTAAAAGTGTCGAAAGTGATATCGCCTGTTAAAAAGATATTTTCTTTGGCTACACCCTCTTTTTTTAGATTGTCACAGGCTCTTTTGATCGGACAAAAACAGTATTTTGCAAAGAGATCAGAGACCTTTTTATTCATTTCTTCCGGTCGCCAGACATATTCTCTTAGCCCCGCTTCGACATGGGCAAAAGGGATATTCATTTTATAAGCGACTAAAGCCCCGGCTAAAGTTGTATTGGTATCTCCATAGATGATCAAAAGATCTGGTTTTTCTTTATTTAAGATATCCTCTGTTCCCAGCATTACTTTAGTTGTTTGCTCAGTATGAGAACCTCCGCCAGCTTCTAAATGGTAATTAGGCTCCGGTATTTGCAGATCATTAAAAAATATCTTAGACATCTCATAATCATAGTGTTGACCACTGTGGATCACGATATTCTTGATCTTTTTTGCTTCAGCAGCCATTAAAAATGGTGCTAATTTAATGAATTGTGGTCGGTTGCCGACTAAATGTATTAACTTCATGGCGGGCTATATGATAGGTTAAGGTGACGGTTAAGACAACCGCCCTAAATCACTGTGGTTGAGGGAAAAATCAAATATTACCGAGGATCTTTTGAAGATAAGTATTATAACCTGCACACATTTTATCTACAGTGTATTTTTCTTTCCAATTCTGATATCCCGTATTAACCATGGCAGTAATTTGATCCCTATTTGAGAGTAATGTCATTATTTGATCAGCTGCCAGAGCAGCATTATCCTTGGGAATTAATAGAGCATCTTTATTATCAATTACCAGGTCCTTTATTCCTGGCACTGCTGTACCGACCACTGGTATTTTTTGCTGCCAGGCTTCCAAGATCGAACAAGGCATGCCTTCATAATGCGAAGGAAGTACAAAAAGTTCCATAATGTTTAAAAAGTCAGCTGTTGTTGATTGCCAGCCTGGGAGAATACAATGTTCATTCATATTACGTTCAGTAATATATTTTTTTAATTCCTCGAACTTGGGCCCATCACCGACGATCAGTAATTTAAGATCTTTTACCTGTTTTAATAATTCTTGACCGATATCGACCAGGTATTTCTGGTTCTTTTCAGGATAGATCCTACCGATCGTGCCCAGGACCAGGTCTGTTTTGCCGATACCAAATTTTGCCCTTAATTTGTTCTTTTCAAAATCTGCAGTAACTTTTTTTTGCTCCAGCCCGTTTTGGATCACAGTTATTTTTTTAGCCGGGATCTTTTCTCTGGTAGAGAATTGGTCTTTGATATGTGGTGCAACGGCGATATAGCCTTCATAAAAACGGGAAACCAGACGATCCAGTACTATAGCGATACTTTTTTTAAAATACGCCGGTCCATGCAGATTGCCGATAATATGCTTGATCCCGGCCAGTTTGCCCAGGATCCCACCAGTTAAAATGCAGGGAAAAAGTACATTTAGTAAGATGTCCGGGTTTTCTCTGCGTAGTATCCTTAATAGTTTAAATAAGGTTGGGAGTTGCAGCAGAACAGATCTTTTGTCACTTAGCTTAAGGGATATTGTCTTAATGCTTAGCCTTTCCAGATCTTTTTCTAAGGAGGGTTGTTCGTCGACCAGCCCGACCACAGTGATGTCATAAAGCTTCGTGTTCTGTAGATAATTACAGAGCTTAAAGATTATATTCTCTGCCCCGCCCCAGTTGGCTAAAGAATACATATAAACTATTAATTTAGTTTTCATTTTATTTTAAATATTCTTTTGTAGCAGGCCCACAATTGAAAAGGATATCTAATATAGAAAGATTGGGTAAAAAATCCTTCCAAAGCTGTTTATATTCTGGATATTTGAACTTTGTATATTCCAGAACAATGCCTACTTGTTTGAATTTTTCTTCTTCCTGATAATTGCTGCCACCGGCGCCGGAAAGATAAGTATCTGCCCCGCTCTTTTTGCATATTTCAACTAACATATCGGTGCTTTTTAGCTCAGGATCCAAGCCAAGTTCGGAAGCTTTTTTTCTCGAAGTATTTATTTCCAGTTTCCGGCAGAGCCATTCGATAAGCTCAATACTTAATTCAGACAATTTATTTCCGGAGTATTTTTCAAGGATAGCTTTTAATTTAGGGAAATATTCAGAGAAGAAAGGAGCTTTCTTATAGTTCATTTCCAGGCCTTTCAATATTTTTTCTTTCCATTTTTCATTAAGATTTATCTCCACATCTTTCGTCAATTGCCCGAATTTTCCTTTAGAAAGTACCGGGATCGCGATCCATTGTTCACCTTGAGGCGTTTTTATCTTATTGCGGTTCTGAAGACTGTTCTTGGTATATTGCACAGTGTCTAAGTAGACGAAAATATCGCTATGCTTGATCTTATAAAAATAACCCAGCCAGGGTAAAAAATTTGGCTGATGTATGCCTATTTTCTTGCTCATTACATCATTTTAACGGAGGTTTTTTGAATAAACAATCTATTAGGAACTGATCACTTTGCTTTTTGTCTTGATCCGGTTCTTTTCATCAACAAAGACAATCTTTGGTTTAAAGGTCTTGAATTCATCATCATTTAAAGTAGCATATGAGATCACTAAAACTATGTCTCCTTCTTTTGCCAGATGGGCAGCTGCGCCATTTATACACACTTGACCGCTTTTACGAGTGCCGGAGATAGTATACGTATTTAAGCGATTTCCATTGGAAACATTGGCAACTTGGACTTTTTCATAGGGTAATATACCTGCAGCATCCAGGAGATCTTGATCGATAGTGATACTGCCTTCGTAATCCAAATTTGCTTCGGTTACGGTTAAACGATGTATCTTGGCTTTGCATACTTCTCTTAACATAAGGTAGTTATCTTATAATTTTTTGGATGTTTAGTAAAGCAGAACAGTCAATTTGGCTTCAATTAGAGCTCGTGTTTAACTTATATATTGGATAATCTGCTATGGTGGCGGTTTTTCGGTAGTTTTTTACTATTGCTTCTTGAACTGGCTTAAAAATATTTACCGGATTTGTAATCACGATATATTTTGGTTTTTGACGAAGCATTCTACGGCTAGCGTCAATTTTCTGCTTTTCTGGAGAGACACGCATAAAGAGATCATGGACATATTTCCAGGGAGCCTGACGTTGGGCAAAAAAGTAAATACCGGTTTTTAATCCATTAACATAGATCTTGTCTTGAGGAGCGGTTCTTTTTTGGATATATAAACCGACAATCTGTGCTTTATCCATCGGATAACGTTTTTTAACTGTAGCGATCTTTACGATTTGAAAACATAAAGAGATCAAGAAAAGTATACAAATGATCTTAATATACTGTTTTCTTTCTTTATTAAACGATTTTAATATTAATGTAGCTAAAATGACCGTAGGGACCAAAGGCTGGATAAAATAATGACCAAAAAAACGGCCGGCACTGCAAGCAGCTAGAAGATCAAAGACCAGAATTATTCCCCAAAAGTATATGAGCTCCTTATATTGTTTAAAAATATTCTTTTTCTTGAAATATTCAAAAGCGGCCAGAGCAAATGTAGTCCATAAAAATAAAAGAGCGAAAAATTGTTCTTTTATAAAAATCAGCATGTTTCCCAGGGGAGTAATAGTTGCCGTGGGATCATGTTGCCTGAGGCCAAGATCGAATAAATAAGTACAATTCAGATAATCCTGCCAGATACCTAAATTGGCATAATAAAAATAGAGCAAAACATGTGGCAATAGTATCCCGGCCAGAAAAAATATTCCCGAAGAAACTAACTTTATAAGTTTTTTATCATTGAGATATTTATATAAAAGAATGAGACCTAAGGGTGCCAGGGAGATCAAGGCAACGGGTTTCCAGAGCACGGCTAGGCCCAATGCTGATCCAGAAAGAAATAATTCATGATCCTTGGCGAGACCTTTAAAATATCGCCATAAACCGATATAAAAGAAGAATTGGAAAAGGATCATATATTGTTCTGTCAAATTGCCACCTTCATATAGGCTTTCCGTGCACATCAGGAATGTAAATAACAAGCTTGAAACAACAAAACTATTTTTAATAAGATATTTTTGAATGAACCAGCCGACTAAAATAGCAAATAGGAAGATGAGAATAGTATCAAAGACAAAAAGAGTTAATTGGCCAGCAGGAAATATCTTATATAAACCCTGGTATAAATAAAAAATAAGCGGCGGCTTATGATCCCAGACATCTTTATAAGGTAAAGCGCCTTGATTTAAGCGCATACCGATATATGAAAATATTCCCTGATCCGTACCTAAAGGTTCGATAACGACATTTATTCTGAGTAAAATGGTGAGAGAAAATAATATTATTAAAAACCAGACCAAGGCTTTTTTACTAAACTTTGGAGGATTGATTATATTTAACGATGTCGCCATTTTATTTTAAATAGGTTAATAAGCATAGTTGGTGCTGAAGATAGGACGGAAACACGCGTATTGAAGTCATTTGACCATTTAACCCCGATCTCTTTAAATTTCAGGTCATTTTTACGAGCTATATATAAATACTCGACATCGAAGGAAAATCCAAAGATCGTCTGTTTTTGGATCAATAATCGATAAGTTTTGCGAGTAAATAATTTAAATCCACATTGGCTATCTTTTATACCTGGCAGAGCTATGATCCTGACCAGTAAATTAAAGATCCGGCCGACAAATCGGCGATAAAGAGGTTGTTTGATCTCAATATCTGATTCATCTTTTACCCTGGAGCCGATCACGAAATCTAATTTTCCAGCATTCAAGTTATCTTTAAGCAGTTTGTATTCATGTAATGGAGTAGAAAGATCAGCATCCATAAATAAGGCAAGATCACCTTGTGCTTTTTGCAGGCCTTGCTGGATAGCGTAACCTTTGCCGTGGTTGGGGTGATATGAAACTATCTTGATCTCGGCATTGTTCTTTGCAAATCGCTGTATGATCTCTAAGGTACTATCATTGCTGCCATCATTTACCAGGATAAGTTCAAAATCCGGCTCGTTCTTACGGAAATACTGTAAGGATTCCTCGATAGTCTTGGTTATCCTCTTTTTTTCATTATAAACCGGCACAACAACAGAAAGCTTCATTATTATTCCTTTTCAACTACTATCATTAAGCCTATAGAATGCTTGCGCTTAAAGAAAATTATCCTATCTAAAGTATTGATTATTTTAACAAGTAAGTAAACAAGAAAGATCACAGGGCTTAGGAGAAGTTTTATAAAAGACCTTAATTTAATGACCTTTTTCAAGACAATATCCTTTTTATCTTTTTTATCAATATTAGCCGCATTCCTTTTTAATATTTTCTGCAAAATGCTTGCCCAGTAAATTTCCAGAAAGCCGACCAAATGAAAGGACAGCCTCTTTTTTTTGATCACTTTAAGTGAAAGTTCGGTAAGGATATTGTCGATATCTTCTGGATCGATTAGTTTTTCATGGCCGTAGCCATATGCGCCTAAAGAAAAATTTGGTTTTTTCATTTTGCTCCTGAGCTTGTTGATAGGATCATAAATAAAAGGATAATCCAGTGAAGGGAATGAAAACAATAAACGGCCACCTTTTTTCAATAAACGCTTCGCTTCCAATAATAATCCTTTAGGATCAGGGACATGTTCGATGACATCTACACATAATATATAATCAAAAGTTGCGTCCCCAAAGCCAGTATGCAGAGCATCCTTACAGATAAAATCTAGGGTTTTGACCCCTCTTTTATTCTTAAAAAAACGATTGTATTTAATATCATCAGGATTAGCATCAAGACCTATAACTTTAAAATCTTTAGCTAAAGCAAAAGAGTAATCCCCTTCCCCGCAGCCGAGGTCTAATAAAGTGGAATTTTTCTGCGGGAAGTGTTTTTTTACTGCTTTTAATACAGAGCTGTATCTCTCTAGAAAAGACGGTATGCAGAATTTTATATTAGGCGTATTTAGCATTGTTAATTATTTATGCTTACGATTTCACGATAAAGAGGAATTATCTTTCCAATATTTGTTCTATGGTCACCGATTTCCCGAGTACGTGCAAAGTTGTGCTCAATCATAGTCCTTATATCTACCCTATTTTCTAGATATTTTTGCATGGAGTTATATAGAGTTTCGATATCCCGCACTTTTACAATCTCAGCTTGCCCGTGCTTACCTAGAAGCTCTGCTGTGGCAGGAATTTCGGAGAGTATTAGGGGCTTTTTTGCTGCCATGGCTTCAAGACAAGAGACCATTCCGCCATCAGAGGAAGTAATAGAAATGCCTACCTGAGCTAATTGTAGATACTTGTTTAATTCCTGGTGAGGGACAAACCCTTTAAAAACTACTTTATCCTGAATATTTAATTCAGAAATAATTTTTTTAACTTCGTTAAGCCCATCATTTAATCCATATTTAAGAAAAAGCTTGGCCTGAGGATATTTCTGAGCTATCTTTTGAAAAGCTTTTAATAAAATATCTACATTATAGACCGTTGTTAAGTTTCGCAGATGTATGAATACATGATCTTGTGGAGAAAACCCCAATTGTTTACGTAAAATCGAAGTTTCTTCATCTGGAATTGGATAAAATTCTTCAAAATCTATGCTCCAGCGGATAAGGACCGTCTTGTTCTTTTGCAAGTAGGTAAGATCTCGAGCTGTTTTAAGTATAATCTCTGCGGGGGCTGTAAGTAATTTTGCGGATCTTAAAGCTAATTTAACAAAATATTTTATCTTATTGCTTCTTTTAGGAAAAAGTAGAATATCACTACCCCAAGCTGAAAGAACAATGTTCTTAAAACCTAGAAATGGAGCTGTAAAGGCCAGCCCCGATATAAAATGTATATGCAGAATATCCGGCTTGATCTTTTTCAGTATTTTACGCAGAGCTATGATCGAGCCCAGGAAACGACTAAGGGGATTATTATATTTTTTTTCAGGATCATAAAGCACTAAATTTACACCGGGGAGATTTGCCGATATATCTGAAATAATTGTTACTTTGTGCCCAGCATTGACGATCGGCTCGATCCAGCGTTGTTCGTGGATATTAGAGGCATTCCCCACCAAGCATATCTTCAAAGGTTTAGCTTGAAATTTCCAGTAACGATAAAGATCCGGCAATGTTTTTTTGAAAATATCTCGCTTTGGTCTCCAGCCTGTCTCTTTTCTTATTTTGGAAAAAGATCCTATTTGATAAGGAATGTCAATCTTGTTCTGGGTTTTTTTTATTGATAGCGAAGGACCTTTGATCTTAGCTATGCGGATCAATTTATTTAAAATCGTACGGATCTTAATAGTTTTTTCCGAACAAACATTATATACCACACCTGGTTTACCTTTACTTATAATAGCAAGATAAGCCTCAATTACATCGCGGGTATCGGTTATATCCCTAAAAGATTCTAAGTTTCCAGTTGGGAGTTCTTTCTTTCTGCTCGCTTTAAACTCAAGTATTTTTTTTGTTAGGCTTGAACAAACCATGCTTTCATTTTCAAAGGGAGCAGTATTGTTGAACGTCCTGGTGAAATATACTGGTAGTTTATATTCATGAAAGTATTTTAAAGCAGTTTTTTCCTGATTTAATTTTGAAGAGCCGTAAGGATTTGAAGGAGCTAAGGGAGATTGTTCAGTGACAGGCTTTTTACCAATATTTTTATATATAGAACTTGAGCCAGGGATCAATACTTTTGTGGAATGTAGCTTGTTTTCAATAAGGCATTGCAATAGATTTTCAGTGCCAGCCACATTTACTTTCTCAAAAAGTTCAGGATCTAAAGGGGCGTTTAGAACCCCTGCCAGGTGAAATACAACTTGAGGTTTTATTTGGCCAATGATTTTATTTAAGGCAGGCTTGTCGACCACTGAACATTTAAAGAAATTTCCCGGAGAAAGCTTAACAGCCATTAAATTTTGGTCGGATATATCAATTCCGTAAATATTCTGGTATCTATTTTTAAATAAAATTTGTATAAGCCAATAAGCGGATGTGCCATTACACCCGGTAATGAGTATGGGGATATTTTTATTTTTCATCTTTCAGAAAAAGCTTGCGGTGAATGTTAAATTCTTCAATAGCATTTAAATAATCTTTTTCTTGCCCAATATCTAGCCACTTATCTTTAAAAAGATATCCATGTATCTTCTCCTTTTTAGAGATCAAGGTTTTTATAAGATCAGGAAGATCCAAATGTTTGTTCTTGGGAATATATCCCAGGATCTTTTTATTGAAAATATATATTCCCATGCTTACAGGATAGGTCTTAGTAGGTTTTTCAATATAATCAGTTAAATTATTGTCCTTATCTAATTCTAAAATGCCCAGTTCTATCTTATGATCCTTTTTATATATAGATATAGTTGAAATAGCTTTGTTTTTTTTGTGTTTTTCCATAAGATCTTTGAAATTAATGGAAGTCAATAGATCTCCGTTCATGATCAAAAAATCATTTTCCAGGTCATCAACCAAAGCTATCGGGCCGGCAGTGCCCAATGGTTTATCTTCAAGGGAATAAGAGATCTCGACCCCCCATTTTTTGCCATCTCCAAAAAAAGCTTCGATCAATTCTGCAAGATGACCGACAGCGATGGTTATTTTTTTAAAACCATGATGTTTTAGCTGGCGTATAACAATCTCTAAGATAGGGATATCCCCGACTGGCACAAGGGGCTTGGGAAAGATCGTAGTATAGGGCTTTAAACGAGTTCCCTTCCCTCCTGCTAATATTATTGCTTGCATGACTTCATACTCCTTAAATAACGTAATGATCGGTCTTAAATAGATTTAAGTTCTCTTTTATGAATTGAATAGTTTCTTTAAGGCCATCTTCAAGGCTGTATTTTGGTGCCCAGCCCATTATTTTTTTTGCCTTTTCATTGTTGCAGATCAATTTAAAGACCTCGCTATCTTCGGGCCGGACCCTGCTCTTGTCTGAAATAATTTTAATATTTTTATCGATCAGGCTGATGATCTTATCGGCAAGTTCTCCGACAGTTATTCCTTTGCTATTGCCAATATTAATTAATTCACCTACAGTTTTATCAGAAGTTGCGGCGGCAATAAAACCGGCTGCAGTATCTTTTACATAAGTAAGATCTCTCACCGGGTCTAAAGAACCCAATGTCACTTCTTTATTAACTAAAGCTTGTGAAATTATGGTTGGAATGACAGCGCGAGCGGATTGTCTGGGGCCAAAAGTATTAAAAGGTCGTAAAGTTACAACTGGAAGCTTAAATGAACAATAGAAACTTTCTGCGATCTTATCTGCACCGATTTTGCTGGCGGAATATGGAGATTGCCCCTGTAGAGGGTGTTTTTCATCTATAGGAGCATACATAGCGGTCCCAAAGGTTTCGCTTGTGGAAGTATGGACTACCTTTTTAATCCCATGTCTTAAGCAGGCTTCCATAACATTTAAAGTTCCCATAACATTAGTTTGCACATAAGCTTGCGGCGCGATATAGGAATAAGGGATAGCGATAAGTGCAGCTAAATGAAAAACAATATCTTGGCCCTGAACAGCTTTATCTACGGAAAAAGGATCGGTTATATCGGCTTTAAAGACCTCGAGCTGTTTAAGTGTTTTTTGCGGAAGTAGTTCCAGGTTTTCCCAGTTGTTCTGGGAATTATAATGGATGAAAGCACGTACTTTACAGCCGAGCCTGACTAACTCTTCCGTTAAATGGCTGCCTATGAAGCCTGCAGCACCGGTCACTAAAACTTTTTTCCCTTTTAACTGCATTTGTTATCCTCTAAGATCAAAAAAATATCTTAACTTATTTATTTTTTATACTCAAGGAATTTGTCCTTTAATGATAGATCTGGTGCCGCTTAAATATCCTTTTAGTTCCGGCCAATCCTTGGAATATATAGATAATAAAAAAAGCCCAAATACTGACCAATAAAATAAAAACCAATTAAAAGGAAACTTGGCAAAGTTCTTTTTGAAAATATATGCACGATGACGAAAATACATGGCTTTTTGTTCTACATAACTATCTCTTGAAACAGGTGAAGAGTTGTGGATACAGCGAGCAAAAGGTGTATAAAAATTTTTATATTTACGTGAGACACGGAAAGAAATGTCTTCATCGCAACAAGTTCCATAGCCTGGGATATTTTCATCCCAACCACCGGTAGTTTGCAACGCTTCTCTTTTATATGCTGTTATACCTGCGGAAAGATATTTTGTAGGAGTTATTTTGGATAGGCCATGGACATAGGTGCCGAATCCAGCGCAAGTAAATTCTCCGGATTTTGTATATCTGTTCAAAAAGAACAGCCTATAGAAAATATTGATAGATCTTTTTGTTTTATGCTTGCGTTCTATATTTGTAATATTGCCCATTACGCCGCCGATATTTGTGTCATTTTCTTTAAATGTTTTTAGGATCTCCTGAATGAAATTGTCTTCCAGGACAAGGTCATCATCAAGGAAAATAATAATATCTCCCACACTATTTTTAATGCCTAAATTTCTCTGGGAAGTTACTGCTTGTTTTGGGCTGATCATATATTTTGTAGGGATAGAAGCTTTATTTTTTTTGAGTATCTTTTCAATTGATGGATTTTGCTTGCCAGATTCTACGACAATAATTTCTGAGGGCTTTTGAGATTGGCTAAATATAGAATTTAAACATTCTTTCAAGTCATCTTCTCTATTTTTAGTTGCAATAATTACTGAAGTGTTCATATCTTTAGAATGAATTTATAGCCTCAATGACTTTAGCTACCTCTTCTGCTGTCATCATATTATATAAAGGGAGTGTGAGTATTTCGTGTTCAACTTTTTCGGTAGTACTGAGATCTCCGGATGGAAAATCCTTGAAATGACTGTGGTGATGATTTGGTATATAGTGAATCCCCGATCCGACATTGTTCTTTTTTAAATGTTCCATTAATGCAGAGCGGTTATCATTTTTAACTTTTATTATGTAGCAAAAAAATGCTGAATTAACTTGGTCTTTTTTTAAGAGCTCGATATTCTTGTTCTTGATGAAATTCAGATCATATTCTTTTACTGTGGCCCGCCTGTTCTTTATGAATCCCTCTATTTTTGCTAATTGGATCAAACCGACAGCTGCATTTACATTCGGCATATGATAACGAAATCCGTGTGTGGTTACATCATAATCCCAGGCCCGTTTATTTTGATATCTGCTCCAGGTATCTTTATCGATTCCTAAGATCCTTTTGCGGGTCATAAGCTCAAAGAGCTTTTCATCATTGGTTGTGATAGCACCACCTTCAATAGAAGTAATGGTCTTAATGGGATCAAAACTAAAACAAGTTAAATGGCCGAAAGATCCGATCTTTTTGCCTTTATAAGTACTGCCGAAAGCGTGAGCGGCATCTTCTACCACAGGGATGTTCAAAGCCAAGAGCTCGTCCATATCACAAGGTTCTCCGCAATAATGCACGACCAATAGTGCTTTGGTCCTTTCAGTGATAAGTGTTTTTGCTTTTTGAACATCAATATTTAAGTTGTCAGATCTAATGTCACAAAAAACAGGTAAGGCCCCTGTTTGCAGAATTGCCTGAATAGTGGCGGCAAAAGTAAGCGAGGGTACTATTACTTCATCGCCTGTTTTAATGCCCAAGGCATCGAGTGCTAAGTGAATTGCGTTCGTGCCGGTATTAACGGCAATAACATGTTTGCAGCCGATATATTTTCCTATAGCATCTTCAAATTCTTTGGTCTTTGCGCCAAGGCCCAGCCAGTTGCTATCAAAAACTTCTCCGATAGCTTTAAGTTCTTCTTGGCCTAAACAAGGTTTAGCTACGGGTATCATATTCATTTTGATCCTTTTTTTAAGATATTCTTTAAGCTTTGTTTTAACATGGTCCGTATATAGACTAATTTTAAACGCCAGATCTCTTTTTTAATAGGTACCACATTTTTTAAGGACAATTTATTTTTTTTAATAAACTTATATATGTTTTTTTTAAGCTTATAATGCTCATAACTTGTCAAAATATCGTTCTTTGAAGTATTGTGCTCATGTAAGCGATAAAAACATGTAGATTCAGGTACATAATCAAATTTATAAAAAAGTGAAGCTTTTAAGGCAAAATCAGTTTCTTCAGCATATTTATAGGCGGGATCAAAAAAGCCAACCTTATCAATAATATCTTTATTGAAGATAATAGTGGGACATGGAATAAAATAATTGTTGAAATATTCATCGAAAAAAAAACCGCGGTATAATTTTTCTTGAAAATCATTGACCGGATCATCGTTATCATCAATAAACGTAAAACTAGAATATACGAATTTAACTTCCGGATCTTTAGAGAACAAGGACATTTGTTTTTCCAACTTGTCTTTTTTCCATAGATCATCTTGATCAAGTATGGCAATATAATCCCCTTTAGACAATTTGATCAAATTATTCCTAGTTCTAGCTAGGCCCAGGTTTTTTTGCCATTGGTATCGTATTTTTTCAGGGTATAATTTCTGATATTTTTTTATTATTTCTTCGCTTTTATCATTTGTTCCGTCAATTATTATTACTATTTCATAATCTTTATAGGTCTGGTCTAGTACACTTTGAAGAGCCTTTTCAAGGAATTTTTCTCCATTAAAAACCGGGATATTTATACTAATTAATGGATTTGGCATAGAAAATTATGACACCAAAGATTTATATAGATAGTCTACTTTTTTCATGTTTTTAGTAAAATAACCATATGTTTTGAGGATAACTTGAGAATTATGTATTAGTTTATTTCTAAGTTTTTCATCCTGGGCAATATTGATAATACCATTAGCAATTTGAGAAGGCTCTTTATGATCTACAAAATAAGCGTTTTTCTTATGATGATATAAACCTTGATAAGCTGGAATTGAACTTAAGACCAGGGGCAGTTTACATGCGATAGCTTCAATATTTGATTCTCCCCCAGCATCTGAAAGAGGGATGGAGGCAGCTAAATCTCCACAATTAAGGAATTGGGGCATTTTTGCATAAGTGATATTATCTAAAAAAAGAACATTTTCAGTTAAATCAAGTGTTTTGATTTTCTGCATAAGTTTGGGGCGTAAATATCCATCACCCAAGTGACACATTAGTAGTAATAATTTAGGATAGACATTTTTAACTTTATTTATGGCTAATAATAGATTATTAACATTGTAGATCGGGGTTAAGCCTCTGGTATGAGTAATAATTGGAAAATGTTTAGCAAGGATTTTATTGGGTAATATCTTTTTATTTTTGTTTTTAAATATCTTTTCATCTACTCCCCAATTTATTAAATGCAAGTTTCTTGAATGTTTTTCAAGAAGATCCTCACAAGCAGTAAGTAGATTTTTAGAATTACCCGTTACCAAATCTGCACGAGACAAGCTTTTTTTAGTGAAATACCATAGTAATGGATTTTTTTTAGGATAAATTAATATATCTGAACCCCAAACAGTAAGCATTACTTTGTATTTCTTATTAATAAAAGGTAAAGCATAATTCAATCCTGTTAAAAAATGAGCATGAATAAGATCGGGCTTTATTTTATCAAGAATTTTTAATATTTGGCCGACATAAGAAATAAAAGAAAATTTAGGGATATGTATTTTTGATTTTTTTATAGGATTAACCTGCACTCCTTTTAATTTAGATTTTGTTTCAGTAATAGCATATAATTCGTAATTTTTATTTTGGGCAAAATAGCTAAGCCAACGTTTTGGAAAAATTCCTGTAATATCATCAACTATATAACAAATTTTAATCTTTTTATTCATGAATAAATTTCCTTTATTAAATTAAATAAATATATTTATTAGCAACGGATTTATAATAATCCAAAAGGCCTTTATTTTGCTCCTTTTAGAATAAATACCCTGCCAATTTTTAAAAATTGAGTTCGCAAATGAATTAAGAAAAATCGCATGATCTCTTTTTTTATTTTCGACTCATATAAAATAGGAAATTTATGCCTTTTTGCATAGTGATAAATATTCTTTTTACATTTATATCTTTCATAGGCCCATAAAGCATCATTATTTGAAGTATTATTTTCATGTTTACGATAAAAACAAGTTGATTCCGACAAATAATCAAATTCATAGAATAATGATGCTTTTTGTGCAAAATCAACCTCTTCGAAATATTTATAGGCAGGATCAAAATAACCAATTTTATTGATCAGTTCTTTCTTGAAGATAATCGTGGGGCATGGTATGAAATAATCTGTATATAATTCATTAAAAATATAACCACGATACATTTTTCCATGATATTCACCAATTTCTTCATTTTTTTCATTTATGTAAGTAATACTTGAAAAAACCAATCCTAATTCTGGTTTTTTTTCAAATAAAGCTATTTGTTTTTCAAGTTTATCTTTTTTCCAGTAATCATCCTGATCTAAAATTGCTATATATTCACCTTTAGAAAGCTTAATTAGATTATTTCTGGTCTGAGCTAAACCCACGTTTTTTTGCCATTGGTATCGGATTTTTTTGGGGTATTTTTCTTGACATTTCTTAATTATTTCCTCGCTACGATCATTTGTACCATCAATAATAAGCACGATTTCAAAATTTTGATAGGTTTGATCTAAAACACTTTTAATAGTTTGTTCTAAAAAACGTTCCCCTTGGTAAATAGGAATATTTACACTTACTAGTGGTTTAAACATAAAATAATACTATAATACATGTCATTACGTGTCAATATGTGTCATTGTGGCAGAATTTATACAAGATTAATGAATAAAGAAGTTATTTTGTTATAGTTTCTTTTTTGCTTCTAGTTGTATTGCTTGTGAGTTCACTTGCGTTTGTTCTCTTAATTGGAAAGTCAGTACGTTCATATAAATACATAAAAATATCCATTGTGTTTTTAAATAATATCAAGTTGTTAAAATGATCTTGTCCCACAGATCATATTTTATTTCTTCTTTTAACGGCAGATCCTTGGGAATAGGACTGTTTTTTAAGTTTTTTAAGTAGTTTAGATCAAGTGTTGAATTAAAAGTAAGTGTCGGAATATTGATATCATGAGTTAGTAAAGGATCGAGGTCGATCCTTTCGGAGATATATTTTATTATTATTTTGCCGTTCAACAGTGATTCCAGGCCCGCCAGGGTTGAATTATAAATAACATAATCTGTTTTTTTATATAAGCTCTCTAAAGGATCATTTACAAATGAAAAATTGCCGGGAATGACCTGCAAGGTGTCCTTGAGCATTTGTTCATTTAATATGGGGTGTGCTTTGATCAGGAAATTAAACCCTGCCTGTCTTTTTAGAAAAAACAGCATTTCTTTTGCATCAACTATCGAGCCGGGCAAGAGAGCTAAGATATCAGTATAATTTTTATTTTCCGGGCCGCGATCATTTTTTAAATTATTTATTGATATTTTATAGCGGCTTGATATAGAGCCGCCATTATAAATAGCTGACCGATAATTTGCTTTTTTCAGCATTCTTTTGTAAAGGCCGGTGCAGGTAAAGATATAATCCGGCTGAGGGTATTCTTTCTTTTCATTTTTCCCCAGAAAATAATTTAATAACAAATAAGGCATATTGCCGTGCTGATAGCCTATTATTTTAGGATGAAGCCGGGCATCATGGATCGCTTTTATGAGCATTTTATCCAGTGGCTGATTTTCAAACGGATAAACAATGTTCTTAAAGTTTAAGGCCCCGGAACGTATAAGTTTTTTAATAACGAGATAGTATAAATAATGGTGGAATACATTACGCCTTTCATTTTTTCTCGCATCTATGAAAATATCGATCAGATCTAAACCGTGCGTCCTTGGAATGCTGCTTTTCCAACGGATAGCCGAAGATACAATCAAGGCCTTGAAAATATCTTTATAGCCTAAAAAAATATCAATAGGGATGATTTCATCTGATTTCAATGTCTGCTTCATTAAGTATTTATTAATAAAACCAAAATTGATATATTTTATGTCCAGCTTTTTCTTTTTGTAATATTCAAATAATTTACCTAAATACTGATCATAAAATGAATCATTATTTTTATTGAATTGTGTAGGGGTTATCCAAGTGGCGAATAATATATCGATCTTTCCTTTCAAACTATTAAGTACTTCATATCTATATTTCTTAGGCAGATGTTTGTTTTTATTATATATTTCCATAGCTTCCCTTACGTTGGCATATAAATCTTTTAAAAAGATATATATATTTCCAAATAATAAATATTTTATTTTCTTTAATACTTTATAAGTATGGATTTTGACCAATATATTTTTAGCGCCTATATTTTTTTCGATCGATTTTCCTAATTTAGGATTCTCAATTATAAATACTACTTTTCTTGCATTTTGATCTATTAATTTCTTTATTAATAACAAAATACAATAATTTAAAAATAAATTTGATGATACTGGGCATTTGTAAGCAATATTAGTGCCATACCACCAGGATTGGGCCTGCATTCTACCAATTGATGCTATCCAATCTAAAAAACTTTGTTTATATGCTAAAGAAATAGATTGCATTTCTTTAGCATATGAAATATTTTTCTGATAGCCGAGCTTAGAGCATAACTTTTCTTTTAATGCGATATCATCTCCGAAAAAACACCATTTCCAATTATCTTCGATAACGTGTTGCTTAAAATCATTTACTAGTTCTGGGGATATAATAATTATACTAGGAGGATTGCTGTTCATTGTTTGTTATTTATTTGATCTATTACTTTGTTCAATTCATGCAGACTGCTGATCTTATACGTACAATCGTTTAATGTACTCTCGGTCCCAGTTATCACGGCAACAAAGTGGATTCTGCTAAGATCTGCAGCTTTTCTGTCGGAGTCAGCATCTCCGACAAAAAGAATCTCTTCTTTTTTAAGATCATATCTGGATATGATATCCTCTATTATTGCGGTTTTTTTTCTATGTCCGCCGTGGATCTCCTTGAAATAGGAGAGGATGTGTCGTTTTGATATGATATATTTTAATTCTTGTTCCTCTGAGCCTGAAGCGATAAAAAACAAGAATTTTCCAGAAAAAGACCGTAAAAATTCTAATGCGCCGGGGACAAAAGAGCAATTAAGGATATCGTTCAATACAGTGTTTTTAAACTTTTCTCCCAATTTATTTTCAATATCTTTTGTATAAGGGAGCTTCAATATTTTTTCATAGAAATATCTGAATTTTGTAAAACGGGAAATGCCCGCATGTTTAAGATGATACTCGACCAATTTATCTGCCTGTTCGGGGTATTCTTCTTCAAATATTTTCTTAAAGGCCTTTGTTTTTATATCGGCTGATTCAAGTATTACACCGTCAAAATCAAAGACAATTGTTTTCAGCATAAATTATATGGTAATGCTTAGCCCCGACAATAAATTATCAAGGGCCGCCTTTTCCATGGCCAGCCTGGTTTCTTTAGTCGCAGAACCTATATGAGGAGTGACGATAACATTATCCAGATCTTTAAGCGGGCCTTGATATGGCTCATTTTCGAACACATCGAGAGCTGCACCGCCTATTTTATTGGTTTTCAAAGCTTCATACAGGGCTTTTTCCGATACTACTCCGCCACGGGAAAGATTAAGGATTAAGACGGTCTCTTTCATCAATTTAAGCTCCTGCTGCCCTATTATTTGCTTATTGCCGGAAATATGGATCGAAATAATATCTGAGGTTTTCAGCAGATCTTCAAGCGGCACGGCCTTAATATCTGAGCTGATATTATCCCGCGGATCGTAAAATATGACCTCACAATTGAACGAAGATAATAGCTTTGCAACTTTTTGGCCGATCGTGCCGAACCCTATTAAGCCGATAGTTTTCCCGGCCAAAGTATTTCCTTTTCTCTTCTTCCAGGCACCATTTCTCAGCTCTCTATCCATTAGGTTTATTTTTCTCAATAAATTCAGGATCAAGCCTACGGTTAATTCTGAAACCGCCAGGGCCGGAGCCTCAGGTGTATTGTAGATCTTAATACCACTTTTATCTGCAGTCTTCAGGTCAATATTATCGATGCCGGAACCACAACGAGAGATGACCTTTAACAGGCTGGCATTTTTTAAAACAGCAGAATTTATATTTTCTGTACCGGCGATAACGCCGATGATGTCCTTATATAGTTCAAGGCATTCATCATTTTTTAAAGGCCTACCGAACTTATTCAAAATGACATTTAATCCCTTCTGCTCTAATTTTTTGATCAGAGAGGGATCTAAATAGGCAAAAGATGATGTGGATATTAAGATTTTCTGCATAGTAATATGTATTATTTATTGATCTCTGTTTGTATCTCGTGAAGACATTCTAATAAACCCTGCCCCATATCAGTATACTGATTACTGATCAATTTTTGACCGATCTTTGGAATAAAGGAATAAGGAGTATAGTTATAGTGATCTAGGTTAACTCCATCAAATTGGATCTTAATATTGTCATTTAAGATTTCCTTGATCATAAAAAGCATATCTTCATACTTCATTGGATAGTGCCCGGTTATTATCATATGTTTGTTTGCATAATCAGCGTTTAATATATCGACGCTTAATTGCGCGGCGTCTTTTACATTTATATATTCACGCAATTCATCTCCGCGGCCAACAGTTTTAATTGATTTTGTTTCTAAGGCAGTCCTAAGCATACGATAAACACCGTTGGCTTCATTTGCTCTTGGTCCATATAATGAACCATAGCGGAGAATGGTATATTCTAATCCATATTTTTTCTGATATTCTTCAATATAAAGTTCCGAAGCTTGCTTGCTGCATCTATAGAAACCGCCTTTATGACTATAAACATATATTGTACTGGCATAAATGAACCTTTTTACTTTTGCTTTTCGTGAAGCTTCAAGGATATTAATGTTGCCTAATATATTGGTATTAATCGTATCGATCGGCTTTGTGGTAGCAGTATCAAGATCGGCCAATCCGGCAAAGTTATATACATAGTCGACACCTTTTACGGCACTATCGACCTCTTTTGAGTTAGATATATCGCCTATGATCATTTTTTGATCCTTTTTCAAGTAAGGAGATTTTTTTATATCAAATATTATTACGTTGTGCCCATTGGCAGAGAGCACATCAGCTACATGGCTTCCTAAGAATCCCGAACCGCCAAAAACAATTATTTTCATAAATAACCTCTCCTTTAATTATTTTATTATTTGATAAGCACAATAGTGTTTGGCCAGGCTGTCAAGGTTGACCATTTTAAGATCTCCTCCGCTGGCTTGAAAATCGAAGTTGTAGTATTTAAAAAATAGATCATCTTTAATTAATTTTGAGTAATCTGATGTTAATTTTTTACTCTGCGGACAAGCATCTTTTATTAATTTTTCTACGGATTCATAGAACGGAGCAGTTTTGTTATCAGAGCTATCCTTGATGGCCGGCAGCCCGATCTTTTTTCTCAGTATATTGATGTAAGGCAGATTTTTATGCTTACAGGTAAAAGTAGCATCATCAATGGCAAATACGGCGCTAGGATTCGCATATTTTAAAGCGGACCTTATTTCATCATGCAAGGTAACTTCAGTGTGATCAGAATCAAAAAAACCGAAATCAATCTTTAAGCCCAGCTCCCCTATCACATCTATACCTATGTCCTTGGAAGTGCTAAATGATGGAATGTAGTTCCAAACGACATGCAGGCTCTTTTTAAAATGTTTTTCGATGGTATCCAAGACCACCGAGCGGATCTCTGCAAGCTTAAATTGATTTATATCCCAAGTATAAAGAACCTTATTATATTTATAAGCAAAATATATGAATAATATCGTACTTGCTCCGGACCCTGTCTCTACCAGCACTCCGTTGGAAGAAGTATCAGCTACCAGAGAAGCATTTAAATTTTCATATAAGGAGATAAATTCCGCATCGGAAATAGAATTTATCCTGCGGGGCAGCATATGCTTGATCGCAACAAGGTATTTGATCTCATTCTCTTTTATTTTCTTTTCATCACCAAAATAATAATCGTACATTTTCCACCTCTTAAGTTATTAATTAAATAAAATCCGCTCCATCTATTTTTATGTTCTCTCCGGAAATAAAATTGTTGATGAAGGCCAGATTATAAATCTCTTTTGCTACATCATCTGGCGTGCCGGGCCTGCCTAGACGCACCATCTTTCCTCTTTCTTTAAGAACTTTCTTTGATCTGCCCAATGTTCTTTCATGAAATTTTGTATCAATAAATCCAGGGGAAACACAATTAGAGAGAATATTGTGCTTAGTATAATATTTAGCCAAATATTTGATCAAATACCCGACACCGTATTTAGCAAGACCGTAGCCGAAAGACTCAAAACCGCCGCCAAAATTAGCAGAAGCCGTGCTTACCAGGACGATCCTTCCGAAATCAGCTTTTTTCATTATAGGCAGGATCTTTTTTATTATAGAAATAGTTGATAGTAAATTTATCTGCAAATTGAACTGGATATTTTCTGGTGAAGTGCTTTCAATAGTATCTTTGGGCTTAGCGTTTCCCTGCAGTTGAATACAGTAGCCGATATTAAATCCCTTTATCTTTTCGATAAATTTATCTGTGGAACCTTTGTCCGAAAAATCAATAGTGAATTCTTTGATATTACTATCTTGGAACAGATCATCTTTTTCAGAATGCTTTGTTATTATGATCTTATGATCAGGCAAAGTACTTTTGATCCGGGGAATAAGGGCTTTCCCGATGTCGCTGCTTCCGCCTAAAACAAGAATGTCGTTATTCATCTAGACCTCCTTAGCTCAATCAATATAGGTTTGTTTCACGTACTTCAGGCTCTTCTCTACTGCTTGCTGAAAATTCGGCAAGGTCCTCATTTCAATGCTGATCACGCCATTGTATTTTTTTTCCTTTAATATTTTGCTCATTATTTCATGATAATGTGCTTTAGGTCCAACTTCACCAATATCCGGATTATTCACATGAAAATGTTTGGCATAAGGCAGATATTCCTTCAAAACACCGGCATAATCTTTTTCTTCAGATAATGCAAAAGAATCTAAGTGGAGCTGAAAGAACGGCTTATTCACTAAATTTACTAGCTGCATTGCCTCGGCGGTAGTATTAATGAAGTCTGTAAAAGATCTGGAAAGCGGTTCAATGAGAAAAAATACTTGGGCCTCTTCCGCATACTCAGCTACTTTTGTAAAAACCTTTGCAGCTTTAGCAAGAGCTTCTTTATGCGGCAGATCACCTTTATTCCTGGATTTAGGGGAGCCATAGATCATTACTTTTATCTTTAGGTCTTTAGCCAAAGATATCAGTTCTTTGAAGTAATCAATGGTCTCTTCTACAGTAGCATCATCTTTAAATATTCCCAGGTCCGGCCTGGAGAACAATAATGAATGTAGCGAACAGATAGTCAGTCCATTATCTTTAACTAAATTAAGCAGATCATTTCTTTGTTTTTTTGAGGATTTCACAGGCTCTGCCCATATTCTGCTCGGTGCGATCTCCACGCTATCACAGCCATGATCTTTTATAAATTTTAACATTTCTGCAGTGTTGTCGTTCGGCCAAGCTATGTTAGAAATAGATAATCTCATTTTTTCAGCACCCATTCGACCATTTTAGACATCCCGTTCTTATTGATAAAAATAGTTGGTTCCCAGTTCAGCTCTTTTTTAATCTTCGAATTGTCCCCATAAATACCAAACATATCACCTTTCGTATTTTCTTGGTATTCAACGGAAAATTTAAAAGGAAGCTGGGTTTTCATGTTCTCGATCAGCTCTGCGACAGTTGTTTTTACTCCGCAGGCAACATTATAAGCCTCAAACTTAGGACTATTTTGTTCCAAAGCTTTAGTGAAGGCTGTGACAGCATCGTCAATATATATGAAATCCCGATATCTTTCGGCGGAACCTTTAACCGTAACGTTCTTGTTCTTTAAAGCCAAGGACAGGTAGATGCTGAGCATTCCCTGGCGTAAATTCTCCATATTTTGCCCGGGGCCGTAAACATTAAATAATCTTAGGGCCGTTGTTTTGAGCCCATAAGTATCTTGAAATATCTTAAGGTACTGTTCACTGGCAAGTTTGCCGATAGCATAAAATGATTTAGGGTTTGTAGTAGCGGATTCATTTACAGGCTGTTCCGCCTGTTCGCCGTAGACCGACATTGAACTGGCATAGATGAATTTTTTACAGCCGCTTTCTTTGGCAAAATTAAGTAGCAATAAAGTGGACTGGGTATTTGTCTGCAGATCGTAAACAGGGTCATCAAAGCTGATCTCTCCGGAGCTCTGTCCTGCGAGATGAAAGATAGCATCGAGCTTGATCCCGTTCAGTTCTTTGATTATTTCTGGATCTTGACAATTTCCCTGTATGAACTCGATGCCTTTAGGCAGATTCTCTTTTGAGCCGGTGGTCAGGTTATCAATAGTAATGACATCATTACCTTTTTGTATCAGATAATTTGCTAATACTGAACCAATAAAACCTGCTGCGCCTGTAACTAAATATTTTGCCATAATGGATCCCTACTTATTATTAGTTACTACCGCTAGAATGCTGTCGCATAGCCAGGATCTTTCTAGGCTGTTCCGATATTCTTTATTAAGTATTTCCGAAAAAATATTTGAATATTTTCCAGTCCCTCCCGGCTTGCCTTCCGTAAGCCAGTAAATATGGTTCGAAATATCATATCTTTGTATCGGGACGAACTCTACATTCATGCCCATATTTTTGAAAAGAGGTGCCAAGGTTTTCGGGGTGAAATAACTGCAGTGGGCCCTTTGCCAAACAAAGTTATTGTAGGCGGGTGACCTATAGAGCTTTATCAAAGCTTCATCTGCATTGGGCACTTCAAATATTATTTTCGAGTTACTATTCTTCAGTAATTTCTGCAGATCCGCCATAAATTGTACAGGTGATTTAATGTGTTCAAGAACATAATAGAGGAAGATCAGGTCGAACTTTTTTCCTTTTAAAGAACTAATATTTTCATGAGTGATTATTTTTTTCTTGTTGGCAAAATTTCTCTGGTCAATATTTGGCTCGATCCCTGCTGCGCTCTTTACCTTGTTTTTTAAATGAGCAAGGAAAAATCCGGTAGCAGACCCTATTTCCAGAACATCTTTACTTTTAGTCAGGTGCTTTTTTATATATTTAAATCTTCTTATAGCCTCGGATTTATTTTTTATAAAATGTTCTTCAGGTGATATGGATTTAGTATCCCCTCTTTTTAGGAGAAAAGTCGGATACTCATTAAGATAAAAGTGCTCTTCTTCGCTATCTTCCAGCAAAGGCGCCAGAAATAAGTGAGCACATTTGATGCATTGATATATATTTTGTGCTTCATTGCCAAAAACGCCTGATTTTATCAATTTGCTGTCCGCAGAGTCACAAAGATTACATATAATATTTTTTGCCATTAGTATTTATTCCTTTAACAGGGGGTTTTAGTAAGGGCAACATCTGTTCTGTACAGATCCGCGATCTTCGTGGTTTTTTCATTGAAGATCCCTAACTTGCCGGATGTAGGATTGTCTTGCAAAAGCACTTCTTTTCCGCCAAGTTCGATGGATTTATATATAGCGCTTAATAGCTCTAAAGATTTTAGAGCTTCTTCTCCGGAGACCAATGGTTTTTCCTGGCCGTTCAACGTTTTTACAACGTTATCAATAATTATGTTATGGCCGAAACCGTATACATTAGGCGGGTTTTCTGTATATTTTTCTTTGTCTATGTCCCCTATTGTCCAGGTGGTGATCTTATTTACAGCAGAACCTTCTATAATAATAGTGCCGTGTTCGGTCAAAAGCGAAAAAGAAGCTTCTATGTCTTGGCGATCGGGTCTTACGGTGGTTGTGGCCTCAATAGCGCCAAGTGCGCCATTTTTAAATCTAAGCCAACAGCAGGCCGTATCTTCTGTTTCAACATTTACGAACTGGGTTTTGCCGACGGCTGAAAGGCTTTCAACATCACCGATAATCCAACGCAAAATATCTATATGATGTATTGCCTGATTAGTGAGAGCGCCACCATCTAAGCCCCAAGTTCCCCGCCAGGGATCTCTGTTGTAATAATTCTGGGTCCTGGCCCATCTCAGACGTACGGTAGCCAGCGATAGTTTTCCTAAGCTATGATCATTTACTGCAGACCTGATTTTTTGAACAGCCTTATTAAAACGGTTCTGGTGTACTATAAATAGTTCGACATTATTTGTTTTGGCTTTTTCAATGAGCTCTTTTCCTAATTTGATGTCCAAGCACATAGGTTTTTCTATCACCAGGTGTTTTTTGAATTTATTAATAATATCTATAGCGTGTTCTGTATGCATGCCGCTAGGGGTCATGATATTAACAACATCAACATCTTCTTTGAGCAGCATTTCATTATAATTTTGGTAGATCTTTACATTTGGCGGAGTATTTCTTTCTTTTGCCCGTGCTAAGTCCAGATCACATAAAGCCACTAACTCAGCATGGGGATTACTTTCTATAGCTTCTATGTGCCTATAGGAGATCCTGCCGCAGCCAATGATAGCAAATTTTATTTTTTTCATTTTTTAACCCTTTTGAATATCCGTTTTTTCTCTTAGAGGATATGGTAAGCTATCTTCCTTAAACCCGTTTTTTTTCAGCCAAAATTCTGCCATGGGCATTTGCCAGTCATAATCCACATCCAGCCCGCCTTCTTGGATCAAGGGATGGATATTTTTGCCCATCCATCTTTGAGGCAAGCTACCGTAATTTAGGTCTTCCAAACAGCGTTCTGCCTGTACTACAGAAAGGCAAACATCAGCAAAATAACAATCTCCTTGCTCATCACGATCGCAACTTATTTTCATATCTTTAGGGTAATTTTCAAAAGGGATAAATGGATCGAGCAGGCCTGAGCTTGTAATGCGGCGTGCCCGTGTCGGGGCGAACATATTATATTTTGATACAGTAACTGCAGAATCTATTTCTTTGTTTTCTTTTAATATCTTTATTCCTTCATCGATTTGGGAGGGCAAAACACAAGGTGCATTACAGTGTAGCAGAACCATTGTCTCGATAGGTTTTTGCAGCTGTTCTTTGATATATTTGTAACCGTGAACAAAAACATCCTCACCATGTGCTTCTTTTGTGCAGAGATAGTCCGGACGATCAATGATCTCTACGCCGTACTGCCGGCCGATCTCTTTTACTTTGGGGGAATCGGTCGAAATATAAACTTTATCAACAAGTTTAGAATTAATGGCGGCAAGAAGAGGATATGCCATTAAAGGTCTACCTAACAGAGGGTATACATTTTTGCCAGGATAACCTACACTTCCTTCTCTTCCAATAAGCAAGGCAATATTCATTGGTATACTCCTAAAAAATAATATTTTACCAACAGAACAATATCACAACATAGCAATACGTGTCAACATGTGTCACCACAATGCATTAAAGCTGTATAGAGGCAACTTTCCGTACAAGAAGCCTTTCTTTTTTATCCAAAAAGAAGGCATAATAAATAACTTCAGAGATAACAAAGATCATACCCATATAAAAAAGAGTAAGATAAATATTTGGGATTGAGATGTATTTTAATGTTAATAAAGAGAGTAAAACTGGTATGAAATAGAAAATTATATTTTTCGAAAGGGCTTTTTTATAGAATAAACTGAGCGGAACACCTAATTTTCTTAAACATATTATTAAATTTATTGTACAAAATATGATCATAGGGATAAGGGTGCCTAACGCGACCCCAGCAATACCTAAATATTTAATTAAGATAATACTTAGTACCAAATTTGATAGAGCATTGCCAAAATTCGCATAAAATAAAATATCAACATGACCTTTAGTAGTTAAAAAACCAGTAGCAGTCTCTAGGTGGCCGTTAAAA
The DNA here is from genome assembly GCA_042562495.1 of Candidatus Margulisiibacteriota bacterium. GTDB lineage: Bacteria > Margulisbacteria > Termititenacia > CAZZFK01 > CAZZFK01 > JBHPMC01. The sequence continues at coordinate 46,163 of JBHPMC010000010.1, forward strand.
ATCCAATAAACTAGTAATAACCTGGCGGGTAGTATACTTATGCTAAATTTAGGCCCCAGCCAATTTAGAATAAATACTTCACAAAATACGACAGTAATTAAAATTATAGGTGCATAAATGGCATTCATTAGTTTGGTACCCTTGAAAAGCATAAAGTGATTTTTATCTTTATCATTTAATCCGGCTAAATGAGCAACAGCTAAGAATATGGGGCCACCAAGTATAGAATTAATTTGTCTCATTTGGCTGGCCAAGGCAAGCCCGATACTGTAATAAGTTACTAAAGTAGCTGAAGAAAAAACACTAATTACTATATTATCTGTTTGGAAAATTACTAAATTAGTAATACCGCTTAAGAAAACAAATATACTAAATTTAAATATTTTATGGAAAGTACTTTTATCAAAGTATAAAAATTTAAATTTATATTGAGGACATATTTTGAATAGCCGATAAATACTTGATAGATAAAGTATATTCAATAAAATGCCGTCGAGTATTAAATAAATTAAAAAAGCAGTGGTGGGCGGGAAAATATTAAAGAAATACACTGCTATAGGAAGTTTTAGTAAAGTCGAAGTGATATTTATTTTTTTTATAATATCTGCCCTTTGCAATCCATTTAAGGCACCTCTTATTGGAAGAAAAAACATGGCAAATACCAACTCAACGCCAGTTATCCACATAAAGTACCTACCATTAGTTATAAATTGACTGGTGACATGAAAAACACGCTCGTAGAAAAAAGAAAATGCAAAAAGAAATGTTCCGCAAATTAGGCCGATAAATAAAAATAAAGTAAGGGTTAAATTAATTATCTTTTGTAATTTTTCCCAATCTTGCTTGGCATTATATTGGGCTACGTATTTTATTACTGCTGCGCTAATGCCAAAATCCATAATATTTAAATAATTTACAATTGAATACATTAAAATATATATACCGTATAGAGAATGATCTATTCTATGTAAAATAAAAGGTGTTAGGAAAAAAGTAACTATGGTTGAAGTTAAGATTCCAAATGCTTGATATTGTATATTTCTGGAAAAGTTTTTAATTAAAGACATTTATGAACCAACCTACTGTTTATTTTTATTAATAATATTAGTTATGAATTTTAAAGTTCTTTCTTTGCTTTTATTATCATTAAGATAGATCCCGAATTGCTTTAAAAATTCATTATTATTTTGCTTTTTTGTATATTTGTTATTTAGATAACCTCTTAGGTTTTCAATAAATGCATTTATATCATTGCTATAAAAGGTCCTTTTTCCTAATAATTGTTTCCCAAAAGAATCAACTTCAGTGGAGGGATTAATGCCTTCAAATACAAAAATATCACTTTTGGTACAAAGTGCTTCTAATAGAGTAGTGGAAGGCAGATCAACGATAATTAATTTTAGATCATTTATTTCTTGAAGAAGTGTGGCGAAATTTTTATTTTTTTCAAATTTAAAATGATTCCACTGATTATCTTTTATATAGTTTTCAATAAGACTTTGAGGCACTTTGGACGCAGGATGTAATTTAATTATGATTTCCCAATCATGAAATTGAGCTAAAGTATCAATAATGGATTTTTGAATTCTATGGAACCACCAATTATCCGGATAATTCTCATTAAAGCTTAAATATCTATAATTACCGGTAAGATTTCCAATAACATAGACAGCCTTTTTTTTACTATCTGTTGAAATAGGAATATTATGATCATAATATTTTTTTAATTGATCTAGGAACGGCGAACCTGTAGGAATAAATTTATTGCGATGTTTTGTATAATTTTCAAATTGTTGAGTTACAGCAGGACCGTACATTAATACATAATCTGAATTGGTATCTTCTGATTCGAAAACATCATGTTTAAAATACATGCCATATGCTCCATGTTGATATTTAATAACAGGTATTTTGTTTTCTCTAGCCAGCTTAAGAATAACTTCTTGAGGAGCATCGACAATCGTGGAAGTAAGAACAAGAGAAATAGGAGCTTTTCTAAAAAGTAAAGATGCTATTTGGTGATTTTTAAATATTTCTGATGCAAATACATTAATGAAATAAGAAATGCGTGGCTCTAATATTTTAAAAAAGTTATAATATTTATATGAAAATACTTTGAGGAAGCCTGG
>JBHPMC010000011.1:0-48272 GCA_042562495.1 Candidatus Margulisiibacteriota bacterium
CTCTGGCTCCAACGAAAATCTCCTACCAATAGAGAACATCGTGACCGATAGATCTTCCTCTACTTCAAGTGAATTACCATCAGGGTCCTCTAGCCCATGGAAACTTAATTTATCTGTACCTAATACTAATTCAAATACAAAATCATCATTATCCACACCAAAGACAAACCCCTGGCTCAACCCCGCAGCTACTCTTGCTTTCCCCCACCAATCCTCCCAATCGCTGCCAACTAAGGTAACTGTAGGCATACGTAATTGAGCCCCCATGAACCAGGTGTCGGTGAAATACCACTTAGCCTTGCCTGTAAAATATGTGACTTGGATCTGAGCATTACTAAAATCCTCATCTGTTGAAAATGGAACGACCGGGTATGTTAAAACAGCTCCGCTTTGCTCCACCTTAGGAACATTTCTAGGCAAATAGTACTCGACTCCTAAACCAAAAGTGAACGACTTATTTACTCTGGAGGTCTCATATTCCACACCAATACCGTAACCATTATTAATAGTATATTCATCATTCTGCCAATATTTTATCCCTAAGAATTTCCCCTCAGTGCGCATATCCAACTTTGGATTACCAATATAAGAGGTTTTGATTACATAGCTTGAAGCTAAAAGATTTGAAGAAAATAGCAACAAAACGACCAGGATTAGAACAATTCTCTGTAGATATACTCTCATATATTATTTATTTTACCTGAGACCTACATATCTAACAAGAAAAACAGAGAAGCTAAGCTTCTCTGTTTTTTAATGATATTTATATTTTTAAATTTATTGCTCGCCTTTTTCCAGGGAATCCAGGATCTGCTTGGCTATATTATCAGTATCACTGGGGACTTCTTCGCGAACTTGTTCTTTCTGCTCTTCAGGAAAACTTCCGACCATAATGATGGTCTTCCGTTTTTTTGCCTTCTTAAAATCTAGATGATTTTCCTCTTTGCTTTCAAAATCAATATGCTTGAACAACATATATATACCCCCCATATCTTGCACCTACATTTGTGTAGGTGTGTTGGCTACCTAATATATACCCAATTTAGGAATGTTTTATACTTGGTTTTTTAAGCTGAATTTTTTTGGAGAACCGAGAATATCCCAAAGATTGTAATTATAATATTCGGCATCCAGGCAGCCAGAAATGGTGTAAGGACGCCTATCAACCCCATCCACATGCCTACAGAAAGCAGTACATAATAGCCAAAGACGACCACAATACTTAGCGCAAAGCCCACCCCCACGCCCCCGCTAGTACGCTGAGGGCGGATCCCCATCGGCGCTCCTAATAGAACAAATACCAAACAAGCAAAAGGGACTGAGAACTTTTGGTTATATTTAACTAGATATTCAGTGACATCTGCCCCTCTTCTTTTCTGCTGTTCAATAAAATTCCTGAGCTCAAAAAGAGCCATTTGATCCGGATCTTTGGTTCGCTTGGAAAGATCCCTTAATTTAAGCTTGATATTGATCTTTTCTTTTTTGAACTTTATGACATACGCCGAACGTTTATCGCCGGCAAATTGATGGATTATCCCATCCTCGAATATCCAGCCTCCGCCCTGCTGCCATATAGCTTCTTTGGCAAAAATGATCCTGGCAAACTTCCCTTCATCATATTCAGAAACAGAAACATCCTTCATTACATTATTATCCAATTCTTTGGCATAGACCAAACGCTTTAAATACCCACCCTCATATTCCGGGATATTCACGTTCTCTTTCAAAGCCGGTATTTGTTTGGACATTTCTTTATAACGGATGATCATATTTTCTTCCAGAAAAGCTGCTTTAGGAACGATCGCTTCGTTGAATAAAATGGTCATCAAGGAGATCAAAACACCTATAAAAAAAGGCGCGATCATCAAACGAAAAAGATTCAATCCCCCGGCGCGAAAGGCGGTGATCTCGCTATCAGAGGACAAGCGACCGAACGCCATCAGAGAAGCAAGCAATGTGGACATAGGGAAAGTATAGGCAATGACCTTGGGCATCCGGACCATGAACAAAGAAACGGCCGTGCCAAAAGGCAGATGCAATGCAGTCGCATCGCCGACCAAGCCCGGAATGATCGCTCCGCCAGCAGTGATCGCTGAAAAAGCTAATACACCAAACAAGAACGGCAAGAATAATTCTGCTGCCAGGTATCTATCTAATATTTTTACTCTAAGCATCTATTATTTTCTGACCTCTCTATAACCTACATATTGAACTTATCGCCCAGATAGAATTTGCGAGCTGTAGGATCATTGATTATCTTATCTTTATCACCTTCCAAGAGGATCTTGCCTTCATGGATAATATAAGCCCGATCGGTAATCTCTAAGGTTTCCCGCACATTGTGATCTGTGATCAGCACGCCCAGGCCCTTTTTCTTAAGATGGGCTATTATTTCCTGGATATCATTTACGGCAATAGGATCGATCCCGGCAAAAGGTTCATCTAATAATATAAATGAAGGATTACAGGCTAAGGCACGGACGATCTCAACTCTCCTGCGTTCTCCGCCAGAAAGCTCAAAACCCCGGCTCTTGCGCAAATGGGTGACATTTAATTCATCAAATAATTTCAGCAAACGCTCTTCATACTCTTCCTTAGGTATCTCCGGCATGTTCTCCCACAATACTTTTACATTCTCTTCAACTGTTAGCTTTTTAAAGATAGATGCTTCCTGCGGCAGATAACCCACGCCTTCTTGCGCCCGCCTATGCATAGGCTCACTAGTAAGCTCGTGTTCATCTAAATAAACAGAGCCCTCATCAGCTTTGACCAAGCCGACGATCATATAAAACGTTGTGGTCTTCCCGGCACCATTGGGACCCAAGAGCCCAACTACTTCGCCTTTTTTCACATTAACACTGACCTGGTTCACTACTCGGCGTTTGCGGTAAGATTTAACCAAACCTTTGGTTTCGATCATAGTTCACATCCTTCTTTTTTACTTTTTCTTACTAATTATCTTTTTCTTAATATGTGCCTTCACTTTTTTACGGTGATGCGGTGGTAAAAAAACTTTAGAAAAACAAAAAACTATCAGCCCTAAAATTAAAGACCATGATATGCTTAAAAATATCCATCCGGTCATCGTCATAGAATATCAACTTTCTTGGCCATTCTCTTCTTGCGCCATGCAATTTTAACAAGAATAGCTAAAACCACCAACATAACTAAAAGCCCAATTCTTGTCGCCAAAACATAGGGGATATTTGCCGCAGGGACATCCTTCATCAACATGAACGGAACACCCTGCTGTACTAGCCAAAAACCCAAGATAGCGAATAAGAAGAACGGGGTAACATACTTGATTATAAAACGATAGATCTTAGGAACTTCTAATTCTGCGCCATGGTGGATCTCTTTCCAAGCCTTATCCATACCGAAGATCCAGGCAAATAAAACTGTTTCGATCGTGGCAAATAAGACCATGCCAAATGTTCCGCCCCAGAAATCCAGTTCATCGACTACTCCATTACCTAAAAAGAAGATCGCTGGCTGACACAGGATAAAAGCAACAAAGCCCAGTATCCACACTGCTTTCTCTCTGGTCAGATCGAATTCATCTTCCATGAAAGCAACAACTGGCTGAGCTAACGATATTGAAGACGTTACTCCTGCCAGGAACAATAACGCAAACCACATAAAAGCAAAGATCTGACCAAACGCGATCTTGGTAAATATCAAAGGCATTGTCACAAAACCCAGATTGAACGCCCCGCTGGCCGCTATCTGAGTGATCGCCATGGGGCCAAAAAAAGCAACTGCGGCAGGTATTACAATACTGCCTCCGAGCACAACTTCTGCCATTTCATTAGTACTTACAGAGGTTAACCCCGACAAGACGACATCATCTTCTTTTTTTAAATAACTCGCATAGGTCAGGATCATCCCGATACCTACACTCAAGGTAAAAAATACTTGCCCGGCTGCTGCCAGCCAGACCTTGGCATTTAACAATGCAGAAAAATCTGGATTCCATAAAAATCCCAAACCATTAATAATATTCCAGGAAGGCCTTGCGGCATCAGGAGTGCCCAAAGTAAATACCCTGATCAATATGATAAAACCAAAAGTAAAAAGCACCGGCATCGCCAGCTTAGAAAGCCATTCTATTCCTTTTGAGATCCCTCGTTTAATGACCCAGAAATTAAGCAGAAAAGTGATCACAAAAAAGAAATAAGCCGGTCTTATGCTTTGAAAAAATTGATTTTTAACAACGCCCTGGTAACCCTGAAGGAACTGCGGCATTAATCCGGCTTTTGCTGCCGGCAAATATTTGCCAGTTAACGCAAAAAAGCTATAACCTAAAAGCCAGGATTCAATATATGTATAGTAGATAAGAATGACTAATGGCCCAAAGATGCCGATGATCCCAAAATATTTAATAAAACGATTGCGCCACATTGCATGGAATATTCCAGGAGCAGTTCCATGCCCGAATATTCCGCCAAAACGACCAGCCGTCCACTCGATCCACATAAGAGGAATTCCCAGTAATAATAAAGAAATGAAATACGGGATCATAAAAGCCCCGCCGCCATTTTGGGCAGCCTGGACCGGAAATCTTAGGAAATTACCTAAGCCAACTGCTGAACCAGCAACGGCCAGGATAACACCTAGTTTTGAATTCCAAACTTCGCGTTTCTTTTTACCTTTTTTCAATTAAAACCTCAACGTGCTCTGGGTGGAACAATTATATATTTTGGAGAAAAATCGAGCAAGGATAGTAAAAAACCAACTGAATATCTTAAGTTTTTAAAAAACTTAGCCGTGTTATAATTATTTTTCTAAGGAATGGTTTATGACAACAGAGAGCACAAAAAAAATTATCATCAAAGAACATTATGAGCTGAAGACAAAGCTCAAGGAAGATCATACAGGCATTATTTATGATGGCTGGGATTCACAAGCTAAAAAAGCGGTTCAGATCAAACGTTACCGCCCAGAGCTATTAACGCTGCCTCTTGTAGAAAAACTGCAGGAGGCTGTCTATCGGCTTTCGGTCGTAAATCACCTGGCCTTCCCGGCCGTCTTAGACTGCACTTTGGAAAAAAAGAATTTTTTTGTGATCCAAGAACCTTTGGTTGAAGAAGAAACTATCGGAGAGATCCTCAGCAAACTCAAATCTTTTACGGTGGACAGCGCTCTATCCGCGATCAAGCAAACAGCTCAAGCCCTTTCCTATCTCCATCAAAAAAAGATCTGTCATGGCAATTTAGATCTGGAAAATATCTGCATCATGAAAGATGGTTCGATCAAAATAAAGAACACCTTGCTGGATGCCATTATTCAACATGCACGCCTTAAGAAAGATCAGATCCTTGGTTCTCCGGCAGCGCTGGCCCCCGAACAGTTACGCGGAGAGCCTACTAAGCCACAAAGTGATATTTGGGCTTTAAGTATCCTCTTTTACAGGCTTTTAACGGGCGAAACACCTTTTAAGGAAAGTAAGAATAAAAATCAATTGCTCCAAAATATCGCTGCTTCCCCTATCCGCCCTACTTTGCGTAATCCTAAAATACCCAAATATATCGAGGACCTCATCTTAAAATCCATTCAAAATGATCCTAAACTGCGTCCTCGATCCATGTTAGAATTTCTCTCCCAATTGGAAAGCAAAAAAGTAACTATCAAACTAAAGGATCTGGGATCAAAAAAGAAAATGGAACAACAACCTCTTAACCCTGAGCAAAGACCACCGCAGAAGCCTGCTGCTGCACGCCCAATTCCTGCAGCCAAGCCCCAGCCTAAACCCGCTCAGCCAAAAAAACATTTTTGGGAACCATTACTACATAAGACCAAGCAGGTCATGCATCCTGAGGCAAAAAAGAAGCTTAAAACTCTGCCCAAGCAATTGCCCAAACAGATCAAGAATATGGCCGATAAATTCGATGCCATGATGGAAGAAAGGAAAACACGACCGCCTTTATTCAGAAAACCTCAGACTTTTTTTCATAAATTCTTGGTCTATGGCACGATAGTCATTGCTGTAGGGATCATAATCGCCCTCTCCCAATCCCTGTTCATCGGCTACTTTACTTCTATTCCGGAGATCAAGGTTCCTGATCTAAAAGGCTTGCCCTTGGAAGAAGCCAGAGATGATCTGGAAAATATGGGGCTCAAAAGCAGAGTGGTCAGCGAATTGATCAACTCGAGTGTGCCCTTAGATCATATAATCAGTCAAAATCCCGATCCGGGACGGGTCGTTAAAAAAGATAGAGTGATCAAGCTTTTTGTCAGCAAGGGTGTTGGGGAAGCAAAGGTCCCTGAGCTTATTGGGCGGGCCATAGATCAAGCCACGGCCATCCTTTCCCGTAACGGATTAGGTTTGGAAGTAACTAAATTCGTCTACAGTGCTGAGATACAAAAGAACTACATTATGAAACAAAATCCCGAACCGGAAGTTATCGTCCAAAAAAATACTACAATAAACGTCACGGCCAGCCATGGCTTCCCGACCGCCTTGAACTTAAAAGATAAATCTCCGTATAATTGTGTTGTAGAAGCAACCTTATTCGTCCCGAACGATTGGGCTGCCCAAAAGATCAAATTGAACTTATCGGATTCCCGAGGTACACGTACTGTTTTTGATCGCACTCTCCAGCCGGGAGATAAGCGGCGTGTCCAACTTATCTCAGAAGATACAGCATTAGTAGAAATATTTTATAATGATGAATTAGCTTTAAAGCAATCTTTCTTGGAGTTAGGAGATCTTTCTCCAGAAAAAAAAGAAGAGGAGAGGAGTAACTGATGTCAGCAATAAAACTAGCGCCTTCCATACTGTCCGCAGATTTCAGCAAATTAGGAGAAGAAATAAATTTGGTCGAAAAGGCCGGAGCTGATTGGATCCACGTAGATGTAATGGATGGTCATTTTGTACCCAATCTCACAATAGGGCCGGTCGTTGTAAAACATATTCGCAAAGCGACTAAATTGCCATTAGATGTACATTTAATGATAGAAAATCCGGAAAAATATATTCCGGCCTTTGTTGAAGCAGGAGCAGATATTATCTCTATTCACGCGGAGGTCTGTAACGATGTCTATACCTCCTTGAAATATATCCATGAACATAAAGTAAAGGCAGCAATTGCGATAAATCCCATGACCCCACTTGCTCTTATTGCGGATATTTTACCAATGATCGACATGGTCCTGCTCATGACCGTCAATCCAGGCTTTGGCGGCCAGGCATTTATTAAAAGTGTTGTTCCTAAGATCAAAGAATTAAAGGAATACCTGGACAAAGAAAAACTGAAAGTAGATATAGAAGTAGATGGCGGGATCAATCATGAAACTGCCAAAACAGTATTGGCAGCTGGCGCCAATATATTAGTGGCCGGGGCTTTCATTTATCATGCAAAAAATCCGGCAAAGATCATCAAGGATTTTAAAAAAATATTCAAACCATATGAAACCTCCAAAAAAAAGTAATGAAACATATATGCAGCAATGCCTAGTTCTTGCTGCACAAGCCAGAGGTAAGGCTTTCCCTAATCCACAAGTAGGCTGCGTGATCGTCAAGCAGGATAAGATCATCGGCCGTGGAATACACAAAGGCCCCGGCACACCTCATGCTGAAGCGATCGCACTCAAGCAAGCCGGCATAAAAGCTCAGGGAGCGACTTTATATGTAAATCTTGAGCCCTGCTGTCATTTCGGCAACAATCCTCCCTGCACCGATGCGATAATCAAGGCTAAGCTAAAAAAAGTTGTCTTTGCCGTAAAAGATCCTCACCCTCTTGTAAAAAAAGGGAATAGTCAGAAGATACTTCAGAAAAAAGGGATACAAGTCCTTTCAGGAATACTTGAAAAAGAAGCCCGCAAATTAAATGAGATCTTTTTAAAATTTCATGAAACCAAAAAACCTTTTGTGATCTTAAAATCTGCAGCATCTTTGGATGGGAAAATTGCGACCAATACGGGAGAAAGCCAATGGATCACCGGCCCGGAAGCCCTCCAATATGATCAACTGCTGCGTAAAGACTCGGATGCTATTCTGGTCGGAGTGAACACGGTAATAAAGGACAATCCGCAATTGACCGTTCGTGATAAGAAAAACAAAAATATTCGCCAACCGCTAAGGATCATCTTGGATTCGAACCTAAGGATACCTCTGAGGTCAAAAGTACTTAATATGAAAGCCAAAGGTGCTACCTTAGTGCTAACGACTAACAAGGCTAATAAACAAAAGCTTAAAGAAGTCCGCAAAAAAGGCGTAGAGGTGATCATTGTCAAAGCTGATAAAAACAGTAATGTTGATTTCAAGGAAACGATCAAACTATTAGCCAAAAGGCATATTTCCAGCATCTTGATCGAAGGCGGTGGGGAGATCGCTGCGGCGGCACTATCTGCTGGGATCGTCGACAAGCTTTATTATTTTATTGCACCTATGATAATCAGCGGGAAAAATGCAGTGCCAGCAATTGGCGGAAACGGAATTGATAAATTAAAACAAGCATATTCTCTAAAAGATATTTCTTGGGGAAAGGTAGGCCAGGATCTTCTTATCCAGGCTTATTTATAAGCTTTCCTGTTTTTTTAGCATCAGTACAAGGAAATAAGGTTGGGCGAAACTAATTTTCGCGCTATAATTACCGACTCAAAGAGTATATATAAGGAGGAATATTATGATCTTGATAATTATGGGCAGCAAATCAGATTCTGAGGTAATGGCTAAAGCCGAAGAGCAATTAAAAGAATTCGGACTAAAGGCTGACGTTGTTGTAGCTTCTGCACACAGAAATCCTGACAAGGTCACCAAAACTGTAACTTCAGGAAAATATGACGTTATAATCGCCGGCGCAGGTAAAGCTGCTCATCTTCCGGGAGTTATCGCCGGGCAGACTATCACTCCGGTCATTGGCGTACCTATTAAAACATCGGACCTTGGCGGAATGGATTCTCTTTTATCTATAGTCCAAATGCCTTCCGGGGTCCCGGTAGCTACTGTAGCGATCAATGGAGCAAAGAATGCAGCCATTCTTGCAGCACAGATAGTTGCCCTTAAAGACGAAACGGTCAAAAAGGCCCTAAAAACATTCAAAGAAAAATTGAAGTCATAAGCTTACTTTCAGCTTTTTACTTTTAAGTTTATAATCTAACTATGAACTGGGTAGATACTGTTATTACAGCAATGTTGGGCCTGAATATCTTTAATGGCCTGAAACGCGGATTTATCTTAAGCCTTTTTGATATTCTGGCCGTGGTCCTCGCCGTAGTTTTTTCCTTAAAATGGTTCCATATCGGCATAGATCTTTTAACTGATACTTTCCACTTTTCCGAACCACTGGCCTATGTCATCAGCTTTGCCATGACCTGGGTAGCGATCTACTGCGTGATCTCTTTGCTCGGTGCGATCGTACATAAATTCCTTACCTTCTCTTTTCTTTTGCCTATCGATGTCGTTGCCGGCGGAGTTCTGGGTTTTGTTAAAGGAATAATATTCTCTGCGATAATTTTTGTGCCTTTAACTTTCCTGCCGTTTTTGCCGGAGAATATCGATACAGCGCTGCAAGATTCTCTGATCATGGAGTGGGCCAAGCCATCGATCGTAAAACGCTTGCCCGGCCTATCTTTGAACATTAAAGACCTTAAAAAAAGCCTCCCTTTTAAGACCGAGGATTATCTGCAGTGAAAAAGCTCTCTCATAAATTTTTTAGCCGGAACACGATCCAGGTAGCAAAAGAATTGTTGGGCAAATATCTGGTCCTAAAGACACCTAAAGGAAAGCTCATCGGCAAGATCGTGGAGACCGAAGCCTATCATGAAAAAGATCCGGCTTCACACTCTTACAGAGGTATGACTCCCCGGAACAAACCGATGTTCGGCAAGCCCGGGTTTGCTTATGTATATTTTACTTATGGTATGCATTATTGTTTCAATGTTGTGACTGAACCAAGCGGCAAAGCCGGAGCTGTCTTGATACGTGCCGTTGAGCCGATAAAAGGTATTGAGCAAATGAAAAAGAACCGCACCCCTCGACAAGCTCGGGATAAAAACAAAATGGGCCTAAAAAACCTTACCAACGGCCCGGCCAAGCTTGCGCAGGCTTTCGGGATAGACAAGAAATTCAATGAAGCAGATCTGGCCAAAGGCAAATTAAATATTTTTATAGATGGGAAGAACGACCATAAAATTGCTAAAACAAAACGCATAGGCATATCCGTTGCAGAACATGCTTTATTAAGATTTTACATTAAAGGGAATAAGTTTGTTTCTGTTAAATAGCTTGTTTTTTCTAAACAATCCAGTTGTCTAAATATTCTACACCATCATCCAATGTGCCTTTAAGCACAATATGTGTTTCAGAATCAAAAAACACAAAAGTATCTTTTTTAAACATTATTATAACTCCATCCTCTCCAACCTCTATTTATCGTAACTAAAATTTAAATATTTCATAATTTTTTATCCTACTTATCTCCTTCACGTGCCCGATATTTAATGCTTAAATATCCCTATTATGAAAGCAAGCCGATGGACCGGAGTTATCAACAAATATAAAAAGTATCTTCCAGTAAGCAAGAAGACGCCTATTGTAACGCTCAACGAAGGTAATACTCCTTTAATTCAACTCATTAACTTCCCCAAAAAGATGAGTTTGAATGTCGACATATATATAAAATTCGAGGGTTTAAATCCTACCGGCTCTTTTAAAGACAGAGGTATGACCCTGGCCATCTCCAAAGCCAAAGAAGAAGGCTGTAAGGCTGTGATCTGTGCTTCGACCGGGAATACTTCCGCCTCCGCCTCAGCTTATGCTGCACGCGCCGGCTTGGACGCAATTGTGATCATTCCTGAAGGGAAGATCGCTCTGGGCAAACTGGCTCAAGCTATGATGCACGGAGCTAAAGTAATAGAAATTGACGGGAATTTTGATAAGGCTCTTGAGATCGTCCGTGAAATGGGCGAGAAATATAATCTGGCAATAGTTAATTCTATTAATCCTTATCGCATTGAAGGACAAAAAACCGGAGCTTTTGAGATCGTTGAACAGCTTGGGAAAGTTCCGGATTATCATGCTATCCCTGTTGGGAACGCCGGAAATATAACCGCCTACTGGAAAGGTTATACCGAATGGGAAAAGGCCGGCAAGATCGACAAATTGCCAAAAATGATCGGTTTTCAAGCTGCTGGTTCTGCGCCGATCGTTGAAGGGCATCCTATCGAAAAACCGGAAACAGTGGCAACTGCAATACGCATCGGCAACCCTGCTTCCTGGAAGCAGGCAGAAAATGCCCGCGATGAATCAGGCGGTGTGATAGAAAAAGTTACCGATGAAGAAATAACCACAGCTCAAAAATTATTAGCAGACACCGAGGGCATTTTCTGCGAGCCCGCCTCAGCGGCCTCGGTTGCCGGCGTTCTGAAGAAAAACAAGGAGGGCTACATCAAAAAAAGCTCTACTGTTGTTTGTATCCTGACCGGCCACGGATTGAAAGATCCGGATCGCGCCATTGAGATCTCCAGCAAAACAACTAAATTACCCAGCAATACACAGAAGATCGCTGAATATTTAGGCTATTAATATTTCCTGAAATCTTTTAATAAAACCTACGATATAAATAGGTATATGGGAAATTACTTTCTTAATAACAAATTTATATCATTGCCTGATAGCACTTATGTTTCCAGGTGTGATCTCATGGGCATAAAAAATATCTTGCGGGATTTTAAAAGCAATCTCTATAACCAAAAAAAGATCTTTAGTGATGATTGGCACGACTTTACCTTCAAAACCCTTCTGTTCTTCCTGAGACAGCAGGATATAGCCACAGAAAATCTTAACAAAGCTTATTCTAAAACATATAAATTCAAACAGGTTAATCATTCTTCTGTTTTCTTGGGCAGCACCATCTTCCTAATGAACACAAAACATATAAATAAGAAACAAGCATATAAACTTATTAATAATAAAATTGAAGAGATCAATGCTAATCCTTCTCTAGCACCTTATGTCAATTGCTCTTTAACTTATAATTATCTGCCTATCTTTACCGTTCTTCTTTTTTGGGCATTGCAACAAAATGATCTGCACAGACTTGAAGAAGCCCTGAATATACTGAAAGATCATCCCTTCTTTAAGAGATTCGACAACACTAAATCTTTGAATAATGATTTTATGGCCTATGCTCCTCTATATGCTGCATTGCTTATTGGCTATTTACAAATCCCGGATATAAATAAGCTTGAAAACATCTTTGCCCAGATCACTGGCCAGGATTATTTTAATAATTATAAAAAAGGTGATCTGAACTATTCGCTTAACAGCACATATAAGTATGCTTTGCTTTTTATCCTGCAGCTCTCAACTGATATAGATCTAAGTAAAGATGCAGAACTGGCACCTCTTGTTGAGAAATATCTTAGCGAATAATTTTATCTTACTGAAAACAATACTTGGAGGTATAAAATGATCAAAGCTTTTACAGAAAAAAACACAATCTATTCTACCCTACCCGAAGTTTACTACTATGTGCCTTCCAGGCTTGCAAAGATCAAGAAAAAATCTGAGTTAGAAGATATCCACAATGTTTCTTTCCTGAATATTGAGAAACTATTTCAGCGAGGGATAATTAAAAAAGCTCACATAATCTCAGCAAATGATACCCAGGCCCTTCTTTACTGCCCCATCGATGGTGATATCGAAGTCCCCTTGGACAATCTAATATTTGATAAGCTGCCTGATCCTGTTCAAGAAAACAATTCTGTGCCAGAATTTATAAGCTTCGAGAGATTGCCCATGGATATAGCTGATATTTCAGATAACGGTGACATTTTGCCTCGCAAGAGAACAATTAACAGCGATGGCTATACTATAGACGATCCCAGCCTGGGTGATCATTACTAATTAATTTCTCTTTAGGAAATACTCTGCATTCTTAGAACAAGTCTATCGCAAGGCCCATAGAAAAAGCTTCGCGTTGAGTACTATACTGCATTTGCAGTAACCAGCTGGAGAATGTCCAACCCAAATAATAAGTAGTATCTACTAAGATATTACTTCTTACATTAGTCAAGAATTTTGCCCCCAGATGATGTGCTCTGGGCCCTAATCTTAAGTTGTAAACAATATTATTAGGATTTGTATATTTTTGATCAAAGACAAAAGGGCTGCCCCCTTTATCATAAAAATAATGAGTATACTTAATACCCAGCAATACAAATTTCCAATCCTTTTCCCAAGCCATAGTCCCGTACACCCTTTGCCAAGTATAGGGTTTCTCGTCGTAATCTGAACGGTTATAACCAAACCCCCACCAAAGCGGCTTAAGCCAACCCAGGGGATATTCATAGGTAAAGCCTAAATCCGAGTTGGTACGGATCGCGTGGACTTCCGAAGAATATTCATATAAATGTCCGCTGGCCAATGACAGGTCTAGATCAAGCTTTTTGGTCAGTCCAAAATGCCCTTTATACCCGGCTTCCATATCCCGATCGATCTCTTCATCATTGATCTCTTCTCTTTTTGTATAAGTCGCACGGATATCACTGGAATCAAGTTCGCGAACCTCCTTGTTGTATTCTAATAGCTCACCGAAAGTTGGCCGCCTCTTTTTATAGGGAAGATCCATAAGGCTGTGATTATATTCTACTTTACCCTGGGCTTCTTTCCATTGCCAAAAATCACCGCCAAAATAAAGCTGATCTTGATCACTAAAGCGTACTATTTGACCAAAACCGACCATAGGGCCTTTATATTGAGAGCTTCCGATCCTGGCAAAACCGTATAAATGCTCATTCCAGTAATAATGCGTATTAAAAAATCCGTAGTTGCCACGGAATATTGAACTTCCGAACTGTGGCAACGGATAGGGGATCTGGAATGCATTGCGTCGCATATCAATGACCCAGGCCGGTATACGGTAAAAGACATTCTTTTCTGAACTTATGGCCAGATCCCTGATCACGATCCAGCCCGGAAAGATCTGGATATCATCTAGGTCCAATCCTAGATTAATTATATGCAAGCCGATACGAGCCTTGGCAAATTCTATTTTTTCCCCATAAAAGAACAGACGCTTGGTCTTTACCTTCAGCATGCCAGAGATCATTTCAATGTTTTCGCCGTCAAAATAATTATTTCTCAGATTATAGACGAGCTCATCGCCTGCCAGAGATGATTTCCTTGAGCTTCCCCAGAATCCATTCTGTAAAGATATCTTGTTGTTCTTCAGAACAACTCGATTCGCCCAGAATAATTGTTTTTCATACATGAAATAGACTTTCAGCCGCTTGGTATTTCCCGAAGAAGCAATGACCGTGCGACCGACTGTTTTTATGACCGGAGCTTGTATGACCAATTTCTTGCCATAAATGACCTTAGAATAATAAGCAGCATCTGCAGATATATTTAGTATAAGAACTGTTATTCCGACAATTAATACTTTGTACGTATGTTTCAGCATGAAGGATATTAACCCCGAAGAAGTAATTTTTGTCAAAAAATATAATGTGAGAACCTGCTGAACAAATCTCTGGAAGAACAAGGCTTGGCTTGCCAGCCGAAGCTCTGAAAGAGCGAAGGCTGGTGCCGAGGAGGAGAATCGAACTCCTACGGGTTTGATCCCACCAGCTCCTTAAGCTGGCGTGTCTGCCAGTTCCACCACCTCGGCATGTGAAAAGAGCTTATTATTCTAAACCAACTATCCCGATAATTGCTGAAAGAATTAAAAAAGTAACAGCAAAAAATGTAGTGATCTTATCCAGGCCTTCTTCCAAGCCTTTTTGCGAACCAAATAACTTGGCTTGCCCACCGATACCGCCCAGGCCTTCTCCTTTGGCAGAATGAAGCAGGATCGTAACGATCAAGCTCGTTCCTACCAAAAATTGAAAAAATAATAAGATCTTCATTAATATATCTCCTTATTTAAAAATGGAGGTTCATTATAAGGAGCTTTAATAATAGCGTCAATGTTAAAAGAGGGGCTCTTGATCCATTTCTTTGGGCTGGGCGATCCCCATCTGCTTTAATACTGTGGGTGAAATATTCGCTAAAGTCCCGTTTTTCTTGAGTTTAACAGCTTTTTCACGGCCGATATAAATAAAAGGCACCGGATTAGTAGTGTGTGCGGTAACCACCCCTTTATTTTCATCCAACATCTCATCCGAATTTCCGTGATCTGCCGTGATCAATACTTCTCCGCCAATAGCCTGCACAGCTTTTACGATCTTCCCGACACATTCATCCACAGCCTCGGCTGCTTTTACTGCTGCTTCAAAAACTCCCGTATGCCCTACCATATCCGCATTGGCAAAATTGAGGACTATAAAATCATGTTTCTTAGCTTCAATATCTTCTAATACTGCCTCTGTGACTAAAAATGCGCTCATCTCCGGTTGCATATCGTAAGTTGCGACTTTTGGCGAAGGAATTAACGTTCGATCCTCGCCTGCATAAGGCTTTTCAACACCGCCGTTAAAAAAGAACGTAACGTGCGCATATTTTTCGGTTTCCGCGATATGCAATTGCTTTTTACCGTTCTTGCTCAATACTTCCGCCAATACGTTGACCAATTTTTGCGGCGCAAAAGCCACCGGCGCCTTGATAGTTTTATCGTATTGCGTTGTGCAGACATAATGAACTTTCGGCCAGGCCTTGCGCTTAAAACTTTTAAACTCCCTGTCGACAAAACATCTGGTTATCTCTCTGGCGCGGTCTGGACGAAAATTGAAAAAAATGACACTGTCATTATCTTTTATCACACCTTCCGGATCGATCAGCGTCGGCATTACGAACTCATCATTCTCCCCACGCTCATAAGCATCTTTTAAAGCTTGCTTAGCCGAAGATGCTTTTAAGCCTTCTCCTGCAGAATACATATCATAAGCTTTTTGTACTCTTTCCCAGCGGTTATCCCTATCCATTCCATAATATCGACCGGATATTGAAGCGATCTTGCCGATACCTAGCTCCTGCATCTTATGCTCTAATTGATCAAAATATTTCTGTGCGCATCTGGGTGGAACATCGCGACCATCCAGCAAGGCATGGACAAATACTCTAGTCAGACCTTCACTCTTAGCCAGCTCTAAAAATCCATAAAGATGCTTGATATGGCTATGCACTCCTCCGTCGGACAATAAACCTATTAAATGTAATGCAGAATTATTTTCTTTAGCTTTTTTAATTGCATTCAACAACACTTCATTCTTGAAGAACGTTCCCTCTTTGATCTCCTTGGTTATTCTGGTCAATTCTTGATAGACAATTCTTCCGGCACCCATATTAAGGTGACCAACTTCCGAATTTCCCATCTGCCCTTCCGGAAGACCTACGGCTTCTCCTGAGCAAGCCAAGCTGGTATTAGGATATTTCTTAAAGAAACTGTCCATATTCGGTGTTTTAGCAGCATTGAGAGCACAGGCTTCCTGCCTGGCTGCTATCCCCCAACCATCTAAGATCATCAACAACAACATTTTCTTTACTCCTTATGATAATTGGTCCTGATTATAAAGTGTGCCTGGGAAGCAGACAACTTGGCATATTATTTTTTTAAACTCTTTAGCCAATCCTGGATCTTCTGCTCATATCCTCGATCGGTCGGCTCATAATATTTCTTGCCACCAGGTAAATATTCCTGCTGCACCCATCCTTTCGGATAACTATGCGCATATTTATATCCCTTACCCCTGCCCGCCGTAGCTTCAGCGGAGGAGGGCTTACCTTCCTTTTTCTCTCCTTCGTAAACAGCGTTCTTCAAATGCATCGGGACCGGATGATCCACGCCATTTTTTATATCTGATAAAGCTGCGTCGATTCCGACATAACTGGCGTTCGATTTTGGTGCACAGGCAACATGAACTGCAGCCTGCGCCAGAATGATCCTGGCTTCCGGCATCCCGATCTCGGCCACGGCCTGCATTGCTGCATTGCTGACAATTAACGCCTGAGGATCGGCATTGCCCACATCTTCTGAGGCACAAATGACGATACGGCGGGCAATGAACCTGGGATCTTCTCCGGCATAGATCATTTTCCCCAGCCAATACAGCACTGCATCGGGATCCGAACCACGCATTGATTTAATAAAAGCAGAAATAATATCGTAATGCTCTTCATCCCCGTATACTACATATTTTTTTTGGACAGATTCTTCTATGATATCAACACTCAAATTTATGACACCCTTGCTATCCGGCGGAGTCGTATAAGCTGCGAGTTCCAGGCCGTTCAATACTTTCCTGGCATCGCCGGCCGCAGCATCTATTAAATGTTTTTTAGCCTCTTCGGATAAGCTGATTTTATATTCTTTTAATCCCCGTTTACTATGCAAAGCATTGTCGATCACTTTATATAGATCTTTTTTTGTTAAAGGTTTGAATTCGAACACTTGAGACCTGGAGATCAGAGATGAGATCACCGAAAAATACGGATTCTCGGTCGTCGCACCGATCAAGGTGACCGTGCCGTTCTCAACATCTGGCAGCAGAGCATCCTGCTGGGTCTTGGAAAAGCGATGGATCTCATCGATGAACAATATTGTTTTTTTCCCGTACATTGCCCGATCATCTTTGGCCTTAGCAACTACTTCACGGATATCTGCCACTTTAGAATGTACGGCATTTAGACGCACGAATTGAGAATTTGTCTGCTGGGCTATAACATTGGCCAAGGCTGTCTTGCCCACCCCCGGATTGCCGCTAAAGATAATAGATTGAACTCGATCAGCTTCTATCGCCCTGCGCAATAATTTACCTTTACCAATGATATGTTCCTGGCCTACAAATTCTTCTAAAGAATTCGGGGCCATTCTTCTGGCGAGAGGCATTTCTTTAAAACGCGTTTTTTCTGTGGCAACCTCAAAAAGATCACTAGCGGCGGACATAGATACCTTTGGCAACTTTCTCCTCAAGCGAGATCTCCTGATCTTCGCTTTGCAACACATAGGCCGGATAATACTGCACTACTCGAATATTTACTCCCGGATATATCCCAAAAGACATCAATTGATGCAAGACCGGCTGGCTCCGGGTAGAAACATAAGCCACCGTCGCTTCTTCTCCTAAGGCCAATTTGGTGACAGGCAAGACCACTTCACTTGCTTCGGGGCTTATGGTCTCACAGCATTTCCCGGGGGAAATAACTTCCCGGCGGTTCAAGCCATAGTGCGGATGACCTAAAAAGGTACACACCCGATCTGTAATCGATTCAGTAAAGATCTCCTGCAGATTCAAAGCAAATTCATCCAACTCATCGTAAGACACTTCCAGAATATCGTTGGCAAATTTTTTAGCTAAATGATATTTCCTCAGGAAATTCTGGGCACGCCGCTCTCCCAGCGGGGTCAGATGCCCTTTTTTATTATGTACTAATACATAATTCTTTTGACGCAAAGCCGGCATAAAATCTTCATCATATTTTTCCTGAAAATATTTTTTTAGAGCAGAAATATCTTTTTTACCTTCTCTGTTCAGCATCCAGATGCTGCCCAAAGCTATATCTATCTTATTGTAAGTTGCCATAATTATCCTTTTTAGATCTGATTTATGATAACACCAATATTAAAAACGTAAAACCAAGTTCACAAAGCTACCCAAAGCCAAAGTATAAAAAAAGATCGCCAAGCTCAAACTCAATGCTAATTTCCAGCCCTGCTCTCTGATCAAGGCAAAAAAAGCAGCGATACATGGCAGAGAAAGGGTCACCACTATTAAAGAGACCAGTACTTGTATGGCGTTCAAGGAGCCATCATTGGTCATCTCGTAAAGCCTGGCTGCTCCATAATCCCTTCTGAAAAAACCCAAGACAAATACCTCCACGCTTTTAGCAGGCAAGCCCAGGATCGGAGTGATTATAGGCGCCAACAAACGCTGCAATAGCTCCAACAAGCCAGTAGTTTCGGCTAAGAATAAAAAGATCGTAGCTAAAGCGAACAAAGGAATTGCTAAGCGAAAATACCAGAAGGTATGCAGCCATAATTTTTCCCAAACGTTCTTTAATTGCGGCAACCTTAAGGGCACAGCCTTATCTACAAATCCACCTCGTGATTCAGGAATGAATTTCTTTAAAAACGCACCGGCTAAGAATAATTGCGCAAATAATAACAATAGAAATAATAAGGCATATGAAAACGGCAGAACAGATAACATATTGATGATGATCCCCATTTGGGCGATACATGGCACTGCTAAGACGATCAAGAACGCTGCTGCTTTATGCTGCCCCGGAGTCTGCAAGCTTTTAGTTTTTGAGACAGCCAGGACCGAACAGCCTAGGCCCATTAAAAAAACCGGGATAGCTGATCCGGTCAGGCCCATGCGGTGAAAAACACGATTAAGTAATATAGCTAAATGCGACAAATAGCCAGAATCCTCCAATACGGCCAGAATTAAGAACAAAGTGAAAACGATCGGGAAAATGATCGCCACTAGATATGTAAGCCCCATGGTTAGCAGGCCATAATCCCCAACCAAAAGCCCTTTAAATAACGGCGCTATAGGGAATTGTGAGATCAAAGAAACAAAACCCGGAGTAATATATTTACTGAAGATCTCGGTCTCAATAAAACTGACCATCACTCCGGCAGCAAATCTGCTCAAAAGGAAGAATATTCCGATAAATACAGCCAGAAATATCAGGCTGCCCCAAAGCGGATGATGTGCATATTTATTTAAGCTGTTCAATAGTGCGTTCTTTTTAAATACTTTCTTGGTAACGATCTGGTCGGCCAGATCTTCTGCGGAACTCTGCCAGGTCTTGCGGATCGAACGTGACCATTGAGTTATCTTATCCTGTTCAAAGCTTTTATCTATAGCCTTACAGGCATTTACTCCGATCTCTTTTTGCAACCAGTCTTCTACGGTCTTATTCTTTAAAAAAAGCATTAGACTTATAAAACGTTTTGAAAAAGGAAGCTCCTTATTGCCGCTGAGCTCAGCCAGTTTTTTCTCGGTATTTTCCAGCCCTCGATTAACCTTGGGCTCAAATTGCCCTACCCAGCGCGGACGATTTATATCAAGCATCAGATCTTTTACATGCTTCAAGCCTTCTTCAAGGACAATGGAGAGGACCGCAATATGCGCATGGAAAAGACTATAAAGCCGGCCCATATCGATATCATAATCTGAATAAGCACGGGCATCTCTTTTATTGAATAGGATCAAAAATGGAATGCCTAGCTCTGAAAGATGTATGGAAATAAGCAGATTTTGCTTGATGGTCTCGGGGGTCATTACATGCAGGACCAGGTCCGGCTTTTCCTCCAGGATCATATTCAGCACGATACTTTCATTTAAAGAGACAGGATAAAAACTCCAGATCGGCGGGGGATCGATCAGTTCCCAGCGCTCTTTTTTCACAGTAAATTCACCCCGGTAGATCCTGGTCTCCGTCCCCGGATAAAAATAGGAATATATAGTCTTATTTTGGACTAATCCTTCAAAGATCAAGGTCTTGCCTACGCTGGGAGGCCCGATCAGAATTGCTTTTTTATTGGCCATCAACTACTCCTCTAAGTATCTAGCAATAAACTTAAGTCTAAAGCTTTTGCTGAATGGGTCAATTCACCGATCGAAATAAGATCTACACCTGTCCTTGCATATTTGTGCACGCTCTTTAGATCAACATTCCCCGAAGCTTCAATGAGTATCTTGGGATTTATTTTGCGCACTATCTTTACAGCTCTTTTCATTGTCGCCAAGGACATATTATCCAACATCAGGATATCTATCTTAAGCCTGGCCATATCCTTTGCCTTGGCCAGGGTATTGGTTTCTATTTCGATCTTGATCCTGTTTTTCTTCTTTATACTTTTGATCTTTTCCTCAAGGGTTTCACTACATAAAGCCAAATGATTTTCTTTGATCAAAACTAATTCTGCCAGATCCAGCCTGTGGTTCTCTCCGCCACCTTGTTTTACAGCATATTTTTCAAGCAGCCTCAGACCAGGGATTGTCTTCCTGGTATCTAATATTTTTGTCTTAGTCCCTTTTACGGATCTGACGAATTGTGCTGTTGTTGTCGCAATTCCTGATAAATGCTGCAAAAAATTCAGAGCTACTCTTTCACCGGAAAGTATCGCCCGGGCCGACCCCTGCAAAGACAATAGCTTTTGCCCTTTTTTAATAAGCTGCCCATCCTGCTTATAAAAAATGATCTTTACTTTGGGATCCAAAGTGCGAAAAACCGCAGCCGCGACCTCTGCTCCGGATAATACTCCGGCAGCTTTAGCCAGGATACTTCCTTTTATCTTTTTCTGCGCAGGAATAAATGTATTAGTAGTAATATCACCTTTGCCTAGATCTTCTTTTAATGCTTGTTTGACGACCTGTTGAATGTAGTTTTTATCCAACTTGAAAGCTTTCTTGGCTGGCAGGAACATTTTACGACTTCAATAAAAGGTTCTTTTCGATCGGGATATAAGAATTTGCTGCCTTGATCAATTCCTCGGCCGTACTCTTCGGGAATGAGGCTACCTCCACGCGGACACCCTTGCCCTTCAGCATGTTGACCAGATCCACATAATCTCCGTCGCCGCTGACAATAACAATTACATCCAAGCGATCGGCTAAAGATATAGCATCAACTGCGATACCCATATCCCAATCACCTTTTGATGAACCGTCGGCCCGGACCTTAAGATCTTTTGAACGCACTTCATAGCCGTTCCGCTCCAGCATATCGATGAAATTAGACTGATCGATCTCTTTGGTCTGCACCACATAGGCGAGAGAACGGATCATTCTTCTGCCATCAACTACCGTATCTAAAAGCCTGGCAAAATTGACTTTCGCTTTATATTGATGTCGTGCCGAGTAAAACAGATTTTGCACATCAACCAATACCCCTACACGCTGATGTTTTTTGTATTTTTCCACAACAGGCCTCCTTTGCATGTTCTAAACCTCTCCCAAAGCTTCTCTTGAAGTGATCTTTTTTTCTAGTAACTCACGGCTATTTAACACTAAAGGTTGATAACATTCTAAACGTGCTATTTCTTGCAACTGATTATACCCTACTGTTTTATTAATTGTCTCTTGGATTTTAGGAGTAAGCTCTAAATATTCAAAAATAGCCCGCCGGCCTTTATATCCTGTGTTCTGACAAAGCAAACAGCCTGCCCCCTGGCAAGCCGTACAATATATAGGGATCAAGCGCTGAGCCAATACCACTCGCAAGGCAGAGCTTATCCGAAACGACGGGATCCCCATATCCTGCAATCTGACAATAGCTTCTAGGGCATCTCTGGTATGCAGGGTCCCCAATACTAAATGGCCGGTAAGTGCGGCCCGCAAGGCGATCTCGGCAGTCTCCAGGTCCCTGATCTCTCCCACCAGGATCACATCCGGATCTTGCCGCAATATCGCTCTTAATCCTGTGGCAAAGGTGATCCCCGCCTTGGAATTGACCTGGATCTGATTGATATTCTCCAGCTGATATTCGATCGGATCTTCTATAGTTATGATATTTTTCTCTAAGGAATTTATATGTTGCAGCAAGGCATATAAAGTTGTTGTTTTGCCACTTCCGGTCGGCCCCACCACCAGGAATAAACCATAACTTCTTCTTATTTCTGCCAACAGTTTTTTGCTGATCGCTCTTGGTAACATCAATTTATCTACGGATAAAATGCCGCTTGCCTGATCAAGTATCCTAATGACCATTTTCTCGCCATGCACGGTCGGTATCGTTGCCAAACGCAGATCAATATAACGATCTTCGAATTTATATTTTAATTGTCCGTCTTGAGGATGACGCATGTCGGCAATATCCATCCCACACATTACTTTAAGACGGATCATCAGTGGCTGTGCTTTATCTTTATTCAATTCTCGCTCTAAATACAGCTTGCCATCCAAGCGAAAACGGATACGCAATACATTTACAGAACTCTCCAGATGGATATCGCTGATCTTTGCTTTGATCGCTTGATCGATTATCTGATCAGCCAGGTCGATAACGTTCATTAACATTTCATAGCAATCTTGTTGCCAACAAATAAAGAAACCGCTGAGAATTCGACACTATGACCCCGGGCTTCGACTTCTAGAACACTCCTTGGTATAATAACCATCCTTTTTTGAAAATATATATGAGGAGGTCATTATGTTAGTGTTAATCCTCGGTGTGGCCATGCTTTTAGGGGTCTTAGTCGGAGTTTATTATGGATTTCGACATCAATATACAGCAACTGAAGGCACTTTAGCCTTATTGCTACTGGAAGTTCTTTTTATCGGAATAGGCCTGACAGTCTACGGCATCATGCAATTGGCCCAAGGTTAATTTTCATGGACGGAGAAACACAGGTAGTTGGGATCCTCGGCAACCCTATTGAACATACCGCATCGCCCGGCATGCATACCGCAGCATTTCAGAAAACTAAATTGAATTTTGCTTATGTGCCTTTTTTAATACATGGGACTAAGATCTCCGCTGCCGCAGAAAGCATCCGTACTTTAGGCCTGGCTGGCGTTAATGTCACTGCCCCGTTTAAAGAAAAAATTATCCCCTATCTTGATAAGCTTTCTGTTGAAGCAAAATTGATCGGCGCTGTGAATACGATCAAGAATGATAACGGAGTATTGACCGGATACAACACTGATGGTGACGGATTTATTGAATCCCTAAAGGATGTTTCTAAAAAATTCACTCCTAAAGGCAAGAATGTGGTCATTATCGGGGCCGGCGGTGCCGCCCGCGCAGTGGGAATTGCCTTAGCCCGCAAAAAGATCAAATCACTTACGATCAGCGATGTGGTAGATGGTAAAGCCAAAGCTTTAGCCCAATATATCAAAAGCAAGATCAAGATCAAGGTGCAGGGAGTTGCCGCCAATACTCAGCAATTCTATGATCTGGCTGAAGCATCTGATCTGCTTATTAATGCCACGCCTATTGGCATGCAGCCGAAAACCGGCATGAGCCCTTTAGATAATGTAACAGTGATCCATCCCAGACAGTTGGTCTGTGATCTGATCTATAATCCTGAGCAGACCAAATTCCTGAAGTTGGCCAAGCATTTAGGTGCCAAGACACAGAATGGTTTGGGTATGTTATTATATCAAGGTGTTCTCGCCTTTGAGATCTTTACCGGGCATAAAGCTCCGGTCCAAGTTATGCGCGAGGCCCTGCTAAAATACATGTCCTAGAAAGGATCTTTATGCAGATCGATCCGGATAAAATCGAAAAAAATACTCAAGAATATATGGGAAAAAAAGGATTTGTCATAAAAACCGCTTTAGGCAAGTTCTTTCTAGAACAAAATACCGGCATGGCATATATTTCCGGGGCATTGACCGCTACCGGCTTATATTTTGCACTTATACATAAGATCTGGTGGCCCTTGCTTTCCTGGGTATCAGTATATTTTTTCTTATCTATAATCAGGATGATCTATTGGTACAACCAGGTTAAAAGATCCGAAAAAGAACTTAAAAGAATAGATGAAGAGCTCAAAGCTTTGAACCAGGAACTCCAGCAAGGCAAAACCTATTTTAAAGATCTGCGCAATAAAGCTCAAAAACCACCCGAAAAATAAGGTATAAATCTCCTCCAAAAAGGGTATAAATCCTATAGAACAGTATAGTTCGATGCATTTTCTATGAAAGTGTGTTCGATATATATACTGGATGCATAATGATCTTGGCTTATGTCCATGATCTTATTGTGTATTTATAATGGGGGAAATAATGTTCTTTAATATATTCGGTCATGAATATTATCGAAACTATCAGGAAGACAGATATCTGCCTCACGATATCGCTGTCCCCGGACAAAATTATGATAAATGGAAAATACAAGGAGCTACTCCCCAAAAATATATCCAGCAGGACCAAGCTCTGCTCCAAAAACTTAATTCCAGCGGAAATTTTGATGGAACAGAGGGACAAAAACTAAAAGAACTTGCTGTCTTGCTCAATGATTTTATTGATCTGGACAGTTTCAAGAACCCGGATGATCTGAAAAGTTTTCTGCAAGCTTTTCAAGAGGCCAGCGAACCGGATACTGCCAATACCGGGAAAACCGCATTTGATATCTTAAGAAGTACGATCACCGATCCAAAATACAAGGATGTTAAGCTAGTAAATGGCCAGCCAATATCCTCCATATCCGATGCCGCTTTAAAAGAAGCTGTGATCAATGCCGATGGGGATGAGAAATTTGATCCGAAAACAGATATTCCAAAACTTATGAAATCCCTGATCTTTTCTCAAGATAATGAATTTCTCACTTACAACAGCGGATATGCTAAATCGACCGTTGAGCTTATGCCGGATAAGAATGGAGTAGAATTCAACAGTGATCCTGCTTTGAACCTGCTGGATGGTACGGCCGGATCAAAATTATCCCAGACCGAGCTCTCTTTTCAAACTGAGGTCTATGATAATATGGTCGAAAGCCATGTAAAAACCTATCAAATGAAGACACCCGGCAAGCCTACTGACCAGGAAGAGATCGCCCTACCCGACAATAACACAGAGATCAAGGTACCCTCCGGCAAGCCGGAGCCCACCCAGGCTGATGTTGTGGAGCAGCCCGAATTGGAGTTGAATGAACTCGCTCAAGCAATATCGAACGGGGAAAAGATAGATTTCACTAAATATACTGATGAAGAAGTAATTGCTGCTTTCACTCAACTGGCCCAACATACGGATTCGGCTGTTCGCGAGAAGGCAATTGATGCCTTTAGTACTTTAAAAGAAGATCCCAAGAATCAGGAAGATGTAAAACAAAAAGTTTTTAATGCGTTGAGCGATCCACAAAATGCTTCTGGAATTAAAGGACACATATTTTTAGCCGGCATCCTCAAAAATGATAAAAGCGATGCAATATATTTAAAGAAATTGACTTCTGAGCAAATTATAAATATTGCGATCCATGCCAAAGCAGATGCTGAAAGAAATTATTTTGCAGAATTAATTGATAGCTTCCCTGATAAAACCCAGCAATTAACTCTACTCAAAGGTATTGCCCAAAAACAAGGTGGTTCCGCTAAGGTCGCTCATTATCTAGCTGAAAAAAGCTTAAAAAACAAAGAGCTTGATCCGGGCACCCTGGCCGGTCATTTGGAGAATTTTCCCGATGACATTATCTCCCAGCTCTTTGAGGATATACTATTGAAAAATGCTGACAGAATAAATGTTTTCAATAAACTATCCGAAAGTAAAAAGACCGCCCTTTTAACACATCTTGTTGAAAACGATAAGAACTTCACAAAAGCATATATTTTTCATGAAGATTTTCAGGATTTTGCACTTATTAAGCCACTGATCCCTATTGAAACACTCTTAGAATCACCCGGATTAGCACCAACAGATAAACAATTGGCACTTTTTATTCAAAAATGCTCTGAAGCAGATGCTTCGTATGCAGCAGAAGTACTCAGTGCATCTTTAAAAAAACCGATTTCTGCGGAAGTAATAGTAAGTTATCTAACCAAACCAAAAATATCACCGGCTTTCAACGGTTTATCGGTAAAAGATAAGGACAAGATCGTCGAGATGATCAAAACAAAATATCCGGATTTTTCAGAAGAGATACTCAAAGAGATCCAAGGAAAAACTGCCTAAATTATTCTACGATTCCTTTTTTCGGCGGCTTGAACTTCCGTTCATTATCATATGCTCCGCCCTGTAATTGATAAGATTGTTCCGGTGAGAATAGCTCGGTATTTGCCGCACCTGAAAAGCCATGCAATGGAGCCTCTTGGCCATTCTGATTATAGGTTAGCCCTTCTACGTGCTGATTAAAAACATGGGCTTTGCTTTTATCTTTAACCTCCTGCATCTTCTGCTGCATACCACCCAGAGCTGCTGAGCGCTCTTTAAAGATCTTTTCGCTTAGATCGAAACCTTTTTCAACATCAACTTTTAGATCTTTGCTGGCCACAGCCAAAGGAGAGGTTGCCTGCAGGGCTCTAACTTGAGCTACGCGATCAACACCGGACATTCCGCTCACGCCGGCTACAGCCTCCCCGCCTCCCAGAGGGATCCCTTTATTAATATTTTCTTGTTCTTTCTTCTTAGCCATGATAGCTTCCTTTAATTATTATATCTTATCTTATGTAGATAAAGTTAATCCCCGACCCATTTCTTCCCGCATCTTCCTGATGATCCTAAGCTTTTCGGCAGCCAGCTCTTTTGGGGTCTTCTCTCTTGGCCTTTTGATCGGGATCGTATCTTTTACCATGCGGGCACGCAGTTTCTGTTCCTCTTTCCGGACTATCTTATTCTCCCGTGCCGCCTGCTTGGCTTCGCTTTCATATTCATCTTTACCTAGCATTTCTAAGAATTCCGGAGAATTAGCGAGCACAGCTTTTTTATAAGCTTCCAGCCTCTTTTGTTCCAATTCCCACTGCTTTTTTTGAGCTATCTTCACCCTATCATCGACCATGATCGAGGATTTATCATTAGGTTGAAAGATATCCTGAACGAACAATAAAGATCTCTTGAGCATATCCTTGTTCATTGCGGATGATTCTTTGGATTTCTCTTGAATGACTACAGTTTCTTCCGGGACCTTCCCTTTTCCTCCTCTGATAACCTCCTGCAACTCTTCATCGACAAGCCGAGCTATACGCTTTTCTCTCAATGGATTTGCTGATTGCAGCATCTCTTCCAGATCTTCCTGGGTAAGCTCCCCGTCGACTATCATTTTCAGCAATTGTTCGGTAAAGATCAGAAAATACTCCATATCGGTTTCTCGGCGGTATTCTTTAGAAGCTATCCAATTATAGAATTCTAGATCCTGATTGACCTTTTGCTTCTTCTTTTTTTTCTGCATATCTATCCCGTATTTTTGCTTCATAAATTTCTTACACTCTCTTCTGTATAGCCAGAGAGCTAATTTATCTCTTAATTTAAGCAGCCATTTCCACATTTTGTTTTCCTTTTAAAATATCTCCGCTAAAAGATCCAGTTCGCCAAGCTCTTCTTTCGGCATCTGCTTCAGAGGTATTTTTTCTTTTAAGACCTCTGCCTTAGCCCATTCCTTTAAATTTATTTTCTCTTTTTCGAGAAAACTTTGCAAATCCTTTACATCATTTTGCGTAAAACCTTCGGCGAAAGGGAAGGCATAGGTCCTGGATAATCTGGCCCCTATCTGAGAAATATTCGCATATTTTAATAATTGCATTGTCAGCGAAAACCCGGGCTCTTTGATCATTTCTTGCCACTCCGGAAGATCTGTATAGATATCATAGCCTATTTTTTGCCCATCTTTTTCCAGATAGATACGGTAGCGAGAAATTCCCGGGAAACGGATCGGGAATTCTTTCTCAGCAAAGAACTTAAGCAGCTTTTCCCTTTCGCTTTGATAACGCCAGGTACATTGCAGCGCTGCATTAATATTGCTCAGGCTAAGCTTTAGATCATCTTTTTCCAGTGTTGGGAATACCTCGAACTCGCTGATCCTTTGGAAAAGTTTTTGGAATAATAAGTACTCTGCTGTGCTCAAAGCCTTGATATTCTTTAAATTCTCTTTAGTTGTACTGGCGATCTTCTCTTCTGAACGATATAGATCATACCAGAACAGATCCTGCTTCAGCAGATCATGAGGCATTGTATTGCCAGCAAAATGACGTTCCAGCTTGTAGATGATCCCCTCGAGCTTGCCCCACACTTCATTTAATACACTTTTTTTAGGTTTCTGATAAAGCCCCTGGTGATCCAGGCAAAGCTTCGCAAAATCTTGTAGATACTTCTCCGAGGCTTTCTTTTTCAGGCCCGCCACAAAAAAATTGTAAGCCTCGCTTTGGATAGGATCGATCGGGCTTTTTGCTTTTTGCTCTTCCAGATTGCGCACATTCTGCATCCCTTGCTCATATAATTTCTGCAGATTAAACTCGATGTTCTTCTGCACGATCTTTTTGCCTGTTTGCCCGCCACCGGATGCCACTTTCTGCTCCCCGATATTCATCATCCTACCCAGGGATCTCTCCGCATCCCGGATCTTTTTTAAGAAATTGCGTGCTTTAAAAGATGGCCTTTTCATTTTAATTCCTTTATTTAGAATTCATCACACTGTACATTTGCTCGCCTGTCTTTTTATCGATTATCTGATAAACAACAGATCTGGAAACCGTTAGCTCCGTACGTTTAATATGGAACTTGCTCAGATCAAGCTCATCTATTTTAAAATCTGTCCCGTTATTATTTACCGAGGATACAGAAAACTTTTTATCCTTGATCGCCTTGATCTCCCCTAAATAGCCTTCCTGCTCTTCTTTATATTTTTCTAGCTCTTGTAAAACTTCAGCTTGTTTGGCCTCACTAAGCTTGATCTGTGGCAGCAGCTCCCGGCCCTCAGGGCTGCGCTGTAAACTTCTGCGAATGCTGAATCTCTGTCCGACCGACATATTATCGTAAGCATCCTGATGCTTGATCAGATAATTACCTACTTCCTCCGGGCGCTTCTCTGCCAGCTCTTCCAGCACTACCGCTTTTTGTTCCTGGGTCATGTTCATTTCCAGTAATTGATCAGCTTCCGCAGAGCTAAAATCCCCCCTGCTCATATCATATCTCAAAGTTTCTTTACCCAGCCCCTTGCTCAGTTTAAGCTGGATCAATCCGGGAGATACAGCATTGATCCCTGATCTCTGCATCCTCATCTTGTACTTGTCGACCACCTTCAGATAAAGCTCAGGATCCTTCTTGAGAATATCTTCCACCGGATTTTCTTTATCGGTGCCTCCGGCCTCATACATTTCGGCCAGGGTCAGTATCCCGCCCAGCTCGCCCTGCTCCTCCATCACTTCGATCAATTCCTTAAGCTCGGCTTTGGAAAGCTTGTCTATTCCGATCTCCTTTATTTTGCTCATCAGCGCCGGCCCTTTTAAGCCGCCGTTCCTGACCAGGTCAAGCAATGCTTTAAAGCCTTTTTCATGGACCTCACTATTCCCGGTAGTATCGTCGATAAAACTCTGTAACGTCGTTTTGTCTGCGTTGTTTTGCTGGCTCTTTTTGGCTAATGCTTCCGAAGCTTCCTTTATCTCTTCTTCACCTGGTGAAGCTTTCAAAACTTCTTCTTCTCCTGGCGACCCTGCTGCCGGGGTTTGGATCTCTGCTGTGCTCTCCGGCTTCCCGGGAACAGCAATGCTGGTCAGGCCCAAAGCTTCCAGGTATCTTTCTTTAGCAGCACTTACTTTCTCATTGAATCCTTTAGGTGCTTCGCTCTGTCTGATATAGTCATTTACGATATCCTCTGTTCTCTGGATCAACTTGGCAGCTTCTTCATCCGGAGAATATTTCTCGAATTCCTCAAAGCTCAGTATCGCTTCTATATTTTCATAATCTTTACTTCCGCCATCCTCAATGAACTTATTTACACCATCACAAAGTTTCTTGATGAATTTTTCCTCAGCGGTCTTCGGTTCATAAGGCACCTTTACTTTTTCGCTTTCAGCTTGTGTGGTGACCTTTTCCTTGTCTAATATAGTTACTTGTCTGCCGGCCTTGATATCAGATATAGCCTGCTGCATTTGGGCATAGCTTATGGTCTGGTCGGTAGTGATCATCGTCGTCATGAACTGCATGAACATCAATCTCTGGTCTTCGATCTTTTCTTTGTCTGCAGCGCTGGCATCCTCTTCGATCGGGAAAAGCTCGGCCGCGGAAAAGGCCACGGCTGTTCGCTGCCTTTCTTCTACTGAAGGCTGGGTCGCTCCCGGTTCACGTTTGGCAAAATCACTTTCTGCCCCGTCCAGATTATTCTCATAAACAACACCGATATCTTTATTATCCTGCCACGGCAGATTTTCCATCAGGTTATAGATCAAAAGACCCTGGAGTGATTCTTCATTGAGCACTTTCAGCTGCTCACTGGTTACTCCCAGCGTATCGACCTTGGCCAGAATACCCTTGCCGGCCTGAGGTGTGCCCGCGTTGATAGACATATCCACGATCTTGCGGGATGCCGTATCGCCTTCGCCTTCGGTCGCTATCTGCCAATTCCCGGAAGCCAGATCGGCCATGGCGAGCATTTGCTTCCCGGCCGCTTGTGCGCCTGAACCATATTTATTCATATAAGCCTGGATCTGAGTTTTTAAAGTCGTCAATCTTGTTGCCAATTGTTCTTCTTTATCCTTTTCGCTTAGCTTAGCCATATCCTCTTTGAAATCATTGATCGCCTGCAAGATATCACGGGTATCTTTAAGCATATCCTGATTGGCTTTGCTTCCGGCAGTATCGACCAACAGATTGATAGCATCAGCGGCTTTTTCGTAATTGGCCGTTGCTACATTAGTATTGGGATCGATATCGGCCATGGCATCCACATCAAAATTGGCCGGGATCTCTCCGGGCTTATCATATAAGGCTTCTAAGGCTTCATGATTTTTAGTGAGAGTACTGCGAACTTTTGTATCTGCTTCACCTACTCTGCCCAAGGTTAGCATCTTAAACCCGGCCTTACCCATCTTGCTCGAATTTGTATAATTCAATCTTTCATTTAAGGCCACCAAAGTGTTCAAGGCAGTGAGTGATTCAATGGCTTGCTCTATTTCAGCAGAGGACATCTTCTCTCCTTGTTTATCTCCAAAGGTCCAGGTTGGGGGCTCTCCTGCCAATGACGATCGCAGATTGTTCAAGGCCAGAGCACTATTTCCGCCGCCATAATGGCTGACATCGGCTAAATTATTTAAATGCCTGACATACTGATGCATACTGGTCGGCGCTGTAGCTCCTGTTCTTTCATATTCGTAAGAACCATCTTTTTGCTCTGTAGCCTTATAATCTATCTTTTCATTTTTCCAAAATTTTTGGAATTCCGGAAATGCTTCAAAAGCATCTAATTCAAAGAGCATTTCATTTTGCACTTCCTGGTCACTGGAAGCCATTGTGATAGATCTTTCTATGGCATTTACTTCAGTATATAGCCCATTTAGTTGTGCAGAATAAAAACTCTTTAAGCGAGCCTGGCTTTCTGCGACCTTCTTATCTTCTGACGGTTGTGCTGTTGTTATTTCTTCTTCTTCCCCGGCAACTTTTTCTCCCCCACCCAGATCAATTCCACATTGTTTAAAATCTTGTTCAATTTGTGCCCTTTCTTCAGAACTTATCTCACCCCGGCTCTCAGCTTCATTGAGTAAAGTATTTATCTGGGCGATCTTCTTCCCATACTTATTTGTTCCATTTAATTGATCTACTATTTTAAGTCCTTTAATATTATCAATATTCTCAAAACTATTTTTTAATCCTTGCCACTCATCAAGCCTGGCATGCATATCTTCGGAACGCGTAATATTTGAATGAAAATTTCTAACAGCTGCTGCCCTGAGATATGCACCTCCCAATTCATCAGCCATGGCATACTTATCATATTTAACACCCGCCAGCAGCAATCCTTTATCTTCTCGAGCACCCGCACCTTCTACTTTAACCCCTTCCTCAACGGCCTCCGCTCTGGTTATATCTATCTGGGCTTGGACCTTATTTATCAATATATCGATCTGTTCTCTTTCTTTTGAGCCTTCTACAGTAAATTTTTCTTTATATTCCTCTAGATCTTTTATAGTTTGCTCAGCATCGCCGATACTGAGTAGTTTTACTTTCTCAAGGAGATCCAGAAGCTTTTGCTGAGCTTTGATCGTATTCTGCCTGGCTTCGATCATTTGCGCATTCTGGAATTGCACAGTAGCAGGCTTATCCGGAACAACAGCCGATGTCCCAGATGATCCATCAACATTCTCCACTGATTGTGATTCCGGAACTTTGGAAGAAGCCTCTCCCTCCGGCTTGCTTATATCAGATAGGCTTTTCTTGAGATCCTGGATCTTCGCTGATAGATCATTATTGAGCTGCTGCAGCTGATCCACTGCTTCCTTGGGCGAACCGGGTGCCGGTTTTAATACTTTTACATCCGAATCCAGCTTATATTCTTTTATCTTTCCGGTATCATTGCTCTGCAATACTGCAGTGACCACTTCGCAGAATTTTCTGGATGTCTCGGCGATCCTATTCTGCAGTGCTTCTTCGCTCAAGGCACCGGATTCATCAATTATTTTCTTCATTCTTGTTTTATATTCTCCCTGCACTCTGCGCAACGCAGCTATCTTGGCATCGATAATTTCTTTCTCCGGAGATCCCTCAGCTTTAATAGCTTGCAGCGACTTGACCGCAGCATTAATAAATAGATCTACTTTTTTTGTGGCCTTTTTAAGCGAAGCTCCCTTCATTAAAGCGATCTGGGTCTCTTTGGCCAAGAACGCCGTCCAGCCGAACAGGCCGGCGCCGAATTTCTTTTCGATATCACTGGAATTAAAGCTGTTGATCTGCCGATCAAAATAAAGCTGGTGCATGGCCTCTGCTAAATTTACCTGCGCTTGAGTAAGCCTGTCCTCTGTGATCGCCTGTTCTTCCCGTGCTTTGTAAATTGCATTTAAGGCCTGGAATCCTTTTAAGCCCTTGCCCTGGATCAAGACCGGCAATTTTTCACGTATAGAGCTAATTGTCGTCTCTGCTTCTTTTTTTGTTCTGCGCTCCTGCTCTTTGCGCACATAATAATCAATGATCTTTTTCAGAAGATCCAAGCTCATGAACAACAGATTCCACAAGTCCATTGTTTTGCCGTCCCCCTTGCTCTTCGCCTCGATCTTTTTTTCCTGTACTTTTATAGGTTTCTTTGCCGGCGCCTCGGCCCCCAAGACCAGCTCGGTGGCCCTTTCTTTATCTGCTACCTTCTGATAATCCCCGCTATTTTCTACCCCCATATATTCTCTTTGGTCATCTTCTTTGATAGCACCGGAATCGATCATTTTCTGCCTGACATTATTTGCTGCATTTACGGATTCATCACTATAAGTTTTACCATTCTTCTCATTTGCTTTAACTACGATACTCAAAGCTGTGATATATTTGCCTCCCACCCATTTGCCTTTGACACCGTGAGACCATTCCTGTTGAAGGTCCGTCAAGGCTATCTCTTTAGCTTGCCTATTGGTTATTTCAACATCTTTCTCTTCCATCTCATGCTGCTTGGCGTATAATAACCTGCCATGATGAACTACTTCTGCTTCAGAATAATTAAAGCCAAATTTATAACTGAATTGTGCCGGAATATGCGGGCCAAATTCACTGCCTAAAGTATTCTCAATAGCCTTGCGAATAGCATCTTCTCTTCCCAGGATCAATTCAACGTTGATATCTGCCGTTGAACTTCGCGAAGTACCGACCAATACTTGAAGAGGATACTTTTTTAGAAGCTCTTTCTGCTCAGAGGATGGTTCAAGAGGCTCACCATCCGGACCCAATACAGCCAGCTTCATTTTCTTTAGATCGGCATCTGCTATATCACCTTCTATATTATGGATCTTGCCACTGCTATCCACGAAGACCCATTTTGTGCTATCGGCTAATTCTTTATCCGACTGGGTCATTTCTGGCTGGTTGCCTGCAGAACCGTTTGACTTAAGCACCCGAGTTCTTTTCATACTAAAATAACCGCTGGAAGTCCCTGTGAAAAAACCGAAAACCGCAGCTACCCAATTTTTCTGTGCAGTATTGTCAGCATCTCGTGCCGTTTCTATTCCTTCGATCTGTTTTTTTATAGTTTCAGCCATACCTCCGTCAACTGCAGCTTTAACATCCCCCGGCGACATCTCCCCTACCAGCTTATCCCCTTCCATAACTTCTTTTACATTAATGCCCATTTCCTTCAGAAGCTTGACCTCTCCAGGAGTAGGCTTATAACCT
Organism: Candidatus Margulisiibacteriota bacterium; assembly: GCA_042562495.1. Classification (GTDB taxonomy): domain Bacteria; phylum Margulisbacteria; class Termititenacia; order CAZZFK01; family CAZZFK01; genus JBHPMC01. Next base: position 34,627 of record JBHPMC010000011.1, read on the forward strand.
TCGCCTGCCTCGGCTGCTTTTTCAATTTTTGCCTTTAAAGACTGGAGCTTGGATATCTGCGTGTTATATTCTGAATCCACACCAGCTACATAATCATCCCACTCAGAAGTAAACCCTTTCAGAACTTCTGCCAAGGCATCATCATTTCCCTCCATTATGCCTTTAACATCATAACCCATTGCTTGTAAATATATTTTTTCGCCTTCAGACAACTCTACTGGTTCACCTGATTTAGCTTCCTTTAATCTTTCTTCAAGCGCTTTTACTTGATCTTCATCCAGCCCTCCTTCTTCCATAGCTTTATTCTTTTTTTGCCTGATCTGTACATATTCAAGAACCGACGACAACATACTAAATCCGGCTTGCCACATCTTCATTACCGCTGCTGCGCCGGCAGATTTTAAAGCACTGATCTCCTGCGAACGGGCTTCCAGGCTGGAAATTATCTGAGCGGCCAAAAGTGTCGCGCCTCTGCCATGCAATGATCCCACTGCTTGCGCGGTTGCAAAGCCGGCTGCCCCGGTTATTCCGGTCGTCACTGCTTTCACATTGGCCCTGCTTTGAGCCTGGCCTTCTTTCACCTTCATCATACTGTCCCGGATCTTATTGATCTTATCGATCATCCCCATATTCGCTCCGGCCCCGGCCGCTCCGGCACTTGAAAATGAATCTCCGCCGCCAAAAGCATTATTGAGCATCTCTTCCATCTCTGCTGCCTGGCGGTTTTCCAGATCATCCATAGCTTTGGTATCCCGATCCATTGCCTGGCGGTCATTATCATTTGCAAAAGCAGTTGCAATATTGTCTTCTTTACGCTTTTTCTTTCTGGCCAATTCATTAGCCGCGGATACCGATTCATAAACAGCAAATAACATGTCCCAACACGCGGTTATGAAAGCATATAACGAGCTGAAAAATTTTGTTTCTAGCATCGTGACCCACATTATTATGCCAACGATCCCTAGGATCCCTTTCATGGCTGTATCCACAAGTTGTTTGTTGGCTCTGATCTTTTGATTGATCACAGCCTTTAGTGCATTGGCCATCTGGATCTGGTCCTGGAAATTCTGGAAGGCCGTATTGGATTCACCCCGAACTATTCCTGAAGCTATACTGCTCTGCTGCTTGCTGGATACACCGGTCATCTCCTGGTGCACTGTCGCCCGGCCTTTGCCGGCCGCGCCGAAGATCGAAGCCCAGGCGTTCATAAAAGCACCCTGGTTTACGATATCCTGGACCCGCTGCATCATTCGATTGATATTCAATTCCACACTATCGTTCCAAAAAGCTGTACCCAGTTCATCATCCTTATCTGGGTAATCCCTGTGGTTATGCTGGTAAAAAAGATCTCTGAGCTTCATATCATCCCGAATAACATTTGCCTTAGTGATGATCCCATTGGAAACAGTAAAGCTGTTCTCGCTATCGGAATAATTCGTGCCGTTCCATAGGTTTTCAAAATTATCGTAGTGATCTGCTCCCGGATGGGCAAAATAATAAACAGTCTCCACTATCGGCCCTACAAAATTCACAGGGGGCTTGGCGAACTTCCAAGGCAGTACCAATATCTTGCGCAGATTATCGAACCAGGTCCGGACCATCTTGTTCTTGCCGATCACAAACTGCTCTTGCCTGGATACCATGGCCGCTAATACAGAAAGCCCGAATTGCAGCTCGGAATCGATTATGCTGACAATATCCTGACTCCAGGATGCCCGGCCACCTTTATTGGTCATCTCCTGATGCACAAAATTGCGTGAATCAGTTTTGGCCGCCTTCAGCATTACGATCATTTTTTCCGTAGTGGCGATACGCACCATGGCATTCCTGGCCCGGATCACCGGTTCCCTATCGACCATGCGCTTGCCGCCATACGCGGCATAGCCATCCATTTTGATCCGCAGGCCGTCATCTTCCTGCTCGACTCCTTCAAGGACATCCCAGATAGTTGTAGAGCTTGTTGAAAAACCTTCTTCATAGCTATAAGAATCTGCAAACCCGGCCGGCTTCAAATCGCTTAGGCGCGCATCCGGATCATCTTCATAGGAAGCGCTGGAAGCCATCCCGATCGCGGGCGGCATATACCAATCCGGCAAGAACATATTGATTATCGTAGTCGCCAGCTGGGCTATAGCCATGGTCTGGGAAGGCCCATAATCTATCTTGGGCATTGGCAAAAGGGCCAACCCTACAAAATATGCTGCCACTTGACCTATCATTTCTACAGTAGCTTTTTGCTTTTCTATATGCTTTGTTTCCCACTCATTGAACTTACGTACATAAGCTTCTTTGGCCTGCCTGATCCTAGTAAAGATATCGTTATAAATACTTAGCTCTGTATTGACCAAAGCGATCGGCGAAGAAGCTCTCTGCCGCCCGCCAACTCCGGTCATCTCCTGGTGAACTTCGCTGCGACTGCCGTCCATTTCCTGGTAAAGCCGGGAATAGATCCTCATAATATTCTGCGCTGTTATTAATTTTGCCTCATAAGCTAAGCTTTTTTCCTGGCGTAATCTTAGATGATCCCTGCCTAAGGAATAATCATCCCCATCGCCTTCTGAAACATTAGCCGCTTCTGTAGCCAGAGTGAACTGATAATCGCTCATTACATCAAAGAAATTCCCGGGAGAACTATCCAAGGCTATGCTTACTTTTCTTTGAGGGTCCGTAGTTAATGGTGGATTATTGATATCGGCACCTTTGGCCACCCAGGGCTGCGCGATAGCATTTGTAGTATGAGTTTTTTGAGTATCCGCACCTTTGTACTGCTGCTCAAGATAATCCAGCTCTCTGCCCTTATTCTTCAATTCCAAGATCGATTGACCCAAACCAAAGAAAGCAAAGAAAGCTGCAACGAATTCCGCGGCGATCCCCCAGCCTGTCCATAGACCAATTTGAGTAGGATCAACTGCTTTAGTAAAAGACGAGATTATACCTACAGTAGCTACAACCCCGAGCGTTATGCCTCCATATAATAAGAAATCGTCCCAAACCCCCTCCAGGCCATTCTTATATATTGCTTCATTATCAGTACCTTTATATGAATCAGGCATCGTAGACTTAGCAATGGCGACACCTGCCCGGACCAACCCAATGGTTGCTGCCCATTGGGCAACATAAGCAAGGATAATAGCAATATTATACCCAACAGTTATTGATACCATCCCGGTTGGCCCGGCCGTAAGCCATCCTGCAGTATATGCTGCCTGAATAAGTGCCCCCAGGATCAATCCCGAAGCAACTACTCCGCCTACAATGGTCAATAATGCGTAAGTAAGCCCTTCGGAATTCGTCGCCATCCAATTGCGCTTGGCCCCGACCCATTTATCCAGGGCCTGCCGCCATACTTTATTATGAGTATCCACGTTCTCGATAATGGAGGACTTGACCTGCTCAATACCCTTCATCACCAGCTGGCCTTCGCTCTGCACAATATTTTCGATGTTCATTTGTTTATAGCCCTGGTTGCCGGTCATCTCTTCTTCGACCAAATTTCTGGCCGCGGCCCCGGCCTGGGCGATCATGGCAAAGGCAGTATATACTCCCACAGCCCAACGTACTTTCTCGCGTTCCGCCTCAAAAGCCTCCTCCTTGAAGGACCAGAAATCTTGGCTGGTGTCGTAGTATTTTTCTGTATTGAAAGTATCGCGGACTGATTTTTGGATCTCATTCACCAAAATATTGCCTGCCCAGGAAGTGTCGAGCATTGTTGGTTTATTCTTGTTATCAGAATTGGTATAGATGATATCCTGTAGGCGAATACCTAATTCTGCTGCAGTCGGTTTATCATTGAACTTGGTCGGATCATACGCAGGCAGATCACCAAGGTCCACGCCCCGATCATCTACCAGGCCATCTTTATCTACAAAATGCCCCAGTTGAAATCGCGGATTCAATCTTTGGATGACCCGCTTCTGCCAGCAGCTATCCTGCATATTGAAGATACCCTCTTCGATATATCTGGCATTGAGCTCCGAGGAAAGATCAAAATCTGAAATAGCTCGCGGATGTTTAAGTGGGGACAAAAAGTTTAATTCGGCAAATACTCCGAAAGGATTCGGATCTCCGGGCTTCAAACCATAACAATCTTTAGGCGGATTAAGTTTACCGCCCAGATCGATCACCCTGGCTACCCCTTCGGTATCCGTATATTTAATGAACGCATAATCTGCGCCATCTAATTTCCCGTAAGATAATTTAAAGATCTTGGTCGTATCAACTCCGTCAAAACGATGCAGAGCTGCAATAGCTGTATTTAGAAATAACATGGAAAGCTCGGCTACATTACCGGATTTGATATTTAAGGTGGTATCGCTGAAGTTCCAGGAATCCCTCGGATTCTCCAGTAATTTAAAATTAGTGCTGATATAATTATAAAGATCGACGACCAGTTTATCCGTGGACATCCTCTGGGCTAAAAGACCGTTGCCTATCAGCTCATCCACAAAACTTTGGATCACCATATTATTGGGATCTATATACGGCCGGCCGGAAGTGATCTCTTTTGGCATTTGTTCTGAGCCGGCCACGCTATCCGGCCGGACCACGATCTGGTTATCATTAAAAATAAAATATTTAACGAACATTTGTTCCCAGGATTCGGCGGTCTGTAATTGATCAAGAGAAGTAAGGATACCCTGGGTACCCATTGATGGATCCATCACTAATCTGCGGTCCTGACCATCAATATATTCTACATAGACGTGATCGCCGTAGATCTTGTGCGCTCCGGCTACGGCTGTGAACCGCCTGCTGGCTTCGCCATAAGATAAACCCCCATCCATTAAAGCTGCGATACCCAAACTGACGAGCAATATCGAAAGATCTTCACAATCACCGCCCTGGGCCAGAATAGTTTCTCCGGCAAAGTTCCAATCATCGCCTTTGTTATCGGCAATGTAATCGAAATACTGGAGAATATAATTATAAACAGCCTTGGCCCGATTATCCGCACTGGTCTTGCCGTTGATCAGGCCTTTTTCTTTTAAGAGCGAAAGCAGCTGCAGTACATATGGATCATAAGGATCAATATAAGAAGAAGCCTGATGATAGGTCCCGGTCAGATCACTGTAGCCGAAAGCCGCATCGATATTTGTATTAGGAGCGATCTCTAAAGCTTCGATAAAAAATGAGTCTGTGGAAGTATCGACAGTGAGCACATCTTGATACGCATCTCTGTCATTTAAGATATAGTTGCTGTCTTCTTCTAATTGTTTAAGGAATATCGAGGTCTTATTCGGATCTTTCCAGGAAGAGATATCTACGGCATCTACACCAGCCGGCAAGAATCCGTTCTGCTCTACGAATTCGATATAAGCCGAGGTCCGCACCGCAGGATTTACATCTTCCCGGCGCAGTACCTCACGCAGGTAATTCAAATATGCTTCAGATATTACTCCCGGTTCCCCCATTTTACTTCCCCCATTGCCCTGCCCCGGTTCGGCAGGATCTCTTACTTACTTCTTCTTTTCATCCTCCGTTAGTTGCGCCAATCTTTTCAAACGCTTCTCGATCTTGGCGATCAGCGAATCCACGGTATCATTACCTTCTTCATCATCTTTGATCTTCCAATTACGCTCTTCGCTTAATTTTCTTTTCTTAAAATCCTCTTTATAGGCCGCCAAAGTTTCCGGCACCTTGGCATAGATCTCTTTAGCCGCTTTCTTCAAATTCCTGGCAAAATCCGTACCCTGGGTATTCTTGGCCTTTTGGGCCTTGGCCTTTTGCTGGCTACCTTTTGGATTGATCGGACTTATATTTGCTCTCATTATTAATTTCCTTCCCAATAAAACGCAAAACACCTGTGCAGAACTTCTTTTTTTTTTAGCCTGAAGAGAGATTTGCTCTTCTTCATGGCTTATTCCGCCCCCAAGGTGTTTATATTTTCCAGAATATTTTTTTGCCTTAGACCACACCTCTAATTGAATAAAGGTGTGGTCCTGGCATTTTTTTAATTATGCTACCGTATCTATACCTCCAACGCGAGGATCATACCCGTCTTTGCTTGGTGTAATACCAGCCAAAGATTCAAGCTCATCATTATAGATTTGCTTAAATGCCGGACTCTCAGGTTCTAACTTGGGAGTCTGTGCAATATTATGGGCATTTCTCATCCTCTGGATCAATTCACTTGTGTTAATTAATCCTTTTCCTTCAATACTGGTAGACATGTCCTCACCTCCCCCCTTTTAAATATTCTTATCTAAGATCCCTCGAGGGCGGTTCTCTTGCGAATCGCCCTCGTCAGCCTCGGACAGCTGTGTGTTTGCGATCTGCTCAGGTATTGCTTTCTCCCTGAATAACTGAGCAAGTTGCTTTTGCCTAAAGTTCAAGTTCGACATTATCAGATCCATATTAAGTAAACCCATCTTATCTTCCTTTATATACTTTTTGAGCCGGAGCCTTGCACGAGGCACCCATATCTCACCCTGCACCTAACGATGCAAGACTCCGCCGCTTACACCCTATTTATCGTCTTTTTTTAGGCCTATCTTGCATAAAAATGCATCGATATATTCTGTTGTATTTCCTCAATTTATGTTCGCGAAACAATAAAGAATAGCTCATAAAAAGACAGTACGTGGTCCTGTTTTCCTTATTCTATATATAGTAAACAGGGCATCGATATATTCTGTTGTATTTTTTAGATAATCGCATATTTTCCTTGCGATTATCGAAATCCCTGCGCTGACCAAGCGCAGTGGACTCATATGCTGATCCTTATTAAAAATCCCGCTCGCGGTCCCGCTTTCCATAATAAATATATAAATAGCGGGGCATCGATATATTCTGTTGTGTTTCTACTAAAATCATCCGCGTTATCAACATTTATGTGACCTGAAAATCATTGCGTGGTCCTGTTTTCCTTATTCTAAATATATAAAAACAGGGCATCGATAGTATTGATCCTAAAGATCAGCTCCATATATACAAAAAAGACGGCTTCTGCCGTCTTTTTTCTTGTATGTAAGCTGTTTTTTAATGTGTTTTATATTCGGTCTTATCTTTGCTTTTAGGAACGCTTTCCAAAGCTTTTAAAAAACTCTTATAATTCTCATATATGTTCTTTTCATTTACATGATAGAAGACCCGGCGTCCGGTCTTGCGGCAAGATACTATATTAGCTTTAAGCAGTGTATTTAAATGATGTGATGCCGTGGATTGCTCCATAAAGAATTTTTGCTCCACATCGGATGTGCACATTTCCTGCGATTCCAAAGCTTTGAGGATACTCAACCGTTCCGGGCTAGCTAAAGCTCTTAGAAAATTTATATAATCTTCAACTTTATTTCCGGATTTTTTTGCAGGTTTTTCTGCTTTCTTTTGCTTGGTATTTTCCAAAGAAGTTAATACATCTTTGGTCTTCTGAGCGGTCTTTTTTTTGTTCTTGGTCGCCATTGCAATTCCCCCATTTTGCTTTCAATATCTTTTTACCCAGTTTTCACACTTTTTATACCTACTTTTTTTGACCAGGATCAATAAAATAAAGTTGTCCACAAAGCAGGAAAATATTTGATTTTTACCTATTAAACGGAGATTTTTTTCAGGCCTTTTAGATAAGGCTGGAGAACTTCCGGTATATTTACCGAACCATCGGCCTCTTGATAATTTTCCAGGATCGCTGCAAAGGTCCTACCCGCGGCCAATCCGGACCCGTTTAGCGTATGTAGATATTGGGGCTTGCCGCCCTTGCTGGATCGATAACGTATTTGCGCTCGGCGGGCTTGGAAATCACCAAAGTTGCTGCACGAAGATACTTCACGATAAGTATCTTCTCCCGGGCACCACACTTCCAGATCATAAGTTTTGCTTGCTGAAAATCCCAGATCTCCGGTCGCCAAAGAAACGATACGATAAGCTAAGCCCAGTTTCTGTAAAATATTTTCGGCATCTTTGGTCAGTTTTTCCAGCTCCTCTTTAGATCTCTCCGGCTCAACGAATTTTACTAATTCCACTTTATTGAATTGGTGCTGGCGGATGATCCCTCTGGTATCTTTTCCATAAGAACCGGCTTCTCGACGGTAGCAGGGAGTATAGGCAGTATAAGCTAAAGGCAATTTTGCTTTATCCAGGATCTCCTCTCGATGCAGATTGGTCAACGGCACTTCAGCAGTTGGTATCAAGTAAAGATCGTTATCCTTGCACTTGAAAAGATCTTCGGCAAATTTCGGCAATTGGCCTGTCCCCTCCATGCTGGCCTGATTCACCAGGGTCGGCGGCAGCACTTCTTGATAACCGGCAGCCGTATTTTGATCCAACATAAAATTTATCAAAGCCCGCTCTAGTGCTGCACCTGCTCCATGATAGACAACAAAACGCGAACCGGAGATCTTACCCGCTTGCTCAAAATTCAGGATCTTAAGCTTTTCTCCAAGCTCCCAATGTGTCTTAGGTTTAAATGAATATTTCTTCTGCTCACCCCAAGCCCTTTCCTCCCGGTTCTGATCAACTTCACCTACCGGCAAAGATTCATCCGGTATATTAGGGATCAGTAAGGCTATCTTTTTGACCTCTTCAGCCAGCTTGGAAGCTTCTGCTTCCAGATCCTTTACCTTGGCTGATAATTCTTTTAGTTCTTTCATTTCCGCCGGTGTCGGTTTGCCTTTGGAAGATTTTTTTTGCTGGCTGCGTAATTTCTCGGCTTCACCCTGTTTGGCTCGCCATTTTTTATCTTGAGCACTATATTTATCGATGATATCCGTAGCCAACCCTCTTTTTTGCAGAGCTTGTTTTACGAGATCGCTATTTTCACGCAATAGTTTTGGATCAAGCATTGCCAGATAATCTTTCCGGGTAGGAACCCAACAATTTAAAATAAGAAGCTTTCTGACCCATGCTTTTCAAGGCTTCTGCGACCTGGGGATCCTTGCGATGCCCCTGCAGATCTATAAAGAATAAGTAATCTCCCAGCATTTTTTTACGCGGCCTGGATTCGATCTTGGTCAGATTTAGCTTACGCTTGGCGAATTCTCCCAGCAGCTCATAAAGCACTCCGGGCCTATCTTTCTTGGCCGAGAAAACTACCGAGGTCTTGTCTTTGCCTGTTTTAGCATGATCTTTTTTGGCGATCACCACAAAACGGGTCACGCTATCATAATCATTGATCTTTTCGGCTAATACGTTCAGTCCCAAAAGCTCGGAGAGCTGAGCAGAAGCGATCGCTGCAGCCTTTTGGATCTTACCCTTGGCTATTTCTTCTGCAGCCATAGCTGTGCTTGATGCTGATTGGGTCTTTATCCCCGGCAGGTTCTGGCGTAAATAATGCTGGCACTGAGCCAAGGCTTGCGGATGAGAGACTACCGTCTTGATCTCTTTCTGCTTTAGCTTGCCCTTGACCATTAAGCTGTGGAATATCGGCAGATCGATCTCCTGTTTGATCCGCAGCTTGATATCCTGATCTGCTAAAAGATCCAAAGTATCCGATACGCTGCCTTCGATAGAATTCTCGATCGGGACGATACCTTCTTGTACTTTTTCTGAATCCACGGCTATGATCACATCAAAGATAGATTCAAAAGGCACCGCATTGCCTTCTGTGGTCAGCAGATATTTTTTTACTGCTTCTTCTGAATATGTCCCTTGCGGACCTAAGTAACCGATCTTCTGCATATAAACGCTCCCTAAACTTCCTTTTCCATAACACCAAAAGACGTGGAACCTAAGTGATGCAGCATTTTCGCCTTTTTAATATCAACGATACCATCCGGCTTAACGATCCCCTCGTCTGCCGAAGCTGCTACGATCTCGCCGATCAACAAACGATGATCACCGGCTTTAGTATCCTCTTTTAAAGTACATTCAATATGGGCCACGCAATCTTCAACAAGAGGTGCGCTCACTTTTTGCGCCGGCAAGGTCTTGATCTTGAACTCCTGGAATTTATCAACGTTCCTTCCGGAACATTTTCCGCACTTCAACATAAATTCCTTAAAAGAGACCGGAGGCAGATTAAGCACGAATTCCTTGCCTTTTTGGATCAACTCATATGAATAACGTTTAGGAGTTATGGCTATGGCCACATAACGAGGCGTATGGCTGGCCGGCATTAGCCAAGCTAAGGCCATGATATTACGTTGATCTTGATAAGCAGATGTGAGCAAAGATACCGGGCCATGATTGATCAGCCTGGTCGATACTTCTAAAGGAATTTCTACTTTTTTAGCCATTGATATTAAACCCCTCCCGCTTATTACTTGCTTCGCTCCAGCTTTCTGCAACATCACTTACCCGTGCCAGATCCGGGCCTTTTTTCATAAGATCAACCAGAATCCTTAATTGCTTTTCCGGCCCTTCTGCGACAACTTCCACTCGCCCATCGATCAAATTGCGGGCAAAACCTGTTAATCCCAACAGCTCCGCTTTCTCTTGCGCAAAATATCTAAAACAAACTCCCTGCACTACACCTGAAATGAACAGATGTACTTGCTTCACTTTTTATCTTTGAACAAACTCAGCTCGATCTGGGATTCTTTTAAAAGCTGTATCGCCAGATCATCGGGATAATACCCTTTAAAGACTATGCGTTTTATGCCGGCATTGATCAGGATCTTCGAGCAAATAACACAAGGCAAGAAATTACAGTACATCGTAGCGCCTTCGACCTTGACCCCATGAAAAGCAGCTTGGATCACAGCATTTTGCTCTGCATGTAAACCTCGACAAAGCTCATGTCTTTGACCCGAAGGGACTTTCATTTCTTCACGATAGCATGATCCGATCTGATCACAGCTCTTTAAACCTCGCGGAGCTCCATTGTATCCGGTCGCTAAAATATGTTTATTTTTGACCAGGATCGCGCCCACTTGGCGTTTCAAACAAGTTGCTCGTTTCCCTACGACCTCGGTGATCTCCATAAAATAAGTATCCCAATCCGGCCTGGTCATTTTTTTTGCTTTGGTTTTAGCAGTTGTCTTTTCCATATTAATAAAGCTTGTGTTCTTTACACAGCTTTTTCACCTCTGCTCTGATCTGACTTGCTACTTCAGCAGGTACCTCGCCTGATTTATCGGTATTGCTTAAGGCCTTATCGATCAGCTCTGCTATCTTCTTCATCTCGGGCTCTTTCATTCCTCGCGTGGTCACTGCCGGTGTTCCCAGGCGTATCCCTGATGTCACAAAAGGAGATTCCGTCTCGAAGGGGATCGTATTCTTATTAACAGTGATATTGACCTCATCTAAAACATGTTCGGCGATCTTCCCGGGCATACCTTTGGAGCCTTTGACATCTACGAGCATCAAATGATTATCGGTCCCCCCGGAGACGATACGAAATTTTTTCTTGGCCAGCTCTTCGGCAAGTACCTGGGCATTTTTTATTACTTGCTGCTGATATTTCTTGAATCCCGGCTCGAGCGCTTCTTTAAAAGAAACGGCCTTGGCGGCGATCACATGCATCAATGGCCCGCCCTGGATCCCGGGGAAAACAGCTTTATTGAAATTATATTTTTTATTGACCTCTGCACTGCACAAAATAGCACCGCCGCGAGGACCCCGCAGAGTTTTGTGGGTCGTGGTAGTCGTTACGTGCGCATGGGGTATCGGCGAAGGATGCAAGCCGGCCGCCACTAATCCGGCAATATGGGCCATGTCGATAAATAAGACCGCACCCACTTCATCGGCAATTTCTCTCATCTTTTTAAAATCGATCGTCCGCGGATAGGCACTGGCTCCGCCCACGATCATTTTCGGCTTGCATTCTTGAGCTGTCTTTAAAAGCTGCTCATAATCTATTTGCTCTGTGTCTTTAGAAACGCCGTAGGGAGTAAACTTATAATATTTTCCTGAAATATTGACCGGGCTGCCGTGAGTTAAGTGTCCGCCATGTGAAAGATCCATACCCATTACCGAATCGCCCGGCTCAAGCATAGCAAAATAAACAGCTGTATTGGCCTGGGCTCCGGAATGTGGCTGCACATTGACATATTCACAATTAAATATTTTTTTTAAACGATCCCTGGCCAGATCTTCAGCAATATCCACAAATTCACAGCCGCCATAATAGCGCTTGCCAGGATACCCTTCTGCATATTTATTGGTCAGGCAGGAGCCTTGAGCTTCCATAACTGCCAGCGAAGTAAAATTTTCTGAAGCGATCAATTCGATCTTTCCCCGCTGACGGTTCAATTCCTTATCGATAGCCTCTTTGATCTCCGGATCTACTTTAACCAATTGCGACATATTTCTGCTCCTTTAGCGAAAAATAAAGGAAATTATACCATAAATCATAAATCCCAAAATTACGGATCTGTTTTTAATCCAATCCTATGAACCTAAGATACCAATCCGTCTTGGTCAGCTCAAAATATAGCTTCTGCTTTTTGTTCTTTCCATCATATATCACTTGGACTAGATATAAATTCGGATCCTCGGCCGAAATAACATACTTGATATTATCGGCCTTTATATTATTTTCTTTAAGCCAGCCGAATAATTGTTCGTAATGAGGGCCTTCTTTTTCTTCCAGCTGATAATATATTGCTTCTTGTGAATAATGATCCTCCAGATCGGACATTTTTGTACTGATCATAGGCTCCAGTCCACTTTCAATGCCCTGCGGAGGGATCAGCGGCCGCAGATCTTTAGGCTTGTCCCGCACCATGCTATTTAGGATATGTTTAACGATCTTCCGCAGTTCTAAAACAGGATCATCCCCGGCATATTTATACGGAGGAAAACTTTCTCCTCGTCGCGCACGCAATACCACAAGTTCTTCCAGTGCGGTCTTGGTATTTTTTCTGGAAAAAGGCACTGGTCTGGTTATTCCCCTGGTTGTTTGTTTATAATTCTTAACAACTCTTCTAAAAGCCTTGGTCGCCAAATGAGGCTTTTTCTGCTGTTTATAAAAACGGCCGATCTCGATCAAGGAAAGATTGGAAAAATCCTGGAGCTGTTCCACAGGATTGATCAATTTATTCTGCCAATCGCTATCCGGATACCCCAGGGCCTGTGCTCCGCTTAATTCTTGGGCTTTACGATAATGCTTGAGCGCTTCTTCTTCATCATTCAATTCTCTGGCATAGAACTGGGCAATAAATAAATTGAGCTTAGCTTGTTCCCTTGAATCATCAACATCCTTCTCAAATTTTTTTAACTTCTCGATATATTGACGTTGGCGATAGCGCTTAAAAGATTCCCGGATTGTTTGAAAAAATCCTTTCCTCACGCCACTGCTTGTGCCGTATTTACTGCTCATGCTATCAACGCTTTTAGGATAATTTTTGTAAAGCTCCCCCCCTTTTATCTGCTTTGGCACCTGTTGTTGCCTCCTGCAATTGACCCCAATTAAAAAAAGTCAGCTGGCCCCAGGTAAATAAAAGCACCAAGCCGACAGCTATTAAGCCCAGAATAATATAGGCTCTTTCCCAGGCCGGGATCTTAAATTTGAACATGACTTACTCCTGCCTCATCTTCAAAAACACGCACGGCTTGCCCCACAATATCTTTTACTTCTTCCACATGAGTGATCAATATTATTTGCCGAAATCTCTTATTAAGCTCTGCCAGTGCTTCAAGTATCGCTCTTTTGCGTAACATATCCTGGCTGCCGAATATTTCATCCAAGACCACAAAATACATCTCTGCCCCGTACTGCTCTGTAACGTATTGGGAAATTGCCAGCCTCAAACAAAGATTAGCCAGATCAATCT
>JBHPMC010000012.1:0-45792 GCA_042562495.1 Candidatus Margulisiibacteriota bacterium
ATCACCTAAATCCTTCTCCACTAATATATCGTAAGTAAACTTACGGAATTTCATTTATTTTCATTAATGGCCAAAAGCTCTAGTTTTAAACCTATTATCAAATTTCTGTATATTTATCGTATCATATTTTTGAAAATTTCATTTATTTTTTAAAAATACTACTAAAACAGGCTTGCTTTTTTGGCTTAACTGTAGGCTTTTTTGGGGCTGCATATTATTTTAACCTTGAATCAATGATATCTAGCTTTTTCTCTAGTTCTTCAATGTGTAATGCTACCCATTGTCTCTGGATCACTTTCATGCGAGCAGTATATATTTTTTCAATTTCATCATCTGAAAGCTTTAATTCATCAAGGAGTTTCAAGAACTCATCGTTGCTCATGGTCAAAGCTTGAGGCTGCCAATTACAGTAATCTGGACTATAAGAATATGCTGCACCCATACCCATTGAAGCATAAGCATAATCTGAAGTATGAATGACCTTGATCAATCCTGCTTCTTGCAGCTTGCCCATTACTGTTTTATCTTTGAAAGAGAAAGAATTCATGCCGGCTCGATATATCTTTTTGCCGGATCTGATCTCTTCAGCTTTTTCTCGATAATCTGCCAGCTTCTCTCCGATCTTAACCAGCTTTTCTAGCTCATTACCAACATCATATTTTTTATGCTGCTTTAAAGCGATGATCAACTGCAAACCAAGATATTTTTGAATGATCTTCTTCTCAGCAGGAGGAACATTGGTCAAGCCATAATCTGCCAACATAGCATCATCTATTGCGATCAGGCGCAGATTATTGGTCGTCCATTCCACATCATAACAAATATAACCTGTACCGTTCTCTTCTCTATAGAACAATCCTTTGATCACCTCGTTATAAGGAACATCTCCGCCAGCTTTTTCCATAGCAGTAAATAATCTGCTCATGAACTCATCCAAACGACCTTCATCTTTAAGATCGATAATTTCATTATCATTGATAGTAAATGAAGCTTGCTCAGCTTTAGGCATTATCTCTTTATTATTCACAAAACGCGGCAGATAGATCTCGGTACCTTTAGGGATCACAGCATGCTGGGATAACTCGACCATGTTCAAGCTCATTACTTGCTGCATAACGTTCTTGAACTCAACATCCGATAATTTATTACCGGCATACATCGTATAAATATAGATCTGGAATTGATCGATAGTTAATGCCCTAGGTAAAGTTACTGACTTACTTTGATCCTGGATCTTCTTAAGCATTGCCTTTCCTGTCAGGTAGCTGGCCAGACGTCCGGTGATCTTAAAATCTGCCCCGGTCATAATATTTGGCTGGGTAACCGGCTTACAGATCTCGGCTGCATCACCTTTTTCTGCCTTTTGCTGGATATAGCTCTTTAACGCAGCAAAATGTTCATCAGGTATTAAAGAAAGATCACATCTAATGCTGTTGCCGTCAGCTCTCAATTCACAAGCTTGCAAGGCGATCATAATAGCGATCTCTTTGGCGGTCATTTCCTTGATCTCAGGTATTAAAGAATTGCCTTTGGCCATTTCATTATATTTCTTTTGTCCATCCATGATATTTTGAACTGTGTTTTTTTCTTTTAATAAATATTCTGCATAATAAGTAATGAACTTTGTTGTGATATCTCCGACACATTTCTGGCCGTTTGATCTTAAGTGCATATTGAAACCAATAACTTGAGACATACTATTTATTATCTTTTTAAATGCTTCTTGATTATCTTCAGCCTTTTGTTTTTCATCGCGTGCATGTGCCATTTTAATAGCAGCACATCCGCCGCCAATACCCGCATAGAATTGCCCGATGGTGATCAAAGCCTCGTGTTTTAATTGTGTTTTTGCATACATATGGCCTTCTAAGCCATTAAAGTAGGTGAAAGCCTTATTCTCAATAATAGTGATCTTGGCCTGTTTTTCTGCTTCTTTTTGAGAAAGCTTTTCTTCCTGGATCAAATACTGTATATATGCTGCTCTTAATTTCTTCGTTCTATCGCTTTCATTTACGGACCCACCAAAATAGCTCAGGTCTAAATGCTTATTATCAAATAAATAATTACCCTCCAGATCCTTCTTAAGCTTGATCTGATCACAGCTTAAGAACATCATCGATCCCATAGAAACATTTCTATCTTTGATCACTAGGCTTGGCTCGAACCTAAGATCGCTGATATTGTCATAGTACATCTCGGGCACATCTACACCTTCAACGACCAGGTCTTTTACAAATTGCGAATAAGCAACCCTCATTAAGGTATCGAATATCAGGAGCTCTTTAGATGGCCCACAAATTCCTATATTTGGCCAATCAGATGCGATCTGATTACTATCGCCTACCATCATTGTAGCCAATTTCCCGGAGGTCTTATTAAAGAAACGTCGCAGGAACCAGCCTTCGAAATGCGCACGGTCTAATTTATCAAGCGCATCCATCATATCGTCCCAATCCCGGGTATCTAAACCTGCCTTATACCAAGTTGATTTATATTGATCAAAATAACCAAGATCTTTGAAATATCTGGCCAACTGGATCTGAAAATCACGTGGACCTCTGATAAATGAAGAATCTAAGAATCGGCTATCGTTTTGAGTAAAGAATTTACCCATTTCAATAAATCTTTGTATATCTATGTTCAAAGGATCTGTAGCATCATCGATTATCTTGCCGATATCTCCGGCCAGATCAATGATCAGTATCGCGGCAACAATAGGGTTCACTGCTCCAAGTTTAGTCGCGGCTACTTTCCATCCGCACTTAACCATTATCGCCTGAGCTAACTTTAAGGCATTTTTATAACCGAATTTATAGATACATGCTTTTTCTATTCCGGCAAAAGCTATCTTGAACCCTGATTTCCAGGTCTTTATGCTTTGGATCCTTTCCTCAACAACTTCCTGCGTGATCCATTCCTGATGTTCAAGCTTAAGGCCTTTAAAATTCTCATATTCGGCATCAGGCTTATGGAATACTTTACCCGTATTATCTGTAATAAATTTTAAGAAGGCAGTAAATTCTGTCTGGTTGCCCTCCAGCTTGGCAATATATGCTTCGATAGCAGCTTTATTATCCGTACCTAATTTTGCTTTAATGAACTGCATATACATGCTCTGTCTGCGGGCTTTTCTAATATAGTTTTGGATCATAGGATCGGTCACTTTTGAAGCCAAGTGGCTTGATCCGCGTACAAAAGCAACACCGATCACACTGGATAAGGTCTTGATCGCCCACTTCGGCAGCTTGGTTATATTGCCGGTGATCAGCTGTGCACCTTCATAGGTCAAGTTACAAACAGCTTCTTTGATCATCAGGGTCCAGAGGATCTTTACATATGCAGCTCTCATATAAGGATCATCGCTGGTGGCCAATTCTCCGAATTCATTGATCGCACTTTCTACACCGTCGATCAAACCTAGAACGAACAGAGGAACAGCAGCTCCACCAACACCCTTATTGAAATAGCGTGAGCCGAAATGTTCTAAGTTCGGGGCTTTGGCATATAAGCTACGGTATTTATTCTTCCAAAGAATATCCCACAGATACATGCCCATTTCATCGCGCAAACTGTAGTAAGCGGTCTTTACGCCTCCCTTAAGAGCTTCCGGTATATCAAAGAAATTCTGCCCGCTGGTGAAGGTCCTGATACCTTGATCGACCAAGGACATCACAAAACCCAAGTAGAAACCACCCATGCTATCTAAAGGATTGACCTTATTGGCTTCGTAATAGCCACGGCGTGAATTACATTCGGTCTGCCAGTGCTCAACACCATTTAAAAGCTTCTTCAACTCTGCTCGTTTGGCATCGGTATTTCGCGATTTTTGAAGCTTTGCCAGTTCTGTATCAGCTAACTGAAAGATCGCGACCAGACCATGAGCAGTTGGGATCTTAACTTCGATCTGTCTGCCCAGCTGAGTATCTATTTCCATGCCGTTCTGCAGACATACTGTCTTTACAAAACTATCAATGATCTGATTCTTAACTGATTCGGTAAGTTTGATCTCATTATCACGGATCATTACTTCTAAGTTCTTACTTACAACATCTTTAATATCTTGGGCATTGCGTACTAATAAAGGTTCATAGGAGCTCTTAAAATAAATGCTGTCCGGTAAGGTTAATTTCTGGCCGATAGTTATTAAATGAATACTATCTAAACCATTAATCTTGTGAATAGAATCCGCGATAGATTTTCTAATGAATTTCATATCCTCAGGAGATTTGCCCTGTCTGATATCCGGATTTTCTTTAAGATACTTATCAACGATCCCGTACACCGTATCGCCGCTTTTCACTTTATATTCATATTGTTTCGGTGCATTGGGATCTTTATTTTCTTTTACTTTAAGATTATCCAAACGATCCGGATCCAGATCATCTGCATTAAAACGGGCCGAACCTAAACCTTGCCCGGCATATACCTTATGCTCAAAACCGCCTTCTTTGGCAGGAGCAACGACCACTCCGCCATAAGCCTGTTTATCCAGCTTCAGCGAATCATTACCCAAAGGCTTGTTATGGCTGTGCCACTGTACAAAGAAATATTTTCCTGCTTCATACTTATTATTTAGATATACATAGAAAGACGTAGTATAGCGCTTCATCGTAGCCTTGAATTGTGCGGCAGTAATAGAATAGATCTTTTTGCAATCCAGGCTCTTTTGAGCCGGTGTGAGGTATGGCATCTCTTTCACGTCATTGATCCTGTGCTCAACTATATATTTATAGACATCTTCTACGGTCTTTATTCCTTTTACATCTTTAACTCCATTACTTATACCGTCGAGCACAAAGTTATAAGCAGAAGCTAAACGATTCAATTGCTTTAAGCTCAGTTCGGCATTCTTGTGGAATTCTAAAGTATTCTTAGCCTGGATTATCTCTGCATCTAATACTCTGCCCTTCTTATCTAGGACCAAAACACCCATATGCTCTTCCCCGCCATTTTTCACGATATGATTTTCAATTTTCTGACGAGTACGCTTGCTCTGATCTTCGTTGATATCGATCTCTTTGCGTTTGCCGGCTTCATCAGTTATGAATGGATCGTTCAAGAAACGCGTATTGATCACATCAGAGATGACTATCGACTTGTCTTTTTCTTTATTGGCTACAATAGGTACCAGCATTACTTTTTCGGTCATATCTTTTAGGATACCGCGCACCCAGGCATCATTGCCCATAAGGATCGCGGCATTTCTGGCATCAGCTGATAGTGCATTATGGCTCTTCATGAATTTAGTGACAAAATCATTGCCAACCTTATTCGCTCTGGTCACACACTCTTTAAGATCATCGCCTTTATAACCGACCACTCCCCAGGTGCCTCTCATTTGGAAATTTCTTTCTATACCGGCCAATACGGTCTGTTTCAGCTCTTCAATTGAAGCTATCTTATCTAAACCGACGATATTTACGACCGTACCCCATTTTGTGGAAAATATTTCAGCGATCCTACGCTTAGCTTCGATCAAACGCTCTGCCTTTGTCTCGCCAGGAGCTGTTTCGATCAGCATGGTCAGATAATTCTGAAGACGTACTTTGACCGATTCCATCCAGCCGTTAGCAGTAGTATCGATCTCCACGAATTCATGAACCCGCTCCGACCAATCTCCTTCAACATTGCTTCCCATAACACGCTTCTCTTCATCCTTCATATTCTCTTTCATTTTTTTGCCATGGGAACTAGCCATTACTTCGTCATAGCTTAATTGCTTCTCTTCTCCACCATCAGTTTTCTTGATATATACCAGAGCAAAGCCATCATATGGTCCGCGAGCAGGGCGACCTAAGAACTGGTCCAGATCTACTTTGGTACTTGGTAACAGAGAAATGAAATTTATTTTAGCTTCTATATCCTGACCACGGCCGATACCATAGGCGATCGCGATCTTTCTGCTATCATTATCGGAGAATTTTTTCAAGAACTTGGCTAATTGGACTTTTTCATCACCTTCGACGGTGAACAATACTTTGCTCTTTGCTCCAAGCTCGGCCTTGACTTCTTTAAGCCATTTAATATATTCCGGATTCCTTTTATTTTCAGGATCTTTTAGCTCTTCATTTATGGCCTGCCTCATCTCTGTGAATAGAACTTCTGCTTCCTTGGGTGATTCCATATTAAATATTGATTTATTTACATCCAGGCCGGCTGCTTTCCTGGTTTTGGCCATATTCAGAAAATCCGTAGCCATCCTTTTATAGAATTCAAGCGGCTTATCCGCAGAGAAGTTAACCTCCTGGAATTTAACTTGGCCATATAAAGAAAAACATCTATCTCCGATCTTTTCTGCGATCTCGGGATTTTTCTTTTTCAGCTCTTCAGCAATCTTTTCATTAAGCGCTTTCTGTAGAGCATCGCAGTAACCAAGATCAAAATTATTCTTGTCGATATCTTTTATGCGCAGCTGGCTCAAGACCCCATCATCAGGCCCGGAAAGATTATATTTATTTTCAAGATATTTTAGATATTCGGCCTTCATCTCTTCATAGTCGGCTTGGCCTTTAAAAGATTCTATGAACTCCTTATCTTTGGACATTTTCTTATATTCGGTAAGATCTCTTTGCAGCTGCTTCTCGGCAGTTCTTAATAAGTCGTTATATACCTTCTTGCCCTGCTCAGCAGCAGGGCTCTTTTTCCCGTCCAGATATGCTTGCAGGTTCTTGGCTTGTTCAAAAGTGATCTCTGATTGCTTGATACGGTTAGGCAGCTCAACTACCGCGATACCTAATGAATTCAAATATTTTTCGACCGGCCCGGCAGTACCAGAACCACCGATCACACCATTGAACATTTTCTTGCGGATCAAACTGGAGATGGCGATCGAATTCTCCGAAGCATTCGGTTTGGTCAAGCGGTACCCGGACATAGCTTCTAATAACTGATGCATTCCCTCGCTTTTCTTCGAGCCTGGCTGCACACGTCCTAATTCATTTAAAAGAAGAATGCCTTGCTTGCTCAAGTAGAAATCGCTCTTGCTGACCACGCCCATTACCTTCTGCATATCAATAAAACTCGTCAATACATTATTGACCAGATCTCTGGCCTGAATAGGCTCCAAACCGTCTTTATTCAATTTTACGTTCCACTTATTGCACTGTTCTATCAATCTATTGCTTAATTCCTTATCAGCAAAGATCCTGTCCACCTCCATACGCCAACGCATTTCATATAGATCGCTGGAACTGCCGTTCTTGCTCAGCGCTTCCAGATCACCTAAGAATTTTTCGAGCTGATTTATAGTAAATAGACCGTTATCGCCTTTACCGATCATGCTTTTTGCCCAACCAAAGAAACTTCCGGCCTCGGTAAATAAAATTCCCTGCCCCTTAGAACTTTCTTTAGCCTGCTTCCTGATCCCAAGCGTCATGGCATCTCCTAAAATAAATTTTACATACTCATAAGCTTGCGACTTAGTATCAGCACCTGTATTTTCCGAGATAATGAACTTATTAACGGCCCGCTTAAAAAAGCCTTCGTCGATCTCGTCGGCGATCAACGTAATGCTTCTGCCAGGGCTTAAATATCCTCTTAGATAATCGAAGTTGGGAGTATCGATCGTAGTAATGATCGCATCGGCATTGGCCCAAGCAGCACGACGCACGGTCTCGCCATCGCCGGCCTTTATTTTTACGACATTATAAATACCGAACTTGTTCAGATAATCGGTCAAATGTTTGATCTGATTATAAGCTTTATCTATCTGCTCATCACCACCACCACCGATACAAAATACGGTTAATTCGCCGCGGAAGCTGCGCAGAAGATTTGCATAACCAAAGATCAAAGTTTTACCTTGAGCTACTTTAACGTTGACAGCTATCCGATCATTCATCAAACAATATATAGCTTCCGCCTGGTTATCAAATAATTGACGCCCCTTTTTCTTCTTAGCCTCAGAACCTGTGGCGAGCTTGGCATCCAGTGCCTGCAAGCAAGCGGTGGTTTTGGCCAAAACAGCTTCAGAATAATTATTTTTCATCTGCTTCTTAAGCCCCCCGAGCATCTCGATCAATTGTTCTTTTGAATATTTCTCGACACCATTAGCATCGACCTGCTGATATTCCCAGCGCAGATATTTGACCTGCTCACGAAAGATCTGCGCCTTATCTGTGATTCGCATACCCTTAATATCAGGCGGCTCAACCGAATCGGGAGCCTTTGTTTCAAATGTTGCTTTTTGCAGGCCGGTGGCAGTATCTATATCTCCGTAAATAATAAAATTATACTTACTGCTTTCCGAGGTATGCTTTGCGGGATAAAAAGTGTTCTTCCCGGAAGTTCTATTGATAAGTACTATGTCCTGGGTCTTGCGCCCGGCCTCCTTCTGCTTGGCGACAAAAGCCTGGACCTTGTTCAGGTCCCATAAGGCGATATCTCCCTGCAGATAGTATTTTCCATCTTTGATCTGTATCCTCAAGATCCCCTCACCACTGGAGATCGGCTTATGATTCTTCATTGGGCCGGCATAAAAATAATCTGCCTTGGTCTTATCTCCAAATCCGGTGATCTCTTTACCATCTTTTATAGAAAGAAATTTTTCTTTTAATTCCGGAGGTGCATCCTGCAGTAATTTAGCAGTTACGCCTAATTTGCCGTAAACCCTCCAGCCGGCAAAACCATATTTTTGCACTACATCTAATATCCTCTGGCTGTATCTTCCGGCAGGGCTGTTCTGATTCTGGGCAAATTTCATCGGGACCTCATAAAAAGGATTAAGA
The DNA here is from genome assembly GCA_042562495.1 of Candidatus Margulisiibacteriota bacterium. GTDB lineage: Bacteria > Margulisbacteria > Termititenacia > CAZZFK01 > CAZZFK01 > JBHPMC01. The sequence continues at coordinate 8,727 of JBHPMC010000012.1, forward strand.
CCGAATTTTATTGCTGACCACGTATCATGCAGCCATTTTATTCTCTTGGTACCGCCCAGGTAACTGGCCACGGTATGCATAGCATTACTGAATTTACTACAGCCTTCCAAGCTGCCGTAGCGTCGTAAGCGTTCTTGGATAGGAGTATACTCCTGTAAGAACTTCTTTCTAAGAATACGCAGTTGCCCGGCCAGATTCGGATTGTGTTTAAAGGCCTTATCAATTAACCAATCCACACCGCGCAGCCCAAATTCTGCAGCACCCAAAGCTCTCTTTGCACCCCAAAGCTGTGCTTCATGAACAAGCGCTTTATCTATCGGCCGGCCTCTAAAGAACAAGCTGCCGGTAAAATTTGTCGTCCAGAATAAAAATAATGCTGAAATTGCTTTTGGCCAATCAATATCATCAGGATCCTTGAATGCTTCCTGTAATAATTTTATGGCTTGTCTATAGCCTGTGATATACCATGCCGGCCTAAAACTTCGGAAGATGATCACACCACCGATAAATCTGCCAGTATCTTTGGCCAGATCGGGGATCGCATCTCCCCAAAATTTATACCCAGGATCAGATGCCAGATTCTTCGTGATATTGATGACCTCATTTATCGGCAACAGGGTCAAACTGATCGGATTCATATACCCGAACTTGAACATAAATCCTGCTGAAGCACCTAAAGGCTCGGTAAGATAACGCAGCGGAGAATCTTCTGATAGCTCCGGCAGATCTATATTCCAATCAGTAAATGGAATGTACAGACCGCTTGAGGTCTCTGGCTGATCCTTAATCGTATTAGCATTGCCTTCACTTTCTAAAGTTATTTTACCGCTGGCCGCAGAACCTACTCCTCTGAGATCTTCCAGATATTTGAACAACGTTACCAGATCCATGGCCAGCCCAGCCTTGCCTCCAAATATACTTGCTACTGTATTCAAGAATCCATTATCTACATCAACAGTTCCCTCAAAGAACATATCTTCTATTTTGCGGAATATATCTAGGGCATCATCATATCCTTTTGCCCCCTGCTTTAGTTGTCCGGCATATTTTCCATATTCCTTTAATACGCTTTGTGTATATCTATAGATCTGTTCCAGCAATTGAACCGTGATCTCGTTGCCCTTGCCGTCGGTCAATAATTGAGCGATCTTATCGGAACCAATATTTAATCTATAATATCCTTCCTGCGTTACTTTCATTCTCCACATCGCCCCTATGTTCTCCGTGCTGGCGATCAGTGTCTTGGTAGCGTTGTGTAAACCGCTGGGAAAAGATCCAGGTATCTCTCCGGCATAGCAATTTAAAAGGACCGAAGGTGCAATAGCATTTATTCTTTCCGCTAATTTTTCTTTAAGTTCGGTCGCTTCCTTGGTCTGCACCGGTGAACGCACCAGCAAATGCCCTATCTCTGCTACATTATTTTTGTTCTTTACTCCTAATTTCTTACATAACCAGCCTAAGAAATGCGTAGGCACCTGGCCGGAATTGATGAATTCTACGAACATCTTTTGTTTACGTGGTGGTAATTTATTGATATCTATCTTCAGCTCGTTCAGATAGGCGATCTTTAAAGCCGAAAGCTTCCAAGGCTGCATCAATACGGACCCGACCGATTTATTTAATTGTTCCAGAGGCAGGACTTTGTTCAACGGCTCAAAAAGATCATCAATAACAGGGATCTTTGGCTGAAAACCGATAATATTCTGGATATTTATGATACAGCTGCTTAAAAATGCTCTTATCTCTTCCGGAAGCTTTAAATATTTATCTTCACTGTCGATAACCAGACCATCCGGCATTTTATTCAACAAAGCTTTTAATTTATTGACCTGGGAAGTATTTAAACCATCTGTATCACTATAAAAACCCAGGACCAATGTGGCCAGCAAGGCATAGGCCTTAGTTCCTTTTTGGGTATTACTTAAGATCGTTCTTAAGACCTGGATATCTTCCTGCGTAAAAGGGCTCTGCCCGACAAATCCCAGCTGGTACTCATAGCTCTTGATCCTGTTGATCAGATCGGCTTGTGTTGAATTCAATCCTTCTATACTGCCCAACAGCGCTCTTTCGGCAGAAGATAGATTGTAATGTATTACCGGAGCTGCATTATAAATATTTATGATATTTAAAATATCTTTCTTGGTCAGGACATCCAGCTCTAAACGGGTCTCGAACGGACAACCCAGCTCTTTAGCTAAGTATATTTTTAACAGGCTCAAATTGGAGTTAACTTTTATATTTGCCGCAGTTGGCACTTGGTTCTTGCTCAAAGGCTTCACTTTGTATTGCAGATAAGTATCTAAAGCGACCTTACCGCCATCGCTGGTCTTTAAATAAAGTCCGCCATCCTTGCTCACCTGAAGTGCATCAGGAGCTAAACGATCATCTCTGATCAATGCTTTTAAAGCATTTTGTAGTGGATCTAGCTTGCTCATAGCAGCCATTAGAGAATCGATATCTTTATTGGCATAAGCTATAGCACAAGCTCTTAAAGCTTCTTTCATCAGCTTTACTTGTGAGCTTGGCAAGTAAGCAGGTCCGCCTTCACTTGGATGCGCTCTACTTAATAGGTCTATTGCTTTATCTAGGCGTTCTTTACCAACTTCCGTCAGATAGCTATTCCATAATAAAGTGCCCTTATCTACAGAAGTACACCATTTCTTGATCTCCTCAGGGACTTTATTATGATCATTGATAAAAAGCAGGCTGACCTTGGCCCAGGTTTGAAAACCATGCTTCTTGATAAGCTGATTCCCTTCTGCGTAGGTCCCGTAGAATTTATAATTATTTAAAACGTTGGGTAAGTTCTCTAGCTTGGCATCCTTCAGGTCTTCAGCAACTTGTTTAGGATCTTCCATGGCCAGGGCCGCATAATATTTAATAGAAGCCATGATCTTCTGGCGTTCATTGATCTCATTTTGTGCTTTTCCTTCAACTGCTGCTTCACCAAGCACTCCCAGAACCAAGTAAGAAAGCCCTTCCAGTAAAAGATCATTCACCTTAACAGTATCTGTCTGCATAAATCCGATGATCTTCTGAAATTCTTTGCTCCCCTGGCTTGCTAATATTTTTAGTGTTTCTTGAAAACCCTTATCCATCTTTTTTTGCAGCGCTTCGATCTTTTCTTTATACTTACCTACTTCGCCAAGGAACTTTTCAATACCCAGCTGCTGAACTAGACCATCGATATAGCTGCGATCTTCTTCTGCATAATTTATTTTTTTAGCTAAATTATCCAGCCTGCTCTTATTTCTAAGATATTCTTTGATCTGAGCAATTGAGTGCTGGGTCTGATCTCCATCTAATTTGCCTTTGTTATCCTCAAGGAATAGCTCGATATGGGTTTGAATATCGTATTTCCAATTTTGTTCTTTGAGATAAACATCGGCAAGCTCTAGGGCACATTGATTATAAATACCCAACCTGCCCGCCAACCGCCTTACATAATCCTGCGCTGTATTGGGGACCCTGTTTGCCGTTTTTTCATCCTGCAGCAGCTGGACCCACTCTGTATACACTTCTTTTCCGGTCAGAAAAGATTTAAGAACATTTAAACCGGCAGTTAACGGATCCTGCTCCCCTAAGTAAGCAGATAGGTTCTTAATTGCTTTCAATAGATTATCTATTTTGGATTGACCAAAAGTTGTATCTTTATCTAAGTAATTCTCCAAGCTCTGCTCTAGATCTTTAACAGCTTTTGCAAATTCTTGATAATCCAATTTTTCAGCAGGTTTTAGAACATCTACTTCCACGCTCTTGATCTCTTGAGCATCGAGCACCAATCTAAGCAGATTCAACTTGCGGCCGGATTCACTTTGCTTCAAAGCATTCAATAACTTTTGTTTTTGATAGCCATCGATACTCAGCTTTAAGATCGCTTCCTCAGCATTAGGTTTGAATACAAAGAAATCATCCTTAGGACCAGCCTGAATGAACAAATCATTCAATACTTGAGCTGCCTTATCCTTACCCAGGATCGCGATCAGTACTCTTTTAGAAATTACCGAAACGCCAACCTTATCTGTACCAAAAGTAGCTTTATATAATTTAGCAATGGCTTGCTTGGCTTCATCGGTCAGAAAAGATGTACCTTCAGCCTGGGCCTGATCATATTTTTGACTGACACCTTTGACCACGTCGGAACGGTATCGGCTATAAGCAGCTATGATCACATTAAGTTTTTCTGTAGTGGTTTTATTCAGATCATCATAACCTGTGATACGCTCGTATTCTTGATCGATCTTGATCCGATCTTGATTGCTGAAAAAAGTTGTGCCTTCAGCTAAAGCGATCTGATTTTTGTTGAACATACGTTGAAAATCAGCCAAAGTGGTCAACTGATTGGCGCTTAAACCATTACGTATTAATTGATTTTTATCTACCTTATTTACCATTGCTCATCCTTCCTTCTATGGTAAAGGTTGCTCTCATTAAGATATCGTAATTTCCTGAAAATAGTTGCGTTTAAAATCACGTTTTTTGGCGTGGTTATGGGAAATACTGTATTTGAATTTGACCTAATTCCCCACATCTTTTTGCTCCTTTTGCCCTTAAGCATACAAAAAGGGAGTTTTAAACACCCCGGTTTAAAACTCCCTTTTTCACTTCCTTTTTATTTATTTTTTTTGGGCCTTATTTAGTTATATTATATTTTTATGTACTTAATGTTGCCGATATTTCCTTTCCTAATTCAGTGTTTGGATTCTTGGCTGCCCATGCTTGATACTTCCAGGCAGCAGAACTGATCTTCTTACTTGCATCTAATGCTTTATATGCTTCCCACAACACCTTTACTTCACTTTCAGTAGCACTTTCAATACTTTCATAGGCTAATAGATTAGCCTCAGCGTTAGGAGCTTGAGCAGGTGGTGCCGGAGGAATTTGATCTCCATTATCTGGACCTTGAGTTAGATCAACCTCTGGTTCAGTAGCATTCGGATCATAATTAAAATTTCCTGAATAAGTAAAAACTATATCGCCATTAGCTCGCTTTACTTTATACATGCTCTCCCCATATTCTCCGCCTTTTGTACCTTCATAGATCTTAGGTTCATCATTATCACCTAGCTCAACAAATACTTGTTCAGTTGCAGGGATCTTCCCTGGCTTTGAACTTCCATCTTCATTCCGTAGACGGGCATCACCATTATTAACTTTCCAAGCATACATGTTGAAATTAACGACTTCTTTTTGCTGTTGGGCTTGCTGCGTTTCTTTTGTCTTTAGAGCTGCTACAATATCCGGCTGCATATCGCCTAACTTCTTATCAAATACCTTATCAGCTAGTACCAGCCATACATATCTGGCATATACTTTAGAAGCTTCTACTCCGTCGATCTTCACATCTTTCACATCTGCTCTTCCGTTAAAATAATCGATCAGATCTTGCTCTGTAAAATCTGTTGTGCCCGGGAATATCTCTTGTCTGATCTTTCTAGCCAGGATCTTTTGGATAATATCTTCTTTCTTATAACTGCCATTAGGATCCTCTTCCTTGATATCTTCCTTGGTCACTTTGACATCTATCCCCAAGGCAGGGTCCAAGATATATTCATCTTCTGTTTTCTTATTTTCCGGGTCTTCAGGATCATCGGCCTTTTTAACCTCGATCCCTAAAAGCTTATTTGCTTTAGCATAATCGATCTTGTATTCACCGGTTGCCTTATCTAAAACTATTACCTGAGCTCTGTTCTCTTGCTTCATCCATAAGATCGCCCTGGCATAGCAAAGTGCATAATCTTCTTTATCCAAGCCATCCCCATCGATATCTTTGATCACCGCTTTATCGGCATGCTGATTTACATAGAGCTCACCATATTCAGCCATCTTTTCTTGTTCTTTAGGGAAGTATTTTTTATAGCACTGATATTTTTTCTCATAACCCAAGAAATCACGCATTTTTTCATTCGAATTAAAAGAATCGACTGCTAAAGCCATCTCATAGAATTCATCAAGACTATTAACAAAAGTCGTGCCATCTGCTTTATTATCACCATGATCTTCCACATCACCGAAGATCGTATCAAAAGCCACTTCGGTCCAGCCCGGGCTCCAAACACTCGTTGGCTTGAACACCTTGGCAAATACTTTCTTATCATCATCTTCAAGTTTTAATGTTTCGGGTTTGCCATCGATAGTTACTGTAATTTCATCACCATCGACCAGCTTCTGAACGTTCTCCCAAGTAAAATCACCACTGGCGATCAGCTTGCGGACAACACTTACTACGTGATCACTTATCTCTTTCTTTGTTACATCTTCAATAGCATATTTCTTCAAGCAATCACGCAGATCATCATCAGTATAGACATCCCGATCACCGGTGACCTTGATGACTTGATCTGGCTTTGTAGGATCGGTCGTGACCGTGATCGGCTGGGCATCCGGATCTACTCCGGCAGCATCATCAGGACAGCTTATTCCTGGATTATTTATATCCACTGTAACAATAGTTATTTTGCTCTTTAAGATCTCATCAGTTTTCTTCTTATACGCTTCAGCGACGGCCTTTGGAACTTCAACATCATCTTCGGCAACTTTTAATATCTTTTTAACCGCTCTCCATTCGCTCTTCTCGACAGCTATGTTCTTTTGTACCCCTAATTGCGCACAAACTTCATTCAGGACATTACTGAGTGTCTTTTTGCTGGTGATATCTGTTTTTCTTTTCAGAACTTCTGCAACGATCTGCTTAACTTTTTCTGTACCTAAAGCCTTGATAGCAGGATTGAGCTCAAGAGCAAAACGCAATTGCTCTTCGCTGCTCTTTTCTTGTACCTTCGGCGCTACAGAAGGCTCTGCCTTCTCTATCTTGACCTCTGGTAATTTATGTTTTACTTCTAGTTCACTCATTTTTGATCACCTTATATACTTAATGCTTGCTCCTGCAACGAAATAACTCCTGCTTTAAAACTAACCGATGTTTCATCCAAGTTCTTCGGCACTGAAACGACACTTGCTATGATATCTCCGACAGAGGCTGTATTGACCTCCGGAGCTGTGATCGGCAAAGTCGATTCTACATTTGGTTTTCTTGTGATCTGGATATCAGGATCTGAGATCACCTGTCTATTTACTTGCGGGATAACAACCTTACTTACTTCTAAATTTACTTCACTCATTTTATTGCTCCTTTTTACTTTTTATTTTTCCCAATAAAAAAGGGACCCATAAATGGTCCCCCCACATTTTTTTATCTATTTTGTTTTTACACTATATATATCGGAAATGCTCAGGCAAAACTTGCATGTTATTTTTAGCGGTATTTTCAGGCAGGATCTGTGTTTTTTAAGGCTATTTTTGGCCGCTATGTTCGTGCCGGCCCCTTTCCATACTCTTGCGGTGCCAGTGTTTTTCATTTGATTTTGCTTTTGCATCATGGCCTAATTCACGAGGTGGCTTGGGAAAATGTGGGTGTTCTTCTTTTATTTCTTCCTTATTATCCTTTGGTGTTTCATTCATAAGTGATCACTCTCCTCTAAGAGTAATTCTAACATATTTTGGTAGTCAGCGATTAGAATGAGGGTAAACCTTAGTTATTAGTTGGCTTCCTTTTTAGGGCTTGCATCATCTCCTAAGCCCTATACCCTCCCCCTATATCTACGCCCTAATTAGGAAGCCCTCGAGGTGAGGGGCCCAGCCAGTGGCTGGGAACGGCGGGGCCAAGCAATTAAAATAATCCGAGTACTAACGAGGATTATAACCCTGCTGGCCCATAGGCCGTAAAAAATAACTTCCTTAAACAGGCCTATAGGGGCACATTATATAGAAAAATAAGTTCAGGGAGCTATAAAAAGGAAGCCCTCGAGGCGTGGGGGGGCGCATATCGAGGGCTTATTTTAAAATATCTTAATTCTTACTTAGACTTCTGCTGTCACAAACTGCTGATTGGCTATTTCAGATCTTATTCCTCTTATACTAGCCAGAACTTGCCCGATCTCATTATGCAGTAATTGTAATTGTCTCACAGCTGCTTCTATACGTTCGATCACTCGAGGTATTTCCTTTATCATACTTACTACATCCGTGGTCAAACCATGTTTAGCCATACGTACCTGGATACGCTGGATCAAACTCAGCAAGCTATTGATCTCTTGCAGCTTCAAGGTCTTAATATCTTGATCTTTATTCATCAACATGATCTTTATTAGCAATTCATTGGCTAATTTGCTGCTCGCTCTGATCTTTTCTCTGATCAGCTCTTCCAGCCGATTACCGACCTCAAGCTTGCCATCAATAAAATCAACATGTTCTATTAGATCACCGGTACTAGCTTTTAAACTATCAAAAGCTTCTAGGATCTCCTGATATCTTGTATTAACATCAATATTTTCTGCTTTACTCAGCTTCTTAAAAAGCTTATCCGAAGACATATAGATCATATCTTTAACAGTTATCCCTGCTTTCTCGAATACTTGCTCCACAACTGCTGAGCCATACCAAATTGGTGTGCTCTTGGCAGCCTTTAATAGGCCATTGGCTTTCTTCTCTGCAGCTTTATTAGAGATCAACTTTTCATTAACTTCTAGAACAGGCTTATAACCTGCTTCTTTTAAAACAAAGAAAAGCAAGCCCTGATTAACAATACGCTCAATGTCCTGCGGCTTTTCTTTGCTCTCGCTGACAACTTTCTTTAATATACGTTGATAATATTTAAGTTTATTGTACAAAGGCATTTTTGTTGCACTGACTTGGTCTACTTTTGATAAAAGTATAGTCCCGCGTACATTAACTGCGAATGTTTTTGCTGATAAATATCTTTTATTCTTATTACTGTTCATCTTTCAACTCCGTGAAGTACACTTATATATAAGAAACGTGCATACTTCATTACTATCTTTGAAGCCGCCCCCTATATTTTTTTTCCTCAAATTGCCTTTTCACTAAGATATCGAAGGTTACTATAAATAATTTCATTTTTCTTCTATTAAAGTTAAGCAGCACTGAAATTCCGGCAGGATACCGGTTGTTTTTAAGCCTGGTTATGCTGTTTTTTATATAAAAAAATAGGCTGTGGAAACTTTTATTGTAAGACTTTTCTTTGAGCAGATATCAGCTGTTCAATGCCTTTTTTAGCTAAAACCAACATTTCTTGCATTACCTTTGTATCAAATGGTTCTTTTTCTGCAGTACCTTGAAGCTCAATGAACTTGCCTGAGCCGGTCATGACCACGTTCATATCAACATCGGCGTTACTATCTTCTTCATAAGCAAGATCCAGTAAAGGTGTATTATCGACCACGCCAACACTTACTGCAGCAACTTCTGTCGCCAAGGGGATCTCCTGGATCAATCCTGCCTTTTGAATTTTACGCAACGCTAATACCAATGCTACATATGCTCCGGTAATTGCCGCTGTCCGAGTCCCGCCGTCGGCTTGGATCACATCGGCATCCAAAGTGACTGTACGTTCACCGAGTTTTTTCATATCAATGATAGAGCGTAAGCAACGACCGACCAAACGCTGGATCTCATAGGTCCTGCCGCTCACTTTAAAACGATCACGCTGTGAACGTTCGGAGGTGGCCCGGGGCAACATTGAATATTCAGCAGTGACCCAGCCCTGCCCTTTATCTCTTAAGAAAGGAGGGACCTTTTCTTCGACAGATGCTGTACAGATAACTTTGGTATTCCCGATCTCGATCAAAGCTGATCCTTCAGCATATTTATTAAAATCCGGGGTGATCTTTACCGGACGTAATTCAGCGACTTTTCTTTTATCACTACGCTCCATTAATCATTCCCCTGAGTTTTTTTCTTCAAACGGGTTTTGCCGTTCTCGACCGTACGCTGGATCTTCGTGGTAACTATCAGCAGCTGATTTAAGATATCTTTGGCATATTCATCAGCGCCCTGCTGCATAGCTTCGGCCTTAGCCCTGGCTTCGGCCAAGATACTTTCCACCGAATGCTGAGTGACCGGTGAGCCTGCCGGGATATCGGGCATTGCCGGCTCCCTGCTTAGCCTTTTCTTGGACATAGCTTTTATCCTTGGCGGGGGTTCCCCTTTGACTGCACGCCGGGCAGCTTCGCCATCGGTCTGGGCAACCATGCGTAACTTGGAAAGCATTTCCAATATCTTTTTTTCTCTGATCACGATCTTATCCGTAAAAGGCATGCGTGGGCTATCTAATATGGTCGCCTCAATAGCATCTATCAAACCAAGTATTTCCATAATATTTTCCTTTATCTACCTTTTTGTACTTTCTGTGCTAAAGCTTTTTCGACAACTTCCGGTACCAAATCTTTGATCTTGCCGCCAAGCCTGGCGATCTGACGCACCAAAGAAGAACTTAAATAAGAATGCCGATGATCGGTCATTAAAAAAACGGTCTCCAGACCAGGGGCCATCTTACGGTTGGTCAGCGCCATTTGAAACTCATAATCAAAATCAGATACCGCACGCAATCCCCTGATAAGTACTGTGGCCTTTTTTTCTGCTGCATAATCAACTGAAAGACCGCTAAAGCTGCCGATCTTTATATGTTTTAAATGTTGAGTGGATTTTTTGATCAGGTCCACCCGTTCTTGCACAGAGAATAAAGTACCTTTATCCGGATTTTCGATCACAGCAATGGTAACTTCATCAAAAAGCTTATCTGCTCTTTCCAGAATATCCAGATGCCCACTGGTTATGGGATCGAAACTTCCCGGATAAATAGCTTTTATCATATACTCCTACTTCTTATAGAAAGAAATCTTGGTCTCGCCGTACTGCTTTAGCTTAATTAGCCTCAGCATCCCGAATTTTTCCGCAAGATCATTTTGTTTATGGTGCTCAACGATGACCAAACCATCGGGAGCCAGTATATCAAACGAAGAAATCTTGTTCAATGTGACTTCGGTCTCCGCTCCACTATAAGGCGGATCTAAAAAAATGAAATCGAATTTCTCTCCTTTTTTCTCAATGACCTTTAAAGCGGTGGCTACTTTTGTGCCATAGACACGACCGCCAGTTAATTCTGTTAAAGCCAGGTTCTCATGGACCAGCTTGGGCATATGCTCGATAAAGACCACTTCCTCCGCACCTCGGCTTAAAGCCTCTATGCCGATCGCCCCTGCTCCAGCATAAAGATCTAAGAACCTTTTACCTACAACAGCCGTACCTAAAATATCGAACAAAGCTTCCTTGACCATATCTCGTGTCGGCCGAACCTTTGCGCTCTTGGGTTGTTTTAATTTTCTGCCTTTTGCTTTGCCGGAGATAACTCGCATTAATTCAACACCTGCCAATCAAATATATTTCCGAATTTTCTTTTGATCTCCTTTTTCATCTCATAATGTTCTGGCCTGGATAGCACATTATCCTCGGCTACTATCTTATAAGCCAAAGCTCGTGCTTTTTGTAGGATGGGTTCATCTTTTACTAGATCAGCAACATTGAGATCAGGTATCCCGCTTTGCCGAAATCCATAGAATTCGCCAGGGCCACGTAATTTAAGATCAATTTCTGCTAATTTAAAACCATCCGTTGTACTGACCATTGCTTCTAACCGCTGTTTACCTTCAGCAGTCTTTGGGTTCCCAACCAAAAAACAATAAGACTGATCTTGTCCTCTGCCTACTCGGCCACGCAACTGATGCAGTTGAGCCAGCCCAAAGCGTTCGGCATGTTCAATGATCATGATCGATGCCTGAGGCACATCCACTCCGACTTCTATCACAGTCGTCGCGACCAGAACATCTGTTTGCCCCGCACGAAAATCACGCATGATACTTTCTTTTTCTGAACTTTTCAGCTTGCCATGGATCAACTGAACCTTGCTCTGCGTAAATATTTTTTCTGCCAGATATTGCGAGCTCTCTGTTGCTGCTTTTAGATCGTTTTTTTCTGTCTCCTGTACCAATGGATAGACTATGTAGATCTGCTTTCCGGCTGCGATCTCTTTTTTAGCATAATCATACATTGCTGATAATTTTGCTTTTTGTACCCACTTGGTCGTAATAGCTTTACGGCCTGGCGGCAACTCATCAATTATCGACTTGTCCAGATCACCATAAAAGGTCAGAGCTAAAGTACGGGGAATTGGCGTGGCGGTCATAACCAAAGTATGAGGGGCCCTTCCTTTTTTTACCAAAGCCTGCCGTTGGCCTACACCAAAACGATGCTGTTCATCGATCACCACTAGCCCCAGATCTTTGAATTCTACTTTATCCTGGATCAAGGCATGTGTTCCAATGACTATCTGGCCCACTCCTGTTTTTATCTGCTTATCTACCTGCTCTCTGGCCTTCTTCTTCATATTCCCCACACGATAGACAACCTTTACACCAAGCTCTTCCATGCGCTTTGATAATTTATAGAAATGCTGTTCGGCTAATATTTCTGTAGGAACCATGAACGCAGCTTGTTTGCCGGATTGCACCGCCATAAGCATAGCTGCCAAGCCAACTTCAGTTTTCCCCGAGCCCACATCCCCCTGTAATAAACGGCTCATAGGTTTATCTTTTTGCAGATCCTCCTTGATCTCGCCAAGAACCCTTTGCTGGGCAGAGGTCAATTTAAAAGGTAGGGCCTTTTTCCACGCCTCGATCAATTCTCCCTCAGCTTTCAAAGGCTTGCTCTTCAGCACTCCTTGTCGATAATATCCTTGTAACGCTGCCCTTAATTGTAAGTAATAGAACTCATCAAAAACTATGCGATCATGAGCAGCTTTCCAAGCCCTTCGGTTCTCCGGAAAATGCAGCTCTTCAACAGCCTTGCTCAACCACAGCAAGTTATTTTCTTTCCGCAAAGTATCTTCAAAAGGATCAAGCAGGTCTTTTAAACAATTCTTAATGACATACCAAGCTAAAGCACGTATCTTTTTTTGATAGAGACCGATCGTCAAAGGATAGATCGGAACCACCCGTTCCATGCTAAGGCTATCGTGCCCCTTTATTATCTCGTACTCTTGGCAGCTTAATTGTAAATACCCCCTTACCGATACTTTCTCTACTTTGCCCCGCACGAACACTTCCATTCCTTTTTTTAGGATCCTGTTCAAAAAAGGCTGATTGAACCAGACCACGGTCAGCTTGGCTGTATCATCTATAATATTGGCTTTGACGATAGCTAGGCGGCTTCTGGTCTTAAATGATGATAGTGTCACTATCCTGCCCCGCACACAAACGATCTCTCCTAATTGTTTATATAATGTAGAGATCTTTGGCAATCTTCGCCTATCGTCATAATTGCGCGGAAAATAATAGAGCAGATCACGTAAATTTTGTATCCCGACTTTAGCTAATATTTTGGCCAATTTAGGCCCAACACCTTTTAAGTACTGTATAGATTTATCCAGGGCAGTTGTCATTTTATTTCAACCGGATCTCGAGAATACAAGCAGCCACAATAACTCTGGCGATAAAAATCTTCCTGCTTGCTTATTTCCAGGCTTCTTTTAAAACCATCCTTTTTTTTAAAATCCGCCTGATAATATTTCAGAGCATATTTCTTGGCGATCTCTTGACCCAGGAGGTTAATGACCTCGGCATTCTTATGAGGGCTGATCGATAGGGTCGATGTGAACCAAGGAATGTTCTTTTGCTTAGCCTGATTTGCTGTCTCTCCTAAACGCAGCTCATAACATCTAAAGCATCTTTTGCCACCTTCAAGTTCCGCTGCCAGATCTTTGGTCAGCGTTTCCCATCTGCCGTTGTCATATTCACCTATTACTAGGTTAAGTTTTTGTTTGGCCGCATATTTTTTTAGCTCATTTAGGCGCTGCTGATACTCAGCTTCTGGTTGGATATTCGGATTATAAAAGAAGAGCTCCAGATCATGATCAGGGCTTAATCTCTCCATAGGGACCGTAATACACGGAGCACAACAACAATGCAATAGAAGCTTTTCTTTGTTCATTGAACTGGAGTCGTGATCTGTTCCTGCCTGCCTCGCAAATATGAAATAGCCCGATCAAGCTTTACACTATCTTCATAGCCCAGATCTTTTGCTTTCAAATAAGCAGTTAGGGCCGGGCCATATTCCATGAGCTGTTCTTGAACAAATCCAAGGTTATAAAAGGCCTTGTTATCCCTAGGAGTTAGAATGACCAGCTGCTTAAAAGCGGTTTTTGCTCCTTCGTAATCTTCCAATTGGATCAAAGCTAATCCGAGATTACTCAAGGCGACTTTATGCTTGGGCTCTATTTCTAGAACTTTTTGATAGATCACTTTGGCATTATCAAAATCGCTCTTACGTGAATAGGCTGTACCTAAATTATTATAATCATCGATCCGCGGCTCTGTCTCTTTGATCACTTTGGTCAAGATTTGTATCGCTTCATCATATTTCTCATCATCCATATAAAGCAGGGCCATTAAACGTTTCCCCTCATCGGTCAGGACATAAGCTTTCCTGGCTTGCTCTAGGCTTTGTTGGGCCGAAGCTTTATCCCCGATCGAAAAATAAGCCATCCCCAGATAATTATGTACAGCAACAGCCTTATCCGGTGCTATTTCTATAGCTTGTTTAAAATAATCTATGGCCTGATTATATTTTTTTTGATTGTAATAAAGGATCCCCAGCTTTTCCGCAATGATCGGATTATCTTTATTTGTCTTCAACAGCCGTTGCAATTGCTTTATGGCTTTATCATATAATTGCTCATCCAAATATAATGAAGCCAAATTTATCCTGGCCTCAGCAAGCCCAGGGTCTATCTGCAAAACCCGCTCATATGCTTTTATCGCCAGCTTAGGGCGCTGCCTCTGGGTATAGATCAACCCTAAGTTAAAAAAGCCTTCTTTGGCTTTAGGATATTTATCTATAAAATTCGTAATCTTGAACAAGGCTTCTTTATATTGCTCAGCTTCGTATAAAGCCTGGATCTCAGCCAGAGCTAGGTCTTCTTGAGAAAGCATTTTTTCTTCTGTCTTGGCCAAGCCTGCGCTTGTTAACAGCAGTATTGATATTATTACAAATATTAAATAACGCATTTTTATTATTATAACATTCAATTTTCAAGCTGACTAAAACAAGAGCCGGCATATTCTCCGCCAACTTGTCACTTTATTAGGCTTATGCTATATTTCGATTTCATTTTAGGCACAGGATGTGAAAAATGTCTTATCAATGCGAAATTTGTGGCAAAAAACCAGTGACCGGTAATAAACGTAGTCACTCTAATATAAAAACAAGGATTCGTTGGATACCCAACTTGCAGACCATGAAAATAATAGTGGATGGCCGCGTCATGAGAGCTAAAGTATGCACATCTTGCTTGCGTTCTGGCCTGGCTAAAAAAGCTCCGATCCGGAAGCATATTTTAAAAACCAAGTAAGCACTGCTTCAATTAATCTATTTTTTCTTACTGGAATATCTGCTGGTTGAAATATCATCCAGGAACTTTGTCTCTTCTTTATTCATCAGCTTGCGCCAGGAATCCACTTTCTTTTCTTTATCTTTATCCATTATCTTGCGATCCATAATGGATTTGATCAGTTTTTCTCTTTGCTCTTCTTTTTTTTGCTCAGCTTCCAAGCGGGACTTTTCCTGTTTTTCCACATCTTTTTTGACTTTACCCAAATGAAAATGACCCTGCAAGATCCTGCTAAAATCACTTATCTTGCCGCTTAAAGCGCTTTTTTGTTCGGTTTGCTTGGTGCTTTGAAAATCCTTGATCTCTTCTTCTTTTTTCAGCTCTTTTTGGAATTCTTTCTGGGCTTTGGCGAATTTTTCCTTTTCCAGTTTTTCCCGTATATTACGTACCTTTAGAACTGTTTCGAGGTTATATTTAAAACGACCTTTTTTCGGTTTGCGGGCCAAAGCTCTTCACACTCCTTTAGGCAAAAATATTTTGGAGCATGGCCACGGTCTCGTCAAATTCGAATTTCTCATCCGTTTTTTGACACAGAAATTCATTGACCGAATCTATCTTTTCCAAAGCCTCATCTATCTTTGGATTACTTCCCCGCACATATGCTCCGATATTTACCAAGTCCTCAGCTTCGTTGTAGCGAGCCAATACTTCACGTAGCTTTCCACCAGCTTCTTTATGCTGAGGAGAAGCTACTACGGACATTAAACGACTGACACTGGGCCCGATATCTATGGCCGGATAATGATTCTTGGCTGCAATATCTCTGGAAAGTACGATATGTCCGTCTAAAATACTGCGACAAGTATCAGCAATAGGCTCATCCATATCACTGCCTTCAACTAGTACTGTATATATCCCGGTTATAGAACCTTTTTCCGAAGTACCTGATCTTTCCATAAGTCTGGGTATTAAAGCAAATACCGAAGGAGTATAGCCTTTGGTTGTTGGTGGCTCCCCTGTAGCTAAACCAACTTCGCGTTGAGCCATAGCAAAACGGGTTACCGAATCCATCATGAAGAGAACCTTTTTACCTTGATCTCGAAAATATTCAGCTATGGCAGTCCCTACCAAAGCTCCCTTTAGGCGGATCATCGGAGGCTGATCGGAAGTGGCACAGATCACAACAGATTTTTTCATACCTTCTTCACCTAAGGATTCTTCAATAAAATCACGAACTTCTCGTCCGCGTTCTCCTATCAGAGCAATTACTGCGATCTCTGCTTCTGTACCTCTTGCGACCATCCCCATAACGGTACTTTTACCTACACCTGAGCCGGAAAAAACACCGATACGCTGCCCCTGCCCTAAAGTTAAAAGACCATCAATGGCCTTGATAGATGTAGCTAATTTTTGTTTGATCCGCGGACGTTTAGTAGGATCTGGCGGATTTCTATCGAGTGGATAAAATGTTTCAGGAATGATCACACCCTTACCATCGATCGGCTCACCCAATCCATTTAAGATCCTGCCCAGTAACTGGGGACCTACAGGTACACGCAAAATATGCCCGGTAGCTAAGATCCTGCTGCCGGGAGAGATCCCCGAAGTCGAACCAAGCGGCATAAGCAGTACTCGCCCTTCCCGGAAACCAACGACCTCCGCTTCGACGGGATGCGGATTATCTCCTTCGCAAAAGATCGTACATAATTCACCAACGCTGACGCCCGGAACTTGGGCTTCGATCACCAAGCCTACTACCTGAACGACTTTGCCGATTATTTTGCATGTATCGGTCGTTTCTACGATCCTATTATATTTTTGGAATTCCAACGCCATGAGCTCTATCCTGTCTGCTCCAGATCCCCTTCTTCCAGATCAAGATCTAGATCGAAATTCTCTTCATCAAAATCTTCTTTTTCTTTACTTGCTTTCTGTTTCCCCTTTTTATTATCAGCCTTCTTTTCGGGCTCAACATCACCTTCCGGAACCTCTCCGGTAATTCTATATATTTCCTGATGATCTAGCTTTTCGCCTTTTGCAGTAGATATTTTCTTTACGTCTTCTGTATATACTTTCATAAAAGCCTTTTCAATAGCCTCTACTTTGGTTGAGACCTTGGCATCGACCAGGCCTATCTTGGTTTCGATCACACAGCCCCCTGGCTCTATCTTCTTATCAGATACGATCGATAGATTTTTCGCTCCATCCAACATATCTTCTATATCATCTTTAAAATCTTTAACTTGCTCCAGATCCGCTTGATTGACCTTAATGATCACCTGTTCCCGATCTGTGATCTTGCTGATCGCATCCGATACAACGTTCATGATCACGCCTCTGTTCAAAGTGATCTCGCTATGTATTATCTGTTGGGCGATCTTTACGCCAAGCTTCAAGATCTCAGGCTCAGCAGTTTTGATTATTTTCTTTCTTTCATCTAAGGCTTCTTGGATAGCATCCAAGCTCTTTTTTAAGTTATCCTTGAATTGAGCCTGGATCTTTTCTTCAGCCTCACGCAAAGCATCATCATGGGCCTTTGTCTTCATAGTTTCAATATCGGCCCTTGCTCCTGCTTTGATCTGCTCAGCATCCCGCTGTGCTTGCTCTCGGAAACGCTGGGCTACTTGTCGATCACTTTCCGTAATTGCCGCAGCGCTGGTCCCCGCTGCAGGCGGTGGCACATAGCCCTCCGGTTTTGGAAAATCTCTTTGTTTCCCCAACTGCTCTGGGTCCCCTCTGCTTTCCCTTACTTCATTCCATTTATAGATCGGCATTTTATAAACCTTTTCTTTCAGCGGTCAAAGCCCCAAGATAATGACTATGTTTGCGGGGCCATTAAAACAAGTTGGATCTGTTCTTTTATCTTTTCTTTTGCTTTTATATCTGCAACAACCAGTCCTGAGATCTCTTTCCTTCGTCCCGGTGAAAGTAATTGATAAAAACTCTCGCGAGAGGATGTATTTAGAAATCCCAGAACAAAGGCTATGGTCTGCACTTGTTCATTTTGTAAACGATGGAGTAGCTCTCCTGGATCAAGCTTATCCAAAGAATTAACCGGCAATTCTGGCTTAGTCGCATCCCTTTCTAATTGAGATTCTATTTCCCTAGACATCCGCGCAGCTTCATCTGGCCCGGCTTTTAAAGTCAGCTTGCTTAGCTCCTTAAAAACATGGGCGATCATTTCTTTATTGGGTTTAGGAAAATAATTAAGCTCCTCAGCGATCTTTTTGGAGACCTTTTCCGGCAAACACTTTAATACTTTTGCTGAGGCATGATCCCCTAAAGCAGAAAGGAATATCATTGCTTTTTCTTTGCCGGAAAGCTTATCAAATTCCTGCATTATTTACTCCTTATATTTTATTCCGACAACCAATTCTTTAATACTTCTGCTAGCTTATCCGGTGAATTTTCAGCCACTTGTTTAAAATCATCTAAAGTGGGGCCCTTTAAGCCTGCCAAGCCTTCTCCTCCTCTTCCTCCAGGAGAAAGAATCCCTGATTTACCATCAGGCATTGCTGCTAATTTTTTTCTAAAGATACTCTTTCTTATAGCATTTGCGATCATCAAAAAGAGCGCTAAAAATATGCCATAAACCAATATCTTTCTGGTTATTGTCGTAGCCCAAGCAAAAATCCTAGAAAATAATCCGGTCTTTTCAGCTGTTCCTGCCCCGCCAAAAACACCAGCTCTACCGAATTCATAAATAGGTGCCCATCTTAGATCTATGCGATCACGGCCACGTACATACCCAGTTACGGCTGCTACTGCTTTAAATACTGCTTCTTTGTTCTCAGGAGTAAGCACTAATGTCTTGTTATTCTCGTCTAATAAAATTATCGAAGTGATCCGGGCTATAGCCGAGCCGTTATCTTCCTGGGCTTCATCAAAGGTCTTTAGCTCAGCATTGATCTTGATCAGGGATGCTCCCGCAGGGAAGAATTGATCAAGAACAGATTGCGCTTTTGCTTCCATATCTTTTTCGAACTTTTGCTTAAAACGCAAACGAGCTTCCATTCTTTCTTTCGGGGTCAACGCTGCACTTGTGCTTTTCTGGGTTTCTTCTACAGATATAGCCAGCTTTACACCTTCAGCTTTACTTGGCTTTTGCTTCATAGATATAGCCATATTCGTTTGCTGTTGAGCTTTCCATTTATTATAGAAATCTTCATACTCGGGGCTACTTAAGATCCGGCCTGAATAATCAACCACAGTAACATTACGTGTTGCTAATTCCTCGACCGAACTTGCTATCAAATGAATAACACCTTTTATCTGCAAGGGAGATAACAATATACCTTTTGCAATTTTAATAAAAACAGCGGATGTAACGGGAACTTTTTCAGTTTCAAATAATTGTTTCTCTGGAATAACTATTTGCACTCTGGCTTCTTCTATACCATAGATCCTGGAGATATTTCGGGATAATTCACCATTGAGCGCTCTGGTCAATTTGATACGTTTATCAAAATCCGTGGCTCCTAAAGCTCCGCCTTTATCAAAGATCTCATAGCCGACAACGCCACCAGCAGGTAATCCTTCCAAGGCCATAGCTAAACGCGCATTATCAGCATCCTTACGACGCACAGCAATAGTTTTCCCGTTTTCTTCTACCTTATAATCCCTGATCCCTTGCGCATCAAGGGCTGCTCGGATCTCCGCGGCATCTTTAAGTTCTAGATGCGTGAAAACATTCACATATTTTGATCTGCCGTCTTGTCCGCCTGAGGAATCAAAAGAAGGACGAAAGAAGAAACCTACTATTAAAATTATAACGAAAAAGATCACGCCCCCGATCAAATAGATCAAGCGATTCCCGATCCCACCCTTTTTAACTGGCGGTGTCCCTACTGCTTTTGGAGCTCCTGTTTCTTCAGCCACTGTGATCCCTCCTTTTTTTTACTTTTTCAATAACTTAGACCTGCATCTGTTGTACTTCTTTAAAGGTTGTTACTGCTTGATTCACCATAGTTATTGCCAACTCCATAGCTAATTGCATTTTAGTAGCTTCGATCAACACATCTTCCATGCTGACATTTCCTCGCACATATTCCTGCATATAAACATTGGCCTTTTCTTCCATTCTGCTTATATTCTCCAAAGCTCCCAAAGAATTATCTAAGATCTGCTGGAACGGCGTAGTATTCTCGGCGGCAACAGCCGAAGTTAATGCTCCCGGAGCACCTCTGGTAACTGCTCCCCCTATTGCTGAAATTGGTTCTGCCATAAATATCTCCCCTTTCTTTTTTTATCTACCCAGCTCTAAAGCTGTCTGCATCATTTGCTTAGTAGCATTAAAAACTATTACATTGGTCTCAAATGCTCCCGAGGATTGAGTCATATCAACTAGCTCCTCGGTCATGTTCACATTTGGATAATACACAAATCCGTTCTTATTGGCATTGGGGTGGGCCGGATCATAAACTTTGGTCAAAGGTGTTTCTTTGTCTTCTACAATAGAAACCACTTGGACTCCACCTAAAATCCCGCCAATACCTTGCCTTCGTACTCCCCTTCCTCTTAAGAACTCACGGGCCTGAATTAGTACTTTTTGTTTGCGATAAGGACCACCATCAGCCGTTTCGGTCGTATCCACATTTGCTATATTGTTCGCGATCACGTTCATTTTAATTTTTTGTGCAGTGAGCGCAGAAGTACTTATCTCTAAAGCGTTATCAAGCCCTGGCCCGACTGCCAAGGCCATGCTCCCCAACATTATTAACACTATTGCCGAACTAATTAACTTTCTCATTTAGCGCCCCTGGTTTATTACTTTTCTCAGAACATCGATCTTCATGTTCATCAAACGCATATAAGTCGAATATTTAAAACGGTTCTTGGTCATTTTGGCCATTTCCTCTTCAACAATCACTTTATCTTCCTTAAATCCCGGGCGGCTCATAATCTCTTCCAATTCATCAGCAAAACGAATCGGCTGATATCCGGGTGTTTTTTCATTTGAAATATTATGGGCAATAATGGTCTGGCGCTTGATCGAATCCTTAATTCCGTACATTAAGCGACGCATTGCTGGATCAAATAATATTTGTTCGTTGAATTCCCCCATTTTTCCCCCCATTATTTAGTAAACCCTATATTCTTAGCTGAAACTTCAGCCCAGAAGATAGCCCTTACTTGCTCATTTTTCTTTTCAAACGGCCCCGCAACTTGTTCAAGATCTGCATATGTAATCTACTAACCTTGCTCTTAGAAAAACCTAGTGCCTCCGAGATCTCTTTTTGGTTCTTATCCTCCACATAGAACATATTTATCAACATTTTCTCCGGAGCAGTCAGCTTTTTGATCTCTTCCCAGAGAACTGTTCGTTCACTGGAAAATTCCATATTACTAACTACTTCCTCGGCCGGATCTTTTGTTCCCTGCAATCCCGACTGCACTTCCATCTCGTCCATCGAAAGCAGATAGACGATCGCCGAATTCGCTACAACATTTTGGACCTCGCCAACAGCTTTATCATCTTTCTTGGATTTGATGACGTCCTTCGCCATCTCCGATACTTTATCCGAAGCCCGGTTCTGAAAGGACTTATAGGAACCAGGATTGCGATACTTCCATTCTTTTCTTATTCTATCTAAGATCTCGCCCCTGATACGGTAAGAGGCATATACTTTAAATTGCACGCCTCGTGATTTATCAAAGCCATCCCAGGCTTTTATTAATCCTTCAACACCATAGCTAACCAGATCATTAAAAGTGATCCCCGGCGGCGCCTTCCCTCCTGCTGCAATATTTGCTGAGATAGCTTGTACCAAAGATATATGTGCATTAACGATATCATGCTTGATCGTATTATCTTTAGCATCCGGCTTATTACCACGCGCAGCGATCTCTTTGTTCAGATCAACTGCTTTGGTCTTTACCGATTCCTTTTTTGTTTCCTTTTTTTTGACCACTAGTAATCAATCCTTTATTTATAACTGCCTTGCCTTATACCAAAAAACGGTCGCACTTTAATCTGGCAAGGATGGAACATTGGCAAATAGCTCTGCAAAACCAAAGCGATCCTCTGCCGCTAATTGGTGGATCATCTCTTTGCGCACGATCTCTTGATATAGGCCCATCTCTTGAGAATTACCAAAAAGATCATCTTTTTCCGGCGCAAAGACACCTTCTTTTTCGGTCATAAATGATTTTAAGAAGACCTGATCCAACAACAGCTCAACAAATGCTGTCTGTGTCTCTGCTTTTGTTGTAGGCTTACTGGAATTACCTACACCTTGAGCTAAGGATCTACCCATAACTAATGCCGGATTGATCGGAGTGATCGTCATTTTATTCCCCCTCTTAAATGACCTCTAATTCTGCGGCCAAAGCCCCAGACGATTTTAATGCCTGCAATATTGCTACTAGATCTTTTGGGCTAGTGCCTACAGCATTAAGCGCTTTAACTAAAGCACTTAAACTGGTCCCAGCCTGGAGCTTAACCAACTTGATCTCCTGCTTGGCTTCAGGCTTAGCGCTCTCTGTAACGGATTCCTCTTCAAATAATGACAGCAGATCACTTTGGCGATCTTCTTCACCACTTGTTTCGCCAACCTTAACCTCAATATCACCATGAGATACAGCAACAGGTGATAAACGTACGTTTTCTCCGATCACTATTGTCCCTGTCCTCTGATTTACTACGACCTTTGCCACTGCATCAGGGATCAACGAAACATCTTCTACTCTGGCGATAAAATCAACCATGTTTTCTCTCTCTTCTTCCGGCACGGGGACTTGGACAGTAGAAGCATCAACTGCTTTAGCACCAACGATACCTACTCGCTCTAAGGCATAAGCTAAACGAGCTGCTGTAGTAAAATCCGCTCTCTCCAGAACAAGGGTCAGGTATTCTCCAGTATCAAATTCTGCAGGAACATTCCTTTCGACTAGAGCACCACGAACAACGCGCCCAACGGTAGGTTGCCCTCTAGGAATCAGCTCTCCAGCTACTGCATTTCTTTCACTGGCCACGACTACAGAACCCTGGCACACTGCATAGACTTTGCCATCAGCTCCTTGCAGGGGAGTTTGTAATAAAGTCCCGCCTTTTAAACTATTGGCATCACCCATAGAGGAAACTACCACATCAATTCTTTGCCCCGGCTTGGTAAAAGGTGGCAGATCGGCCGTGACCATTACTGCAGCCACATTTCTGCTCTTAAAAAGCTCCGTGCTCTGCGCAATTCCTAATTTAGTCAGTAAATTTGCTAAAGCTCTTTGAGTATATGTTGCTTGAGCAGAATCACCTGTATTCCGCAAACCAACCACCAGGCCAAAACCCATTAATTGATTGGAACGGGCTTCAAATACTTTGGAAATATCTTTCACTCTGACCGCAGGTGATAGTGCAAAGCTTGTACTGACATTGAAAATCAATAACAATACCAACACACGTTTTCCGATCTTACTAAATCTCATAGACCACCCCTTTAATTAGAACAACCAACCAAATAATTTACTAAACAAACCTGTACTCTGCGGGCCGGAAACCGGACCGGAACCTCGCAAAGCTATTTTGGCATTAGCTATTTGCGAAGAAAGAATAGTGTTTTGTGGTGTAATATCTGTTTGGCGTATTATTCCGGAGACTTCTAATTGCTGGGTCTCGCTGTTGATATGTAATTGCCTCTGACCCATGATAAACAAGTTCCCGTTCGGCTGGACATCGATCACTGTCGCAGTCAATGTAGTTTTAACTTTACTGTCACGCATTGTCCGCCCTATACCACGATAGCGATTTGCTCCCCGAAAATTTATCCCGATACTATCGTCTCCGCTTGTTTCTTTACCCCGGTTAACATTGGAAAAAGCATTTTGCAGATCGAATTGAATATCTGAATCTCGATCACTTTGGGTAGTACCTGTTTGTAAAGCACTGGTCTTTTCATCAATAATGACCATTACTACATCTCCAGCCTTATGAGCTTTTGGTGTTATGTATGGTGAAGTAGAAGATTCCGTCCAAAGCGAAGCAGAATATGAAACCGTAACAAAAAGATAGAAACTTAACATACACAAAGTAAAAAACTTCAAGGCTAAGTTCTTGTAATCGTACATATATATCGCCCCCCATCTTTTAAAATTTTAACAATTACCGAACACAGTGTCAACCATTCATGTATTTATACTTCAACACTGAGTTCACTAATAGTTAACGCTTATTTTAGTCTATTAATACAGTATTTCTTTCGATCACTGTACCAACAAAATTTTTACGCGAACGTAATCGATAACATTTGACTTTCTTGCCAATGTACCCATCATCTAAAGCTTTTCCCTTAAATTTCAAGACCACGCCTTCTTTACGATAGATCATATTTATTTCATCGCCATGTCTAAACACAGGCAATGGTTGTACCATCCAAGTACGTATTATTTGTCCTTTTTTGATCTTCGTTTTAGCTTCCCAACCCAATATGTTTATCCTATTTTTGTATAATCTTTCCGAAAAAGCAGCGATATCTTTTTTGCTTAGCGTGATATTGCTTTGATCCAAGATTCCTCGCTTTTCGATCACAGCCTCAGCTACACAAACAGCTTCCCAAGCTTGAATATTGCATCTCAAAAAGAATTTTTTCCACGATTTCTGATTAAGCATTAGCTCTATCTTTAAGACCATTTTTTCTGCTGGAATACTATCTTCTGGGATATGAACCTTGATTTCTAGAAGATCCTTAGGGGAGATCTCTTTAAGAAATTCCAAATGGTATTTATTATAAAAAGCCTTTGCTTCAACTCTGGCTCTTCTCCATTGATCAAAATGCTTTTTTAAAGAGCTGGCGATCGTTTTATCAATTTTAGAACATACCCAAGAACAATCATCTGGCTCAGCTTTGCTTTCGGCAACACCATTTATAAGGACTAAGCCCGAAAAAAGGCTCAACCATAATAAAAAAACAGCCAATCTTTTCAATTAATATTGACCCCTTTTCTTTAAAGTTATCCTTATATTATCCCCTTGCTACTTCAATAGCAGAGTTCAACATACCTTCTCCAGATTGAATTGCTTTAGAAATAACATCAAATGCTCTTTGGGTCATGATCATACGCATCATCTCTTGAACGACATCGACATTAGAGCTTTCCAAGGAAAATTGAGCAATACTACCATAACCTTCATTAGCAGGCAGCCCTTCTGTAGGCTCGCCCGATGCTTCTGTTTCCTTATATAAATTGCCGCCAATGGTCGTTAATCCTGGTGGATTAACAAAACGCACTAATGTGATTTGCCCTATCTGTCTTTGCTGGATCTCATTATTTTCTTGGACATATACTGTTCCGTCTGTAGCAATGATCACGCCAGTTGTATTCCTTGGCAAAGTTATCTCCGGTTCCAAAAAATTACCATTTATATCGGTTAGGCGACCATCTCTATCCTGATGCAAATTGCCAGCGCGCGAATAAGCTGTCGTCCCATCCGTTAAACGGAACTGTAAAAATCCCTCGCCCTGAATAGCAACATCTAAAGGATTGTTCGTCACTTCGATCGTACCCGAAGAAAAATCGCGCGGAGTACCGACCACTCGCACACCTGAACCGAACTCTAGGCGTGGTGAGACCCTGTCTCGTTCGCTATCACTTATCGCTTCGTTGAGTATTTCCGGAAAAAGGTTCTCAAACTCCACCCTGGCTTTTTTAAAACCCGTGGTCTTTACGTTGGAAACGTTATCCGTGATAGTGATCAGGTCCTTTTCCATCGCGGACATGCCGGTCGCGGCCACCCTGAATTGCTTGAACATTGTTTACTCCCCCTTTTTATTTTTTTACTAGTTTTTATACTAGCTATTTCTTAATTCAATACATCATTTTCAACCATTAACAGTATAAATACCCACCTCCCAATTCTTTAACTATTGTACTCTACCCATCTCTCTAGCAGTCTGCTGAGCTCTTCTTAAGATCTGCAGTGCTTTAGAATTTGCATCATATTTTCTGGAATTCAAAGGCAATTCAATTAATTGCCTTGAAAGATCTACATTGGAAGCCTCTACATAGCCCGGCTTCAGCTTAACATCTTCCTTTAAAGTACCTGTTATTTTTTCTGATCCTACGATGCGGAAGAAACTGCCATTGATCCTCTGCAATACACTTGTATCTTCAAAAGTGGCTATTAAAATATTGCCCAGGGTGATCTTATTCTGAATTATTGCTCCATGCGGGCTTATCGCTACTTCTGAGCCTCCGCTTCCTCCTGTAGAAGGCTCTAAATATACTCTTCCTGCGGAGGTAAGCACAGGATAGCCCCCGACGAGGGTGATCAATTGATAATCTTTATCCAATTGAAACCTACCATCTCTGGTATAGATCACACCTTGCGGAGCTTGCACAACAAAAAAACCGTCGCCTTCTATAGCCACATCTAACTTGCCATTGGTCTCAACTAGATTCCCTTTTGTAAATCGTGTGACTTTTCTGGAAACGAGCTTCCCTTTCTCATCTGTAGCAACGATAAAATCAAATGCTTTATAAGCCGTAGTTTTTAGATTGACCACATTTTCCATCAAGGCATCGTAATTCTGTTCATAGGCAGTCATAGCTTGTACCGGAGCCATTTCTTTGGCAGATTCCTCGGCCCCCACCGAAGTAACTAAACAAATCACTATAAATAATATCCCCCAATAACGCATATTACTTATACCCCCATTTCTTTGGCTTTCTTCTCAAAATAATCACGTTTTCCGGCCATTTGATCCAATTTAAAGACAAAAGCCAAGATCTCGGCGACCAGTATATACAGCTCTGGCGGGACCTCGGTCTCAATTTCTATTCTGCTCAATAAATTAGCTAGCCCGCGATCTTCAAATAATGGTATTTTATTCTCTTCGGCAATACGTAAGATCTCTTCTGCTAAAGGCCCTTTGCCGGCTGCCAGGACTACTGGAGCTGCATCTTTTTCAATATCATAACTTAAAGCGACCGCCGTGCGATCTTTTTTATACTTAATTTCTTGTAGCTCTGAAGCTCTTTTCTTCAGCTTCTTAGCCAGCTCGTTACGCCTGCTATTGCTCTTCTTCTTTCTTTTACGCTCGATCATAACTTATGCCTCCGTATGTACCCGACGCAGATCATCCAATTCCAGCATTGGTATCAGAAATTGCTTAACATCTAGATGCTTGCGTACAACCTGTATATTCTTTGTTTTATAATTCTGGGCGGCCATTCTTTTCTGCAGATCCTCCATGTGGGCCTTGATAAAAGATACAATCTGATCCTCAGGAGTATTGAACTTGATATTTAAATTATTTTCTTCCACATCCATTTCAATGCCCAATTCACCAAGCTCCTTAGTCTCTGTCTTAAGGATTATTTTTGTTTTACGCGGATTTATCGGATTACCTTGCTTAGTCATATCTCTCTTGATCAAAAGCTCAATTGTTTTCGGATTTTCCGCCAAACTATTGGGGATCTGCCAATAGGCGAACTGCTCGGACATGGCAGTATCTTTCACATCAGGAGGTTTAGATAGCACAGCCTGCGTGACCAAGTTTTCTATCAAAGCCTGTGTTTCCTTTGATGCGGCAAGCAACTGATTGATGATGTAAGAATTTTCTTCTGTTGGCGCTTTGGCCAGCTGGTCTTTTACTCCATCTATCAAGGATTTTGATAACCTTAAACTGCTCAAAAGCTCTTCCCTGCTGAACAATTCCCCCTTTTTTCTCTTTTGTAGAGCAGAAGGTAGCTGCGAAATATTCCCGTCCAATTGGGCTAAGATCGCAGATAATTGAGCTATAACACTCGAAGATAATAAATTTTGACCGGAAGCAATCGCTGTCTGCAAAGAAGCCATTGTCGTTAGCGTTCCTCGTAATTGCTGGGCCAGTTGAGGATTCTCCCGCAGAAAATTAGCCAGCATTTTTAAAGCAGCAGGCGAATCATCCAATCCCTTACGCAAAGCGATGATCGCAGCTTCCTGCATAAAA
The DNA here is from genome assembly GCA_042562495.1 of Candidatus Margulisiibacteriota bacterium. GTDB lineage: Bacteria > Margulisbacteria > Termititenacia > CAZZFK01 > CAZZFK01 > JBHPMC01. The sequence goes on from JBHPMC010000012.1 coordinate 36,891, forward strand.
GAATCCCCCGAAAACCCTTTCAGCACATTGAACAGCCGATTGAAATTCTCCTTGCTGAGCTCTACACCCATTAAGAGCATTTTCACTGCAAGATTTCTGTTCTCTTCTGAAGCTTCTATACCATATTGGAAAAGTTGGCTGACAATATCACGCATGCTCATCTTTCGGGCTATTGTTTTAAATGGAGTGGTGGCTGCTTGTTGTTGTGCAGTTTGTTTGGCTGCGTCTACTGCTTCTTCAGTAGGCGCACGTTGAACGGATACGTCTTCACGTACTTGTCCAGATTGAATAGTACCATCTGGCTTCTGAACAGGACGGTTCGGTTGATACGGCTGCGCCCCTTGGCCAGTCTGTATTGGCCCTGTAGCCATAACGATTTACCTCCTCGGTTCCACCACGCCTCAAAACCGACGATTTCTCTGACTTAAATAATACTCTTTTAAAAGAACCTTGTCAAACATCAGTTAACATAGGCCTCAACCCTAAAAAAACAACAGTTTTTCTTGACACATATTTTTGATTTGACTATACTAGTCACTCTTTGTTCAAGGTTAGAAAGGATTGGATTTGTAAGCTATGAAAAAGATCGATCGTTGGGTTTTGCCCATTTCACTATTGCTTTTCATTATAGGTACTTTTATATTAGGGACATTGCATTCGCTTGGAAAGCTGGGTACATTTTAAACAACCCGACTGTGCTTGTGCTGTCTAAGATTTTGCGCTGAACCAACACTATAAATGATCGGGAACTTGCTTCTACTGTCGGCTTTGCCTCAGCTAGAGCAGTTAATAATTCTGTCTAAAGTTCGCTTTGGGCAGAAACCCACTCTGAACTAATGAGGTTCAGAAGACAGCTTAGAACACACGGCACAGTGGGGCCTTTTTAAGAAATGAAGAATAAGTGATGAAGACCCAATTCATTCTTACTTGATTCATTTCCAAATTAGCTAAGAAGAGAACCCGTCAACAAAAGGACGGGATTTTTAATGTTCGCAGTTGAAAGGAGAACATCGTGAGCGTAGACGTAATAGTAGGAACACAATGGGGAGATGAAGGCAAAGGTAAAGTTACTGATCTCTTGGCAGAAAATAAAGATCTGGTCGTCCGTTATCAGGGAGGAAATAATGCCGGGCATACGGTCGTTGTTGGTGACAATACTTTTAAACTGCACTTGATCCCTTCTGGCATACTTTTCCCAAAAACAATTTGTATCATCGGCAACGGTGTTGTTATCGATCCGGAAATACTTATCAAAGAAATAACCGGGCTGAAAGAGAGAGGCATTTCTGTCACTCCTGACAATTTAAAGATCAGCGGCTCTGCTCATATAATACTGCCCAAGCATAAAAAGCTCGATCAACAGCAAGAAAATGACCGTAAAGCTGATCAAAAGATCGGGACTACCGGCAGAGGAATAGGCCCTGCTTATGTAGATAAATTTAATCGTAGTGGAGTACGCATGGAAGCTTTTCTGCGACCCGAGGAAAACAAAGAAAAACTAGGTGAGCTGACCAAATTAGCGCCGGTCATTGCTCCCTATATAATCGATTCCGTTGTATTTTTAAATAATGCTGTAGCTAAAAAAAAGAATATCCTGCTGGAAGGCGCCCAAGGAACTATGCTGGATATCGACCACGGCACTTTCCCTTATGTTACTTCTTCTAATCCTACTGCTGGCGGCGCTTGCACTGGTTCTGGCATAGGCCCGACCAAAATAGATAAAGTTTACGGGATCGCCAAAGCCTACACCACTCGTGTCGGGGAGGGGCCCTTCCCTACTGAATTAAATGACGACACCGGAGAATTCTTAAGGCAGGAAGGTAAAGAATTCGGGACTACTACAGGCCGACCAAGGCGCTGTGGCTGGTTCGATGCCATGGTCGTCCGCCATGCTGTGTGGGTCAATGGCATTACTGATCTAGTAATAACTAAATTGGATGTTTTAGACAAGATCGAAAAGATCAAAATGTGTACAGCTTATGAACTTGAAGGTAAAAAGCTCTCGCATTTACCAACAGGTATTGAACAACTGAAAAAATGCACGCCGGTTTATGAAGAAATGCCCGGCTGGCAAGCTAAAACCACGGGAATAGCTACTTTTAATGAATTGCCTAAGAACGCCCAGAAATATCTTAAGAAGCTGGAAAAAGAAGTTGGCGTTAAGATCAAAATAGTATCCACCGGAGCTAAACGCTTGGAAACGATCAAGGTCCATTAGAGACCTTGTCAGAGTCAGGCAAGTCTTGTATATTAATGTCTCTTTTTGACATGTTATAACTTTCTCGTGGGCCTGTCACAAGCCTTCGGCTTGTGGATGAAAATTAACACACTCGCATACGCTCAGAGTTAATTTTCATTACGCTCAGTAAAGTAGTATTTTGACTTGTTTATTTATGGGAGGGCCTGTAGCTCAGCTGGTAGAGCATTACACTTTTAATGTAGTGGTCGAGCGTTCGAATCGCTCCAGGCTCACCAATGCCCTGCATAGCAGGGCGCGAATGAAATGAGCAATTCGCGTAAGCGAATTATTGGGGATGTCCCACGAAGCTTTAGCGAAGTGGGGCTCACCATCTCTATTTATCTAAGACAAAAACAGCATATTACACGTACAAAGCATAGCTTTTCGATAAGCTAACGCCGATATATAATACCCAAGTTATATAAATTAATCCCAGGGAGGTAATTATATGGTAAAAAAAACAAAAACCATTAACAAGGATATGAACAGACAAATGTTGATCTTAATAGGTGTTGTGATTATTATTTTATCCTTATTTATTTTCTTACCTATGTTCCAAGCGTTTAAGATCCCCCAAAGCGACATTCTAAGTATTTTTGTTGGATTCTTAGGGATATTCGTAATCGGGGCTTCTGTTTTTATTTTATCTTGGATATTATATTGGAGCGAAGGAGAATATCTCAAGCTCTTTAAAGAATTAATGTAGAAAAAGATCTGATTATAAAAAAATATTGAAGGGAGCTTCTTATGAAAAAAACCATCGTTATCATTCTGGCCCTGCTTTTTCTTACACAACTTGCTTTTGCTGCTATCCCCAACAAATATGTGATCCGCCAAGAATCTAAGCTTAAATATTTCAAGGATACTAAATGGTGGCTCCGACAGCATAATGATATTGCCTGGGGAACAAAATTCTTTTATGCCCCGCTTTATGGCAACAAGTTATTTTCCGGCACTTATTACCGTTTCCAAAGGAATGAACTTGTCATGCTCGATTATATGGCCAAGAAAAATACTAGCCACAAAGATCTTTATGCATTTCTTAGTTCTATGGGTAAAGTTCAAAAATTCCAGGGAATTCCTTATGTGAAAAGCAATTGTTATTACTCCGGGAAAACCGATAAGGATAAGCAGGTTAGAGTGTATAGAAAGATGGCTGCTTTATTGGTAAGCAACAAAAAGTATAAGCGGGTCATTTTTGTGCCTGCTAATGTTCTGGATAAAAATAATTACAAAGGCAGCTTATTAGAAGCTCATATTAAATCAATATATCCTGCTAAAAAGAAAGCTTCTTCAAAACAAGTAAAGAAGTGTCCTCAGAAAATGAAAAAATAAATATTTTATTTTCTAAGTAAAATAAACCTGGGTTTTTGCTGCAGATCTTCGATCAACTCAATTTTTTCAACACCTAGATCTTGGTTGATCATGACAGATAACATATTTTCTTGTTGAATACCTAATTCCATTATTAATGTGTAATTGAACTCGACTTTTTTCAACTGTTCAAGCAATTCCTTATAATGATCCAGACCATCCACTCCGGATACCAAGGCTTCTTTAGGCTCAAAATCTCTTACTTCCGGCTGTAGATCATTCCATTCCGATTTTCGGACATAGGGAAGATTTGCCAGAAATAGCACATTATCTGCTTTTTTCAACTCACTTAACCATGGCTCTAACAAATTCCCTTGCTTAAAATTGATTCTATTCTCTAACTGCAAGGATTTTGTATTATCCTCCGCAACTGCTAAAGCTTTGTGAGACAGATCTGAGGCCCAAACCGATATTTCTGGAAGATACTTAGCTAAGCAGATCGCGATCACACCACTGCCGGTACCGATATCAATGCTCCTTGAAAATCCCTGCTGCTTTTGTAATTCAATAGCTTTTTGAACTAAGAGCTCCGTTTCAGGCCGAGGAATAAGAACATTTTGGTCGACCTTGAACTGTACTCCCAGAAAATATGCTTCCTGAGTTATGTACTGCAGAGGTTCGTGCGCTAGCCTTCTTTTTATATAGAGCTTGAATTGAGAACGCTCAGCTTCGCTCACCGGCCTATCATAGTTAGTATAAAGCTTTATACGAGGACAATTCAGGACATAGGCCAGTAAATACTCTGCTTCTAAACGTGCAGCTGAAATATTGTGGGACCTAAAATGATCTTCAGTCCATTTTAGGATCTCAAGTACGGTCCAAACCTTATTCTTGATTACTGGTTTCGGCATGAAGCTTGGCCACCCTATCTGCAGTGATCAAGGCGTCGATCACCTCATCTAATTCACCAGAAAGGACTTGATCCAATTTATATAAAGTAAGATTTATACGGTGGTCGGTAACTCTGGATTGTGGAAAATTATAAGTACGGATCTTTTCGCTGCGATCACCTGTCCCGACCTGGATCCGACGAGCTTCTCTTTCCTTGGAAAGACGATCATTTTCCATCTTTTCATAAAGCTTTGATTTCAACATCTTCATAGCTGCTTCTCTATTCTGTAATTGGGAGCGGCGATTTTGTGAAGCAACAGCTAAGCCAGTAGGTAAATGAGTGATACGTACCGCACTATCGGTCTTATTCACATGTTGCCCGCCTGCCCCGGAAGCTCTGTAAGTATCGATCCGCAGATCAGCTTGGTTTATATCCACATCAACATCTTCCGCTTCAGGTAATACCGCCACGGTAGCTGCTGAAGTATGTAATCTGCCACTAGCTTCTGTTGCCGGTACCCGTTGAACACGATGGGTCCCGGATTCATATTTCATCTTGCCATAAGCGCCTTGGCCATTGAAGATCATTTCAATTTCTTTTATCCCGCCAAGTTCACCAGGGCTTTGATCCACAACTTCAATGGTCCAGCCTTGTTTTTCAGCATATCTGGTATACATCTCATAAATATCTGCAGCAAAAAGAGCTGCTTCATTTCCCCCGGTACCGCTGCGGATCTCAATGATCGCACTCTTGGCATCATTGGGATCTTTAGGCAACAAAAGGAACTTTAATTCTTCCTCAATATTCTTCAACTTCTCCTCATGTTCTTTAGCTTCATCCATCGCCAATTCGATCAGCTCACTATCCGAATCTTTATCCGCCATGACTGAGGCCGCCTCATCCAACATCTTTTTAAAATGTTTATACTCACGGAACTTTTCGATTGTTTCTTTTAGATCAGAATATTTTTTAGAAAGCTCTTTGAATTTATTGTTATCTGCCATGACCAACGGATCTGAAAGCTGTTTTTCAATATCTAGATAATTTTTTTCTATGCCTTTTAATTTCTCGAACATATTATTTCTCCAAAACCGCCTTTATGGAAGCTATCGCCACCAGCACTTGATCATTGGTGGGTTCGCGGGTCGTGAAATACTGCAGCAACATCCCCGGCCAGGTCAAGCAGCTTAGAAAAGTATGCTTGAGCTTATCAGTGAGCCGGATGAACTCATAAGATACTCCGGATATAGCCGGCAATAGCATCAATTTATACAAAATTCTATGCAAAAAATCTGGCCGCCCTAGAAAAGTAAAAGTAATGATACTGACCACCATGACGATCAACAAAAAACTGGTGCCACAGCGTGGATGGCGCACCGAATACTTTCTGGCATTCTTCACCGTCAACGCTTCTTTTCTTTCATATAAATTGACAACCTTGTGCTCCGCTCCATGATATTCAAAGACCCGCCTCATATCTTTCATTAAAGAAACGCTTATTAAAAAACAAATGAATATTCCGATCCGAACCATACCCTCATAAAAATTAAGCAAAACAGTATTGCTTACCGATGCCTTTAGTAACGTGAAAGTATATGCCGGGATCACAATGAACAGGCCTATGGATAGACCTATACCTAAAATATATGCCAAAGGCATTTCCCAGGCACCCATGGCCGTTTGTTCTTCTTCCGATAAGGATACCTCAGCTGAACGCATTAGTACTTTACTGCCAATTCTTAACATCTCTATCAACGTAACAAAACCACGAATAAATATCAGGCCCAATACAGGATATTTCTTGGTCCAGGATACAAAAGGATATTTTTCAACTAGGATCTTCTTATTAGGTTTACGAATAGCAACAGCGACCCTCTTTTTGCCCCGCATCATTACACCTTCAATAACTGCTTGGCCGCCGATTGGATCTACTTTTCTTTCTGTATTCACCTGTAACTCCGTATAAAAAAAATCCCAAAAACCTGCTTCCCTAAATCGGGATTTGGGTATTTGGGTTTTAATTTTGCTTAGCTAAGATTTTTTCTTTGATTTCTTTGTAGTTGCAGTTTTAGCGTAGCGTTTTTTGAAACGCTCTACGCGCCCTTCAGCATCTAGGATCTTTTGCTGACCGGTAAACAGGGGATGGCAATGAGAACAGACATCTACACGGATCTCATCCTGTGTAGATCCGGTCGTAAAAGAAGCACCGCAAGCACAAGTTGCCGTGATCTTATTGTATTTAGGATGGATCTCTTTTTGCATTTTCCTTCTCTCCTTCAAACACACCCTCATGGGCGAGGCGGTATAATAGCGTAACTGTCTTTATTTGACAACGGCTGGACACCTGAAATAACCACAAGCAGGCCTTTATACGTCAAAGATACCGGAATTCAAGAATTCGTGATTGGTCTTGGTCTGCCGCAAAAGACGGATCAGCTCTTCGGTCGAGCTTTCGTTATCTATACTCTTGCGCAGCATGACTATTTTACGCAGATCTTCTGGTTCCAATAACAATTCTTCTTTACGTGTACCTGAAGATACAATGTCGATCGCAGGATATATACGACGATTAGCCAATTTTCTATCCAAATGCAATTCCATATTACCAGTACCTTTGAATTCTTCGTAGATCACATCATCCATACGTGAGCCAGTATCGACCAAGGCTGTAGCGATAATGGTCAGCGATCCGCCATCTTCGATATTACGTGCACCTCCGAAAAATCTTTTAGGCTTATGCAACGAACTTGGATCAAGACCACCAGATAAGGTACGGCCGCTAGGCGACACGACCAAGTTGTAAGCACGCGCTAAGCGGGTAATACTGTCGAGCAATATAACGACATCTTTACCACATTCCACTAAACGTCGTGCACTTTCCTGAACTAATTCGGATACCTTAACGTGTCGATCTGGCGGCTCATCAAAAGTAGAGCTGACAACTTCTCCATGAACGGATCTTTCCATATCTGTAACTTCTTCTGGACGTTCATCGATCAAAAGCACTTTAACCACGACTTCCGGATGGTTCTTTTCAATACTATGTGCAATATCTTTTAAGATGATCGTCTTACCTGCTTTTGGCGGAGATACTATCATTGCTCTTTGCCCTTTGCCGATCGGTGCGATCATATCTATCAAACGTGTAGTAACATTCCCTGTTTCTGATTCCAATCTAAACTTTTCCAGCGGATGGATCGGGGTTAAATTAGTGAAAAAAGTACGATTGCGCGCTGCTTCCGGCTGTTGATCATTGATCGCTTCTACGCGCAGCATAGAAAAGTAGCGCTCTCCTTCTTTAGGTGGGCGTACTTGCCCAGAAACCGTATCTCCGGTCATTAAAGCAAACCGCCTGATCTGGGTTGCCGAAACATAGATATCCTCAGAACTTGGCAAGTAATTTGTGGTACGCAAAAAACCAAAGCCATCAGGCAGGATCTCTAAGACCCCCCGTGCAAAGATCAATCCACTCTGCTCGGTCTTTGTCTGCATGATCTTATAGACCAGATCGTGACGCTCTAAAGAACTAAAGTTCTCTATCTTGAGATCCTTGGCCACCTTCAAGAGGTCCTTAATGTTCATATTTTGGAGCTCCGTGATATTCAATTTAACAGCAGTATCATCCTTAGCCTGCCGGCCGTTGTTGTGTACGTATTTTATGGTCTGCTCCTCTTCCTTAACTTCTTTTTTACTATCAGGCTTTGCTGCTGGCCTTTTACTCTTTCTCTCTGCCATATAATTTGCTCCTTTCATAGCTTTACTATAACTGGGTATTTATTAGGTTTTTATGAGTATCTTTTTCTTCTAAGCCCCTATTTATCTAACTTGGGATTTATTTGTAGGAATCTTGCCTTACAGACGCAAAATATAGCATTTTTTATATTTTGAAGCAAGTATTTCTATTATTGCCCATTTTCTGCAGCCATAGCCTGTACTGTGACATAACTAGCCAGCAGGACATCTATGACCTGATCGTCAATAAAGTCATTATACCAATCGGTATCCTTAAAAAGATTGATCAGATATCCCAACCCAGTATTCTTGATGCCTGCATAAGCCTCAATATCTATTTGTGAATTTCCTTTTTTAGTCTTTTCTATGTTTATATCCAGCAAAAAATCTACTGCAATATTTAATTGCCTGAATTCGACATGCATATAATAGTAATAGGTTCTGTTCTTCTGCATTTGTTCCCTAGCTAAAGGATATATTGCTGAACAGGCATACTCGTTATCGACAGTTTTATAGAAATTCGCCTGCTTATATACCTTATAATTTTTCTCTGCATATTTATTTAGCATATCCTTGGCCACACAAAGATCTGCAAAGAAATCCTTGAACACTTCGGAATCCACAGGCATTATAAAAGACATACATCTGGAAATAGTTCTCTCATTAAAAATTGCGTTGTGTGTTTTTTGGGATTTAATCTGAATTGGAAGCTTATCAGATAGTAA
>JBHPMC010000013.1:0-43763 GCA_042562495.1 Candidatus Margulisiibacteriota bacterium
CAGCACTATCTCTTTGATCTCCAAATTATTATCCTTTAAGGAGGAGCCGGTGGCGGTCAGATCTACTATTGCATCCGCCAGGCCGACCTGCGGTGCTAATTCGACCGAACCATAGAGCTTAATGATCTCTGCTTTGATCCCCTTTTTAGTAAAAAAAGCTTCTGTGGCTTTGCTGAATTTTGTCGCGATACGCATATTCGGCTTATAAATATTTTTTTTGCCGCGCGGCACAGCGACAACTAAATTACAATAACCAAATTTCAGATCTAAGAGCTCGGCCACACTTTCTTCGCCTTCTACCAAGACATCTTTACCGGAAATACCTAGATCCGCAGCGCCGTGCTCAACATAGACCGGAACATCCATTGGCCGGATGACCAAGAATTTATATTTTTTTGATTTATCAAAGAAGGTCAGCTTGCGGCTGGCCGCATCGGATTCACTGATCTGTATCCCTGCTTGACGGAACAGCTCGACTGCTTCTCCTAATAAATATCCTTTAGCTAAGGCTATGGTCAACATTTTATAGCTCCGTTTATTTTTTCTGCAGATCCAAGGCCAGCAAGATCCGGCCCAGACCTAAAGCAAACCCGACCGCAGGCATTTTTCTGCCGAATTTTTCGACAAGATTATCATAGCGCCCGCCGGTGCCGATAGGATAACCAAGCTCCGGGACATAACACTCGAAGACCATCCCGGTATAATAATCGATATCGATCTCCACTAATTCATCCCGCTGCGGCAGGCGCCCGTACTGTACATAATCCTGGCTGGCTAGCGCTTCTTGTTTATCTTTGGGTAATTTTTTTATCTTGGGAACACTGGTCACATCGATCCGCACATCTTTAAGCCCGACCGCACTTAATGCTTTCTTGCAAATGGCCAGGATTTCTTCATCGGCCGTTTTGCCGCTGGCCCCTAAGAGCTCCACTCCCAGCTGATAGAATTGATTATCCTGGCCAGCTTCTAGTTTTTGCTGACGATAAACATTATCTGAATAATAAAGACGGATCGGCCCCTTGGTTTCTTTCATTTGGGTAGCGACCACGCGGGCGATCGGGGTCGTCATATCAGGGCGCATAGCAAGTAACCGCCCGTTTTTATCCAAGAACTTATAGATCTTTTCCTGCAGAGCCGGTGTCAGCCCAGTCTTGAGCACATCATACAGCTCAAAGGTCGGTGTTGAGATCCGGGCATAACCGCTTTGTTCAAAAACCTTACGGATCTGATTGATGACCTTGCCTTGCCGGGACATTTCTTCCGGCAATAGATCTCTTACTCCTTTTGGTGTCTGCCCTTTCATTAGTACTTCTCCCTATTCCCTACCCCAAATCCTCTGCCGAAGAAGAATTAGGTAATTACTTCAGATCTTAAACTTCTCCGCCGCCTCTTGTACTTCCTTCGGCATTAAACCTACTATTTCTGTAGCGGCCACTTTCACTTTTATTTTACCAGCTAAACGTTTTATTGTATTTAGCACTTTTCCCGGTGGGGTTTGTTTTGGCTTGATCAGGTTCATACTGACCTGGACCTGCTGCTTGGAGGCTAGCTTCAAACCCAAAGCTTTTACTCCTGCCAAACCGCCATTTTTCTCCCTAAGCTCTGCCGCTATTTTCCTTGCTATATCAACATTTTTCGAGCTCAGATTGACATTATAAGCTATCAAATAATCTCTGGCGCTGATCGCCACTGCTCCGGCCGTATAATGCTTTTTCAGATTATAGCCTTGAGCTCTGAGGTCAGCAAGATTCTTTGTTTTCGGATCATCGGTCGCCTCTTCATAAAAATAAACTGGCAAATGCAGATGTTTTTCCAATTCTGCTCCCAATTTACGCGAGAGCTGCTTACATTCCGCCATAGTTACGTTCTTTACGGGAATAAAAGGAATAACATCGATCACACCCAGCTTCGGATGAACTCCTTCGTGTTTATTGATATCGATCAATTCAACGGCACGCTCGGCCAGATCATATGCGGTTTGCTTTACTCCCTTTGGCGAGCCTATAAAAGTATAGACCGAACGATTGTGATCCACATCACGATGCACATCGAGCAGCTGCACTTCTTTATTGGCGCGGATGACATTGGCCAGCTTTTCGATCACTTGAAAATTGCGGCCCTCGCTTACATTAGGCACACACTCGACGATTTTAGGCATGGATACCGCCCCAATGCACAGCCGGAATGACCCGCACATCATTTAAATGTCTTTGTGCCATTGCTTGCAGAGGCAGAGGTTCTTTGCAATCTTTCAAAGGCTCTATGATCATTGGTATATCTTTACTGATCTCACCGATTATTTTTGCATAGGTCTCTATTTTTTTAGGCGTAACATCTCTGTGGGCCACTATGCGGATAAAAGTATCTTCTTCCTGGACCAGGACCAGGCATTCCACGAATTCCTTGATAAAATCCTGGCTTAAACTTAAGCTGAAAATAGATATTTTATCTTTTATTTCTTTTAGATTCTTTGGCAGCGTAGCATTTGTCTCCAAGCATACCGGCAGGGGCAGCTCTTTCTCTAAGAGGGGCTTGAGATAATCTACTTGCAGCAAAGGTTCTCCTCCGCCTAAGCAGATCACCTGATGTCTGGTCCTGGCTAATTTCTCGATCTTTTCAAAAACTTCTTCCGGCGTCCAATCTTTGGCTTGGGCCAGGATCTTTTCATTGACGGGATAATCATAAGGCAGATTGGAAAGTGCAAAATCCAAAAAGATCTGCCGCTGACCTATATAGGCACCTTTATTCTGGATATGCGTATCTAAACTGATCAATTTCATATCGTGAATTATATCATCACTGGATAATATCGGGCCATGCTTTAGGCCAGGATCAAGCCAACCATTTCTTGGTCTGCTTTAATATTTTTTCGGGGCTTAACACTTCCGGATCGTTGCCCGGAATGGATCTTAAGAATATCTTTCCGTAATTTTTTTTAAGGACCCTGTTATCCAAAAGAATGACCACCCCTTTATCCTCTTTGGTCCTGATCAAACGCCCCAGCCCCTGCCTGAATTTCATGATCGCCTGTGGTACCGAATAAGCAAAAAAACCATTGTTGTTCTTTTTATCATAAAGCTCTAAACGTGCTGCAGTGATCGGCTCACTGGGCACGGCAAAAGGCAGCTTCATCATTACTACGCAAGACAAGGCTTTACCGGGTACATCTACACCCTCCCAAAAACTATCGGTACCAAAAAGAATTGATTTGGGATTTTCTTTAAAACGATTCAGTATCGCCCTGCGAGAACCATGCTTGCCCTGACAAAGGATGTTCAAGCCTTTCTTTTCCAGATCTATCCGCACTTTATTGTAGACCTTCTGCAGCATTTTATAAGAAGTAAATAATACTAAAGCCCGCCCTTGGGTGATCTCAAATAGCGGCATAAAAAGCTCTTTGACCTTCTTGACGTATTTTTCATCATCAGCTTGCGGAAAATCCTCGGCCACACAAAAAAGCAGCTGCTCTTTATAATCAAAAGATGAGCCTAAGGCACAGGTCTGTACCGCTGTTTTATCCTCAAACCCCAGCCGATCAAGGATCTGATCGAACTGCCCGGCTACCGTAAATGTAGCCGAAGTAAGCACTACGCTGTCTTTTTTAAGGAATAAATACTCCTGGATCAAAGGGCCCACATCGATCGGCGCTGCCTTGGCAAAACAATTATAGGGGACCATGGCTTTATTTACTATTAACCAGCGCACATAATTTTTTTCTTCACTATCCAGGATAAAGGTCAGCCGCTCCAGATACTCTTTTATTTTTTCCTTGGCAGCTTCCACTTCATATTGCTTAGCCTCATCTTCGGTCTCCCAAGAGGAGATGTTCACTAATTTTTTACAGGCTTTTTGCCAACTGCGAAAGCTTTTAATTATACCAGCCCATTCTTTCTGGCCGGTCACTTCTTTATTTATGATCACTTTGATCTCTTCACCGTAAGATATTTTTTTATTGGCCGCAACGAACTTGTGGATCAATTCGAACAGCTCGAACGTCTTGCCCCTCAGGCTCACTGCTAATTCCTGTACCTTTTCATCGGTAACCAACTGAAATCTTTTCAGCTCCTCGATGATCCGGCCCGCTGCAATGCTCATAGAAAAACTTTCCGTGGCGGCATCTTCGATGGCATGCCCTTCATCCAGGATCAAATGCTTATATTCCGGCAGCAAGTATCCATCCCCGGCCAGATCTGTAAAAAGCAGGGAGTGATTGACGACCAGAACATCGGCGCGCTTGGCTTGCTTACGGATATTCTGCAGAAAACATTTTTTATGTAACGCACATTTCTCTCCCAAACAAGAAACTGCTTCTGATTTAATATAGCGCAAAAAAGAACGATAGATGGAGAGATGCAGCTCGGAGAGATCCCCGGTCTGGGTCTGGGAGATCCAGGTCAAAAGCGGCAGAGCACTGATGATCTGCTCTAGCGATCCTTCTAAGAGCAGCCGCTTGAATAATAGCTCGGCCCGGCGCAGGCAGATATAATTTTCCCGGCCTTTTAATAATAAGGCATTGAATTCTTCGCCGATCACTTTCTTTAATAAAAGGATATCTTTATCCATTAATTGGGCCTGTAGATTTTTTGTTCGCGAAGAGATCACTACCGGTGTGCCGTTTTGGATCGACCAATGAATTGCCGGCAAGAGATAGGCCAGTGATTTACCTGTGCCTGTGCCGGCCTCGATCAATAAATGTTCGTTCTGATTAAAGGCCTCTACTATCTTAGAAAGCATTTCTTTTTGCGGCTGACGGAATTCATACTTTTTAAATTGCTTAGCCAGCTGCCCACCCTCGGCAAATATTTTCTCAAGCTCGGCCTGGGGCAGAATGTTCCATTCCGGGCCCTTTGCTTGTGGCCTTTTTAATTTTTCAAAACGCAGCGCATCTTTGGTAAGTGCTGCCCAGCCCTGCAATCCTGCTATAGTATCCGGTTTCATCCCGGCACAGGCTTTCTGCTGAGCCTGCAAAAAAAGATCCTTCAAAGACCAGGAATGGTTGCGCAAAAGCTTATTCATCTCTAAAAGCACCGCTGGCTTGAGCTGGAACACTTCCTGGGCAAATCTTTTAAATATCTCAGCGGTTACCAAAGCATCATCCAAAGCTCTATGCCCGTTACCCCGGTCAATATTAAAAAATCTTGCGATATCACCTAATTTATGGCTGGAAAGGCCGGGAAAAGTGATGGCGATCAGCTGCTGTGAATCCAGCAAGGCGTTTTGGATGATAGGCCCACCGACCCTGCGCAGATTTACATTAAGCATTTGCAGATCGAACTGGACATTATGCGCAACAAAGACAGCTTCATCCAAGAATTCCAGGAATTCCAGATAGACTTCCTCAAAACGCGGTGCTTTTTCTACGGTCTTGGGTGTGATATTGGTCAGGTTCTGGATATTGGGCGGAATGTTCTTATAAGGTTTGATCAGCGAATGATATTTGCCTTTTTCTTTGAAGCTCTTGCCATCATAAGCCAGGCAAACAGCCCCGATCTCGATCACTTCGTTCTCCGCAGGGGCCAGCCCTGTGGTCTCGATATCGACTATGACGAATTGTTTAGATTTTTTTGCCTTCACTGCTCAACACTTCCTCGGTCATTTTTATCAGCTCGGTGATCCCGGTCCTTTTCAAGGCAGATACTTCTACAGCAGGATAATATGTTCTTTTCAAACTTTCCACCCATTCTTTATCGACCACTTCATCGATCTTATTCAACACTGTAACAATGGGCTTGGTCATCGCGCCCAGCTCTTCCAATACTCGATAGACCGCTTCGATCTGCTGCTTGGCATTGGAAGAGGAAACATCAACAACATGTAAAAGAATATTGGCATGATTGACCTCTTCTAAGGTCGCCTTAAAAGAATCGATCAAAGTATGCGGTAATTTTTGAATAAATCCTACTGTATCAAAGAACAAGGCCTTGCGTTTCAAGCCAGGCAAATAGACTTGTCTGGTCACCGGATCCAAGGTAGCAAATGGTTTATCGGCCACATATACATTTTCATGGGCCAAAGTATTCAGCAAAGTTGATTTGCCGGCATTAGTATAGCCTACCAAAGAGATCAGCTCATAGCCTTTAGAGCGGCGCCCGCTGCGCAGCAGAGCGCGATGCTCACTTACTTCTTTGATCTTCTTTTTAAGATGCGAGATCTTTTCGCGTACTCTGCGACGGTCTATCTCTAGCTGAGTTTCTCCTGGCCCTCGAGTACCGATCCCGCCTCCCAAGCGTGAAAAAAATTCCCACATTCTGGTAAGCCGCGGCAGCAGATATTCAAGCTGCGCCAATTCTACTTCTAATTTTGCCTCGCGGGTCTTGGCCCGGGAAGCAAAGATATCCAGGATCAGCTTGGAACGGTCGATGATCTTTATTTTAAAGATCTCTTCTAAATGTCTTTGCTGCTGGGGAGATATCTCGTCATCAAAAACTAAAAGATCCGCTTTTTCTTTGGCCGCAAATTCAGCCACTTCCTGCGCTTTGCCTTTGCCAATATAAAAACGCCCGTCTGGCTTTGGCCGTGATTGATAAAATCTGCCGATGGTCTCTCCGCCCGCAGCGATCACCAATCTTTCCAGCTCAGCTAAAGAATCTTCTAACGACATCATAGTCTGATCCGGAAGCTCAATGCCGACCAGAACAGCTCGTTCCCTTTTTCTCTGGCGTTTTTGCACTAAGCTTTCTCTGATTTGGGATCGCGGGCCATTAGATCACAGATCGCTTGTTTGGGAGATTTTTCTTTATATAAAACTTGATATACCTGTTCGGTGATCGGCAATTCTATGCCTTTTTGCTGGGCTAATTTATAAACTGCCTTAGTTGTTTTGACGCCTTCGGCAACTGCGCTCATACCTTTTAGGATCCGCACTAGAGATCTGCCTTTAGCCAGCTCCTCACCTACCTGATGATTGCGGCTAAGCTTACTGGAACAGGTCGCTATCAGATCGCCCATGCCGGCCAGACCCATTAAGGTCTCCGGCTCAGCACCCAAAGCTACGGCCAGGCGCCCCATTTCTACAGCGCCACGGACCATTAAAGCAGCTTTAGAATTTGTCCCGAATCTAAAGCCATCGGCGATACCGGAAGCTATGGCAATGATATTTTTTAAAGTTCCGCCCAACTCAACACCGCGTACATCGGTATGAGAATATACTCTGAATCTCTTGCCACTGAATATTTCCTGCACTTTTTCAGCTTGCTGCATATTTTTACAGGCTGCTACTGCTGCTGCCGGATGTCCTCTGCGGATCTCTTTAGAAAGATTCGGCCCGGAAAGCACAACAAAACGCTCTAATATGCTTTCGCCCAGCTCTTCTGCTGCCACTTCAGACATTCGCTTCATAGAATCTTCTTCCAAGCCTTTGGTAGCACTGATCAATACCTGCTCCGGCTTGAGTATTGGCTTAAGGGCCTTGATCATTTTCCGATAAAAATGCGAAGCAACGACCAGGACTAAAATATCTGATCCGGTAACTATTTTAGCCAGATCAGTAGAGGTTTTGACCTTCTTCGGCAGCTTGGTACTGGAGAACAAAGCGAACAGGGAATGCTTTTTATCTAGATCGTGTTTTGCTTTTTCATCATGACACCAGATCGTTACTTCCTGCTGATTTTGATCTAGCAGCTTGGCTAAAGTAATTCCCCACGCTCCTGCGCCAATAACACCGATTTTTGCCATTATTTCCTTTTCTTTTTTGAACCGAGCTTGTTCTCGGTCCCGTTCAATAGACGCTTAATATTGGGAATATGTTTGTACCAAACAAAAGCTACAGCGAATACTCCCAAAGTGACATAGACAATGTCCACTTTAAAATAATACAACAAAAAGGGAACAGTGCCTGACGCGATCAATGATGCTAAGGATTGATATTTAGTAAGGACCAA
This sequence comes from Candidatus Margulisiibacteriota bacterium, assembly GCA_042562495.1. GTDB lineage: Bacteria > Margulisbacteria > Termititenacia > CAZZFK01 > CAZZFK01 > JBHPMC01. The sequence goes on from JBHPMC010000013.1 coordinate 7,881, forward strand.
GACCAGAACTATGATCCCAAACACTATCACAAAAGTCTGCCAGCTGATGACCAGGATCATTCCCGTGCCTGTCGCCGCCGCCTTGCCGCCTTTAAAGCCAATAAATATTGAATGGCTATGACCGATCATGGCCATGATCCCGCTCAACACCACATAACCCGGCAATCCCAAAATTTGGAGAGCAAGATAAGCGGCGGCGGCTCCTTTTAAAATATCCGCTACCAACACTAACAAGCCCTGCCACAATCCGATATTACGGATAACATTGGTGGTACCTGTACTGCCGCTGCCTTTTTTAAGCAGATCTATTCCATAAAGCCTGCCCATTAGTGCGCCAAAAGGGATCGAGCCCAGTAAATAGGCACCGCTTAAAACGATCAATAATTTAATGATAAGTTCTGTATTCATGAGACGTCAAAATATATCATTTTAACTGGCATTTTTGAACTATTTTTAAGGGGTTCTTTTGATAAAAATGAACATTTTTACTGTTTAGATCGTCTAACGTGTAGAAAACACCGGAGGTAAACACATGAGAAAAATATTAATCCTGATCCTTATCCTAACTATTATTTTAAGTACAGGCTGTGGTCAAACCACCAAAGAGACTATCGAGCTAGATGTCTTTGATCCTGGCGGACCTTATGATCCAATCCTGCCTGCTAATTATCCCAACGATTTCAGCACGGTCTTGATCTATAAAGACCTGGTCCTTACCTGGCAGAACAATCCCACGGTAGTATTAAAAGAAAATATAATTGCTATTAAGGCACCTTCTGCTAATGATTTCGTTGAATACAACGCCGCCCAAGAAAGCACTTATCGCCTGCAAGATGTTGAGCCGGGAATATATAGCTACTATGTAAAAGAAGTAGATATAAACGGGGTCACCAGCAACAGCAACATCGGCTCTATAGAAATATATACGAACAATAGTACATACAACCATGAAGAAACCGTTACGACCACACGTGTCACACCGCTTTGTCAGTTCTTTATCTTTCAAGGCCTCTTCTTCGATCTGCAGTACGCCCAAACAGTAGAAGTAAGATGCTACACAGATATTACAGATTATGCTGCAATGAACGCCAGCAATACAGTGATCGACACGACACTTGATGAAACAGCCCATGATTTCGTGGACCTGGGTGGACAAACTTATGAATCTAAAATGATCTATATGGAAAAAGGGACCAGATATATCAGCTTGAACACTTTAAATATAACACCCGATCCAGCCTACAGCGCCGGCAGTGCAACTGCCAAGGTTCGGCTCGAAGTGATCGCCCAAAGAATGTATATTAGGCAGCTATAATTTTAAAAGCTGAAGGGTCTTTTCTAGATCAATCGGTAATTGGGCCGTTATTTCGGGAAATCCTTTGATTTTGACCTTGTATGCATGTAAGAACTGCCGGCGTAACTTATAATCTTTCCGAAAACGTTTGTTGAGGTGTATATCCCCATATTGAAAATCTCCGACCACAGGAGAACCAACCATTTTAAAATGACGACGGATCTGATGTGTCCTCCCGGTGACCAGAGAAACATGCAGTAAACTGACCCGATCTTTTAATGGCTGAAATGATACGACCTTGGTCAAAGCCGGCATTGCTTTATTTTTATCACGATAAATGCCCTGCAACGGAAAATTTATCTCCGTGATCTTTTTCTTTGGCTTTCTGATCATTACTATATATTCTTTATAGATATCCTTGCTCAACTCCTTGTTGAACTTCTGCAAGAAAGCTTCGTTCTTGGCGGCCAAGACGATGCCTGAGGTCTCTTTATCTATACGATTTAATAATTGGATGGTTCCTTTAGGCGGATACTTTTTATCCAGCCAATCGATCAGTGTAAAATCTCTTTTGTTAAAACCCGGGTGAACAGGAAGGAAGGCCGGCTTATTGATTGCCAACAAGTTCTTATCCTCATATACGATCGTGACCTGACCCGGCTTTTTCATATTAATAAGTATAACTCAGACTGAAAAAAAGGACATTTAGTGTTTATAATAGGGGCATGCTGGACTTCGGACATAATCCGGTAATGCTAAAAGAAGCCTTGGAGTATTTGGCTCCCAAAAAGGGGGGCACGTACATAGATTGTACTTTGGGACGCGGCGGTCATTCCGAAGCGATCATCATTGCCCTTGGTTCTGCTGGAAAGCTCTTTGGTTTTGACCAAGACCCAACTGCGATCCAAGAAACTCAAACACGTTTAAAACAATACAAGAACATCAAGCTTATCCAGGACAACTTCTCTAACATGGATAAGTATATGAAGGAAAAAAGCATCGACGGAATTCTGTTCGATCTGGGAGTCTCTTCACCGCAACTGGATAATGCTACTCGCGGTTTTTCCTGGGTAAATGACGGCCCCTTAGATATGCGCATGGACCCGAGTAGTGAATTAACCGCTGCAAAAGTAGTTAATAGCTATATATTTGATGATCTGGCCCATATCTTTAAAGATTATGGCGAAGAAAGATATGCCAAAAGGATCGCCAGCGCCATAGATATGGACCGTCAAAAAGAGCCGTTTAAAACTACAAAACAATTCTCCGACTTCTTGTTCAGGGTGGCCCAGGGCTCAAGTGAACATAAAAGAGCTACGGTCATGCGCATCTTCCAGGCCCTGCGTATTGAAGTAAATCAGGAATTACGCTCAATAGAGGTCGGTTTGGAAAAAGCTCTAAAGCTTTTGAAAAAAGACGGCCGTTTAGTTGCTATATCTTTCCACTCCTTAGAGGACAGAATTGTTAAGCATTTTATGCAAAGAGAAGCCAAGGCCTGCATCTGCCCGCCGAACCTGCCGATCTGTAACTGTAAACATTCTGCGGAGCTCAAGATACTGACCAAAAAACCGGTTACCGCTGCTGAAGAAGAAGTTGAACATAATCCGCGCTCAAAAAGTGCTAAATTAAGAGCCGCACTGAAGATCTGACGGTCGTAATCTTGTTTTAGGAATTGAATTTGGGATTTTTTCTTTCTTCCTATATAATATAGCCCGTGGGGGGATTAGTCATGAGAAAACGCGCATGGCGTAAAAAGTATCAGCTTCCGCCTGGTTATATTCAACCGGAGCTATTCCAAGAAAAAGAAAGCCCCCCCCCCTTGTTAAGATATTCTTACGCTTTGCCGGGATCATCTTTATCGTGGCACTGCTTGCGGCTTATCTGACCCAGCAGGTCTTTCTGATGAACTTAAACCATAATATCGCCAGCTTGGAAAAAGAATTAGAGACCATTCACCAGGATAATGAAAGACTGCGCTTAGAATACGCTCAATCTGAGAACCTGGGCTACGTAGAAAGGATCGCTGTGCATAAACTGGGAATGGTCCGTCCGCGACGAATTACCTTTCTTAAAAGCGTTGAATTAGCGAGCAAATGAGCATCGACCTGCAAAAACAACTTCGTCATCGTCTCTGGCTCATGATCTTCATTTTTTTACTTTTTTTCATCGGCATCCTGACCAGGTTATTTTATCTACAGATAGTAAAATACAGTTTCTTTAAACAAAAAACAGTTGCCCAGCAGCAAAAAAGCATCAAGATCCCTGCCAAACGCGGCAATATCCTGGATCGCCAGGGCAAATTACTGGCGACATCTATCGATACTGTCTCTCTTTACGCTGCACCAAAACATATCGCTGATAAAGAAGCACTTGCCGAAAAAATCGCGCCTCTACTTAATAAGAAACCCTATGAGATCCGCAACAAAATAGATAATGATCTCTACTTTGTGTGGCTGGAAAGAAAATTAGATCCAAAAGTAGCCCAAGAAATAAGAAAAATGGATCTGCCCGGTATTGGTTTTATTGATGAGCAAAAACGTGTTTACCCGCACAAAGCTTTTGCTGCCCATGTCCTGGGCTTTGTAGGCATAGATGATATTGGCTTGGGTGGCCTAGAACAATCTTTTGATAAAGAACTTGGCGGAGAACCGGGTGAATTAGTAGTTGAAAAAACTCCTTCGGGAGAAGAGATCTATTCCAGCTTACGCACATTAAAACCTCCCGCACAAGGCCATCAACTCCAGCTCACGTTAGATGAATTCGTTCAATTTACTTCTGAAAAAGAATTAGAAAAGGCCATAAAACAATATCAAGCCAAAGGCGGCTCGATCATTGTCACTATACCCTATACTGGCGAGATCCTCGCTTTGGCCTGCTATCCTGATTTTGATCCTAATCTATATTTCCAAGCAGCGGATAAAGTTCGGGTAAATACGACCCTGCAGACGGTTTATGAGCCTGGCTCGACCTTTAAGGTGATCACTTTAGCCGGCGCCTGGAACGAAGGCCTGATCGATGAAAGCTCGAAGATCATTAACGGCAGGATCTTTGAGGTCGGCGGTAAAAAAATAAATGATATCCATGCTGAAAAGACAGTAAACTTATATGCTCCGCAAAGCCCTATAGATATCCTGGTCTACTCTTTGAATATCGGCACAGCCAAGATCGGCTTAATGCTCGGCAAAGAAAAATTGTATCACTACTCTAAAGAGTTCGGTTTCGGACAACCCACCGGCATCGAGCTTTCCGGAGAATCCGGAGGTATTGTCCGTGCGCCAGCAGAATGGGCTAAGGCTGATGAAGGCATCATCCCTTTTGGCCAAGGCATTGCTGTCACTCCTTTGCAACTGATCACAGCTATTAATGTCATAGGTAATGAAGGCTTGCTTTTAAAACCAACTTTAATAAAAAAGATCTACGACAAAAAAGGCAAGATCATCCAACAACCGCTTATACCTAAAAGAAGGGGCCGAGTAATAACTAAAAAGACAGCTGCCGCTATCTTGGAAATAATGAAAGAATCTGTAGATCGCGGCACAGGCATCGCGGCTCGGATCAAAGGCTATTCTGTTGCGGGCAAGACCGGCACAGCGGAAAAAGCAGATCCGGTCAAAGGCGGATATATTCCCAATGAATATATTGCTTCTTTCATTGGCCTGGTGCCGGCCAGTGATCCCAAGTTATCTATCTTGGTAATTTTAGATACACCAAAAAAAGGTATCTATGGCGGGACTGTAGCTGCACCAGTATTTAGGAACGTAGCTGAGGCCACTTTAAGATACTTAAATGTTCCGCCGGATAGAGAAAAGGTATTAGCGACGCAAGCGCTTCCCGATACGCGCTAATTTATCGTAAATCACTCTTTGATTCTCAAGGATACGAAATTGCTCTTTTTTGATCTCTTTTATTGAATTGAAATTATAGATCGCTAGCCCGACAAAGAAGACAAGCATCATTATCATTAAAAAATGATTAAAAATTCTTGGGGGATTTCCGGCAGGCCTCTTGCTTGCCTTTATTTCCTCCTCTTCAACTTTACGTGCATTATATTCTGCTCCGATATTAACTTTAGGCGGAATGCTTTCTTCATCGAGCACACTTGGATCAACGATCTTGGCTTTCGGTTCTGGCTTAGGCAATGGCTCCTGCGGCAAGACAGATCCTGGCTTAGCTGGTGGGTGTGGTATTTTTTTGGGAGACAGATCCGGCTTCTTATCATTACCAAAAGCTTTGACAAAAGCCGTCGCCCTTTCACGCTCTACCGGAGAAAAATCTTTTTTATTCATTGAGATCCCCCTTGAACTTAAAAATTATAACAAATTCACAGATACTACCGCAATAAGCAAGGTTAGAACGACTGGAGGATATCCTTGATCTTCATCAGGGTCGTCCGCTCCGAGCGATCTCTTTCCTCAAGCTTCATTACGATATCATGGATCGTATCTTTAATAGCCGGGATCAAATTATATTCCAAAGCATTGACCCTGCGCCTGGTCTTCTCGATCTCTCCGGCCAATAATTCGATCTGTTTTTCAACTTGAGCTAAAAACACCAAGCGTGGTAATAACTTATATAAATGATGCAGCATATCCTGTAGGGCTAAGGGTGCGGTAACGGGACCATAGAGCAGCTGCTGCTTTAAGTTCTTTATTTCAAAGGTAGGTGTCTTCCAGCCCATTTGGCTTTTCAGGATAACTCCCACTTGCACTCGAGCCAGCGGTATCTCCAAAGCTTCTTCAAGGGCAAAAGGCTCTGAGCCGACCTGGGCCTGATAAAAAGCTTCGTAGGTCTTAAAAAGCTCTTCTTCAACTTCTTTATAAAGACCTTTCAGCTCACGCAGGATACGCATGAACTGCTGCATCAAGCTCTCCTGCTTGTCTTTCAATAATTTGTGGCCGCGCACCGCAAAGGTCTGCCGACGCTTCAGCTTCAACAATTCCATTCTATTGGGATTGACGATCAGTTTAGCCACAAAACTTTCTCCGCTCTATATGATCTCCGCTTGTACTACGACCTGAGAAGTGATCCTTTGGGTGGTAGGGACTGTCTGCGGAGCAGCTGCTCTTTCTTGCTTCATTGGAGCCGCTTCATACAGCATATCCGCCGCTGCATATCCTTTCACTGATCTGGCAGAAGAACTGATCTGCCCACCCTCGATCACTCGGTAGATCTTATATTCCAAATTACTGACCTTGGCCAGAACTGCCAGCTTCTGCAAAGCTTCTTTGTACGCCTTAGTTAAAGCTGCCTGCTCCAGAAGCTCTTTATTATCAACGATCTCGTAAACAACACTGGTATCTACATTTAAGCCTCTCTTTGAGAACCAGGAATCTTTGACCGGCTCAAAAGTATCGACGTTCAACAATTCTTGCCGAAGCTCTGTGATCTTAGAAAAATCTTTCAGGCGTACTCTGGCTGTGTAAACATAGACATGCTTTTCTTGTTTTTCATCATAAACATACCTATCGATCACAGAAGCGGAATCAAGTAGTAGATCGTCTTTTTTTATGCCGCTGTTCTCCAGCACCCTTAAGATATTTTTTCGCAGCTCTTCTCCGATCCGGCCCGCCTCTTCGGGAGTATCTTTTTCTACGGAGACCTCGATCTTGAAATAGGCCGTATCCGGCAAAGCTTCCACATAATCAGAAGCGCTGACGACCAAAAGCCTTTTATCCAGACAATCTTTATCTTTGGCCATCAGCCCTGTGGACAAACATAAAAGAACTATGACCAATAATATTTTTTTCATATTAACTCCTTTATTTTAGATATTTTTCGATCTGTTCCTGCTTCAAGCGTTTGAGCTGATCTTCCGGAAGCATTTTAAAGAGCTGCCAGCCCAGACCCAAGGTCTCTTCTATAGAACGATTCTCATCTTCACCCTGGCGAATGAACTTATCTTCGAATACTTCGGAAAATTTGGCGAACTTTTTATCATCTTCGGTCAAAGCAGCCTCACCCAGGATCACGGATAATTCCTTGGCTTCCCTGCCACGGGCATAGGCCGCAAATAATTGGTTGGCTACATTGGCATGATCACTCCTGGTCTTATCTTTCCCGATACCCTTATCACGCAAACGTGATAAAGAAGGCAACGGATTGACCGGCGGATAAATGCCTCTCTGGTGCAGGGCTCTTTCTAAAATGATCTGGCCCTCTGTTATATATCCGGTAAGATCCGGGATAGGATGGGTCTTGTCATCTTCGGGCATGGTCAGGATCGGGATCAAGGTGATCGAACCGCTGCTGTCCTTCAAACGCCCTGCTCTTTCGTAAAGCGAGGCCAGATCGGTATATAAGTAACCAGGGAATCCTCTGCGGCCGGGGATCTCTTTTCTGGCAGCAGAAACTTCCCGCAAGCTTTCACAATAAGAAGTGATATCGGAAAGAATGACCAATACATGATGGCCCTTTTCAAAAGCCAGATACTCAGCGGCAGTTAAGGCCATTCGCGGTGTAGCGATCCTTTCGATCGCCGGATCATCCGCTAAATTCATGAAAAGCACTGCCCGGGAAATCGCTCCGGTACGTCTAAAATCTGCGATGAAAAATTCAGCTTCTTCAAAAGTGATCCCCATCGCCCCGAAAACTACAGAGAACTGCTCCGAGGATCCCAAGACCTTCGCCTGCCGGGCGACCTGCGCCGCTAAGCGCGCATGCGGAAGACCTGAACCGGAGAAGATCGGCAATTTTTGCCCGCGCACTAAAGTATTCAGACCATCGATCGTAGAAATACCTGTCTGAATAAAATCATTGGGATAATCTCTGGCCGTAGGATTGATCGCCAGACCATTGATATCCAAAGACTTATCAGCGATTATCTCCGGGCCTTCGTCACGTGCTTTACCTGATCCGCCATACACTCGGCCCAACATTGCTTCGCCTACCGGCAGCTGCACTCCGTGGCCCAAAAAACGGACCGTGGTATTTTCTTTATCCAAGCCGCTGGTCCCTTCGAACAGCTGGACCAAAGCTTTATCTTGATTTACTTCGAGGACCTTACCCCGGCGCAATTCACCGCTGGTGGTCTTGATCTCGACCAATTCCTCATAGGTCGCACCTTCGATCCCTTCTACCAGTAAGAGCGGACCCGAGATCTCCTTTACTGTCTTATATTCTCTTTTCATTACCTTCCTCCTTTGCGCCTATGAGCTAGCTCAATTCTCTAAACTGTTACTTCAGCCAATATTTTTGAAAAAGCATTTATTAATTCCTTGCCGACCTTATCGATCTCTTCTAATTTATCTTCCGGTGTATATTTCAATCTGGCGATCTTTGTGCGCACCGGAAATTTAAAAGCTACTTGCAGATCAAGCTCCTTTTCCAGCCACTTCAAGCCTTCCTGATAGAAAGCCATAATAACTTTTAACATCTTGTATTGCTTTTTAAAGGAGGTATATGTATCGATCTCATCAAAAGCGATCTGATGTAGAAAATCTTCACGGATCGATTTCGCCGATTCTAATACCAGTTGTTCTTTCGGAGAAAGCGCATCCATCCCGACCAGGCGCACCATTTCCTGCAGATCGGATTCTTGTTGTAATAACGCCGAGGCTTCCGTGCGCAGCTTGGACCAATCCTCATCAATTTCTTCTCTATAATATTCTTCCAGATTATCCAGATACAAAGAATAACTCTTCAACCAATTGATCGCCGGAAAATGCCTGGCATTGGCTAAGGCTGAATCTAAACCCCAGAAAACTTTGGCAACACGCAATGTATTTTGGGTAACGGGCTCCGAAAGATCTCCCCCAGGAGGAGAGACAGCGCCGATAGCACTTAAGATGCCTTCCCGATCTTTTGAGCCTAAGGTCTTTACCCGGCCTGCTCTTTCGTAAAATTCTGCGATACGTGAACCTAAGTAAGCCGGATAGCCTTCTTCGCCGGGCATTTCTTCCAGACGTCCGGACATTTCACGCAGTGCTTCCGCCCAACGCGAAGTGGAATCGGCCATAAGTGCTACGTCGTAGCCCATATCTCTAAAATATTCGGCAATAGTGATCCCGGTATAGATCGAGGCTTCTCGAGCAGCGACCGGCATATTGGAAGTATTAGCGATCAGCACTGTTCGTTTTAATAACGGCTGGCCGGTCTTCGGATCTTTTAAGTGCGGAAATTCCATCAATACATCGGTCATTTCATTTCCGCGCTCACCACAGCCAATATATACAATGATCTCGGCATCGGCCCATTTGGCCAACTGATGTTGCACAACAGTTTTGCCGCTGCCGAACGGCCCAGGGATACAGGCCGCACCACCTTTAGCGATCGGAAATAATGTATCGATTATCCGCTGCCCGGTGATCAAAGGCAGGGCCGGTGGTAGTTTTTGTTTGACTGGTCGACGTTTGCGTATCGGCCATTTTTGTACCATGCCTATCTCTATCTTGTTGCCGGATCCACCCGTGAGTACAGCGATCGTATCTGTAAGCGTTTTCTTGCCTGATCCGATACTGGCAATGATCCCCTTTTCCGTACCGGGAGGGACCATAATATAATGTTTAATGATCTCCGTTTCTTGAACATACCCCAAGATATCTCCAGCCTGGACCTGATCTCCTTTTTTAGCTGTGGCCACAACATCCCACTTCTTTTTATGGTCCAAAGCTATGACCTCTATGCCTCTTTCAATAAAATTGCCGGATCTTTCCTGGATACGATCCAGTGGCCGCTGGATCCCGTCAAAGATCGCCGAGATCAAACCCGGCCCAAGCAATACTGATAATGGCTCGCCTGTTGATTCCACAGGCTCACCGGGCCCAACGCCTCCGGTCTCTTCATAGACCTGAATAGAGACCTTATCTTCTTTTAATTCTATGATCTCGCCGATCAATCTCTTCTTGCCGACCCGGACCACATCGTACATCCGTACGTTCGCCAGGCCTTCGGCGACCACCAGCGGCCCCGACACCTTGATTATTGTTCCTTTTGACATATAGTCCTCCTCTTTGAACTGTTAGATTTGCTTGCCAACTGCCCTGGCCATGGTCTTTTTCAGCCTTTTTAAAGCCAGGCGTTTCTCGCTGCCGTATTCAGGCAAAATAAATATTGCCGGCAGTGCTTTTAATTTTATTATTTCGATCTCTTCCATACATTCTTCGGCTAAGCTTTCTGCAATAAAAACTATCCCGACCTTTTGCTCCCTTTCGATCTCCTCTAATATTTCCAAAGCCTTTTTAGGATCCTGGGTCTCTCGGCAATCGATCCCCAACACTAAAAAAGGTTTTACTACTTCCGTTGAACCAATGATCGCTATTTCTTTATCAAGCATAAACTTCCCTTAAAAAACCCGTTAATCTTTTAAGCCCCTTTGCTTTCAATAGATAATATGTTTTAAGGTTCTTTATCTCCATTTCTTTGGCCCGAAAATAGATCAGGATAGGCAATATCCCCGTATTAGGATAGCGCTGCTCAAAGAGCTTTGTAGAATTCTGGTCCTCAAATTCTTTTTGGAGCGTTGCTTCTTCATAATTATCGCTTTGCACGCGCGGCAGCATTTTATTGATCATCTGCTCTTTAGATAGCTCGTGTGAGATCTCAAAAAAACGCACTTTAATATTTCCACCGGGAATAAAAGCTAGCTTTGTACGTTCATTTTTTTTGAGATACCACCAGGCCTTATAATTTGCTTGATCCACTTGCTGGCAAAAGTACTCCTCGATCACTTCTCCCCATTTTCCTGCTTCAGCCATAAGCTCCTTAAAATAAACATCATCTAAATAAGTATCCATTTTCGAAAAATCCTTATTTTTGGCAAAGATCTCTTGTGCTTTACGCAGCATGGCCATTACAGCTACTGGCAGATTGACCTTTTCGTTCTTAATTAAATAAGCTTCCAGAACATCTACCGGGATCTCTCCCAACGGCACTAGATACTTACGCAGATCCTTATAGCCTAAGCGTATCTTTAAGAATATCTTAATATTGTGCAGATCATATTTTTTCCAAAGCAAAGGCTCAAAAGGATATTTAAGATTACCAAAAAGATCATTTTTTATAGCCAGCATATGCCTATTAAGCTTGTTCTCAAATTCTTCAAAGGTCTGCGCGCCCGCAGCTTCACTATAGACCGTATCATTAAGCTGCCTGAGCCAAGCCGCAAGATCTTTGGCCTCGGCAAAACGCTGCCGATCACTTTCTTTTAAGAGATCTTTTTCTTTAGATCTCACTCTGCCTATTAAGAATAAAAGATTATGCACGCAAAACTCCTATCTCTTAAGCAAATAATTCTGCCGCGCTCTGCTTTTCTGCAGCAGCCAGTTTTTCCTTCAGATAAAGATCGAGCGAACAATCCATTCGCGACCTGGGCAGGACCACTTCCATTCTTCCCGGCCCCCATCTCTTGTTGGCCGAGATCTCCACTGTAAGCTTCAGATCTTTTACAGCCTTGCTCAGCTCTTTCTCGTTCTTGGCGGCCACTTCCAGCTTTACACCTTTGGGCACTATATATTTAGAAACTTCTTTTAAGACCTTAATAAAAAATGATTCGGTAAGCTTGCTGTCTCTTAAGACCTCCGCTATAAGCTCGATCAAGACCTTATCCAAGACCTCTCTTTTGGCCTGCAATACTTCTTGCTCTGCTTCCAGCTTGGCCAACATCCTTCTTTGCTCTACAGCCTGCTCGATCTTTTTCTGTAAAGCTTGCTGCGCACTGTTTTTCCCCGCAGCTAATTCAGCTGCAGCAGCCTTTAATTTGCCGGCTTGTTCTTCTGTTGCCAGCCGGATGATCTTTTTCGCTTCCTGCTTAGCCTCGCGTACTATCTTATTTTCTATATCAACTAATGCCACAAAACACTCCTTTTTAAACTTGAATGCCGTTTATCAAAAGGATCGTTGTTAAAAGCCCGAGCACCGCATAGGTCTCGACCATCGCTGAAAGGATCAAGCCCTTCCCGGCCTCATCCGGTTTGCGGGCGACCATAGCTATACCAGCTGCAGATACTTTTCCTTGAAAAATACCTGAGACAAGCGCAGTAATTGCTACCGGCAAACAAGCCATAAAGATCTGCCAACCGACCGCAGGGCTGATCGCGATGACGTTCCCCAGTAAATTTACTTTTAACATGACCCAAAATCCTGCCAAGAATCCATATATTCCTTGCGTACCCGGCAAGGCCTGCAACAACAATGTCTTTCCGAATTTATCGGGATCTTCGGCAATTACACCTGCTGCCATTTCACCGGCAATACCTACACCTACCGCGGATCCGATACCTCCCAACGCCACAGCTACCGCTCCTCCAAAGATCGCAAACACTAAACCTAATTCCATATCAATTACCTCCCTTTTTATTTAAATACCCGAACAGCCAAGTGTTTTTTATTACTTGGATATTTGGTTGCTTACTTTTATGTACTTCGTTCTCCAAGAGAACGGCCTAAAAAACCTCCCACCTCCTTCAAAGAATTTTGAAAAATATTCAACGTACTGCAAACGTGCTGAGTGAACAAAAGCACCCAGTATATTTATCAAGAAATTAAAAATATGGCCACCGATCAACAATAAGATCATGATCAGGCCGCCGACCAAAGGGATCCCTCCGGTCATACTGGCCAAAAGATTGATGACGACCGACAGCACTGAAGTGACCAAGCCTAGAGCAAATAAACGTGAATAAGAAAGGATATCCCCCATAAAATTTGATAAGCGATAAAGGCTTAATATCCCCGATCCCAATCTCATTAAAGGATTTTTCTGATGCCTGCCTTGGGTAGCAACCAAGCCGATCAGGCCGCTAATAAATATCACTTTGAACAATATGGCCAAGACTGCGACCTTGGCAAAGGCCACCCAGCCGATCAGGCCGCTAATAAAATACACCCAAACACCTGAAGACAGAGAAGCTTCTTTAAAACCTTTTTGCCTCAGATCTATCCAGTATTTCAGCCAAAGCCCGAAATAGATCTGGGTAATGCCTAAAATAAAAGAAAATATCAAAAGCGGCAGTGGATCTGCCATGGGATCTGTGATCTTTAAATTCAACAAAAGCAAGCGCAACGGTGCCCAGGTCAGCGTTTGCAGATCGATCCCAAAATAACTTCCGGTCAATATCCCCACGAGCATTGTAGAAAAACCACAATATTTTATTAAGGTCAGCAAATTCTTGCCATAGGCGGTCAATTGCTGCTTATATTTAGAAAAAAGCGTGTGGGCCAACAACATTAGAACAACACCATAACCGAAATCAGAAAGACAGATCCCAAAAAACAAAGCAAAGAACACGGAAAGAAATGGTGTGGGATCAAATTCGGTCGTTTGAGGCAAGCCATACACAGTGGTCACTGCTTCAAAAGGAGCCAACTGCTTATTCTCCAGAACTACCGGCGGTACATCATCTTCTGAATGCGGAGCCTCAATAAGCTGTATATCCTCACTAAAAACCTTTAAGCCATCCTGCAGGTCTTGAAAACGCAAGCTCATTATCCAGCCTTCGACCATAGCAACTTTTTTTGTCTTTAAAAGATTCTTACCCCAAAGCTGGATACCTTCTTCATTTTTTAAATTATCAGCCCAGGCTGTTAGGTGTTTTTTTTCTTTTTGGAAAAGCTCTTTTAATTTTACTAACGACTTGCTCTTTTTTCCCTCAAAAGCTTGTATATCTTTTTCTGCTTTAATTAATTGAGCAGCATAGGACTTGGTCGCAGGAGGCAGATAGACCTCTTCAAAGCCAGCGCTGCTCAGCTTATCCTTTAATTCCTGCTCTTTTTCCGGGAATATCAAGAACGCCAAATAGATACTCTTCTCATCCTGGCTCAAAACTTCTTCATGCATCTCGATCGTCAGGTAGGATCTGTCGGCCTGCCATTTTAAATATTGGTTCTTGGAAAAAAGACCATAGATAAATCTTACTTTCTTGATCTTCTGCAGCTTTTTAAAAGGCAGATCAAAATGACGGTACAGCTTCAATTTTTCTGCTTCTGCCCTAAGTTGATATATCTGCTGTTGATATGCTTCATAGCTCTCTTTTTCCTTCTGAAAAACGCTCAGTTTTTTAGTGATATCTTGAGGCTTGCTGAGGATCTCCTGCAGCTGCTGCTTATTGAGCAGGGTCTTGGTATGAATGAAATTTTCGATAAAACCTTTAGGCTGGGGAAATAGCTCCTGTAAAAAACCAAGGATATCTTCCAGATCTTGGGCACATACTTTATCTTTACAGATCGGCGCAAAGAAATCCTCATCAACATTAGTGACTTCCAGGATCTCCAGCTCCTGCAGGCTCTTCAGTACCTGCCGCACCTTACTTTCGTGAGTAAAGATCTGGATCTTTTGCATTTTAGCAATGCCCATTGGTACTCTGCCCTTACTATTTAATAAATTGCTGAATCAGCTTTTTTTTAACTTTAGAAATATTCTTGCTGGCTATTTTATTCAGGTCTTCCAGCTCCCCCTTAAGCTTTCGTTCTATCTTCTCTAAGACTTTAGCGCATTTATCAGCTATCTCCTGCTTACTCTCTGCCTGCAGCCTCTTTACTTCTCTTTTAAATTCTTCCTTTTGATTACTCAGCTCTTTTTCCGTATCCAAACGCTTCTTTTTGGCATCTACTTTTGCCTCAACTATCATACTTTCTGCCTGTTTTTCAGTGCTCAATATCCTATCTACTATCTCTTTGGTCACAATACCGCTCCTTTTCATTCTCTATGAACTGTACCCAAGATACTATATTAATGAATAGACTTAGTATAGGAGAGATTATATTTTTAGTCAAAATAACCAGAAAAACCTTTATTTATGAAGAAAATTACAGGACCTGTCGTTCGAATTCTTGCTTGTACGTTGGCTGCCTATGGGCGGCCTGGGTAGCAATGCTCGATTTAACCTCGCATTGCCTTCATCAGCCTGACGTAGCTTAATCTCTTTAGGCATGGCTTGCCAGCCGAAGCCTCAAAGAGGCGAAGGCTGGTGCCGTGGGCGAGAGTCGAACTCGCATGGGTTTGATCCCACTAGACCCTGAACCTAGCGTGTCTGCCAATTCCACCACCACGGCACTGAACAAGAACGCTATCTTACCAAATGGCTGCCTCATTGAAAATGGGTATGCCTTAAACATGAAATGAACCCACGTAAAATAGCTAAAAATAATATTTTACAACATTTTACATAATATTATTTGGAAATCATTATTTTTTTCGCTTAAACACAGGAAAATAGTTGTTTTAAAAAGAATTTCATTATTAGCTGAAACAAATCCTGTTTGCATACGATATCTACACAAGGATTATAGATCAATATGTTAAATAAAATTATTTCAAATAAATTCATGAACGGTTATGATTACCGTCCCTATCAACGTGAATCCTTAGAGATCGTCAAAAATTCACGTTTGAATGGAGATAAAAGAGGGCTCATCCTGCTTCCCCCCGGCACGGGTAAAACACTTATTGCCTATGAAGATGCCTTGAATGTCTTAAACGAGTTTAAAGAAGCCGAACTTCCTGCCCAGATCCTTATTGTAGTACCCAACAAGATCATTAGAGAACAAAAGCAAGCTCTGGTTCCTCTGTTTGATGAAGATCTAAAGCTATTTACGACCTTTGAAAACAAATGGGATCCAAGGAAAGTAAAGAATGCCGATGTTATTCTGACAACCTATCAATATTTTGGTATTCATCAAGATAAATTCAAGAAATTGGACCTACCTATTGAATATATAATCCTTGATGAAGCACTGCACTCCTTCTGCAATACCTATCAAAAAGTGATCAAGACCTATCACACTAAAGACCGTACACCTGCCTATATTTTAGGCCTAGCGCCTACACAATATTCAATAATCGGGGCAAAAGCTCAAGAAATATCTCTGGAGATCCACGGTGAAGAAAGAAAAATGGTCGCACTGGAAGAGATCTTTAATAATAATCTGCTGATCGATCAAACTTCGGAAAAGGATATTACAAAGATGATCCGGCAGGGGTATTTAGCAGAAATATTCGTTAAAAGATCTGCCACAACGACCGCCGTGGAATTCAAAAAGAAGTATCGTATCTTTAATGATAGAGGTGATTTTGAATACAACACACCTCTGATCTATTCCCATTTAGCAGCTATTGCAAAAAAAGAATTTAATGAGCTGCTCTTGGCTGAATTCAAAGACATCCCGGAAAATAGACAGGGCAAACCCACAACTATAATAGCCCTTAGTATTAAGCATGCTAATGATCTTGAAAAACATTTCCAAAACAACGGGGTAAATGCTAAAGCTTTTCATAGCAAATTAAAGCCGTCTGAACAAACAAAAAGATTAGCATCTTTTGAGAACGGAGAATTCAATACTTTGATCGTCGTAGATAAATTAAAAGAAGGCTATGATTATCCCGAGATCGAAGTGGTCATTCAGGCCAGGCCAATCTACTCCCGGCCATTATATATCCAGCATATCGGACGTTCCTGGCGCAGAACTAAAAATAAATCAAGCTGCTTGATCATTGATATACCCTGGACGATCGGCAAGTATTCCAGTTATACCATGCACACCGTATTTAATAGAACTGTATATCGCCGCCCCATCGAAAATTTCTTCACTAAAGGCCCACATATTATCCTTAAGGGTGTAAAGAATAAGGATACCTTGGAAATAAAAGATATTGTTCGCATGAGCAGCATCGGCATAAGAGAGAAACAACAAAGCAATCTAACGAAGCTGCTCAGATTGATCCATGCTATCCAAAGCAGCTTCTTCACAGATCACAAGCTGATAAATAAATTTTTTATCAATGAAGATCTTGATAGGGCTTTAGAACATATAGTAAAAAATAAATTCGGCCTTTCGTTTATGATCGAGAAATTCCCTAATTTATACAAGAATATAGTGCTGGACATGAAAACGGACCTCCTCGAAACCATCAAAAAGAGAGATTTTGTTTTCCTTGCCGGACTAAGCGATTATATACATAAAGATCTGGCTAATATCATCAATAACCGTTTCTTTAAAACGAATTTCATCTCGAGATCCTGGATCAAAAATAGTTTTCTAAAAATATTGTCCGACGAGAAGATCATCCACAAACTTTTCCATAATCCCCATGGGCATTATTTATTTTTTAAGCGTATAGTAACGTCAAAAGTTATCGATGAGTACAGGATGCCCAAAAGTATAAAATATTATCTTCTAAAAAAAATAAGAATATTCAATCCGTCTATTAGCACAAAAGAGATAGTTGAATATATCTCTCCCCTTTGCCCTTTCAAAGAATTGGAATCAACAATATTATCAGATACTATCTATGCAGTATTAAAGGACTTTGCCCCAAAACAAAAGCTGGTCATCAGGATGCGTTACGGCCTCGCGCCATATAGTAAATCTTATACCTATAAGCAGATCGGCACTAAATTGGGATATTCAAGTACCAGGATACAACAAATTGAAGATGAAGCCATCCACCGCCTAAGGCATCCTTCACGCTCACAAGCTCTTAAGATCTTTTTATAGATAACTTGTCGATATGAGCAAGCTATCCAAATAAGAAGAGACGCTGTTTAGATAGACCTTATTTTTTCTTATCCTTTGCTTGCTTGCCTTTGACCTCAAGCCTTTTTGATTTATCCCCGTATTTATTACAAGAAGCTTTGACTTTTATAACATCCTCGGCTTTTAAAGAAGGAATGATATAGATCACCTTTTGCCCATTTTCGCCTTGGACCAAAAAAGTCTGCTTTACCATTTTCTTTCCGTTCACATAAAGATCTATCTTATCTATAAGATGCAGCTTGGTATTGCCGACAGGATGATCCACGGTGACCTCCACTTTATTCCCATCTACTTTAATATCAACATCCCGGGGCGGATGTGCAAATCCTGTGCCCGCAATCGCTAGACATATTAAAACTAAAATCATCTTTTCCATCTTTTCCTCCTTTGAATTTTTCAAGAGCAGTATTTTACCACTGCTTATCGGACAAAAAAACTCTTTTTTAAAAAATACTTCCCTATCTCTGCACTCTTTGTTAGAATCATCTTCCTTATGAAAGTCGGAATAATAAGTGATCTACATGGGAATATCGAAGCTTGGCAAGCCATTGTAAAAGGCGTGTTCAAAGATGTCGATAAGATCCTCTCTGCCGGAGATCTTTACGGGGCCGGCCTGGCCGATCCGAATTCCCCCTGGTACAAACCAGAAGAAGTTAAAAAATCCCTGGAGAATTTTCCGATCAAGATCATCTATACCAAAGGAAATTGTGATCCGGATATCGATCATCCGGAATCAACCAAGGGAGAGCTTTTTGGCAAGAAATTCTATATGTGCCATGGAGAAAATTGTTTATCTGATTCCAGTAAAGAAAAATTAGCTCATAAAAATAAGGCTTTCTATTTTATCAGCGGGCATACCCATAAATGGCACCTGGGCAAAAATAATGGGATCATTCTGATCAATCCCGGCAGCCCCACTCTTTCCAGAAGCCCAGGGCAATTGACCGTAGCTATAATGGATGAAAAAGAGATCAGCATCGTTGATGTCATTTCTCAGCAGCCGCTGGCGACCATACCCAACCAATGAAAAAAGATCTGCGCAGCATGTCGCTTCTAGAAATAGAGCAAGCTATCACTCTGCTTCGAGAACCTAGATACCGTGCAGGGCAGATCTTTGTCTGGATCCAACAAAAAGGCGCGGATTCTATCGAGAAAATGACCAATCTGTCTAAAGAACTCAGGGATAAGCTCTCCGGCAAATATATTATTGCCACTTTAAAACAGCTCGAACAGCAAACTGCCCCCGACGGTACTAAAAAATATCTTTGGGAGCTACCCGACGGCCTGCGTGTTGAATCGGTCCTCCTGGAGGATGATGAGCGCAAGACGATCTGCCTTTCTACTCAGGTCGGATGTAAAATGGATTGTTTGTTCTGCGCTACTGCAAAACAAAGATTCAAAAGGAATTTGACCGCGGGCGAGATCATCGGCCAGGTACTGCAGACGATCGAAGAGAACGGCCCTATTTCCAATCTGGTATACATGGGTATGGGCGAGCCATTAGATAACTATGATAATGTCCTGAAAAGCATCAAGATCTTCAATCATTATAAAGGCCTGAACATAGGGATGCGCAAGATAACCATCTCTACTTGCGGCCTGATACCTCAGCTGGAAAAACTTGCCGACGAACAGCTGCCGATCACTTTGGCCGTCTCGCTTAATGGCTCGATCGATCCGGTACGTTCCAAGCTCATGCCGATCAACAAAAAATATCCGCTTGAAGAATTGATCCCGGCCGTGAAGAATTATCTTGAAGCTACAGGCCGCCGGGTCACTTTTGAATATGTACTGATCGAAGGCCAGAACGATACCCGGCAGGATGCCCGAGGAATTACCAAGCTCTTACGAGGAATGAACGTAAATATCAATCTGATCGCTTTTAATCCGTTCGAAGGCAGCAATCTGCGCTATCCTACGAATAAATCGATCAAGGATTTCCGCTGGGTATTAGAAGATGCCGGATTTCAAGTTACTCAACGTTACAAGCGCGGCCAGGAGATCGCCGCCGCCTGCGGACAACTTACGGGGAAGAAAAATAAATGAAGAACACTATAAAATTGGTAATATTTGATCTGGATAACACGCTGACCGCCGGCCCCACTATCTGGGAGCTCGTCCATCGTGAGAACAAGACCTGGAAAAGCCACGGCATCCCGTATTGGGATGATTTTAAAAAAGGAAAATTCGGATTTAACGCTTTTATAAATATGGATGTCCGCTGCTGGGAAGGGCTTCCTGTCACCAAGATCAAACAGGCGATCAAAAAGATAAAATATATTCCGAACATCAAAAAGACCATCCAGCAACTTAAAAAGAAAAAGATCAAGACCGCCTTGGTCTCAAGCAGCATAGAGCTTTTCGCTAAAACCGTCGCTAAAAAATATGGCATTGATTATGTTTTCGCCAATCCTCTGATCGTAAAAAAGGGAAAGTTGACCGGCAAAGTTAAGCTTAAAGTTCCCGGATCCGGCAAAGGCAAGATCACCGGCTACTTGGTCCGCTGTTTACAGCTAAAAAAGAAAGAGGTCGCAGCCGTTGGTGATAGTAAATTTGATCTCCCTATGTTCCAAAAGGCAGGAACCAAGATCACTTTCACTGATGCTGATCCAAAGATCAAGCACAAGGCCGAGCATATTATCTCCAAAAAAGGTCTTTACAAGATCACCAAGCTTTTGTGTAAATAGTTCTTTAAGATCTTACCAATTATAAACATAGACTCTTCGGGCTACACCCTCAGAGTGACAAGCGGGAAGACATTGTTGAGGATGAAAATAATACCTCCTCTGTCACACTGAGCGTTAGCGAAGTGTCTCTGTTTATCATGCTATCCTGTTCAATTTTAATCATTTTAACTTAAAAATAGTCATCCACCCTGCTTTTTCTAAGTATTTTTGCCTTAACCAAGCCATTTCTTGGTTGGCATATAAAGTGTATTTTACCTAAGTGAAATACAATTATTAAGGAGCTGAGCAAAATGGTAACTGAAAATGATGTTGTGATACAAAAGATCAGATACATGGTAAAGCGTGATTGGAAGGTAAAAGGAGTAGATAAAGAATTACCGCCCCATGCGACTATCATTTTTGAAAATGGCGTAGTACAGATCGATCCAAGATTCACTACTCACGCCTAAATAGAAGAACTAAAGGACCTGTTGTCTTCCCTTCCTCTCTAGACGGCAGGTTCTTCTGTTTTTACAGAGGTTACTTCAGCAGAAGATCTTTTAAATTTACTTAACAAAACTTTCAGTTTTTCCCACAGCTTGTTTTTCAACTTTAAAACTTTATTATGAAAATCTCTATGGATCTTCAGCAAACAAGGAACGATGAACAAGGTTAAAAATGATCCGCCCAAAAGACCATAACCCAAGGTCATGGCGATCGGTGTTACATATTCATCACGGCCTCCCCAGCCATAGATCATTGGCATGACACCTACAACAGTTGTTATGGTGGTCAGGATTATCGGACGCAAACGGGTGACCGCTCCCCGCACAATAGAATCCGTAAAATCTTGTTCTGTCTTCTCCTCGTGTTTACCATGCAGCCTATTTATATAAGAGACCATAATCAAGGAATCGTTGACGACGACTCCCGCCAGACCGACGAAACCAAATACGGCCTGGAAAGTAATAGCTGCTCCATGCAATGCAAAGGCGAGAATGACCCCGATCATGCTCAATGGTATGGCGGACATAACGAACAACGGCTGCAGAAAATCATTGAACATCAGGATCAGCATAAAATAGATACCGATCAAAGCCACAATGAACATCTTGCCCAGATCACTGAAGGATTCTGCGGTCTGCTCTCCCTCTCCTTTTAACTCTACAAATACTCCGGGAAATTTCTTTTGGAATTCCGGCAGATATTTTTTGACTTGGAGCATCGCCTTTAAAGGAGTGATCTCCCCTTTCTTTATTTCACCGGTTATCATTGCCGAGCGCATTCTTTCATAGTGATCGATATCCGAAGCACTGTGCTGCTGGGACAATTTTGCAAAACGCTTTAAGCGCACCAGCTTCCCGGCCTGATTGCGCACCGGCAGATTTAAAAGATATGTTTTGTCCCTGCGATATTTTTGAGCAAGCTGGATACGAAATTCCACATCTTCATCATCTTCACGCACCGAAGTAACATCCATTCCGTCATAGGCCGTACGCAAAGTAGCTGCTACATCCTGCACACTTAAGCCCAGCTGAGCCAGCTTTACAAAATTAATATCCACCTTTACTTCATCTTTACCTAGCTTATTATCATTATCAATATCTATTACTCCTGGTATGCCTTCCATGAATTTCTGCATTTCAGCAGCTGCAGCAAGGCGATCTTTATCATTATTACTGAGTAGGCGGACAGACACAGGCTTACCTGTACGTGGCCCCATCATATGGCTCTCATAAACGACCTTATCAAAGTTCTTTTGATATTTTTTTGTCTTGGCCTTGATCTCATCAACTATCTCATCTGCATAACGATCTCTTTCGCTCATCGGAGTTAAATATCCGAAGATGATCGCATAGTTCTCTTTACTGCCTGTATTTATCCAATAAAAAGTAGAATCCGTACCAATCCTCGTCGCCAAACTTTCGAACTCATTTTCCGGAAGGCCTTGAATGGCATTTTCAAAAGGCTGGACCAGCTTTTCCATTTTTTGCATTGAAGTGCCTTTTGGTGCATACAATTTGATATAGAACTCTGTATCCCCGCCCTTGGGACGCAGCAGGAACTGCATGCTGGTCATAGCAAAGATAATCATAACGATCAACAATGCCCCAACCCCGGCCACGACCATATATTTCTTGGCTAAGACCTTTATCAATAATTTTTCATATGAGATCTGCAGTTTTTTAACGAATTCTTTTTTCTTGTGATTTAGCGGCTTGCAATTATTCGGATCATCTTCAGGACAATCCTCTTTATCCCCATGGCTTAAGTGGCTAGGCAGGACGAATATAGATTCAATAAAGGAAGCACTTAGGGCCAACATTATTACAGTAGGTACGGCATACATAAATTTGCCCATTACTCCGGGTACAAAAAGCAACGGAGCAAACGCGATTATAGTTGTAGTGATCGTTGTTGCTACCGGGACTATGATCTCCATAACTGCATTGACGATACCATCGATCCCCGTTTGTCCTTCTTCTCTATGCCGCTGGATATTTTCGGCCACAACTATTGCGTCATCTACCAGCATTCCTAAGATCAGGATAAAACCGGCCAAGCTCATCAGATTTATCGTCAGGCCGAATTTTGGCAGCAAGATAAAAGCTACCAATAACGAAAAAGGTATCCCAAAAGCAGTCCAGACAGCTGTCCTAAAGTTCATGAATATCATCAGGGTCGCAAAGACCATGATGATCCCGAATATGGCGTTGTTGGTAACTATCTTTAATCTGTTCCTGGTATAAACGGACATATCATTGGCCAAGATATAAGAAACACCCTTGGGCTTTACATCTGTTTCCAAGAGCTCTGTGACCTTATCAAGAGTACGCAAGACATCTGCATTACTTTTTTTATGGATCGCCAAGGATATACTGGATTGGCCATTACCGCGAACGATCATAGTCTGCTTTTCAAAATCATCTACGACCTTGGCGACATCCCTGACCCGCAAGACCTGGCCTTCAAAATTCGAACGGATGATAACTTTTTTGACCTCGGCAGGATCTTGGAACTCTTCGATAGTGACGATATTTCGTTCATTGGCGAAAGACTCCAGGGTGCCTCCGGTCATACGTACGTTCCTGGCCCGGATCGCCTGCACAATATCGTTGATGGCCGTTTCAGTTGAGATCAGCTTATTGGGATCAACTTCCACTCTGATCTCTCTATCTCTAAAACCGACCTTGGTGATATAGCTTACCTCGGGGATACGTTTGATCTTTTTTTCCAGATCTTTAACATAACCCCTTATGGTCATTTCATCAGGCCCGATGACCATGATCTCCACGATAGGAAAAGCCGAAGCTTTTATCTCGGTCATGATCGGTTTATCAGGGACTTCTGCCGGCAGATCCTTGACCCTATCTAATGCTTTTTGGATATCGTCCTTAGCATCATCTGCCTCTTTATCGGATAAAGTATCATCTATCTGGGCACCAACTATTGAAAAACCTTCCCGGCTGGCCGAGGTCAGCTGATCTATACCCTCCACATCCTGAAGTGCATCTTCAATGGGTATGGTGACATTTAATTCCACATCTTTTGGCGAGGCGCCGGGATAGATAGTAGAGATCAAGACCTCCCTTATATCAACATTAGGCAAGGCTTCTCTGCGTATCGTAGAAAAAGAAAACAATCCGGAGATCACGACGATGACCACCAGCAGATTTACCAGTAATTTTCTTCTTAAAAAGAATTCTATTAACTTACGCATCTCTACTCCTTGGCCAGCTCGGCCTGAACCTTATCCAGAAGATCATCATTTAAGCTGGCGATCTGCACTTCCAGCTTGGCCAGCTCTATCATTTTATTTAAATAATCCGTTTCGTTGGCTGCGAATTGATTACGATAATCTGCTACATCCTTTAGCTTTGTCTTGCCGCTTCGATATCTTCTGGTCTCAAGCTTTAGTCGCTCCTCCGAAGAATCGGCGATCGCCTTAGCGGTCTTTTCCAAATTTCCCCATGCTTTTACTTTAAGCAGATAATTATTATAAAGGGTATTTAAGATCGTCCTGGTATCCTCCAGATCTTCTTTGGTCTTGGAAATATTTTCCTCTGCTTGCTGTAAGATCCCTTTAGGCTCGGAATTATCCAACGACATGCTGAAATCAAAACCCACTTTAGTATCTCGGCTATTTAAGCTGGAGAACGAATCCGTGTTCTTATCCTCTTCCTTATAATCAGAAACTTCGCCATATACAGATAATTCCGGAAGTTCTTTTCGCTTACTTTCTTCAACATCCAGCTCGAATTGTGACAATAGTTTTTCCAAGGTCATTATTGGCCGGATATTCTTGAATTTTTCTTCCGGATCACATTTACAAAAATCGGTCTTTACCTCAGGCTCCACAGGAAGTTCTTCCCAAGAAGCGGCCGGAGTAAATTCCTGGCCCATTTTGCGGTAAAGCTCGCTGCCAACTTGGTTCCAATTGTATAAAGTTTCTTCCAAAGCATTTTGATACTGCCAAACAGCTTCTTGGGATCGCAAAAGATCCGTCTTTAAGGCTACATCGTTTCGATACTGCTTTTTGACCTGCTTCAATAAGGCCTGTGCATTGGCATAGCTTTCTTTCAAAGGATTTAAAGCCAAGGTCAGTGATAACCAATCGTAATAAAGACTTATGGCTGCTTCATAATAAGTTTCCTCATTTTCCGCTTCGCTCAGCTCGGCGATATCTGCTTGGATCTCCATACGCTCTACCGGAATGCGCGATAATATACCCATAAAATCTTTCCACAAAGGCTGAGCGATCCTGATCCCTAAAGACGGCTTATTGGTGATCACATCCACATCCTGAGGCTGCACCTCATATGTTGCCGAAGTATCTGTGCGCATGAACGTAGCGCTTAATTCTGTCCCGGTGGCTTTTAATTTTTTTGAGCCTCCCATTGTCCACATCGTGTTCTTGCCGTCTTTTACGGAAAAAGAGCCGAAGGTTGAAGGCCCCTGCTCACCATAGCTATATCCGGCAAAAAGATAGGTGTCGTACATGGCTTGGACAGATTTCAAAAGACCTGCTGCGGTATTTTTTTCATGAAAGATCGCTTGATAGGCCGGATCATTTGCTTTGATCGCCTGAAGATATTCATTAAGCACCAGCTTCTGGGGCTCAGCATAAGCGAACATGCTTTGCATCAAGAAAAACATTAGTAGTATTAGCGTAAGTTTTTTCATAATTTTTCGTCCGTAAAAATATTATAGACCTGCTCAAAAGCGCTCACGATCTGAGCTTGCTTGTTTTCCGGTATCTTCGAGAACAATCTGGCAATGTTCTTCTTGAACTGATCCGTGATCATTTTAAAAACTTCCTGGCCTTTTTTCGTCAGGCTGACCAATACTACCCTGCGGTCTTTTTCATCACGGTGACGTTCTGCCAGGCCGTTCTCGACCAAAGCATCTACCATGACTGTTACGGTGCTCATCTCCAGGTCCAGCCAATTGCTCAGCTCGCTCATATTACACTGGCCTTTATAGCCCAAAGTATGCAGTACTTTCATCTGAGCATGGGAACAGGGCAGCTCAGTATCTTTTTGGTGTTCGTGTCCCTGAAAAAGTCTTTTTAAGACTTCCGGCACTATGAATACCAGGCGCTCAGCCCTTTCTGTTAATTTTTTTGCATCTGCCATATTATTTATATTTCCTAATATTTAGATTTGCTAAGTATTTTACTATATATCTATTCCCAGGCAAGCCCCTTTTTATACATTGATTATATTCGTTCTTTTATATTGAAGGGAATTTACTCTTCTTGTCTTACTCCGATGAAATTATTATATTTTCCGGTGCTGTTATCATAACGAATTGCCAGAAAAGTATTGTTGCCTAAGCACTTGATACGCATAGTAGCATTGCCCGCCGTAATATCTACTCCACCATACATACCTGGGCTTTCTTCACTAAAATCAAAATCCCCAGATGTTCCATCTGAAAATGAATAAGCACAATTATAGGGGCCAGTACCTGTTAAAGAACCTCTACCAAGGATTTGCCCATCCGGAGTAAATATAATATAAACCCCTAAAATATTCTGTGCTGAAGCTGCCGGTATTTTAGAACCAATCCGCATACCCTTATTCACACCTCTATCTGCTACTAAAACACCCGTTGAACCGACAGCAAGATGCAGATCTCCTGCCGTTGCCGCATAACCACTATCCATACTCAGCCCTACTCCTGCTTGAGCATCAGAAAATGTATTTGGAGAAACATAATTTGCCGTCGTATCTAGAGCAGCGCTGGTTATATTATAAGTACCCCATTTAACAGAAGATGTGCCATAGGCTACCGTGTTATCTGTAACGACATCAATAAAATTATACTCACCGGCCATACCAGCAACTGTACTAATTGGGCTTGCCGTAAAGAACGCCAGTTCATTTGTGCCGCTCTCACTGGGAATGTATGCAACTAAGGCATGGTTTGGCAGCTCGGCAAATGGTACTTTATCTGCTATCGGACTACCGTTTAAGACAATATCATAGGCTTCATAATGATATATTGTTCCGCTGGAAAGTGTATTCTGTGAAACCCTATAGTTAGCCGTCATGATTGCGCCGGTATCCTCATTCTCAAATGAAAGAGTCCCGTCTGCGTTCATCGTCCAATTGACCAGATCTCCGGGATTTTGGCTGCCCAAATATGTATATGGGTAACCACCGCCGCCACCGCCGCCACCGCCATCATCATCAGTTGGGGCTGTACGGCCGCAGCCATTTATAAGGAAAGAAGTTATGATCAACAGAAAAATTAAGGGTAAAAGTGCCTTTCTCATACACCGAATAAGCCATGGACCACGATCATCAATAAAAAGAACATATCTACGAAAGACATGTTCCAAACATTGCTGGTCTCGGGCCATACGATACGATATAAACTAAAATGACTTATCCAGGCCACAACATAATTGTTCTCAGCATCAACATTATATCTGCTTACCCACTCCCACTTATCTCCGGAATACGAACACAACATTAGATCTTCTTCTTTAATACCTACCGGCACATCGGCCTGTTTATAATGGAATTTGACCATTATCGGATCATCGAATTTCTGCCCGCTAGGCCCAAGATCCCAGATCGGGCCAACCGTCTTGCCGACCTTTAATTCCGGAATATTGGCCACCGAACGCACTGTGATCTTTGAAGAATCGGTCATTACATTTTTAGGGATATCCATATCCACCTCGCCATTGGGCACTTTAGCTACGATAACACCCCCTGCGGCACCGACTTCGGCCTTGCCGGCTACGGCAACTACTTTTGGTTCGATCATTGGCTTTTCGACCTTAGCGATCTTTTTTACTTCTGCCGGCTTTTCAACTCTGGCGATTTTCTTCTCGGGCAGAGGAGCTTCTGCTTTTTTAACTTCAACAACTTTTTTAGGTGTCGCCTTAGCTATCTTTATGATCTTTCTGGCCGGAGCTTTAGCGATCACTGTGGTCGGCGCCCTCCAGGCTACAGGAAGATAATCTACTGTTGATAATTTTACATATAGACGGTAGGTCGGGAAAAATTCGACCATGAAAGGACTTACCAGGGTCTGAGTATTTGCCGGTACTCTTTGCTCTGATGCTACGAACCAATTTTCCGGAATGGTCACTTCGGTTATTTTGCCTCGAGCAGGAGGAATGTACGCTATGGTAGTTTCCGGGGCTTGCCAGGCCATCATATAATTCTGCTCTGCAACACCTGAGAACATTGCATATCCAGGTAACGCTTCTAATTTCATTGGCTCCACAAGCGCCATTTCGTTCGCAGGGATTTGTCCATTTCTGGCTTCAGCAAATTGCATAATCTGTTCCGGCACTTCGAATTTGGTGATATCTTTGGCTTCTCTTGGAAAAACATGAGCTATTGCCAGATCAGTATCGGCAACTTGCCAGACCTCGGCCACATACCGGCCTTTAGCTAAATTATTCGCCACAGGATAAGCAGGCAGGATCTCCAGGTTTATTTGCCCCACCAACATTTCAGAATTAGCCGGCACTTGATCTTCGCTTAACATTGCAAATTTGATTAATTGAACTGGAACTTCAAACAAAGTGATATCTTTTGCTTTTCTTGGAAAATCATAGGCAACCACCAGCTCTTCTTGGGGCCTTTGCCAATCTTGTGCTAAATAATCGCTTTGCCTTAAACCATCGATCAAAGCATAGGCAGGCAACACTTCTATATTCATAGGATCAACAATGGTTTCTGTATTAGCCGGGATCCTTTCTCTCTTTAATCCAGCAAAAAGATCAAGCTTCACCATTTGAACTGTTTTTTTCTGTATCTCCGGTTCAGCAAGATCTACCAACGCCACTCCACTAACAATTGGCTTATTCATTCCGGCTAATATTTCATATCCGGGCAATCCTTTGATATTTACTCCCTGTACTAACATCTCTGTGTTCGCTGGCACTCTTTCTGATTTTACTACGGCAAATAGTATCGGCATCTTTATTTGAATAGCTCCCCTTTGGATCTCCGGCTCATAAAGATCTACCAAAGCTACTCCGCTTACCATCGGCTTATTCATACCGGCGATCATTGCATATCCAGGTATTTCTTCGATGTTCATCCTTTGCGCTAACGCTTCAGTATTTGCAGGAATTCTTTCTCTCCTCAATCCAGCAAAAAGATCAAGCTTCACCATTTGAACTGTTTTTTTCTGTATCTCCGGCTCAGCAAGATCTACCAACGCCACTCCACTAACCATCGGTTTATTCATTCCGGCAATAATTTCATACCCAGGCAATTCTTCCACCTTTATTCCTTGAGCTAACTCTTCTGCATTAGCAGGAACTCTTTCTCTCTTTAATCCTGCAAAAAGATCGATTTTTACTGCTTGAGCTGCTTTCCTTTGTCTCTCCGGTTCATACAGATCTACCAGCGCAACACCGCTGACCATAGGCTTATTTAATCCGGCAAATAGCTTGTATCCTGGCAATGTCTCGATTTTTATCCCCTGCACTAATCCTGCTTTGTTCGCCGGTACTTTCTGTCCAATATAATTTGTTATCTTTGAAAATATATTCGGGATCTTTAAGGCGATCTTTATCTCATTTATTTTATTAGCTGGTAATTTTATTTCTGCAACTTTAGCAACATTGGTTTTAGTTAATCCTGCGAACATTTGATAGTGAGGCAGTGTTTTGAAATTTAATGGCTGTACCAAAGCTTGGGTATTGGCCGGCACTCTATCTCGCTTTAATTTAGCCAGAACACCTTTTAGCTCAGGCAGCACAATGGTTATTTTCAGATCCTTGCTAAGCAATTCTGGAGCATCGACCATTGCTGATTCTACGATCCGTAAAGAAGCTAGTATTTCTCTAGGATTTATTGGCCTAGAGATCTCTTTGGTCATTGATCCTACTTGCCCCTGCTTTATTTCCTTGGCCTTAACTAGGGCAAATTCGATCATTTCCAAAAATACTTTGCTTACATTCTTATAGATCCGGAAAGAATTATCTGCCATTTGTTCATCAGCTATCACCCAGGCTGTAGGCAGGATCTTTTTTGTCTTGAAATCGGCAAACAGATCAAGTCCGGATAATCTATCAAGGCTGATCCTACCAAGATTTGCAATTGGAATAGCTTGTCCCTGATCCTTCACTCCCTCGATCTTATTATTACTAACTAAGACCAAAGCCAGAATGACCAGGATTACTACGATTATATTAACGATTATCTTCCTCATGATAATTGCCTCACACTTTCCCCCACTTCTTTTTACCCAGTTTAGGCAATTTATATACATTGATTATTTATAATGTTTTCAGTATAGCTGAACAAAAAAAGCCCCGGATCACTCCGGGGCTTTAATTCATAAAATAGACTGTTTTCTAACTAACCGCGACCGCTTCTTTGACTGCGATCTGATCCATAAAAAAGCTCTTAAATTCCATAGGTTCTTGGGATATCCGTGCAGCCTTTTCACCGCATTCACCGTAGAAGTTCATCGCTTCGACAGATGATACAAAATGATCTTTGGTAACCGAAGCAAAAGCTCCGAGAACTGATGCCGACATACAACCCGTTCCAACGATCTTGCCCATCATTTCATGACCTCTTTTACAGGCAGTGACCTTATCTCCTTGGCCAATATGATCTGTCGCACCGGTGACAACGACTACAGCATTTTGGTGATCTTTTGATACTTGCCGGATCATTTCCTTTATATCACCTTTATGCCCCATTGATTCTACTCCACGCACTTCGGCATCTGCTCCGGCAATAGTGGCGATCTCTCCGGCATTACCTTTTATGATCGTAACTTTTACTTCTTTTAATAATTTCATCGCTGATTCAGTACGCAGCTTGGTCGCTCCACAGCCAACGGCATCCAATACTATAGGGATACCTTTCTTATTCGCAGCTTTTCCGGCAATGATCATGCTATCGATCAATTCCGGTGTTAGGGTGCCGATATTCAGGACCAAAGCTGAAGCAATGCCTACCATCTCCTCAACTTCCTCTTTGGCGTGAGCCATGACCGGCAAAGCACCTATATTCCTGGTGATCTGCGCACAATCATAAATAGTTACCCAATTAGTAATGTGATGTACTAAAGGTTTTTTCTCTCTTATTGTTTTTACTATATCCATTAATATTTCCTTCCGCCGGTATTACCCGGATCAAGTCGTGCCCTAAAGTGAGCTTCGCTCTACTTTAGGGTCTAAGCGTCTGATCTCAGCTTCGTACGTGAAGCACCGCCTTATGGTTTTTTAAAAATGATCGTAACCGCCAGGCAATTCTTTTACTAAACCATCCAGATCGACATATCTGGACCCTTCCTTTCTGTCTAATATGTTGCCTATAACAGTTATATCTTTCACTTCTTTTTTTAATTTTTCCAGATCTTTTTCAAACAGCGTGAATAACAATTCAAAATCCTCTCCGCCGGATAAAGCGCACTCCAAGCCCGTAGAGCCTACCGCCTCAGCTGCTTCATTAGTCTTAGGATGGATCGGGATCTTTCTTGCTTCAATGATCGCGCCTACTTTGCTTTCTTCGCATATATGCCTGGTCTCCGGGGCAACCCCGTCACTGATATCGATCATGCTAGTAGCATACTTGGCGATCTTTCCCCCGACATCGGCCCGACATTTCGGTTCCAAATGACGTTTAAGCACATATCCAGTAGGTTTACTGCCGCTACAAAATGTTTTATATCCGGCCGTAGAAGCTCCCACATCCCCGGTCACACAGATCAGGTCTCCGATCTTTGCTCCTGAACGCAGGATAGGTTTTTTTGTTCTGCCGATCACTGTTGCGTTGAGCACTAATTTGCTGCCGTGAGTAGTATCCCCACCAAGCAAAGTTATTTTGTATTTATCACAACCAGTCTTTATAGCTTTGTATATCTCTTTTACAAACTCAACTTCTATCCCGTCACGCAGAACTATATCCAACAACAACAATTCCGGCTTGGCCCCCATCGCTACTATATCGCTGATATTAACCTCTAAAGTCTTTGAGCCAATTTGATACGGAGTGCTCCAATCACAATTAAAATGATCGCCTTCAACTAAAATATCCGTGGTAATGATCTCGTATTCATTTCCCTTCTTAATAACTGCGGCATCATCACCAATGGTCGTATGGATATTGTGATAATTCTTAAAATCCTTGGTTATTTCTGAGATAAGTTTGAATTCCCCGCCAAACTCTTTGATCTGCATGGTCCTTTTATTCCTGATTCAATAGGATAGGACACCAATCTCCGCACATTGAACAAGCTTTACTGTTTCCCTGATCACAATCCTTTAATTTTTCGAATTTGACCGGATCTAAAACCAACTTCTTCTGGCTTTGCCAATCTAAGCGCTGTCTGTATAAAGATAATTCTCTATCCCTGGCATGAGCGCGCTTATTACCTCTGGCCAGATCAGCAGCGTGTGCGGCGATCTTGGCGGCGATCACTCCCTCTTTGACCTCTTCCAGTGTTGGCAAACACATGTGTTCGGCCGGCGTGACATAACATAAGAAATCCACTCCGTAGCTGGCAGCAATAGCTCCTCCGATAGCTGAAGTAATATGATCATAACCGGGAGCAATATCAGTTACCAAAGGCCCCAGAACATAGAACGGTGCTCCGTG
This sequence comes from Candidatus Margulisiibacteriota bacterium, assembly GCA_042562495.1. GTDB lineage: Bacteria > Margulisbacteria > Termititenacia > CAZZFK01 > CAZZFK01 > JBHPMC01. Next base: position 40,400 of record JBHPMC010000013.1, read on the forward strand.
ACAATATTTCTTTTGCATATCCACGTTCTTTTTTATCATATTGATCGGCACATGCCCCGGCCCTTCGACCATGGCTTGTACTCCGGCTTTACGGCAACGCAAGACCAGCTTACCCAGCTCTTTCAATTCTCCGACCTGGGCAGCATCCGTATTATCGGCGATACAGCCCGGGCGCAATCCATCACCCAAAGAAATGGTCATCCCGTATTCTTTACAGACATCCAGGATCTTATCAAAATGTTCATATAATAAATTTTCCTGATGTGTTGTTCGCATCCATTTATAAAGCAAGCCCCCGCCACGGCTAACCACTTTGATCAGGCGCTTTTCGATATCGGGGATATGTTGTTTTCTAAGTCCGGCATGGATCGTTACAAAATCTACACCATCCTCGCCATGTCGGCGCAAGATCCTTAAATAATCATCTATCTTAAACTCATGCAGCTCGGCTACTTCTTCGACCGCATCATATATAGGGACAGTACCTACGGGTATAGGTGAATTTGCCACGACCATCTTGCGGAACGGCCTTGAATCTCCACCGACCGAAAGATCCATTATCGCATCGGCACCGTTCTCCAGGCAGATCTCGATCTTTTTTAATTCTTCCTCAGTATTGAAATCCACCGGAGACATACCAATATTGGCGTTGATCTTGACCCGCAAGCCTTTGCCGATCGCACAGGGATTTAGATCTTTATGCCGCGGATTATTGGGGATCACGATCTTGCCTTGCTCTAATGATCTTCTGAATTCTTTTTCAGGGATATCTTCTGCTTCAGCCAGTTTAATAATCAATTCTTCTTGCATATTCCTTATACCTTTCCTCATATTCCTTGATCTTTTTATTAATATTTTCCGAAAGAAAAATATCCGAGATGACCGCTACCGACTTGGCTCCGGCATCCAGGACTCTTGTAAAATTCTTGCTCGTGACCCCGCCGATCGCAATTACCGGGATCTTTACTTTTTTGGTTATCTCTTTAAATTTACTTACACCCAGAACTCCGATATCTTCCTTGGTCGCTGTTCTAAATATAGCACCCACACCAACATAATCTGCTCCTGCTTGTTCTGCTTTTAAGGCCTGCTCAAGGTTCTCTGCCGAACCACCAACGATCTTATCCGGCCCAAGCATTTGTCGAGCAGAAGTTATGGCCATATCACTTTGTCCGACATGCACGCCATCGGCATCGACTTCTTTTGCTATATCCGGCCAATCATTGATGATCAGCTTCACTCCGTTCTCTTTTGTGATCTGGCGCGCCATCTCTGCACATTCTTTATATTTATCGTGAGTGACCTTCTTGGCACGCAGCTGGATGATCTTGATCCCACTCTTGCAGGCTTCGATAAAATCCTGCTCACAATCACCGGAACGTGATACTTCAATATCTAATATTGGATATAAAAAAGGATATTCGAACAATTTATTTTCCTTCCGCCAGCATTACCCGGATCAAGTCATGCCCTAAAGTGAGCTTCGCTCTACTTTAGGTGCTAAGCGTATGATCTCAGCCCCTTCCCCAAGGAAGTGAGCACCGCTAAATGGAAGACTATAATAGTAGAATCCGCAGGAGAGTTCAAGCTCTTATGGCCCCAGTTCTTTTCTGATAAGATATACCTCCATGTTTAAAAGAAAAAAAGCAAGAATTATTGCTGTTATAGTATTTTCTGTTCTATTTATAGGTTCCTGGTTCGCCGCCCGGCACTGGGAAGAATATAAAAAATGGAAGGCGCCGATCTGGGAAAGGACATATACCATTATCTTTACTAAAACTCCCTATATCCCAAAGACAATATTGCCCACACCTTATCCTTATCAATACGATATAGCACTCACAACTCCCAATGCTGAAGTGCCGACAGGAGGGGCTAAAGTTCCGCCGCCGACAGGCACTCTTTCAATACGGGAAGCGATCATGTATGCCACAGCTATCCTGGATGAAAATGTATTGGATTCACTTGTTGACCAATTCAATGCTATCGCTAAAGCTAATGACTGGCATGATTTCAGCGCCGGAAAATATTACACTGTGATCTTTAAGATACCCCGGCGTATCTTATTAAAACCAAAAAGCTACAAGTTGGTCATTAATATCCCGGATTATCGTGTGCAGCTCTATCAGATATACCAGCGTAAAATATATTTGCTCCGGACATATTCCTGTATTATCGGCCATCCACTATTCCAAACCCCGACCGGCCGCACACAAGCCTCGATCCTTTATTGGAATCCGGTCTGGATCCCGCCTAAATCAGAATGGGCTGAAAAATATGAAAAGCTGGAAGCAGGCGGTATCAATCCCCTGGGCAAGGCCGGCATGGATTTCTTTCGGGTTTACATGATACATGGCACAGAATATCCATTGCGCCAAGCGATCTCGCATGGCTGCGTCCGCTTGAACAATGAAAATATCTCCGAGCTTATCTGGTATTTACAGAACCAGTACGGATATTCTTGTTCGCTGAAACAAATGACCAAACAAATGCAGTATTGTGAGGAGAAAAAAACATTTCTATGGAGATCCCTACCGATCGAGCTGGTTTATGAACCGCTCAGCATAAAAGATGATAAATTTATCATACTCAAAGATATATATGATAAAGAACCTGCTTATTCAGAAAAAAAAGCCTTCCAACTTCTAAGTGAACATATCAAGCCTAAGAACATCGATACTGCAAAACTGAACAAAGTTCTTACTGAAGGAAGAGCCTGGGGCGCAGAAGTGCCTTTGTATCATCTGCGTACTATAGATAATCCTGATAAAACACCGGAGATCTTAGGCCCTCCGGCCCCTAAATATAAGCAGGATTCATTCTTATTCTTTTCCTGGAAAACAGTGGATAAAGCAGCGTCTGATCCTCTGGCCGTGAACAAAGAGACCTTTAACTTAGTGACCGGGAATTTTGAACCGGGGACAATGGCCGTAAACCTGGATGCCGTACTTGCTTCGAAGAACGTTCAGCAAAGGCCTTTTTAAAAAATAAAGCGAGGATAAATATCCTCGCTTTTATGGATCATATTGAGATACTTTACTTGCAGATTACCTTCCGTCCGTTCCTGTCATAGCCTTCATAAAGGATCTCTTTGCCTCTCTTGATCTGGCGGTAAATAACAACAAATCCGACATCTTCGAGTATTCTGTAGTTCTTTTCCATGACTGCGCCCCCTTCTACTTAGATATCGTAAGTTTAAAAAATTCATTGCACGTCCTAAATGTCGGGATTTCGACATCATGATGATTTTTAGCCTTGTTATTGGGTTTTTCGACAGGCTCTTGCTTTAAGGGGCTGTCCCTTTAATACTTTATCATCTTCCAGATACGCACCAGCATTGAAGCAGAGATTATGCACCAGATCG
>JBHPMC010000014.1:0-34160 GCA_042562495.1 Candidatus Margulisiibacteriota bacterium
GAACATTGCCGCCAAGTTCAGATCGTGAAAAACAGCAATGATAGTCTTGCCTGCTCGATTTAGTTCTTTCAGTTTTCTTAAGCTCTGCAACTGGTAGTAAATATCCAGAAAATGCGTCGGCTCATCCAACATAATGATCTCGGTATCCTGGACCAAAGCCTTGGCCAGCACGACTCTTTGCCATTCGCCGCCGCTTAAGGTGCGTGCATTTCTGTTTTTAAGTTCTAACAATTCACAATTCTGCAGAGCTTGCTCGACCTTATCTTTGCCTTTTTCTATACCCCACAGATCAGCATAGGGGCTGCGACCCATCCAAACGATCTCTTCCACACTGAAATCAAACTCTAAATGGTTTTCCTGGGGAACGAAGGCCCTCAGCTTGGCCAGCTCATATACAGAGTATGAATGCAAAGATTTATTCTTGACCAAGATCTCTCCGGAATCAGACTGTAATAGACCGCTTAGTAGCTTTAATAGGGTTGTTTTCCCTGAGCCATTGGGCCCGATAATACCAATAAAATCAGCAGCTTTGATCTCCAGGGATACATTGTTTATGACCGGTTTCCCTCGGTTATAACTAAAATTAAGATTATTAACTTTAAGCATGTCCAAGATTATACAATAATTCACAAGATATATGCTTTATGTTAAAATCTGCCAACGTAATATTATGAAAAAGCTTATCGCTATTGCAGTGCTTTTGACTCTACTTTGGAACATTCCTGTTCTGGCCGAACCTACAGGCAAGCTCAATGTTTTCACCGATCTAAAAGAAGCTGAAATATATGTCGATGCTAAAAAAGTCGGCCAGGAAAATCTGGTCGGATATGTACTGGCGGCCGGGGAGCACTACGTTAAGGTCGTCTATCGCGGACGTACAGCTTATGCCCAATTAGTACAGATAATCGAAGGACAGACCAAGAGCATTACCGCCGATAATTTTGTTGATTTCAAGACCGATGCGCCGTCCCGCGGTGCTTTGGATCGCGAAGCTGCCCGCCTAAGAGAAAGCCGAGGCAACATGGCTTTTGGTATCTATGGCGGTTCACCTGCATCAGGGTTGAGCGTTAAATGGTGGGCCTTTGAAAAAGTTGGATTTCAGATCTCCGGATTTACCAAACAGATCAATCCACATGATACTGACGATAACATCGGTGGCCGTGTCCTTTTTAATTTTGCCGACAAGGTCTATGCCGAAGATACGATCACCTCTTACGGCGCCTTAGGTTTTGGCAAAGCTTCCTATATTAATCAAAATAATTCGGAATTAAATGTCTTTACCGATATGACCGAAGCAGCCCTTGGTCTTGAATTGCGCTTGGGCCGCGAAGGTTCCCGGGTACTTTACTCTTCAAATGAACCGGAAGATATAATAGTTATTCTTGCCCAAATGCTTACCTTGGGTTTATTGAACACTTGCTACTTGAGCATTGAAATGGGCATTGAAACTAAGTACCGCATCTGGATGGAGCCTGACAAAGAAAATGAACGATATACCAACATGAAAATGTCCGGTGGTATACATTACTACTTCTAAAATAATATAAGGAGGAAAAAATGAAAAAATTATTGCTTTGCCTAGTGATCCTATGTTTTGCACTGCCTGTTTGGAGTGCCGGAAAATTAACGGTCGTGACCGATCTGGGTAATGATGCCAAGATCTTTATCGATGGTAAACAGGTCGGCACTGATTCTATTCAAGGCTACCCTGTTGAGCCGGGTGAACATTATGTAACCGTCTGGTATCGAGGCAAGAAATCCTACGCCAAAATGCTGGATATATATGAAGGAGAATTCAAGACGATCTCTTCTGCGCACTTTGTAGATTTAAAGACCAAGACCGCATCCCGAGGTGCAATTGATGTTGAAGCTGCACGTTTACGTGAAAGCAGAGGCAACATGGCCTTTGGTCTATACGGTTCTTCACCTGCTTCAGGTTTAAGCTGGAAATGGTGGTTCTTTGAAAAACTTGGTGTGCAAGCTATTGGTTTCCTTAGCTCCAACGGTGATCAAGTAAGCAACCAAGTAGGCGGTCGTTTGCTTATTCACCTTGCGGACAAAGTTCTCAATGAGACGACCATAACTGCCTATCTCGCAGCCGGTGGCGGCACTGCTTATGCAAAAGATGGAGATAAGGCTGATACCACGTTAATCGGAGAAGGCACTCTGGGTATAGAAATGGGCTTCCTAAGCCTTTACTGGTCACTGGAGCTCGGTGTTGAAAAAAGAGTTGTCACCCATACTAATGATGAAGAAGCAAAGACCGACCTAAGCAATATGAAAGCTTCCGGTGGAGTTCACTACTATTTCTAGTTGCTGGTTATCTTGTTACGTAGAAAAACATAGAACAAGAAAGGTATCCCAATTAGCGCAGTAATAACCCCGATCGGCAGGTCGGGGTTTTTTAATATACTGTAGATCAAAACATTCCCGGCCATAAGAAAGAAAGCCCCTAAAAATAAAGACATCGGGATCACTTTAATATGCTTGGCCCCGACCAGCATTCTGGCAAAATGCGGCACGATCAAACCCACAAAGCCGATCACTCCCGTAAGAGAGACCGCCAACGCGACCAGCAATGTGGTCAGTAAGAACAATAATATCTTCAACCGAGGAACATCGATCCCCAAATGATAGGCCTCGGTATCACCCAGCGCTAGAATATCCAACTTGCGGTGAAAGAACATCAGCAAAGCAGTGATCATTAAAAAGAGGACCAGGAAGACCAATAACATTTTCTGATCAGCTACTTCCAAATTTCCCATCAGCCAGAATAAAATACCAAAAGTCCTTCTGGGGAAAAAAGAGATCAGCATAGAGATCAAGGCCGCAAAAAAAGCGTTCATGACCACGCCGCTCAAGATCAAAGAAAAAGTAGATATTTTGCCGGATAACCTGGCCAGAGTTAGGATCAAAAAGAACGCCCCTAATGCTCCTAGAAAAGCACCGGCTGGGATAAATGCAAAGCCTAAAATTACGAACAACACTGCACCAAAAGCCGCTCCGGAAGATACACCTAAAAGATATGGCTCGGCCAAAGGATTCTTCAACAGTGCCTGATAGATCACTCCACCTAAAGCCAAAGTAGCACCGGCCAACATCGCCAGGACCATTCTGGGCAAACGTATCTGCCAAAAAATGGTCAGCCACATCGCTTTACGCTCCGGAGAAAAAGGGACCGAACCTATAAAAAGAGACAGGTAAACAACAAATGCAAATACCAATATCAACAATGAAATAACAATGATCTTCTTCATGGCTTATCTATCTCTATTACCGAGCGTGCTTCATTGATCTTCTGATTCAATTTCTTGATCCCCTGGAACAAGCGAGGCCCGGGCCGAAGTAATAGATCCAGATCTATATCATTGACGACCAGACCTTTTTTCAGCGCAGTCACTTCCTGCCAGGTATCGGGAAATTTAGTATTCCCGGTCACGGTATACCCCAGAACGATCAGCTCCGGATCCGCACCTAAGACATATTCTGTCGGCGGCTTGGGATACGGAGATTCCAGATGCCCTGCAATATTTTCTCCGCCGGCGATCACGATCATCTCATGCAGATAGCTGCTCTGCCCCACAGTGATCAGAGGGGTCCTCCATAGCTCAAAATAGACCCGGATCTTTTTCTTCCATTTATTATCTAGAGCATAACGCCTTAATTCTTTTTCCCATTCAGTAACTATTTCTTTAGCTTCTTGTTTTTTGCCAAACAGATCTCCCATCAGCAGCATTTTATGCTGTAGATCAGCCAGGCTATTTATATTGATCTGCAGAGCAGGGATCCCTAAATTATTCAGCTTCCGGGCAAAGTTTATATCTTTAATATCTGAATAAATTACCAGCTCCGGCTTGAGCATTACTATCTTTTCCAGATCGGGACTACCGAATGCCCCTGTTTTTTCTATTTTTTTTACAAGCTCTGGATGATCACAATCTGTGGTGACCCCGACCAGCTTATCCGAAACATCCAAAAGACAGATCATTTCGGTAAGATTCGGCGCCAAAGAAACAACTCGCTGTAGAGGATAATTTATCTTGGGCATAGCACCCGAAATAAAAATACTCAGGACCAACAATAAAAAAGCGGTTCTTATTGCTTTAGAAAACATAATTCAAGCCGATCTCCCAAGATCTGGGTGCTCCCGGGATAAAATATGTACCGACCGGAAAAGTTAGATAAGTAGCCGCCACTTCATATTTCCTATCTAAGACATTCCTGATGACCAGAAAATAATTCAGCTGATCCTGCTTATAATCGATCTTCATATCAACAACATCATAAGCTTTGATCTGCTCGCCATTATTATTAGCATCCAACCCGGGCCATTGTTCCGAGAAATATCTTTCGATGAAAGTAAAGCTTAGATCGTTCCTTGGAAAATAAATAAGCCCTACTGAATATTGGGCTTCTGGCGCTAAAGGCAGTACTCTACCCTCATAACTGCCGGAAGAAAATCTGGCCCACTGGTGATTATAATTCAAGAAAACGTTCCACTGGGCTAGTACCTGCCCCTGCAATGAATATTCAAACCCTCTGCGGATCGAATGTTCATTAATGATCTGGTTCTCCAGCCAAAAAATATCATCTTTAGTAGTTAAAGTATAAAAAGCAAGGCTGGTCTGCCAAGGATACTTAAGCTCCTGTGCTTTTTTAGTAAGGAAGGTCTTGTTGGAACTATATTTTAGGCCGAGCTCTGTCCGTAGAGTTCCCCCCGGCTTTAAGGCTTGATTTTGATACATACTATAAGGAAGAACTTTGTAACCCTGTGCATAATTACCAAAGACCTGGAATTTCTCGGAGATCAAATAGCTTACCCCCAGAAAATGAGTGCGGGCTGTTTCTTTTTGTGACCAGCGGCTTATCCCGGTACCTTGAGTTTCCCTGGCGGACATAGCCCAGGTCTCAGCGCGAACACCTAAGATAAGATCTCCTTTTTTAGACCAGCTGAATTGATCTTGCAGAAAAAGAACATTATGATCTTGCGGCAATAATAGATCGGATATCTTGGTAGTGCGCTCCCCGGCATTTGTATTATATTTTTTAAATAATGTGTTCGTGCGTTTGTGATCAACACCAACAGTGATCTTCCCGGCCCTGGTCCTGGGCCAGATCAATTGATTGAGCACTCCATAATTACCTTCTTCAAGATACCACTCTTCGACCTTCCAGCCCTGCGGACGCGCAGAGACCTTAGTATCATCCATTCTTTGTGTAGAATATATTTCCCCGCTCCAAAGCAGATCCCTATTAAGCTGCTTATCAAAATGCAAAGTATTTCCCATAAAACTATTCACTGCACCGCTTTTAGGTGTGGTCACCTGGGTACGGTCTGCAGCAAGTTCTGCTGAGCTTAGATCTCCTGGATATTCTTGATCAATATCTGAATAACGTAATACCCAGGACAGATGAAGATCATCAGCTAATTCAAAAGAAGTCTTGCTTGTAAAACGCAGATCCCGATAAAGCGCATTTTCTATACGGCCTAGCTGAGCGGAATTACGCTCTAGGAACAAGCTGGTACTGATCTTTCTGCCAAGTTTTATCCCTTTTATTCCAATACTTGCGGATTCCTGGCTGCCATTGCCTCCGTTGATAGAAATATTATAAGAAGGCCTGCGCTGGGATTGACCCTTGGTAAAAACATAGACGACCTTATCGTAGCTCATTTGATAAGGTACAGTTGGCGATGATATTTCAATACGTTCAATATCCTTGGCGCCAAAATGCTGCCAATCCGGCTCTGCGGTTATCCCACCGTTTATCACCATGCCATCAACGATCAAGAGAACCCCGGCACCAGAATCTTGTCCGCGCCCGACCACTTGTACGTTCAGTCCGTTACCCAGCATATCCAGAGTATAAAAACAGCCCATATAGACCAGAATATCTTTTAAGTCCTTTACCGGGAATCTGGCGATCTGCTCTGCGGTAAGAACCTGGACCGCTCCGGGTATCCGCCACAGTTCCTCGCTTTGCAGAACTGTTGGCCTGAACAAACTAGAATAAGCTACGCTCTCCTGCTTTGCTCCTAGGACCGGATCAGCCTTTTCATCTTTTTTCTTTTTTTCCTCTTCTTTAACCTTAACCATCTGGGTAGGAATAACTTCTATGGCCTCTGTAACAATAATTTCTTCAATAACAATATCTTCTGTCACTTCAACTATCTTTTGGTCTACAGTAACTATTGCCAACACATCTGGAGTAACAGCTGCTTTGGCCACGGCTGAAATGGATAATATAGTACAAAAAAATACTATGCTGAGGATCGTTTTTATTTTCATGTAAAGCGGATTATTTTCTTTTTCCAGCCTTGGCCTTCTTCTTGCCGCTGACCGGTTTATTTTTCGGGGAGCTCTTTTTAGCCTTGCTCTTTGTTTCTACAGGTAAGGTCATCGGATAATAGTGATAGCGTTCACTAAAGATACAACCGCAATAAGGCTGTTCATAAAGGTTCATTTTTACAGCTATCTGATCGGCAGTTTCCCATTGCTTGGCCAGATCCTGAAAGAAAAATTTAAGCCCATACTTAACGCCAATAGCATCACCCAAGGATTTTAATAATTTATGATCGTGGTTCGGATTAAGCAACCAGGTGGTAGTGAAATAAGGGATCTTTAATTTCTTAGCGTACTTGGCAGTATGCTCCAGCGCAAAACTGTAGCAATATTTACAGCGATTTTTTTGATGATCATAGACACTGATCCCTTTTAGATATTCCTCAAAATCATACTTTTGTGGATAGATCATGATGATATCTTCCAGGACTCCCAGCAATTTCTGCATCAGCATACATTTGTGATATTCCGAATAGGGCTGGATATTGGGATTATAAAAATACCCCAGGACCTCCCACTGCTCTTTACGGAGATAACGCATGAAAAAAAGCGAATCAAAAGCTGAATCTGTATGTACTAATATCTTCAATGCTCTACCCCTTTATCAGGCTTAGCTTGACCATCTCTGCTTTTATTTTTTCTTTTTCTTCAGGGGTCACTTCAACCAGGGGCAACCTGGGGATCCCTGTCTTAAATCCTATCAGACTCGTTGCATATTTTACCGGAGCCGGATTGGAAGTAATGAACAATACTTTAAAGATACCCATTAATTCCTTATTAATGGCTTCTGCTTCATCAAGCTTTTCTTCTTTGACAGCATTGATCATACGTTTGATATTTTTGCCGACCAAATGAGATGCCACACTGACCACGCCTTCTCCTCCGATCTTCATGATCTCCAAGGTCAAGCCGTCATCGCCGCTGTATATCTCAAAATCTTTGGGACAGATCTTTTTGGTCTTCTTGATCTGCTCAATATCACCACTGGCCGCTTTCAGGGCGACAATATTATCGATCCCGGCCAGACGTGCGGTAGTTTCCGGCTCCATATTTTTAGATGTACGCCCGGGAATGTTATAAAGCATTATCGGCAAAATAGTATTCTCTGCTATTGTTTTAAAATGCTGGTAAATTCCTTCTTGCGACGGCTTATTATAATAAGGAACTACCTGCAGAATGCTATCCACACCGATCTTTTCAGCTTTTTGGGTAAAATCTACGGCGGTCTTAGTGCAATTCGAACCTGTCCCGGCCATTACTTTCCCTTTACCTCTAATGGCATCCTTTATTTCTTTGAATAATTGCAGTTCTTCTTTATTAGTTAAAGTAGGTGATTCTCCGGTAGTGCCTGCTAAAAGAATTGTATCTGTTCCGTTATCACATAAGTGTACGGCCAAGCGTGCAGCCTCAGCATAATCGACCGCTCCTTTTTCATTAAAAGGAGTGATCATTGCGGTCAGTATATCTCCAAAATCTATCTTTTCTGACATTTCAACACCTACTTATACATATAGATCGTAAAATCATTGGGCAGGTAATCTTGACGCAGTACAACATTGCTAGTGATCTTTTTGCACAAAGCCTCTATTTTTTCAGGTTCTGTAGCAAAAAATGTTCTGTTATCCGCATTTCCCTGTTTATTCAGCAGATTAAAGCCCACTCCCATATTAGCGATCTCAAACATCTTCCGGACCATAGCAAATAGCCATTCTTCGTGGCCGGAAATTTTGATATTCATTGTACCAGAAGCCAAAACATAATCATAGAATGGCAAGGTTTTTTCCATTAATATATTTTTAACATCAAACTCAGCTTCCGGATATTTTTTTGTAGCTGCCTGGATCATTTCCGGTGTTATATCCCAGCCCGTATAGTGGACATTTATATCTTCATCTTTAAAGAATTTATACATATCTCCGACGCCACAACCCAGATCAAGTACTGAATGCTCACTGAGCACATCGATCATGGCCAGCACATAGAACCTGATCAACTGGGTTTCTTTTGAATTCCAGTGCACCGCAGAAGGGCTGTTCTTTCCGTGAACATTCAGCTGGTGAGCAAAGAATTTTCGGACTTTTTCCATTTCTTGCAGCATTTTTCCTCCAATAAAAAACCCCGAGTCTCCTCGGGGATATTTTACCTTATATTATCAACTATATTAATTACTCTTTATCCACTCCTGCGCGATCTGTACCGCGTTCCAGGCCGCACCTTTGCGCAAATTGTCTGAAACAACAAATAAACTTATGCCATTCTTAGAAGAAATATCTTCTCTAATACGACCGACAAACGTTTCATTCCTACCGGCACAATCTATCGGCATAGGATAAATTTTATTCTCAGGATCATCCACAACCTCAACTCCAGGAAATTTTCTAAGCAATTCTCTTGCTTCATTTGCACTTAACTTTTTCTCAGTTTCAATAGTGACCGCCTCAGAATGCCCAATAAAAACAGGGACACGAACACAAGTTGCAGTGACCTCGATAGAATCATCACCCATGATCTTCTTGGTCTCATTTGTCATCTTAAGCTCTTCTTTTGTATATCCATTTTCAGTAAAAACATCTATCTGCGGAATAAGATTAAAAGCTATCTGATAAGGGGCTATCTCTTTCTTGGTTTTCTTGCTAGCTAGTGCATCTTTAGTTTGGTGCTTTAATTCTTCAACTAATTCTTTTCCGGCACCGGATACTGCTTGGTATGTGTCGACTACAACTCTTTTTATCTTAGCTGCATCATGAATAGGCTTAAGGGCTAGAACTAGTTGGGCTGTGGAACAATTTGGGTTGGCGATAATGCCTTTTTTCACTTTTTTAATATCCGCTGCATTAACTTCCGGAACAACCAGAGGAACTTCTGGATCCATTCTAAAAAAAGAAGTGTTATCGATTACTATTGCTCCGGCTTTTGCGGCGATCGGTGCATACTTTTCGCTGATCTTACCGCCTGCGGAAAACAAAGCGATCTCAATCCCGCTAAAAGAATTTTCATTCAGAACTTCAACTTTAATATCGCTGTCACCGAATTTAACTTTTTTCCCTGCTGAACGCTCAGAAGCAAGCGGCACAAGCTTCTCAATAGGGAATTTTTCCTCATAGAGTACTTTCAGCATTTCCTGCCCTACCATTCCGGTGGCACCAACTACTGCAACATTAAATTTCTTCATAATACTTTCTCCAATCCATATAATAGTTCATTAAGCTCTTTGACTTTCTTGCAAGCCAAAACAACTCCCGGCATAAAAGATTCGCGATTTATAGTATCGTGACGTATCTTTAAGGTTTGTCCAACTCCGCCCAGGATAACTTCCTGCGAAGCAACAAATCCCGGCAAGCGCACAGCATGTATCCTGATATTATCCAGCTCCGAACCAAGAGCACCTTTTAATTCTTCTTTGCTTTTAACGTTCGGGCCTTTTAACTTTGGGTTAGCTTCCAAGATCTGCTCTGCAGTTTTAACTGCAGTCCCAGATGGCGCATCTGCTTTATTATCATGATGATATTCTATGATCTCCACATTAGGCATATGCTTGGCAGCATCCGCAGCATATTTCATCATTAAAACAGCCCCAATACAAAAATTCGGAGCAATTAAGCCGCCCAATTTTTTACTTTTTGCTAATTTCTGCAATTTTTTAATATCCTCTGCTTTGAGCCCAGTAGTGCCAACAACAGGGCTTGCGCCGGCATTTAAGATCGTTTCGACATTTTTTACGACAACAGAAGGATGAGTAAAATCAACAACAACATCGGCTTTTAAGCCCTTAATGGCCTTTACCAGATCGTCACCAATATCGGTCTTGCCGACAAGTGACAAGCCTTTATCCGCAGATATAGCAGCAACTGTTGCCTGCCCCATCTTGCCCTTTGCCCCGTTCACTATAACTTTTATGGACATGTAACTACTCCTTCCATAATTGGGTGCGACCTCGATCTTCCTTTAATATCATAGAGATCGAGTAGTGCCAATTACATTTTAAACTAAAATCAAATTGGCATACATATTACCTTAGCTTTGTTTTTCTATCAATCCGCCAAAAAACAACTAGCCCCTCCTTTAGCAAGAAGGGGCTAGGGGTGTTTTGAGTATAAAAACCCCTAAAGGTTGGTAAATAACTAACATGAGAACGATACTTTTGATCTCTTTTATTATATTTGTGGGCACAAGCCTGCACAGCCCAAAAAAACTTGAACTAAAACCTGTTCCGGAGAAAAAAAAGAATTATTTTCGGGTAAAGATAGGAACCTACTCTACTTGGTGACCTTCAGCTTCTCATGACCGCCTGTATGCCCGAATCCTCCGGCACCACGTTCTGTATCAGATAATTCTTCGACTTGAACAACAGTAACTTTAGCAACAGGAGCTATGATCATTTGAGCAATGCGCTCTTTGCGTTTGACTACAAAATCCTGGTGACCGAAATTTGTAAGGATGATACAAACCTCTCCTCTGTAATCAGCATCGATCGTGCCGGGGCTATTCATGATCCCGATACTATGCTTGATCGCTAACCCGCTGCGAGGACGAATTTGAGCCTCGTAACCTACCGGCACTTCTATCGACAGCCCGGTAGGTATTAGCTTGGTATCTCCAGGCTTCATAACTATCTCTTCAGTAACTGCGGCATAAAGATCCATACCTGCTGCATGTTCTGTCATATATTTTGGCAAAGGTAGATCTTCAGTGCCAGGAAATTTCTTGATTTTTAATTCAACCACTTTATCCTCCGTTATCCTGTATTTTTAACAAGCCAGCTCGCCAAAATATCTGGCTTTAGGAAAGCTCCCGATCGCGGTAAGGTTCAAGCGTTCCGGAATGAATATTTCATTGGCCAATCTTTGGATATCTTCCCTGGTGACCTTATCGATCTTTTCAAATACCTCATCGATAGGCACGATACGTCCGTAATAGAACTGCGACTTATTGATCCAGCCCATCCTGGAATTCGATGTTTCCAGATTTAAGACCATATTGCCTTTAAGCTGTTCTTTTGCCCGAGTCAGTTCTTTTTCCGAGACAGCATTTTTCTTGATATCTGAAAATTCATGAAGGATAAGGTCCACTACTTCCTTACTATTATCGATCCGTGTCCCTGCATAGACAGTAAATAGCCCGGCTTGCTTATAGAACGATTGATAAGAATATATAGAATAGACCAAGCCTTTACGTTCACGAACGTTCTGAAAAAGACGCGAGCTCATTGTCCCGCCGATGATACTGCTCAGTAAAGAGATCGCATAGCGATCATCATCTTCATAGGAAACTCCCTTGGTCGCCAAACAAAGGTGAGCTTGCTCGGTCTCGCGGCGCACTACCTCGATCCCTGGTTTCACATGCGGATCTTCGTGGTGGTTCTCTTTTGGTTTTTCACCTTGCATCCCGCCTAATAGATTCTGTACCTGCTCTATTATCTTTTCATGTTTGATATTGCCAGCAATAGCTATATAAGTATTCTTCGGCACATAGAACTTGTGGACATATTCCAGTACTCGTTTGCGGGTGAGATTATGGATGGCTTTTTTCTCACCTATGATCGCCCTGCCCAGCGGATGGTGCTGCCAGATATTTTGTGCGGAAAGATCGTGGATCAGCTCATCTGGTGTATCTTCGTACATATTGATCTCTTCAATGACGACCTTTTTTTCGGTATTCATTTCCTTTTCATCAAAGACCGAATTGATATAGATATCAGAAAGGATATTCAGCGCGATATCAACATGGGTATCCAGAACAACTGAGTAATAGCTGGTATATTCTTTGCTGGTATGTGCATTGATCTTGCCGCCTACAGCATCGAGGGATTCAGCGATATCAAATGCCGTTCGGGTGGCTGTCCCCTTGAAGGACATATGTTCAATAAAATGCGACACTCCGGAATCAACAGGATCCTCATCTCGGGAACCCAGCCCAACGATAAAGCCAACAGCAGTAGATCTTAAATGCGGGAGCTCTTCTGTAACAACAGTTATTCCGTTATCTAGTACAGTCTGCCCGTATTTACCGTACATTGCTGCTTACTCGACTCCCTTCATAGTTAGGTTGACCCGATGAAGATTATCGATCTCTTTTACTTTTACTCGAACCGCCTGGCCAACCTTTAAGACATCCTCAACATTGTTGACCCGCTTTTCTGATATCTGAGAAATATGCACTAAGCCTTCTTTACCAGGCAATATTTCAACAAAGGCACCAAAATTCATGAGCTTGGTAACTTTACCATCGTAAGTCTTGCCGACTTCAGCCTCTGCAACTATGGACAGAACTTTTTTCTTAGCACCTTCCATAGCTTCACTATCGGTTGAAGCGATATTAACAATACCATCATCATCGATATTGATAGAAACACCAAATTCTTCAATGATAGATTTGATCATTTTCCCGCCCGGCCCGATAACAGCACCGATCTTTTCAGGATTTACTTGGATCATTTCAATGCGCGGAGCGTATTTAGAAAGCTCGGCACGCGGAGCATCGAGGGTCTTTTGCATATGATCAAGCAAAGCCATCCTGGCCTTATTCGCTTCTTTCAGCGCTTCAGCCATGATCTTTTCTGTCACGCCTTCGATCTTGATATCCATCTGCAAAGCTGTGATACCATCCCTGGTACCGGTAACCTTAAAATCCATATCACCTAAATGATCTTCTAAGCCCATGATGTCGGTAAGCACTGCGTGCTTTTTGCCGTCAGATACAAGGCCCATGGCAATACCAGCTACCGGTGCTTTTACCGGAACACCTGCATCCATCAGGGCCAAAGAACCACAACACACAGAAGCCATAGAAGAAGAACCATTAGATTCCAAGATCTCCGAAACAATACGCACAGTGTACGGGAACTTTTCAATTGGCGGCAACAGCGGAGCAAGAGCTCTTTCAGCAAGTGCACCGTGCCCTAATTCTCTGCGGCTGGTAAAACCTAATCTGCCTGCTTCACCTACGCTATACGGAGGGAAGTTGTAGTGCAGATAGAAACGCTTTTTATAAGTATCATCCAAACCGTCGATCATCTGCTCGTCATCTTTAGTGCCTAAAGTGACAGTAGCTAAAGCCTGAGTTTCGCCTCTGGTGAACAAGCCTGAGCCGTGTACACAAGGGAGGATCGAGGTCTCACTAGCAAGCGGACGGATCTCGTCGAACTTGCGGCCATCCACTCTTCTATTTTCATTCAAGATCAGCTTGCGCATTTCATCATACTCGATACCTTCGAAAACTCTTTTGATGTGCTTTTCTTTCTTGGCAAAATCTTCTTCACCAAGCTCTCTTTTCATATTATCCATAAGCTTTGTTTTAGCAGCATCCAAAGCATCATATCTTTGCTGTTTACCTTTGGTAGCAAAAGCATCTTTGACATCTTTGGTCATCATAGCTTCGATCTTTTTCTCAAACTCCGGATCAACAGTATCCAATTCAACTGCCATTTTAGGAACACCGACCTTTTTAACCAGGTCTTCCTGCAGCTTGATCAGTTTCTGCAGCTCTTTATGGCCGAAATCAAGCGCTTTTAACAGCTTATCTTCCGGTATCTCTTTAGCTCCGGCTTCCACCATCATAATGGCTTTCTTAGTACCGGCTATAGCTAATTCAAGATCACTGTTCTCCAGCTCTTCAACTGTTGGATTTATCACGAACTTATCATCGATCAAACCAACCGTTACCGCAGCGATCGGCCCTGCAAAAGGTATCTTGGAGATACTTAAAGCTGCAGAAGCTCCAGTCATACCCAACACATCAGGAGAAACTTTGCCATCATATGACAAAGTAGTGATAACTATCTGCACTGCGTTGCGGAACCCTTCCGGGAACAACGGGCGCAGCGGGCGATCAGTTAAACGAGCAGTTAGCGTCGCTTTCACTGAAGGCTTTGCTTCTCTTTTGAAAAATCCGCCTGGCATCTTTCCTGCCGCATAGTATTTTTCCAAAAAATCTACGGTCATCGGGAAGAAATCCATTCCTTCCTTTGGCTTATCAGAAATAGCAGCCGTTACCAAGACCATTGTGTCGCCTGAGCGTACAACTACAGAACCTGCAGCCTGCTTAGCCATCCTACCTGTTTCAATACTAAAATCCTTACCGTGAAATTGAGTTTTTACAATTTCCATAAAATTTACACCTATCCTTTTTTACATAGAGTTTAAATTTAGAAGGCTTAGTGGAGTTGAGATTTAAAACATTGCGTCAAACGCACAATCTTATAAACCCCTACTTCCAAGAATCCCTTCTGCTCTACGTTATTTCTTTTCTTTCAGACCTAGCTTATTGATCAAAGATCTATAGCGCTCCAGATCTGTATTTTGCAAATAGCTTAACAGCTTTTTACGATGACCGACCATCATTAACAATCCACGCTGGGTATGATGATCCTTTTTATGTATCTTCAAATGCTCGATCAAATGATTGATCCGCTTGGATAAGATCGCGACCTGCACTTCCGGGGAACCAGTATCACCATCGTGCATCTTGAATTCATTTATGACCTCAGATTTATTAACTACTTTACTTTTCACTAGCTATACTCTCCTTTCCTTAATTATTACCCTAAAATATCGCCGGGTAATGCAAAAAGGACGATTATATTAACATAAAACCTTTGAACAAAAAACCCTTTTTTTAGCTTTTACTAGCTATCTTCAGGATATCTTTCTTGATCTGGGCCACCAATTGCCCGGCAGAGCTGAATTTCTTCTGATGACGGATGAATTTTTCAAAGAAAACAGTGATTCTCTTCCTATATATGTTATGTTTGAAGTTTAAAATATATACTTCTATCTCTATATTATGCCCACCAAAGGTCTTTTGCTCCCCGATACTGATCGCACAGGGGTATAATTTATTGGCCACGATCACTTTGCCACTGTATACGCCCGTACCCGGAATAAGCTTATTTTTATCGACCTTTATATTTGCCGTTGGAAATCCTAATTTTCTGCCTAAGCCTTGGCGATGTACGACCTTGCCACTTAATTGGTAATCTCTGCCTAAAAGCACCGCTGCCTCCTCGATCCTTCTCTCCCCCAGCAATCTACGGATACGAGAACTACGGATAGGCTTCCCTTTTATATCGACCTCCGGGATGATCTCCACCTGATAATTATATTTTTTACCTAATTTCCTCAGGAACGAAACATTGCCTCGGCGATTATAACCAAAAGCATAATCTTCACCAACACAGACCACTTCCGGCCTGTATCTTTTAACCAAAAAATCCCGCACGAATTCTTCCGGAGTTAAGCTGCCGATCTTGGGACCGAATTTAACGATCTCTAAATTATTGATCAATTCTTTGCGTTCACGCAAAGTGGTCAGCAGATGTATGCCCCGGTTGGGATGAGGATGAAAAGTAAATACCCGATGGGCCCGCTCGATCACTTTCTGGTGGCCTAAATGTACTCCGTCAAAAACTCCCAAGGCTATCTTCATTTATTGCTCCTCTGTAATTTTTACAGCATCATCGATATTATACTTTCCAATTTTAGTGCGCTTCAACCCGGAAAGAAAGGCTCCTCCGCCAAGCTTCTCTCCGATCTTTTCTGCCAACACTCGAATATAGGTACCCTTGGAACACAAGACTCGAACTTTTAATATCGGGAATTCTCCCTGAATAAATCCCAGCAACTCGATCTCATTGATCTCGATCTGCCTGGGTTCTCTCTCTATCTCCAATCCCTGGCGGGCCAGTTCATACAATTTTTTTCCTTTTTTTCTGATCGCCGAATGCATTGGTGGTATCTGCGCCTGCTTGCCCTGCAACTCTGCCAAAGCTTTACGAGCTTTCAATTCGGTCACTTCCATCCTGGATTCTTTGATAACAACACCTTCTCGATCACCACTATCGGTTTTAATTCCCAGGGTGACCTCTGCAATATATTCTTTATCGGCCATAACAAGCTCTTCCAGCTGCCTTGTATGCTCCCTGCCCACAGCCACCAACAATAGGCCTTCGGCCGCAGGATCCAAGGTCCCCGCATGGCCGACTTTTTTTATACCGCTTAAAGCCCGGATCTTGGCCACTACATCAAACGATGTCCAACCGATCGGTTTATCGATCAACCATAATCCTGGACTGAATTTTTTCTGTATCTTTACTGGAGCTTTCAAACTAGTCACGTAACCTTTTAGTAATCTCTTTAAGTACTTTATTTTTCGCCTCGGCCAAAGAAAGATTAAGCTCGCAGCCGGCAGCTTTTTTATGTCCGCCACCATTGAACTTTTTGGCCACAGCCTGGACATTGAAATTATTCTTAGAACGCAAGCTGACCTTCACTCTCTTTGCGCCCAGCTCTTTGAATAAAATGGCTATCTCCGTACCCCGGATGGTCCGGATAACATCGATGATCCCATGCCCTGTCTCGGCATCCACTTTTTTAACAGCACTGTAGACGATCTTGCCTTTTTCAATCACCTTTAATTCCTTCAAGGCCTGGCCAAGCTTCTGCAGCGCCCTTGCCGAAACATTTTCATAGACCAAGTGATAGATCTTATCCGGCTGTGCTCCGCACCGTACCAGCTCATTAGCATCAGCAAAGGTCTGCCTGGTAGTATTCCCAAAACGAAATCCTCCGGTATCCGAAGAGATAGCAGCATACAACAACGAAGCGATCACAGGCGTGATCTTGAATTTTGCCGATCTGCTCATTTTATAGATCATCGAGGCCAAAGCAGAAGCTTTAGCATCGATCCAATTTATTTTGCCATATTTTGTATTATCAAAATGGTGATCGATATTAATATCAACTTTTATAGAAAAACCCAAGCGTTTTACATCACCGGCTTCCAGCGCAACAACAAGGCCATTGGACCACCCCTCATGGATCTTGGTGCTTACTTTATCTACTCCGGGAAAGATCTTCAGGTTTTCCGGCACCGGATCCCCGCAAGCCACTTTGACTTTGACCTTTTTTTGCCTTAAAAGCTCTTTTAATGCGATCGCTGACCAGATCGTATCTCCATCCGGATCCAGATGACAGATACAGAGAACCTGCTTAGCCTTTAATAATTCATTTATTATTTTTTGCTCAATATTCATTTATTACTTCTCTTCTTTTCGCTCTTGCTTTAAAATATTCAGCTTTTCTATTATTTTTGAGCCTCGCTCCAGTGATTCATCTTCACGAAAGATCAGCTTAGGTGTGATCCGCAGCTGGATCTTTTTTCCAAGCTCCATCCGAATATACTTAGCGGCGCTACGTATCCCCTTCATACTCTTTTTTTTGCTTTCCGGATCACCCAGGATACTGACATAAACAAAGGCTTCGCTCAGATCAGGAGTGACCACGACCTCGGTCACACTTAGAAAGCCGATACGTTCATCACGTATTTTTCTTTGTATGATCAGGCTGATCTCATCACGTATCAGATCTGCTATTTTTTTGGTACGTATGGACATTGGATCCTCTCCCGCGAAGAATTACGTTGTAGTGCTGGCCTTTTTACTCCGGGCCCTTTCCCGTGGTTTTTCTTTCATTTCAAATACCTTGATCAGATCCCCCACTCTAATATCATTATGAGCTTTAAAGGAAATACCGCACTCATATCCCTTTTGCACTTCCTTGGCATCATCTTTGAACCTCTTTAGAGAATCTATCTTGCCTTCATAAATAAATTCCTTTTTACGCATGACCTTGGCTGTAGCATTGCGCACAACCCTGCCTTCGGTCACAAAACAGCCGGCGATCTGGCCTTCTTTGGAAGATTTAAATATTTGCCGGACTTCAAGGGTTCCCAGGGGTACTTCTTCGAATTCCGGTTCTAAGATACCTTCCATGGCCAGCTCGATATCCTCGATCGCCTTATAAATAATATTATATAAACGGACATCCACACCTTCAGCTTCAGCTAATTTTTGGGTCTCTGTGGTTATTGTCACCGTAAAACCAATGATAATAGCATTGGAAGCTTTGGCTAAAAGGATATCACTTTCATTAACTACGCCGGTAGCTGCATGTAAAATATTGACCTGCACGTTCTTTACTTTGATCTTCTGCAAAGCCCCGGAAACAGCTTCCAAGGAACCTTGCACATCAGCCTTTATTACCAGATTGAGCTCTTTTTTCTTGCCTTCTTTAACTTCTTTTGAAAAATTCTCCAAAGAGATTTGGCCTCGCGCCTTAGGGGCTCCCCCTCCTTGAATGACTTTACGCTCTTCTGAGATCAGGCGTGCAGTTCTCTCTTCAGCAACGACCTGCAATATTTCTCCCGATTGGGGCACTTCATTAAATCCCAGCACTTCTACAGGCATGGACGGTGTTGCTTTATTGACCTCTTTACCTTGATCATTGAACATCGCCCGAACTTTTCCATATGTTGTCCCGATCACAAAGGAATTACTTTTATGCAGAGTCCCGCTTTGCACCAGGACAGTAGCTACTGCTCCTCGTTTTCTGGAAAGGCGAGCTTCAATGATCACTCCTTTAGCTTGAACACTTGGATTTGCCTTGAGCTCTTTTAATTCGGCGACCAACAACAACATTTCCAACAGCTCTTTGATACCTTTGCCTTCTTTAGCAGAAATAGGTACCACCACAGTATCCCCGCCCCACTCTTCAGGGACCAAATGATATTCGGTTAACTGCTGTTTGACCTTCTCAATATCCGCATCCGGTTTATCTATCTTATTAATGGCGACCACGATCGGTACTTTCGCTGCCTTGGCATGATCGATCGCCTCTATTGTTTGCGGCATGATGCCGTCATCGGCAGCAATGATCAGGATCACGATATCTGTGACTTGTGCTCCTCTAGCACGCAATGCTGTAAAAGCAGCATGCCCCGGCGTATCTAAAAATGTGACCTTCTTCCCATGCACATTGACCTGATAAGCACCGATATGCTGAGTAATCCCTCCTGCTTCCGTAGCAATAACATTGGCATTGCGAATACTATCAAGCAATTTTGTCTTTCCATGGTCGACATGGCCCATGATTGTCACCACAGGTGACCTTCTCTTTATCAGCTTAGGATTATCTTCTGCGGCTTCTTCTTTAAAAATAACTTTTTCCAGATCACCACTGATATCTTCTTTTTTTGTTGGTGATAATATTGTGACCTTAAAGATCTCTCCGATCTTCTTAGCAACATCAACATCTACTTCCTGATTGATGGTCATCAATATCCCTTCTTTGATCAATTCCTTGATCACATCCGAAGCGCTGACCTTCATTTTTTCGGCCAGAGCTCTTAAGGATATCGTATCCGAGTTTAAGGTAAGTTCTTTGATCTCTGCTTCATGGATAATTTCTCCAGCTGTCGGAGGTGGAAGTAATGCATCATCTTGCTCTTCCCAGACCTCCTCTACTTCTTCAACGACTTCTTTTTCTTTCTTCACCCTTTTACGTGAATCAGGTTTTTCTACAACTTGAACAGGAACTCCTTTGCGTGGCGGAACATTAGCTGCTGGAGCAGGTCTTCTGACTGGAGGCCTTATGGGCCTGCTTTCCGGCTTTTTTTCCGGCGCCTTGGTCACTTCCTCTTTGACTTCTTTGACCACTTCCCTGATGGTCGCTACCGTATCGTCTTCCAGCTTACTAGCAACGGTCTTGACCTGCATGCCCATTTCCTTGAGCATATCTTTAAGCTCGGTCGCTTCGAGCCCTAATTCATCAGCTAATTCTTTTACTTTCATGCCTAAAACCTCTTTAGGTTATTTTTTACTGGTCTTCTTTTTTACTGTTTTTTTCTCAGCTTTTGGCTTTTCCTTCTTGGGCTTTTCATTTTTTTCTTCTTCTTTTGTAGACTTCAGTGCTTTCTCGATACTGCCCTCCCCTTTATTCTCTTTTAATTTTGACTGCAGCTTTTTCTTCATACGTGCCTTGATATCTGCTTTCATCTTTTCTTCAGCAGCTTCACGAGGGGTTTCAGCAGCGAGCTGTTTCAATTTTTCAGCTTCCGGAGAATTAGCCATGAGCACATCCACCTTGTAGCCGGTAAGCTTGGCGGCCAAGCGTACATTTTGCCCGGATTTACCGATAGCTAAGGATAATTGATCTTCTGCGACCACAACTTTTGCAATTTTTACCTTATCACCTCTATCAGTCTTCTCTTCAACGATCGCGATCTTGATCACTTTCGCCGGTTTTAAAGCATTTTGAATATACTTCTTGGGTTCCTCATTCCAATCAATAATATCGATCTTCTCATTACCTAATTCTTTTACGATATTCTGTATACGCCCACCCATATGGCCGACACAAGTACCGACAGCTCCGATATCCGGATCGTTGGATTTCACAGCGACTTTAGAACGAAATCCTGCTTCCCGAGCAATCCCTTTGATCTCAATAATGCCATCTTGGATCTCGGGCACTTCCAGCATGAACAATGCCTTTAAAAGCCCTGGATGGGTCCTGGAAACGATCACTTGCGGACCCTTACTGGTCTTTTTTACTTCTACGACATAGACCTTGATACGATCACGTGAATTATATGTTTCGTGTGGGATCTGCTCCGAAGGCAGCAGCAGGGCTTCGATACGGCCCAAGTTTATTAAATAATTACGATATTCCTGCCTTTGAACGGTCCCTGTAACGACTTGCCCTTCCTTTTCTTTGAACTCATCAAATACCGAGCTCTTTTCTGCTTCTCGAATGCGCTGGATGATCACCTGCTTGGCGGTCTGGGCAGCGATCCTGCCGAAATCCTTGGGAGTAACATCGATCGCGATGATATCCTCTAACTTAGATCCTTTATTGATCTTTTTTGCTTCATCTATCTTTATTTCCAGGATCGGAGTAATGACCTTATCCACGACTTCTTTATTGGCAAAAACCCTGGTCTCTCCTGTTTTTTCATCGATACGTACTTCCAGGTTATCCGTATCGCCGAATTTCTTACGACAGGCTGCTATCAATGCTGCAGAGATCGCTTCTACAAGAACCGGCTTAGAAATTCCCCTTTCTTTCTCCAATTGGGCCATTACTTGCGGAAAATTATCTATAAGTATCATTTTTCTGCCTCCGTAAAAAATTATTTAGCCTAAGGGCTTTTTAGCACAAAAAAGAGCGGGAAACCCGCTCTCAACAACCTAAAAACAGTAGCATAATAAAAAAGGTTTGCCAAGAATTAATTTTGTTCGGCCACCCAAATGTTGGAATCGTTATAGGTATCCCCTGGTGATGCCAAGGTAAAAGAATAATAATATATTTCACTCTCATCTGACGCTACAAAGACTATATAATTCTGATCAAAAGGCACTCCCATCAATACTGGATAATCCCATCGGTTATCTACCCAACGCGATTTATAGATTTGACTATTCCCAGCTCTAGTTGAGGATAAATACAAGCTCTCCCCATCCGCAGAACGTACCAAAGCGTACTCTGTACCAACCGGATGATTCACTCTTTCAAAGATATTCTTGGTTGGAGCTTGCCAGATCCCACCAACTTTCTCGGCATACCAAAAATCGAATCCTCCTCCATTATCTGAAGTGATATACAACTTATCTCCAGAATCAAAAGCCCAGACTGTCTCATCATCACTTGCTGTATTAATAGTCGGGCCCATATTTACTGGAGTTTGCCACACCCCCGCATTTTGCGTAGACATATAAATATCATAGCCACCTTGCCCACCTGCACGGTCTGAAACAAGATACATCGTTGTGCCATCTGCAGACAAACAATGTACCAATTCGTTACTAACAGTATTTATATTGACCATGCCGTTTATAGTCGGCTCTGTCCATTGCCCTCCTATATAATCTGCTTGAAAAACATCAAATTCCGCATTGGGCCTTCCATATATTGAAAAATAAGCCTTAGTATTATCAGAATTAAAAATTATTTGACGCTCAAAATGACCGGGAGCAGTAAAGACCAAGTCATCTATATTAAAGGTAGGTGAGCTTGTCGATAAATATGTTGATGTTGTGTAGAAAGGATTTGTCGCTGTGATGTTGGGTACCGTGGTCTCCTTGCCCGACATTCCACAACCCACAAAAAGCAGCATAACGATTAAGGAAATGATCAAATAGATAGCTTGCTTGGTCTTCATTTTTTAGATTATAGCACTTGCGCAGAACTCTCCACAAATTCTGCTTAGAAGGAATACCTTAGCGCCACTGTAGTTGAAGACAATGGGGACATAGGAAATCCGGTAGAATATGAGGCGTAGACACCGATCTTTCCTGCCTTTGTCTGATAATCAATGCTTCCATTAAAGTTAATTCCCTGCACAAGATCAAATCCAGCACCTACAGACGCATCTATATTTCTCGAATTTCTGGCAAGCTGATCGAATTGAACTCCGCCATACCAATAAAATTTTGGATCTTTATGCAAACCAATGGTCGCACCGGTCCTTAAGGTAGGCGCAAATATCGTCTTGCCATCAAAACGCCTAGAGGCATCGAGACGTAATCTGGTCATATCTAGTTCAGCATAATCCTTATTTAACGGTATATCTGTAACTGAAACATCTAGAGCAAATATCTTCTTATCCTTGATGGTCAATGGATTAAGACTCAAACCAACATCAAAACCAGTAGCAGATTTAGGTTCAGCATAATCGCCACCCATATTTTCTATATACAAATTCCAACCTAAATGAAGGTTCATATTGAATTTTCTCCAGATCGGAAAAGATGTGGCTAAATGTATCCCATGGCTCGTATTAGATTCTGTATCTAAGGTTGAACCACTATCAGTATCAAAGATAGGTATCTCCCGATCACTCATGGCCGAAGCAGCTTTATATTCTGCTTCGAACATCAGATCTTCCGGAGCACCCCAAAGGCCAAAGGTCTGTAAACGAATACCAAAATAATTAAAAGGCGGCATGATCACATCACTGCATTCCAGCACGGTCTCTTTTTTACTCTCTTGCTTATCCATTTGAGAAGCAGGCGCTTTGGTCTCCTGGCTTTGCCAAGGATTATAAACATCCACCTCCCGCCATGCACATCCTGATATTGTCATATTCATCGCCTCCTATCTTATTACTTTAAACCATCTTTCCTTACTAACTTGTCTGCCATCTTTATGTACTGTAAAAGAATATTTTCCGTGTGGATAATTCTCTACAGAAAATTGCGCTTCACCAAAACTATCGATAGTACCGCCTTCGATCACGCTGCCGCTCATATCACAGATCTTATATTCGGCACCTTTCCAACTATCTGGAGCATTTTTCATTTGATAAGTAAAACCTGTACGATGAAATGAAACTCCATTTGGCGGTGTACTGGAACTGGTCGGATCGATACTTACTGCATTGGCCCGATATGAAGAAGTAGCATCTACTTCTGAATAAGCACCATCACCATCTTTTGTAAAATATAGAATAAGCACTTTTGTTTTTTTCTCTTCGGCCCAATCTAATCCGGAAAAAACCGTATCCCTGTCTTGGCCGCTTACAGAAATAGGATTTGAATAATTTTTCAAAATATGGAATTCACGAGCACTTTTCCCAGCAGCTGTATTACCATAAGCGATCTCTTGTAGTTGAGCTTGAGTTAAGCCTTCGCCGAATTGAGACATACCCAAAAGACCATCACCATCTGTATTATCTAATTTAAAGACCATGACATACTCTTCAACCTGAGTAGAGTCAGGATCAAGCTCTGGAGTAGCTGTCTGCCAAGATACTTTTAAATTACCACTGGCATAATAGGTCTTGTCTGATGTTTTATAGATCGAACCCTTGTTCGGTCTTTGATTCGGAGTGGTACTAACACCTGGAATAGTTATTTGCTGCTGAGCTACAGTGATCTTCCCTGTTCTATCTTTGGTTTCAACGACCACCCAGACCGTACGGCCGGCGATAGAAGTAAAAGACCAATCGTTATTGCCAACATCATCTTGAATAACATCTACCAGGGTTTCTCCCGAATAATTACCATCACTTCCACCAGCATTAGCAGGAAGGTGATTTACTGGCGCTATCAATGGATTAGTCAAAGCATCGCCAGGGGACCAGGATGCATCATCAAAAATTAGAACTCTTGCATATTCAACTTTATCATTTTCACTTTCATTAGGATCAGTGCCAACAGTAAAATCGATCGATAGCTGAGTAGGATTTGTAGCGCTATCTAATGTAAGTGAATCAATAGTTGAAGCATTAGGTGCAGAG
The DNA here is from genome assembly GCA_042562495.1 of Candidatus Margulisiibacteriota bacterium. GTDB lineage: Bacteria > Margulisbacteria > Termititenacia > CAZZFK01 > CAZZFK01 > JBHPMC01. Next base: position 24,414 of record JBHPMC010000014.1, read on the forward strand.
TTCATAGTAAACGGAGCAGAAACTTGGATCCCTGAATAAACCTTGCCATCTAATTTCTCCTGCCAAGCCCTGGAATATTTCACATACTGAACATTAGGATCTACTTGCAAGGTACTATCTTTTTCATTATTAAAAGTAAGTGGACTGGTGGAGCCCGGCTGTAATTGACCGGCCTGCACATTATGTTCAGCAAGAGCCCAGGTATTATTCATTAAATTATTTATCTCAACTTCTCTAGCGGCCGGATCAGTAATTCCTTGAATCCTTACATGTTCAGAATATTCTACGAATTTTACTTGCACACCTTTCCAAATATCTGCCGAGCCAGCACTGGTTATATTTTCATCATGCTTGGACGGAGCAGTAACTGTGTAGTTGATAGTATTTGCAGTTGGCGCAAAATCATACCCGGTATAAGCAGAACCGCCGGTCTCGTAAGGATTGATATCGCGGACATGCATATTGCTTTCTTTGTTCTTAGCTGCATCTACTGTTCCCTGGTTCCAAGCATATGCTTCAAAACTATATCTCTTATTGGGATCTAAAGTTATATCGGTTACTGGGAAAGCCATCTCTGCTCCAAAATCCGGGGCAGCATTGTCTTTATATCTAAAACGGTAAAGATTTTGGGTAGGATATACAGAACTATAGGACAATACTTCTCCGCTGATCTTGTTCTCCCTACGCTTCTCAGTGATCACTACTACTGGCGCTATTGTGGCTGCCGGTGGAATATAAATACTTTGAATATATGAAGGTATAGTGGAGCTATCATCTGATTCATCAGCTGGAGTGCCTGTCCCATTAACCGCAATGGCCATAACCCTAACCACCTGATTACTACCTGTGCCATTTACTGTAAAATTTACAGACTGACCATGTGTAAAAACATCACTGGTAAAATCAGCGTCAGCACTGATTCCACCAGAAGCATTGACCCGCTGAAAGCCCTGGCCTGGATAAGCCACCAAGATGATCACGTTCTTGCCGGGCGCATTGACCTGAAAAGAAACATTCACACGATTAAAAGTATCATTAGGATACGGAGAACCATCAATAGCAGTAGAATTATTCACTAATGCTGGCGGAATAGAAGCAGTATCGGCAGCATTATAGATCAGGGTCTTGCTACTGACGAACTTTCCACCTCCAGTCGATAATATTGGTGATAAGTTACTCATATTATTTCTCCATCCTCTCTTTACTGTTATTTTTATCGTAAGGGCTTTGCAAATATTTCAATTAAAAGCCCTTCTTAAATAGCACCCCTACTCCTAAAGAGCTGGGATATCTATCGGCAATTTGACCTTCGGCGAAGATCTCCACATGTTTGGAAACTTCAAAGCCTATCCTGCCGTACATACTGAATTTTGAACTATAAGCTTGACCGCCCAGAGCATCTTGATCCGGTTCGGTCGTATAAAAAGTATATTTTGGTTTTAGATTGATATTGACGATACCTTTACGGAACTCAAAACCTGAGGTCAAAGAAACCGCATGATAACGATTATGTCCTTTAGCTAGAGGATAATAATATTTTTGGGCAGAGCTTTCATATTCAATGCCCAAAGAAAATCCACCGAATTTTGCGCCGGCTTCGACTGTAGTTGAAAGCCCACCAATATTACGGGGGCTATGATCGGGCTGATAGATCCCAGGAGTTACTTCTTTAAAAACAGGGAAACGCTCGAAATAATGATCAGAAATATTTCTTTTAGAAGCATAAAAATTATTCAAACCCAATTTAAAATATCCGCCCAGCCAAGGCAGCTTTTTCAGACGCCCCACTCCGTAGATATCGAGCTCTACTTGGTTAGCGTTCAAGCTGCTTCGCTCATCTGGAACAGATGCGTGCGGTACATATTCACTGTAAGCAGGAAAACCTATCTTAAAAGTAGAAACGATCCCTTTGCCCCAAGGATATTCCGGATTACCGGATTTTCCTTCAAAACCTAAATATGGCTTGAACATTTGGAGCTTCTCATCATTTTTACCCTTGGAAGTTTCCTGGCGAAAACCACCGAATAATTTAAAATTTCTATTGAACCAATAACCGATCTCACCGTAAGTAGCTTTGTTGCGCAAGAAAGGCAATGTAGCAACGCTCATCTCTAAACCTCTGGAAAAATCATTATATTTTTTCTCTTCATCCTCAGTGACCTTAGGGGGCACATAATCTTTTTTAGGCGCAGGATCACTTTTAGCTAACACATAACTGTTAGTTGAATAACCATTCGTGTTCATTGTTATTAAAGGACTAAAACCCATATCTATCTCCTTTAACCTTCTTTTCTCCCTCACTAAGTAATCGTAACTTTCTGCCATTCTTTTCATTTTTTCCCTTAATCATGCTAAAAATCATCGTTTTTTCTTATCTCTTATACTTATTTTTTACCTTAACTAAGCCAAAAACCTTTATTTCCACCCACTTGTGGACTAACCTATCTAATTCCTTCTTTTGCACCCACATGCTCAGGATTTATCAAAATAACTTTTTCATAGATAGGTGCAAATCCGCTTACTTTTCTTGGGTTTCTGGCTTCGATCAATCTGCCCCAGGTATATAATGCATCGGCAAATAATTGGATCTTTTGAAATTCTCTGGAAAAATTACCGGCCTTAAATTCTTCTTCGATCGGTTCGATCAGATCTATCAGATCATCGATCGTCCAGGGATCGGCAGGATTTACCATTTTTGCTTTCAGTAATTCTAATTTATCGATCTGGTCCTGCCAGACAGTTATCTTTACTGTATCCGGCGAACTTTTTGCATTTTCATCAGCGATCAGTTTGTTCAGCAAACCTATCTTGGTATCCGCTCTTTCTTCAGCATACCTAGGCATGATCACCGTGGTGATCTCTTTTTCTAAGATATCCAGATTTGATCCGCTGATAGCCTGATCCTTTGCATAAGCTAAAGTTAGCTTATCTTTTTCTAGCTGGGTCAAAGTTGGCTGAGCTAAGATAGCATCCTTAACTTCAGTAACTTTATCGGCATATTGAACGCCGATATTTAAAGTTTCTAGCCTAAATATTGAAACTAACTCCAGCCAGGAAGTCTTCTCTATCTCTTTGATATATTCTTTGGTCGGATCAAAAGGAACAAGCGAAGCCCAAGCACTGGCTACATGCGCTGGAATATCTTTTACCTTCAATGAACCAACTATCTTTTCATAAGTACTGAGCGCCCTGGAATAATTCCTGCCCATAAAATAAGCTCGAGCCTTACCTAAAAGAGCCCTTTTCTCGGCACGTGCTCGATAATTATTTACGTATAAAGCAGTGGATACAGGCACCTTCTTTAAAAGCTCCAGCACATTATCATAAGCATCTACAGCATTGCCATAATTACCGCCTTGATATTCAGAATGCGCCTCAGCAAAGGCAATATCGATCTGCTGGATCATTTCTACTTCATGATCATTTTTATAAAGGGCCTTGATCGCCTGTGGTATCTTATTCGGCAGGATGCTGGTAGTTATCAATTTGCTATCAACCTGACCGTTCACTTCTCTTAACAGCTTAAAACATAGTTCGGCGGCCTTATCATTTTCAGCATTGTCATCATAGATAAGATTTATACCTATAGAAAATACTGCTTGTAGATATATCCGAGGGATCGGTTTCTTATCTTTTAATCCTTTCAGGATAGCTTTAACGCGTTCATCGGCAGTTTTGCCTGAGCCGGCACTCAAACCAAGATCATTCTCTAAAAGGACCAGAAGTTTTTCTACGGCCAAATCTTTATTCTGCAGAGGACGGTTGTAGCCATCTATTTCCTTGATCTTCCAAGTATTACTATAAATACCGGCCAATTCAATATGTATCTGATACTTCTTATAGATCGGCCATTTATTTTGCTCATCTTTGATAAAATCCGCTATATCCTTGGCTTTCGTTAAATATGGCATTATCTGGGCCAATTCTGCGCTTGTCATATCTGCACTGCTGTATTTTTGACCAAGCAATGTTTGATAGATCGCCTTGGCCTGCGCCGGTTTATCCTGTTCGGCATAAAGTTGCGCAATCTTTCTTAGCGCCAGGGCCATGGACTCAAAATCCTTTAAATGTTTTACTTTGCCAGGAATATTTTCTTTAGGTTTTGTAGTATATTTCACATCATAGATATTCTCCGCCAAGAGTAAAGCCGTATTATAAATAACCATAGCTTCCGCTAAGCGCTTCTGTTTTTCTGTTTTGTTCTCCAAGGAAATGATCCTGGCTTCTTCGACCGCAGAATCCCCCATGGCGATCATCATCTGGAATATAGCTCTGCGTTCTTCCATTAATAGATCAGAACTATATGTTTTTACCATACTGATATTCCAAGGTATTGTATACTTTAGAAAATATGCTTGACCCGCTGCATTGAAACTTGCCCTTCCCAATTTATCATAAAGATTCGTGATATAAAGAGCATATACCAATTTTGCATATACATAATCCTTCTTGGCCACACCAGCTCTGAATTTGATCAGCGCGATCCTGGTCAGAAAAACACGCTCCAGGTCTTTTTTCATCGGCGATTTATCGATCATTTTTTGCACTTCCTGGCAATACTTCAAGGCAAGCTCCGGGACTCCGTTATCTAGATACATTTCCGCTGCTTCTAAATAATTATTCAGAACGATCTTGTCTTCTCTGTATGATCTATCGGTCTTCTTCAGCAGTTCTGCAAAGATAATGTTCCATTCAGTATCCTCATCTATGACCTTTTGAGAAGTGATCTGTTTCATTTCCAATAGAAGATCTTTTTGTTCCAAGAATTTCGCATACTGTACTCCTGCATATTCAGCAATACCGAGATTAATAGAATTGAAATTGCCTTCCATGGCAAATAAAAGCTTTTCGTATTTTTCAGCTTTACTGAAGTTCTGCCAGACGGAGTGCACCAAATGCAGTGCTTTTAAAGCATCGATGCAAAGTTTTTCCTGCTCTATCCCGTTATCAGGCGCAACAGAAAGCTTGGATTTTTTATACAGCTCTTTAGAATACATGCGAACTATATCCATCAATAAGGTTTCTGCTTCTATATATCTGCCTTCAGTTATATACAAATAACTCTGCTGTAGCTCTACTTTTTGAACTAGGAGATCCTGTCTGGCCGGATAGACCACCGCACTGCTCGTCACAAAACCACGAGCTGTGTCGATCATTTCCTGAGCCAACGTTAGATCGCTCTTTAATTTGGCCAGCTCAGCATATTCCAGCAAAACATTGACCTGGGTTGCTGAAAATTCATCTTCCTGGACCTCTCTCTTAGATAATACTTTATCGTAATGATCGATCGCTTGAGATAGAACACCCTTTGCTTGAACATAGAGCTTCTGTCCCATGAAGATCCTGGCCTTTTGATATAGCCACTCGGATCTCTTTTCTGTCAAATAAATAGCGACCTTTTCATTCTTGGAAGATAAGCTGAGCAATTGATCATATACTTGCAAAGCATTACCCCAAGCATGATCTTCTATATAAGAAGCTCCTAGACCACTAAAAGCATCCAGGATCATCAACTGGCTCTCTGCATCATAGGCACTGATCTTTGCTGCTAAAGTAGCTGCTGTGACAGGTGTTGCGATATTCTTAAAAGCCATTGCCGCTTCACCATATTTGCCGGCACTTAGCTTGTTCCAAGCCCTAGGAATCGCCAGCTCTTTTTTCTTTTGTTTAAGTATATATTCTGCCAAAGGCTTATACAGCTCTGCTGATTTTGTAGGCAGCTGCAGAAGCAGCCCCTCCATTGCATTTCTATTTTCATATTCTCCGCGTTTTTCATATACCTCGCGCATAAGCACTAGCACTTCTGAGTAATAATAAAGATCATCTGCCTTAAGATCCGTTTTTGCTGAATAATCTTTAATTTCTTGGATAAAGAGATTTAAAGGCTCCCCATAATTATCCTGCTTCATCAACCTTCGTGCTTTATCAACATTAAATCTTCGCTCTAGTTTCTCTAGCTGATCTAGCTCAACAGCACTAACCAAAGACACTCCGCTGGTACCCTTGAACTCTCTTCTGTTTTTAATGGCTTTCAGGAATTCCTGGCGCACTATGGCAAGCGCTTTATGGTCACGCTGCTTACCCAGGATCTCCATCTTAAGCAGTAATGCTTCTAAATATAATTTATTCTCAGTTGATATTTTTGATGTTTTATATTTGGCTATGATCTTATCCAGTTCTTTAATTGCTATAGCCAGGCCTTTTTTGCGTTCAAGAGCTACTTTTTGCAAAGCAACTATGGCCTTATCTCTCTGCAACACTAAATATTTCTTTTCCGCAGCTTTTGGAGAAAGAGATGTTAATGCACTTGCTGAATATTTTGAAATTACTTCCTTATAAAGCTCTGCAGCATCAGAATAACTGCCTAAACGCACATAACAATCCGCTAATTCGAACACCGCTCTAAAATAAGCCTTGCCCTGTGCTGCTAAATAATGTTTCTCGGTTGTATTATAGGCAGAAGCAGTGGTTTTTATTTCCTTATATATCTTTATGGCTTTTGCCCAATCTCTTTCCAACACTGCGAGATTGGCTTCAATGAATTGCTTACGCACGATATCATCCGGCTCTTTGGAAGACATCAAGGCTAGATATTTTTTAACTTTCTCGATATCGGCTACCTTTAAATAGAGCTCCGCTACATCCAGATAGAAAAGCTCTTCGTTCTTTTTTTGCTCTACTGCTTTTAAATATTCTTTATAATCAGCAGAGATCTTATCGCTTGGGAAAAGTGCTGATGCTTTATCCAGTGCTTCCTGCAATTTATCCTGAGCTTTTAATATGCCGACTTTAAGCATCTCTTTGCGCAAAAGGATCTTCTTTTTAGCCTTGACATCCTTGATCTCTCCTAATAATTGCTCAGCTTTACCCAGATCGTTCTTGCCAACATAAGTTCCGGATGGATCTATATCTAAAGAACCTCTCAAGAAATATGTCTCGGCCAAATTGATGTTCTTCTGATCTTTGGCCTTCTCTAATTCGATCTTTTCAAAAAGCTGGATGGCCTTTTCATAATTACCGGTCAGCTTATACACATTCCCTTCTATAGCTATGACCCGAACATCTCTTTCGTCTTTACCATCCAAATCGGCGCCAATGATCGTCCGATATCTTTCTACTGCTTCTAGGGCTTTTTTATAATCATCCAGCTGAAAATAGATCTCTGCTTTATTTACTTCTATCTCCAGCCTATCTTTATCACCTTTAGGAACAATCTTGCCCAGCAAATCTAAAGCTTTTTTATAGCTAGCATCTGTACCTTTTTCTTTTTCTACAGAAGCTTGAGCAAAAAGTTTTCTCTTTTTTGCATCAGCTTTTTCTGCTCTTTCATCACTGTTCCCTTGGGTAAGCTTACTTATATCAGCTTTATCTAATTGTTCTTCAGCGATCTTGAGCTTTTTCTCCTTCTCGGCGATCTTTTCCAGCTCATTAGCCATCATTAGATTTAATTCTGCCTTGGCGATCCTGAAGATCGGGAGTAGATCCCTATAGTTAAAAGGAGCAGCAGGACTACTGGCCGTGAACTTAGCTATGCCTTTATCCAAGATCTGTTCGGCATGCTCCAGATCCCCTTCTTCATTTCTTTCTTTTAAAAGATTTACATAATCTAAATAAGCATAGATAACTACATTGAACTTATGCTTGTTGCTGGATCGGGACATCCTGGCCTTGATGGTCCGCAGATTTATAGTGACATTTCTATTGATATTGTATTGTGTGTCTCTCTTTACCTTGATTATCGTATCGCTGACCGTTTCGCCGATTAGGATCTTGAATATTTTTTCAGCAGCATCATATTGCTCAACATTCATTAAGATACTGGCCAATCGCTTGGCTGCAAAAATACCCGCACCTTGCAGATCAGGATCAGAATTTAGAGGAGCTGTTTCGATGATCTGTTTTAAACCCGGTAGACCGGAAGCATGTCTAGTGCTGAAAGTACTTATTGATGTAGCGTCATCTGTCTTCTCTGGAGTTTTCAGATAAGCATCTGTTATATTTATGATTCCCCAAGCTGCTCTAGAATCTATTGGCATCTTTCTCTCCTATATTCCCAGACTTATCGAATACGAGATCTCTCTGATCTTCGCATCACCGCTTAAAAATTCACCATAAGCACTATGCAGATCTCCTTCGAGCTCTTTTGAAACACATAGCTTTTTAGAATTCGCTAAGACAGTTTGAATTATCTTATCTTGAGAGTTTAATCCGGCCTTATAGCCACCACTTGGCTGCTTACTGGCCTTGGCTAACGCAGCTTCAAATATTTCCCGGACCATATTTGGATTTAGTTTGACATACAATCTGATCGCCTCCACATAAGCATAAGGCTCTATTTTCTTCCTAAGCAAGATCCTGTTGATCAATTCTTGGGCCTTTTGTTTATTACCGCTCTTTAATTCAGCTTCGGCAATAAACAGATCAACTTGGATATCAGGAGGCCCCTGGCGGTATTTCTGATAATACTTTAATTTTTCGATACCTTCATCATAACGCCCCATCTTGATCAAGGCCATTCCCCAAGTCTTATAACAAGGAGCCTTCAAGCCCTGATAAACACTAATGGAGCGACCCTTCATAAAAGCCGTGATATCGTCCCACAGAAGCCCGTCATTATATCTAGGGATATTTACATTATCACAGACCTTGCGCATCAATAGATGCGCTTGAGTATAACGCCCTTCTTTTACGTAATATTCAGCCAAGGAATTGGCCACTGTCACGATATCGGCATCACCCACATAAGGATTACCTTCGATTATCTTGACCATTTCTCTCAATACTTCTACTTGGTCTGTTGCCGCTAAAATATGGACATATACTTCCAAAAGCGCCCGTTTAACTTTCATATTATTAGGATCTATCTTTTCGGCCCCCTCGAGCGTAATCCTGGCCCTGGTATATTCCTTCTCGTACAGATACAGATAGGCTTTTTCAACGTGCATATCAATATCAAATCTATTCTCGCTAATGATCTCATCATAGATCTCCAAAGCTGCTTGCCTATCCAGATCATTCCAGGCTAAAGCATGTGTATAATGCAATCTCAATTCTTTCTTCAAGGCAGGAACTTCTTCGAACAAACCCTGCTTTTTCAGATATTCATAATATTTTGCCAGCTTCTTAGACAAGCCTTTTGGCAGGACCGACCCTTCCGGCTGTTTACCATACAACAGGATCTCCCCTATCTCTTTGACAGCATTGTCATCACCCAGCTTGTTATAGGCTAACAGCAAGTATTTGCCACCAACCCTATAGGCAAATTGGGCTCGCAGAGAATCTGCCTTACCCTCTAGATCTTCAGAAAAGATCGATATCGCTTCAGCCAAGACCTGTTCTATCTTGTCCTGAGCGTTCAAGATCTCTAGATAACGCTCTTGATACTGCCGCTCATATGCCATATAGACCTCTTTGCCATATTTTTCTATCTTTGCCTTAGCTTTCTTAACGAATCTGCTGAACTTAACTTCAACTGCATCACTATTATCCGGCAGCTCTCCGCCGGTCTTTAAGATAAAGTATAAACGCTCGACTTTTTCATCATCATTCTGACGCGCATAGATATTTACTATCTCTACCAGGATCTGATATATCTTATATGGATCACTTACTTTACTGAGCAGAGCCAAGCAATCTTCTCTATATTTATCCAATTTTTCTTTTTTACTATCAGGATCTTTTGCGCTCAAGCGTGCCCGTACCAGATCAAAATTACCTTTAAAAGCACCGCTGGCGAACAAGACATCC
>JBHPMC010000015.1:0-32475 GCA_042562495.1 Candidatus Margulisiibacteriota bacterium
AGATGATGTGGGGAATCCTGTTATCAGCCATAAAGATCCACAGCCTGGCGGAACACTTAGAGTTGATGAGGAAATTGAGCTAAGGATCTCAGATATTAATGGAGTACCTTCTCCTTCGATCGATGTTTATTTGAATGATCAGCAGGTAGTTGCCGCAGGTGAGGGCCAGATGACCACATCCTTTGATGCGACCGTGAACGAAGATTCTTTTGGCAGGTATGATGTCTCGATCGCACACAATAGCCCATTCCCGGAGGGTGAAAGCTATACGGTCACCGTAAGTGCCCAAGATACTACAGGGAATACGATCTTGGAAACTTATTCCTTTACCAGCGAAACCTTTGCTGCCTTTGTAGATCATAGCGGAACAGTTACAAGTTATAACTCAATTATAGAAGCAGTCGAGGCAGCCAGCGCTAATGATACTGTGATGATAGTTGATGGAACTCATTATGAAGGCCAAGTTGTCACACTCAATAAGAACTTAACAATAACTTCTTATTTAGGAAATTCTTCAAATGTTGTAGTTGATGGCGGAGGTACGCACAGGGTCTTCAGAATTGATAGCGGTGCCACGGTCACGATCAGCAGCTTAACTATCCAGAACGGTTATATTTATCTCAGCTCATCATCCTATGGCGGCGGTATATTTCTCAATAGCGGCTCTTTGTATTTAGATGATATCCGGGCCCTGACCTGTACTGCGGATAATTACGGCAAAGGCGGATTTCTATATTTATCTTCCGGAACGAGCGCTACAGTAAACGGCAGTTTGATCAGGGGTAATTATGGTGAAAACTTCTCTGGTGCTATTCATGTCGATAGTGCTGATCTGTCCAGTTTTGGGAATATTTATGAATCAAATACTGCAGAGAACGCCGGAGGCGGTGCCATATATTTTAATAGCGGAACGGCCAGGTTCGAAAATAATATTTTCTGGAACAATCAGTGCATCAACTCTCCGGGAGGTGCCATGTGGATCAACGGCGGTTTCAACTACAGTGGTGCCAATAACGTATTTTACGGAAATGATGCCGATGGAGGAACTACTCCGGGCGGAGCGGTCATGAATTTCGGTACTTATTATGCAGTGAACGATATTTATGATATGAATTCAAATTCTGTCGGAAATGAATCGATATATAACGGCAGTACGATGACTATTATATATTCTTGTATACCCAGCGGAAATACAGCTGTTAATAATTATGATTTTGAAGCTGCAGTTGGCAATATTTTATATGATCCTCAATTTGTAGATCCAGATAATGGTAATTTCCTTCCTTCAGTTAATTCCAGTGTAATCAATGGAGGTACTTCTTCTACTGCACCGGCAGAAGATATCGACGGTAACAGCAGGCCGTATGCCTGGGCCTATGATATGGGCGCTTATGAAGTAACTTATCCTCTGGAAGAGATCGCTTTTAATATCAGCCATGGCGATCCGATCACTTATAATTCAATACAGGAAGCCTTGAACGAGGTTTCAGCTAATGACGTAATAGTTGTTACGATCAATAGCGGTATCAATGAGCGCCGGGATATCTACTGGCCGAATACCGAGAACGTAACTTTACGTGGTATGGATGGATCAACTTCTGCGGATGTGGTGATCACCGGTGCAGATATACATAGGATCTTTAAAGTTAATTATCCGGTCAGTTTGAACATTAGCGGTTTAAGTCTCGTCAGCGGCAGTACCGGCATTGATAATGGTGCAGGTATCTGGCTGGCTGCAGGCGCTACTTTAAATATGAGCCGGGTAAGAATGTATGGCAATCGTATCCAAACCGCAGCTCAAAGTAATGATTATGCCAGAGGCGGCGCGGTATTTTCAGAAGATGCAGCCGTAAATGTCGATGAATGTGAATTTATCGGCAACAGTGCTTATTACACAGCTGTAGGTTATGGCGGTATTTGGAACGTTACCAATAGTTTATTCGATTCTAATTTTGCGCAAGTATTTGGCGGTGTGGGTGCTCAGAGCGAGTGGTATGTAACCGGTTCTATTTTTACAAATAATATCGCCAATGGTTCTCCCAGCCAGTATCACAGCCCTGGTAGTATGGGCGGTGGTGTGCTATTCGAAGGTAATCTAACGGCGGTCAATAGTATTTTCAGCGGCAACAGGGCGAACGGAAGTACGGGTGGTGTGGTTAAGAACGGCATGATGTCCGCTGTAAATTGTGTTTTCAAAGAGAACTATGGTTATTTCAGTTCCGGGGTAATAGAGTTATCCTATTTTGGAGGACCGGCTGTTTATTCCAATATTATTAATTGCAGCTTTATCGGAAATACCACTGCAGGTTCCGGTGGTGTAGCTTTTGGTTCTAATTCTAATAGATGGGTGATCAAGAACAGTATCTTCTGGGGGAATATGCAGGATACCGACGGTACGCCTGTCACAAATTCTTTTATTTATATGACCGGCAGTGGTAGTTCTTATTCAAATATTGAAAGCGGCGTGCATGGAAGCTTGATCGATGGCGGCGGGAACATAAGTATAGATCCCGCGTTCAGGGACGGCCCGACAACAGATCTGCGTTTGGTAGGTAATTCGCCGATGATAAATTCAGGAACAGCATCGGGTGCTCCGGCTGATGATCTGGCAGGGAATACGCGCCCGATCTATGCAGCCTTTGATATGGGTGTTTACGAGCGCAAAGATTTCTATATCAGCGAACATACTCCGGCTAAAGGTGCCAGCGCTGTTCCTACAGAAACTGTATTTTCATTCAGATTACAGGATTCTATTTACCCCAGCTCGGATCTTATGGTTACTGTAAATATAAATGGTTTGGAATATTACGGTACTAGCTTAAATATTATTGAAACTGCCGGTTCTGCAACTTCAACCGATCTTAGTGTTTCAGTAGATCTTACTTTAGCACTGAGCACTACTTACTATGTCACAATAAATATTACTTCACCGGGAGATTCGTTGGTTGAAGCATATCAATTTGCAGCGAAAGATCCTGATATAGCTTTAGTTATCCATTCCGGCGTTACTAGTAATTACACGTCTATTATATCTGCTGTTGAAGCAGCATCAGCTAATGATACCGTTCTGGTTAAACTCGGAACACACATCGAAGCTGGCACGGTCACAATTAACAAGAATTTGACTATCGGGCCGGTGGCGGGTGGAAATTCTACGAATGTGATTATTGATGGTGGTGGAATACAAAGAGTCTTGATGGTAACTGATAATGCAGTTGTTTCTATCAATAATTTGACTATACAAAATGGATATGTGACAGGTAATGGTGCAGGTATTTATTTGTCGGGCGCAGGTCTTCAGCTGAATCTAATTAATGTGATTGTTACAGGAAACAATGCCAGAGTAATCACGATAGAGGGATTAGGTGGCGGATTAAGAATTGCTAAAGGTTCATCAGCAAATATCAATAATTGTCTGTTTTCCGGCAATACAGCTTTTGCAGGAGCTGGAATTAGCAATACCGGCTATGCTTATGTATATAGTTCTACTATAGAAAATAATAATACTTACGAAAGTGGTACCGGATGGGGATTGGGTTCAGGTTTTGTTAATTATACCGCAACTAATGATTATTCAGAGATCCCGGTAGCAGTGATTGAAAAAACGATCTTTAAAGATAATTATGCTCCGGATTATGGTGCGGCTATAGAAAATGATCTGGGAGTACTTACCGTGAATAATTGTCTCTTTGTAAATAATACTACAGGCATAGAAGCTGCAGGTAGAGGCGGAACAATACATAACTGGATAGGTACGGCCAATATCATCAATTCTACTTTTTATGGCAATTCAGGCAGAGGTATTATGCATTATCATGAATCAGGAAAGAGCGGCAAGACTACTGTGGTTAATACGATCGTTGCCGGAACTAGTACAGGTAATGGTATCTATAATTATGATGGAGATGCAGATAGATTAATTGTCATTAACTCTAATATTTACGGGAATCTGGATGCTGATTATTCTGGGAATGTAACAACTGCTAATGTTATCTCTGAAGATCCTTTATTTGTAGATGCCGTCGGGGGAGATTTTAGATTGCAGACCAGCCCGACCTTATCACCTGCTATCGATGCCGGGGATAGTTCAGTAGTTGTATCCGGAGATGTTGATCTGGATGGTGCTGCGCGAATTCAGGGTTATGCTGTTGATATGGGTGCCTATGAATCTTCGGCCAGCTATGATCCGAATCCGCCGTATTTTGTGGATTTCCATCCGTCAGCCAGCACGGAAGTTTCTAGAGATACTATGATCGCAGTTTCCATGTACGATGATCTATCCGGTATCGTAACCGGCAGCTTTGTTCTTTATGTGAACGATGTTTTGATCACGGAGAATATTTCCTTCAGCCCGGTAACCGCTGGTTATCGTGTGACCTATGATCCCGCAATTGATCTTGATTATTTCGAACAAGTGCTCGTGACCATGAGTGTCCAGGATGTTATAGGCAATGAGGTAACTCTGACCAGAAGTTTTAGCACAGAAAGTGCCACGCCGAGTTTTACATTAAAGGTCTATCTGCAGGGTTATTATGATACTGGTACCGGTTTACATAAACCGGCCACAGTAAATATGCAGTTCAGGGCAAGCAAGTGGGTCTCTTCGGCGGTTTCTTTTGATATGCCTTTGGATAGCAGCGGTTCCATAGGCGATCAGGATTTCGCAGGCCTTACTCCAGGTACTTATTATTTATTGATCAGACATCAATTACCTAGTGCAGATATTGGCGTGAATCATATGCCGGTCTTACTGGATCAGTCGATAGTACACGGCGCAGGAGCGCTAGTGATCGATCTGGCCGATAGTGCCGGTGTTAATTATAGAGCTCCATATATCAGCAGTTCAGCACAGGCTCCGGCCGGTGGAACACTTCAAGTACTTTTGACCGAAAGTAATGGCAAATTAGTAATGCGCGGCGGTAATGCGATCGCCGATGCAGATAATGCGATCAATATCGCGGATTTTAGTACGTGGCGTAACGAGTGGCGTGGTTATGCGGGAGCGGGTAGTGTGGCGGATTTTAATGCTGATGGCATTGTCGATACTCTGGATTTTGCGATCTGGAGCGAGAACAACCAGCATATGTATCCGACGGAGTATTAAGATGAACAAGATGTATAAAAAATTAAATAAGATGATCATTGGCACAATGCTGTTCATTCTGCTTAGTGTAAGTATTGCCTATGCAGTACCTGTGGTCGAAGTATATTTTGATCCGGTTGTACAAACTGCTGAGCGCAATAGCCACTTTACGACCAGTATCAAAGTTTCTTCCAATGAAACTATCCAGATCGACGGCGTGGATGCTAATTTCTTCTATGATGCGGATGTCTTTAAAGATCCTGTGCTGAGTAGCAGTATCGGCAGCTGGATGATCACCTTGGAAGATGTATCTGTGCCCGGAAAAGTTTCTTATCAGAAAGGTTCCGATGGAACGACAGAATTCTATAGTGTCACTGCAGGAGTGCCGAAGGTCATCTATACCATTGAATTTAAAGTATCTTCCGATGCGGCACTGGCTACAGAGAACTTTGTCTTCCAAAATGGTTTTACTAATATAACTGCTCAGGGTTACGACGGCAGCTTAGTGGTTACATTTAATACGGGCCAGGTCCGGGTTACCGAAGATAAGACAGCTCCGATCACTACAGCATCCAAGCCCGGAGACTTATACAATTCTGTTCAAAATATTTCATTAGCAGCTCATGCATCGGATCGTTCCGGTGATCTTAAAGAGATCCGCTATACCTTAAATAATGCTCCGGGAGTTTCTCCGAATATGAGCTCTGACATATATGAAACTCCGTTAAATATTCCGGCCAATACAACACAGTATCTAATGTTCTTTGGTGTAGATCATTACGGAAATATTGAAGATATCAATTTGGAAGTTTATACCATAGATACTGCACCGCCGGTCGCTGAAGATCTATATGTTTCACCGAATTTCTGCAGGGCCGGAGCGACTATATATGTCAGCTTTAATGTTAATGAATTGCTGCAGGGTGGGGAGCCTGTATCGGTAAAGATCGGTTCGGATACTATGAGCGTGATCTATAACACGTATCCGACCTATGTTTATAGTCACGATGTTATCGGTGATGAGACCGAAGGTACGAATAATGTAGTTATAACTATGATCGATCTGGCCAGTAATCAAGGCATCGATAGCAGTGAAGAAGTGGCCTATGATTTCACACCGCCAACATATTCAGAACCCAGGATCTCAGCGCTATCACCGATAGAAGCTGTTTTGGAATTTGAAGCCAGTGAATTATTAGATGTTAGCAATACTGTCATAACTATTTCAGGCAATGCCTGGACCTACGATTCGAATGACGGAACGACTTATTATTATCTTTATACCAAGGGTGGAGCAGAAACTTCGCAGTTGATCGAAGTTCATGGCTATGATCTGGCCGGTAATGATTCCTGGAACACCGAAGGCTGGAACATAGTGACCGTGAGCGGCAAGGATCGATTTAACAATCAGGGTGAGGATAGCGTGACGATAAATATTAATTACGGGCGTAAGCCTTAGGAGGAATGAGTGTGAAAAGCAAGAAATTATTTAAAAACTATTGTCACTCTGAAGGGCGAAGCCCTGAAGAGTCTCCATTTATAGAACAGAGACTCTTCGCTGCGCTCAGAGTGACAAGTGTTGGGGGAAAACGATGAAGAGTATGTGGAGAATGTTATTGGTATTTGTAATGGCTGCGATGCTGGCAGGCACTGCACAGGCCGCGGTCGATCTATATGTAGTTCCATCAGTAGATGTGGTCGAGCGCAATAGTGAAAATGGTATATACAATGTTGTGGTCAAAGTCAAAGCAGATACCGCTACAGAAGTTGAAGCGCTGGGTGATATTTTCATCAGCTATGATCTAAATGTATTTGATGAAGTGGTCACAGCAAGCTTTACCGATAATGCAGGTGGTTACTTAGCTTGGGAAGCCAGCCAGGTCAACTTAAGCTATGCGACGAACGGTACCATACGTACAATTCACTACGGTAAAGCAAATTCTCAAGGTGATAATTGGAATATGACCTCCGGTGTGGAATATGCGGTGTTCACTTTAAGTTTGTTCGCTAAGAATGATGCAGTGACCGGTGATACTTTAATAGCTTTTGATGAACCTTTATGTCACGTTATCAATGGAGTATCCCATGCGGATGTTATCGATGAGATAACCGGAGCTACATATGATGTTACTGTAGATAATACTGCTCCGATCTCAACTATTCATCCGGCTCCGGGAATTTATCTTGGTCCACAAAACGTCTATATCGATACCAATGAATCCAATCATGAAGCCCTGGTCCATTTCACTACTAATAATTGGGTGGTCGAACATATAACCAGTGATCCGACCTTCTTTGTGAATATTTCGGGAGTTGCAGATGAAGTGCATATCACAACCTTTAATTATTTTGCCGAAGATCTGGCACAAGATACAACACATAATTCGGAGACCCCTACTCAAGAGGCGACCTATGTTATCGACATGCAGGCTCCGGATATTACAGTTACCACCTATAATGCGGAAACTATTGGTATTGGCAGTGAATTTTCGATCACCTTTATTGCTTCAGAAGAGCTGCGCTCTTATCCGACCGCAACTGTCGGAGGCCTGACCATGAGCGGTATCGGCAGCGGTGCCGGGCCATATACATTTACTCGAACTTTGACAGGAGGAGAAGATCCGGCCGGGGCTGTCGTAATTCAAGGCAGGGATCTGGCCGAACCCGGTGGAAATCTTGGCCAGAACACATCATTTAATGCTGATCTTGATTTCGGCGGGCCTGATTTTGTGATAAATACTACACCTGATCCGGTCTATGTCGAAGAAGAATTGATCGTTACTTTTAGTGCATCGGAGCAATTATCGGGAACACCTGATGTTCTGGTCGGCAGGGTCAGCGCTGATTGGTATGCAGAAGATCTGATCGTGCCCGAGTATGAATACAGAGTTACAGTATCTGCTTATGGATGGCTGTTGGAGCTGGGTCCTGATAGTGAACCACCTTATACATTTGAGCACTATCCGTCGTTCAATGAGACCAATGTAGATCCTCAATCTAATATTATTTTCCGTATCGCCGATATTGGTTCAGGTGTTGCCAGCGAGTCGATATTTGTACGGATCAATGGCGTGTCAGCTGTGAGCAGCGGATCTATTACCGGGGAATTTTCGGGAACTATCTCAGCTGATGGTCATGGTGGTTTTCTGATAGCGATCATACCGGTAGAGGAATTACCGAGAAATACAGAAATAACTATCGAAGTTGAAGCTGTCGATCTATCGCCTTCAGAAAATGCTTTAGATCCTCTGGTCTATGCTTTCTGGACAGGATCAGGAGGCGAGCTGAAGCTGTTGGCCAAGCCGGTAGCGATCCCGACCGTTTTTGATCCGCGAGATACTAATACCGAGATAGTTTATAAATTATCTATGGCTAATGATATTGAACTGAGGATCTATGATATGTCCGGGACCCTGGTCTGGTCCGATATTTATGCGGCCGGAGCGACCGGCGGCATGATGGGGCTGAACCAAGTGCCTTGGGATGGGCGTACCGGTCATGAAATGATCTTAAGTAACGGAGTATATATGTTCTATGTGATCGAGCAAAGCAAGCGGGCTCAGGCAAATGTCTTGGGCCATGGCAAAGTTGTGATATTGAAGGATTGATAAATAGTATGGGGGTGAAAGTGTTGTGTAGAAGAATTTGGATATTGTTATTGATAATTATGATCTCTTTGGGGACCTATTCCGGATATCTATATGCTGATCAGGATAGCCGGGCAGAAGATATTACCCGAGCAGGTATCGGAGCAAGGCCAATGGGTATGGGTAAAGCTTATACAGCACTGGCTGATGATGCCAATGCTGTGCTTATGAATCCGGCAGGCATGGCGTACTTTACTCAGCCTAAAGCGATGAATATCAATACGCAGCTGTTAAATGATGTCTACTACACGACCTTGGCCTTAGCCTGGCCGACCAAGTATGGTACTTTTGGTGTCGGTTATGTAAATGTAGGTATCCAAAATATTCATTTGGCAGAATGGCAGGCCGGGCAGCCGGTCATAGTAGCCAAGGGTTCTTATGCCAATAATGTAATGTTATTGTCTTATGCAAATAGAATATCTGATCGCTTGGCCTGGGGCCTTACCTTAAAGAACTTCAGCGAGCAATTCGCCAATATCAGTGCCGAAAATGCCAGTGCCCGAGGAAATAATTTAGATGCCGGTATTATTTATCGGTTGAGCAGGAATTGGTCTTTTGGAGCTGTTTATCAGAACCTGATCACAACACCGACCTTGATCTGGGGAACAGGTGAAAAAGAAATACTGGAAAGCCATTTAAAGACAGGCGTTGCTTATCAATATCATGAGCCCGTTAAAGGCTTTAATTTAAATCGTATCAATTATATGTTCGACATGGATATTCCTGTAGGGGATTACTATGGATTAGTTACTTATCATCTTGGTGCGGAAGTATGGTGGGCAGACACTTTGGCCGTACGTGCAGGCTTAGGAACACGCGAAGCATATGTTGCCGGGCAGATGAGGGCAATGCTTGAGCCGGCCATGGGCTTAGGCTTGAACTTATGGGGAGTGCAATTTGATTTTACATATGCTCCGGGAGTACTTGATCTGGATGATAAAGCAGAGAAATATTTCTTGTCGATCGCTTATCAATTGCCGGATGAACGTGAAATGCTGCCTGAAGAAGTCCTGGCCAAAGAAAAAGCAGATCTTCGGCAAGATCTTTTAGTTATCAAAGAGATCCTTCCGGAGAGGCCGTATTGGGGAAGTGCAGAGATCACGACCATGGTCGTCTATGAACATGTGCTTACTGCCAAAGGTGTTTTAGGCAGAAGGGTAGATGATTTTAAGAAAATTGTTTTTGAATCACGTTCCGGCCAACATCTGAATCGGTTGCGAATTTATCCGGGAGAAAATTGGCTGGCCTATGAAATAGATGGGCAAGAGTATGTTGCTAAGTTCTTGCTGCTCAAAGATTATGCAGATATTTATTCAACAACTCCGGGATATGCGGATATCCAATCCCTGACGATGATCGGAGTATTTAAAGGTTATCGCGGGAACAAAGGTTTCTTTGAGCCTTATACCAAAGTCCAGCCGGCAGAATTACAGCAGGCAATATCTAGATTGAAAAATGGTTATAAAGAAGAGCCCCAGGTCATGGCCGGCAATGAGGATGCTTTAACTAAAGCTGAAGCGGTTAGGATCGTGCGTGAGAATTTTGGCGGAAGCTCAGATAAATATTTAGCTGTATTTCCAATACAGGTACGGGAAGATATTGCCGAAGGTATGACCGGCGGAGTCCTTTCCCGCTATGAAATGGCCCAATTATTGGCCAAGACCGGGAAAGCCACTGAGCAATTAGCCCAGCTTTCTCAGGATTATGGGATCTCCATAGGGGATACATATGTTTCCAGTATTTCGGAAGAATAAAGGAAGAATATCAGAGAAAAAATATATATATCTGATATCTCTTCTCGCCTTGAATAGATCTGATAATGCCAAAAAATATTTTCAATCTTAACTCACCCCACTAAGCAAAAGGGCAAAAGTAAGGTCATTGTGCCCCCTCTCTTAGATAAGAGAGGGGAAAGCATCTTTCTTACTTCGTTTGATCAGCTTCAGGCAGGCCTGCCTTTGCTGGATGCAGATCCTTCCCCTTCGACAAGCTTAGGATCAGGACTTCGGCTTCGGCAGGCAGGGGTGAGTTGATGTGGTCCAAACTCACCCCACTAAGCAAAAGGGCAAAAGCAAGGTCATCGCGCCCCCTCTCTTTTAAGAGAGGGGGTAGGTGTAACTTGCTTAGGAGCCATTTGCAAACAGAGGTGAGTTAGGGTATGGAGATGAGCGCTGCTTTCCGAAAATCGCTCATTTCGTTCTGATATTCTTGATTAAAAGCAACAGATAGGATCAATACACTTAATTTCCCTAAAAATCCGATATTTTAAGCAGAAAAGGGCATGCTTATGCGGTTGTTAGAAAAGAAACAGCCAAAAAGCATGTATAAATATGTCGAAAAATGGGCATATATTTATTGTAAGTAAAGGAAAAACGGTTTCTCGAAGGAATTGAGAGATACTGTTTTAACTATGTATTTTGTATAGCCTTGGCTGTTTGAAGCAACGAAGCGTGAGCTTTGTAAGAAAGGTGTAGTGTGCAGAGTATATATAGGAAGAAACTTTTATTTTTATGTTCTAACAGTAGTTAGAGCATAAAGCCCGTGCACCATGAAAGTGCAGGGCAGGAAAGTGTGAGCCGTTATGTGGGGGAAACAAAATAGGCTCGGTCATAAAATCGTGGGGGCGATGCTCTTTACCTGCATCTTGCTATGGGGCGGGATTGCATCTGCTACCATAGTTAGTCCGGGTCTGGGCACATTATCTTCGGCGATCGCCAGCGAACCGGCCAACGGAACTTTGGAATTAAATGCCGGGACGTATACAGAATCAGCACAAATAAATATCAATAAAAACCTAACGATCAAAGGTGCGGCAGGAACGAATTCTACGAACGTTTTGATCGACGGCGGAGGCAGCCCATCAGGGCATCGTATTTTTTATGTTTCTGGTGGAGCAATAGTAAACCTTGAGGGATTAACGATCCAAAATGGATATATAGGTGTCGATGATCATGGTGCCGGTGTATATGTTAATGCTTCTTATGCGACATTCACTGATTGCCGCATTGTTGGCAATATTATCAATGCGCCAAGCGGCGGTGGCGGTGCCGGTATAATGATCAATCCTAATGCAGAAGTTACTATAAATAATTGTTTGATCAAGGATAATCAAGCATCGAGTCCAGGTTGGGGGCGTGGCGGAGGGATCTGGAATAACTGGTACAGCACAGTTTATATTGCGAATAGTATCATTGAGGGAAATGTTGCTTCCAATCCTGGAGCAACAGGTGGCTGGGGCGGTGGAATTAGCAATCATTCAGAAAGCAATATGATCATTTTGGATTCAATTATTTCCGGAAATGTGGCCAGTTGGGCTGCAGGTGGTTTGAGCAATATGGCTACCAGCAACATGATCGTGAAAAATTGTTTGATAGTAAATAATATTGCGGAGCATGGGGCCGGTATCGGCAACTGGTCAGATATTCAATTGATCAATTGTACTTTAGCTGATAATGCTGGCGGTCAAGCTGGCGGGGCATTTTTAGCAGCTAATGGTGCTGGTCAGGGTATCGATTCTTTTAGCTTGGTCAATTGTATCATTTGGGGCAATGGCTTTAATTCTATCAGTAAATATAGTGGAGTTAGTTTTAATATGTCTTATTCCGATGATGAGACCGGGGATCATGTCGGTGTAAGTAATAATATTTCTGTTGATCCTCAATTTGGTGAGAATTATAGCCTTTCTTTTAATTCTCCGGCCATCGATGCCGGTACTTCTTCCGGAGCACCAAGTGATGATCTAATTGGCAATGCCAGGCCGGGCTATCATGCTTATGATATTGGTGCTTATGAATATGTTGGCGGCATCGTGCTTAATGAACATAATCCTGTGCAGTATTCTTTAGATAATAATCCCAGCGAGATCTTTTCTTTTAAATTAATGGATGAAAATAATCTTATAGATAGCAGTACGGATGTTACCGTAAATATCAATAGCTTAGAATATTACGGATCTTCGTTGAACGTTGTTAATAACAGTGTATCAACGACCGATATGACGGCCTCGGTCGATCTGACCATTGCTTATGACACATATTATTATGTCACGATCAATGTGACGGCACCCAGCGGAGATTATCAGGAAGCTTATTGGTTCGAGTCCAAGCCCAGGATGACGATCACTGCCGGGAAGCCGGTCGCTGGTGATGGGGCTATTCCTATCGATCTGGCCGCAATATTCTTCCAGATCACCGATATTGAGGGAACGATCAGTATCAATACTTTGGAGGTAACGGTCAATGGCACAGGCTACAGCAGCTTTATTACCTCGGGTAACCTGGCGGTCCAGGATGTTACTTGTAATCTTTCTGGCACATTTGTTTATGACCAGGACATCACCGTGTCTATTAGAGTAGAGGATACTTCCGGAGCCCCAAGTTTTATAGAATATGCTTTTTATACTACTCCTTATATCCCTGAATTTTCTACTGCAAGAATTGCCAGTGACCATAATGTTGATAGTGGCTACGGAGTTTTCCAGCAGAGATATAAATTCAATAATGGTGGGCCAATAACAGATGGCACCGGAGATGTTTGGATCGTGCGCATCGATTGGGGAACATCTGCTGGATACAAAGTAGTATCCCATGATGCGACCGCTGAAGAGGTCTTAAATACTCCGTGGACCTCTTTTAATTCTCAAAATTCAAATATAACTGATGCCGATCTGAATGATTATGTTTATAGAGGTATGACACAGGGAACAGATGGTAGGATCTGGTTCACTTTCGGCTGGTATGGAGGTTTAGGAGATATTGGCGGATTTACTTTTGATGGGACAAGCTTTTCAGATCCGGGAATTCTAGCCGATGGTACAAATATCTACGGGCATTCGATCCAGCTTTTAGATGATGGGGATATTTTACTGGCTTACGCGGATTATAATATTCCGGGAGCAGCTTATTTTAAAAAGTTCGCAGATAACAGTTCTCTGGCCCAGGTATTAGCAGCTACAGAAAATTATCTTTTTGATCTGGCCGATGTTAGCAATGCTTCCCAGTCTTTTTGGGATTTTCAGGTCCAACAATTGTATTCAGGCGGATTTGTAATGGTTTGGCAGGCTCAGAATGCTGATGGAGTGTACTATTATCTTTCTGATACAGTAGAAGGCTTGGCTGAAGTATCTTCAACAAATATCTTAACTTTAGTTGATGGTGACGAAGTTGGTACCTGGTGGTCCACTTTTGAAGAGTTGCAGAACGGTGATCTGATCTATGCTTATCAAAATGATCCCTGGTCTAAAATAACTTATAAAATATCGATCGATAATGCCCAGACCTGGTCGGTCCAAGGCGGGGAGATCGATTCTTATACGCCGGACAGTGGTACAGGCTATCCCACAGTTCATCAGGCAGATGATGGCAGAGTGTGGTTGGCTTATTCAGAGTGGAGTTCAAATAATCTTGGCTTGTCTTTTGCCATAGCAACAGTTGATCGAACAGTTCCGGCCATCACAAATAAAGATCCGCAGCCTGGTGGGATCTTAGCGCTTGATGGGACCATAGATCTGCGCATTTCAGATATCAATGATGTACTTGCTTCTTCAATATATGTGACCTTAAATGAGGTCCAGGTGGTCGCAGCCGGAGTGACCCAATCAACTACTTCCTATAATACTACGTTAACTCAGGATACCTTGGGCAGGTTCGATATTTCGATCGCGCATAACAGCCCGTTCCCTGAAAATACAGATTATTCTGTAACAATTAGTGCAGAGGATGCTACGGGCAATTCAATTTTAGAAACATATTCATTTGTCAGCGAACTACCTGCAAGTGTTAATAATATAATCCAGCATACTGGACATGATTCTATTGCTGAAGCTGTAGCTTCTGCCAACGCGGATGATGTTATCGAACTGCAGGCCGGTGAATATAAAGAAGGATCACAGATAAATATTAATAAGAATTTAACGATCAAAGCAGCTGATGGGGTACCCAGTGCTGATATCGTGCTCGATGGTAATAATGCGCATAGATTATTTGAGGTCCAGAGCGGGGCGACTTTTACTTTGCAGGGTATTACTTTGAAGAATGGTTATGCAGCCGGGCATGGCGGCGGTATATATATCTCAAATGGTTATCTGGTAATGACTGAGGCCAAAGCAATGAATAATACCGCTACTGGTTATGGTGGATTTTTATATATACCTTCCGGCAGAAGTGCACAAACCTACCATTGTTGGTTCGAAGGAAATACCGCTACTTCCGGCGGCGGTGCTGTATGTAATTGGTATGGTACCTATACAGGTCATCAAAATGTCATTTCAGCAAATGTTCATCTTTCCGGCGGGCAAGGGTACGGAGGAGCAGGCGTATACAATAGAGGAACTTATTATGGTAATAATAATTTATTCATAGCTAATATAGGTGCTAGTTGGGGCGGTGCCGTATCAAATTATTATGCAACATATGTAGGCCATAATAATATTTTCAAAGCGAATCGTACTGGTGGTTGGGGTGGTGGAGTATTTTTATATTATGGAAGCTATACAGGATATAACAATGTTTTTATGGATAATTATTGTTATCTAACTAGTCCTTCGATTCATAATGAAAAAGGTACTTATGTTGGCGATAATAATCTCTTTTTTGAAAATATAAATTATCGTAATTTTGAAGAGACAGTATTTGGCCAAGCCAATAGTATATACGCCGATCCTTTATTTATGGATGAGGATAATGATAATTTTTATCCTCAGCTCCATTCTCCGTTGATCAATGCTGGTTATGGGAGCATAGCTGTTACGAACGATATCCGTGATATTCCCCGCGGGCTTTATCCATCTTCGCCGGGTTTTGATATCGGAATTTACGAATATGACGGGGTGTTCATCAATGAAAACAATCCAGCTCGAGATTCTATAGGTAATATTGAGCAAGAGGTGTTTACATTTAGATTAAGGGATAGATATAACCTGATCGATTATAGTGTAGATGTTACGGTGAATATAAATGGCATTGAATATTACGGGAGCAGCCTGAACGTTCAAGATAACAGCACTACTACAGCGGATATGATAATTACGGTCAATTTAACCATGGTCCATGATACGACCTACAATGTAACGATTGATGTTAAGGGAGTGAGCGAATCGATACAGGATGTTTACTGGTTCGTACCTGGCCGTCAAGTATATAAGAGTGTAAATAATATAACTCAAGGAACCTGGTATTATAAGATCACCGCAGCCGTAGTCTCTGCTAATCCAGGTGACATAATTGAATTGTTAGCTGGGACATATCAAGAGAATAAAAAAGTAGATCTTGGTAAAGATCTGATCATCAGGGGTGCAAGTGGAACAAATTCTACTAACGTAAAAATTGATGGAGCAGGCACACACAGGGCTTTTGATATTATAAACGGAGCAAGTGTTACGGTCAGCGGATTGACCATCCAGAATGGTTTTGATAATTTTCTTTCTACAAGTGGGGGAGGTATTAGGCTGACCAGCGGGGAGTTATACATGGAAAACTCCCGAGGCATAAGTTGCGATGTTGAAAATCGGCATGGAGGATTCCTGTATGTTCCAGGGGGAACAGCCGCTACTTTGAACAGATGTTATTTTGAAGGCAATACTGCTCATTGGGGTGGAGCTGTTCAAGTAAGAGGCACCTTACATGCCAGGCATACGATCTTTAGAGAAAATACTGCAACAATGGGTGGAGGTGTGTTTAATTATTTAAGCGCCGCAAAATATTATGGTCTTAATAATATCTATGATAGTAATCTTGCTACTAATACATCAGGATCTGGTGTCTATAATAGTGGAACATACAAAGAAGAAAATAGTACTTTTTACAATAATAGCGGTAGAGGCGTAGGTCAATATGGTGGTTCACATACTGCTGTTAATAATATTTATCATAGCACGGTTATTTATGGTGGCAGTAATGTAACTTATTCCTGCTATTATCCAGGCTCTTTTAGTGGAGTTGGTAATATCTTTGCCGATCCATTATTCAAGAATGCTGTAGCCGGAGATTTTAGGCTGCAGGATGGTTCTCCTTGTATAGATAAAGGCGATAGTGCTGTTATTGATTGGAATTATGACCTAGCTTACGAGCCAAGGATCATGGGTGCGGCGGTAGAGATGGGTGCCTTGGAATACCATAGTCCGGCATTATCAGAATTGATCCCCGAGCGGAGTTCGGTAAATGTCAGTATACATGAAATATTTTCTTTCAGGATAAAAGATAATGAACATCCCAGTAGTGATATTGGGCTTACGGTCAATATTAATGGTGTGGAATATTATGGCTCAAGCTTAAATATTGTAGATGTAAATAATTCTGCGGTCACTACGGATTTTAGAGTATCTGTCGATCTGGTCGTTGAATATGATGTGACTTACAACGTTACGATGAACATTTCCTGTCCGACCGCCAGTTATGAGGTTGTTTACTGGTTCGCTGCTGAGCCAAATAATCCGCCGGTGATCAGCAATAGATCTCCATACAGCGAACAATTGTTCGTTACTGTAAGTCCGGTAATTGTATTTGATGTCACAGATACCACTAGCTTGGTGGATATAAATACATTACAGCTGTTGGTCAATGATGTGGATGTGACTAGTGAAGTAATTAGTGGTTCGATCACCGATGGCTATAGTGTGACCTATGATCCAAGCGCTGATTTTAATTTTGAAGATATGGTATATGTGACCATTAATGTCTCAGATGATCTTGGAAAAGCTGCTCAGGATACCTACTGGTTTAAGATCACGAAAGAACCATTTGTATACAATCAAACCCAGGGCATGAAGGCTTATGGGGCATTCTTCTTAGCCCTAAACGAAGCGGATCCTGGAGATGTCTTGGTGGTCACGCCGGGTGTGCATGATGAAGATCAGGAGATACTTGTATCTATAGATATTACAATAACTTCTACGACCGGTGAACGTGAATCTGTAAAAGTGGACGGAGGTTCGAGCCATCGGATCTTCAAGATCGAAAATAATGCCACGGTCACTATTAGTTATTTAACGATCCAGAATGGTTATCTTGGCTCTTCCAGTCTCGAAGGTGCAGGTGTCTTGGCCAATTCCGGAACTACTCTAGTAGCAGATAATGTTATTTTTGATAAAAATACAATGCCTTATTCAATAGGAGATCTGCGTGGTGGTGCGATAGCAGCCGAGGGTGCTACAACTTATATAAATAATTGTATCTTCAAAAGGAATAAGGCATCTCGTGGAGCAGCTATCTACATGAGTAATAGCACTATCAAGAATAGCCTTTTCTTTGATAATGAAAGTAACAGAGGTATTTTGACGGATTTAGTTGCAAATATCATTAATTGTACTTTCTATGGCAATTCGTATAACGGCAATAATAATCAGGGGAATAGTACGGCGATCTTGGTCAATAGAGATACGAGCAATGCTTGGTCGATCAAAAATTCTATATTCTGGAATAACTATAATTATAATTCTCCAGGAACTGTTCAGCACTTCTATAACCTAAATGGGGTAATTACTTATTCTGATGTCCAACCAGCTAATAACGGATATGGAGGATTGACTTCGGCGAATTGCATAGAAGTATCTCCAAAATTATATGATATTAATGCGAACGATTTAAAGCTCAAGGCAGATTCACCGTGTATCGATACCGGTGATGATAGTGCATCGGTCGGTTCCTATGATCTGGCCGGGAATGCCCGCCGATATGATGGTGATTTTAATGGTACGGCATTGATCGATATGGGTGCATATGAATCCTATAGTGGATTGATCATTGATGAGATCCCTTATATTAAAAATTCAGACAAGAATACTATGCAGCCATTTACTTTGCGTATCAGAGATTTAAGATTTCTGCTGAATGAAAGTGCAGATATTTCTATTAATATTAACAATGCTGAATATACTTCAGGCTCGGGATTAGATATCCTGGAAAGAGGGAGTGTAACTTCTGATATGCTGATCACAGTTAACTTGACCTTGGAAGAATACGCAGTTTATCAGGTAACTATCAATGTCAGCTCACCAAGTGAAAATGTACAAGAGGTATTCTGGTTTTCTATCAGCCCAGTTGCTTATAACCAGACCAAGGGAATGATCTCTTATGCATATATTAAAGATGCAATAGCCGCGGCAAGCGCCAACGATACGATTATTGTGACAGCAGGTGTGCATGATGCGGGTGAGGTCTTAGTTATCGATAAAGATCTAGTACTAAGTTCGGCTGCTGGTATTGCCGGGGATGTGTATATTGATGGCGGCTGGAATGGGGTGCAAGCTGAGGGTGTTCCTGGGCATAGATTATTTCAGATCAATAGTGGTATACACGTCACTTTCAATGGTTTGATACTGCAAAATGCAGTAGATAATTTTGCAGGTTCAAGCAGTGGGCTTGGTGGTGGCAGTGTAGTGAGATTTGTTGGTAGTAGCAACAAACTTTCTTTGATCTCTTCGATAGTGTCTAATAATTATGCGCATCTTGTTGGGCAAAAGCAGGCAATTATTTATGCAAAAGATGCAGCATTGGATATGTATATTAAAGATACAATATTTGCTAATAATCGAACAAATGGACATTCTGTTATTTTTGGATCTTCAGGAGGGCAAGTAACTGCAATTAATTCTTTATTTAATAACAATCAAATGTATTATGGTGGTGTTATCCATAATGTAAGTTTTGATGGGTACAACTGTACTTTTGCTGATAATCACACAGAGGGTCAGGGAGGTAATGATAATAATGGAGCGGTGTTTGCTGGGAGTTCCGGAGTAATAAATGTTTATAATACTTTGATCTGGGGGAATACCTCAGATGGCAACTATAATGTTGTTGGAAATGGTAATCAAGATAAAATATTTAATGCTGAATATTGTGCAATTCAGAATGACGATAATGGCGGGGGTGGTACCTGGTCTTTAAGTAATTGTGTTTCACTTGTTTCAGCTGTTGATCCATTTGTTGATTCTGCCAATGATGATTATCATTTGCCGACCAGCCCAGAGATATCTTCTTTGATCGATGCCGGTGAAGATAGCTTTGTAGAAGAACCTTATGATCTGGAAGGTAATGAGCGTATACAAGGTCTTTATGTAGATATGGGTGCTTATGAAGCTTCGGTAAGCAATCCAGGCAATGCCCCTATAGCCTTTGTAATTCCTTATGATAGCAGCCCGACGCATAGCTATAGAACGATCATAGCCGCAGTAGCAGCAGCTGCAACCGGTGATACTATTTTGATCGTAACCGGTGATCCGCACATCGAAGCCGGCACGGTCACAATTAATAAAGATCTGATCATCGGGTCGGTGGCAGGCGGAGATGCTTCTAATGTGATAATCGATGGCGGCTGGGATGGCAGTGCAGGCACAGGCCAAGCTGGTCATAAACTATTCATTGTTGATGGAGCTTCTTTAACTCTAAATAATCTAACCCTGCAAAATGGCTATGACAATTATGCTCAAACTGGCAGCGGATATGATGGCGGTGGTGTTATTTTTGCGAGGAATGGATCTGAAATAAGCATAATTTCTTCGGTCTTAACTCATAATTATTCTGCTGGTGGCGGTGGTGTCCTTCGTCTGCGTAATGGATCAGATTTATATAGTGTTGATAATATTTATGCAAATAATGATTCAGATAGCTATGGTGGTGGTGGTGGTGTTATCTATATCCCAGATAGTGGAACGAAAATATATACTGAAAGAGACGTTTATATTAATAATACAGCAAGAAAAGGGGCAGTGTTCAGTGATAGGAATGGCAATGCACTAATAACAGCGAGGAGTTGTTTATACTATAACAATTCTGCTTCGTATTCGGGAATATTACATAATATTAGATATACAGGGCAAAATTGTACATTTGCTGATAATCATTCAACAGGTAGTGGGGGGAGTGGTAACTCAGGAACTATCTTTAGTGGAAATGGTCTAAATATAGCTATCTATAATTCGATATTTTTTGGAAATACAAATGCAGGCAATACTCATACTATTGTAGGATCGAACGATAATAATCCTCCAGACGGTCAATTTAATATTTATGATTCTGCTATCCAAAGTGATGATACTCAAGATGGTACAACCTGGACCACAAGCAATATAATAATTTTAACTGAAGATCCATTTGTTAATTCTGTAAGTGAAAATTATCGATTACCAACTGAACCCACGCTTTCTGCACTGATCGATATAGGCGATAACTCTGGCTTGAGCTTGGCAGATCTTGATCTATCCGGAGGACCGCGTGTTATCGGCTATTCTGTGGATCTAGGAGCATATGAATCTTCTTCAGAAAATCCGACCATATCTCCAAATGCTTTGGTTCTGCATAATGATACTACGTCATATTACACAACTGTTATCGCTGCTGTTGAGATAGCTGCGCCAGGAGATATCGTTCAGGTCTTTGCTGGAACTCATTTTGAAACCAGTACGATCACGATCAATAAAGACCTGACCATCGAAGCATTGCCCAGCGAAGATGTTTATAGTGTAATTATTGATGGCAGTGGTGATCATCGAATATTTGTAGTAACTGATAATGCAGTGGTTACCATTAATGAGCTAACGATCCAAAACGGCAGACCAGCCTCTCCAAATAGCTCTGGTGCAGCTTTCTGGATATCACCGGGAGTTAAGCTTAATCTTATTAGTATTATTGCTTCGGGTAATGATTCTACAGCTGGTTTTAGTAATAATGATGGCGGCGTTGTCTATGTTTCTAATTATAGTAATGATGCAACGATAAATGCGACGAATTCATTATTTATTGGGAATACTGCTGATGATGGTGGCGTTGCTTATTATGGTGTTTGGACGGTAAATAATTGTCAATTTATTGAGAATAGTACAACGTCCAGTGCTGGCGGTGTCTCAAGATATAGTGATTGGACAGTAAGCAATAGTAAATTTATACGTAATTATTCATTTTATGACGGAGCAGTAGATAGTGATAGTAATTGGTATGTTAAAAACAGTATCTTTATTGAAAATGGCAATGGTAATCACGAATGGAGCGAAGGCGGAGTATTTGATGACGGCAATTATGTCCTAGAGAACTGCACTTTTGCAGGTAATTATGGAAGAGATGGATCTATAGGTTCCTGGAAGATCGAGGCAAATAATTGTATTTTCTGGAATAATATAAATCTTGCAGATGCTGGTGGAGTATCTGAGAATCTGTTCGCGACTTGGACACATGTTACTTTAAATAATTGCTTGATCTCTTCTGAGAATTACATACCTGCAGGGCACACTGCATCTAAAGTAACTTCTAATATTATTATTGGGGATCCGTTGTTTGTTGATACAAATAGTGAAGATTATCACCTGCAAGACGGGCCAGCCTTCTCTCCGGCTATAGATATTGGTGATAATTCAATTGTCGTTTCTGGAGATGTAGATCTAGATGGTGATCCAAGGATCCAAGGCTGGGGAGTTGTCGATCTGGGAGCGTATGAATCACCACTTGGCTATGATCCAATTCCTCCATACTTTGTTTCTGGTTCGTTCTTCCCAACAGCCAATGAAGATGTGCCAAGCAGTACGATCATTTTATCAGCCATGAAAGATGATCTGTCCGGCATCTCAAATAACAGCTTGGCTATTTATATTAATGATGTATTGGTTGCCCAGACCATTACCATAGCTGACATTGTTGACGGTATTACAGTTACTTATGATCCGACCACAGATTTTACTTGGTTAGAAATAGTCAATGTAACAATTAATATTCGAGATAGAGCAGGGAATTTAGCGTCGTATGCCAGGAGTTTTACGATCGAGAGCACTACGCCCAGTATTACTTTGAAAGTATTTTTGCAAGGTTATTACAATCCGGATACAGGTATTTCTAAGCCATCAACGCTGAACCTGCAGTTCAGAGATTCAAAACTTATACCAAGCAGTGTTTCTTATGATGTGACCATCAATGCCGGTGGTTTGTCTGAAGCGCTGGAGTTCTCTGGTTTGCCGATAGGTAATTACTATATATTGATCAGCCATCAATTGCCCGGCGAAACGACTGGTGTAAATCATATTCCGATCCTGCTGGATAATGTTTTTCCTTATGGAGCCGGGCCGTTGACTATCGATCTGACCACTCAAAATGCTAATTATCGTGAGCCTTATGTCAGCAGTGTCGCTCAAAAAGCATTGTCTGAAACTGGTTTACAGGCTTTAAAGACCGAAAGAGGCGGGAATTTAGTTATCCGCGGCGGCAATGCAGTTCGTGATGACTATAACGTTATCAATGTAGAAGATCTGGCTGTCTTTACTGATGCGTGGAAGAACTATGCCGGGGCGGGCAGTGTTGCCGATTTTAATGCCGATGGTGTCGTGGATACCTTGGATTTTGCGATCTGGAGCTCTAATAACCAGGTGCGCTATCCGACGGAATATTAGAATGACGAATGTCGATCGTCGAATGACGAATAAGGAGAAGGGGAAATGAGAAGTTGGGTGAATAAATTAATGATCGTTGCTCTAATGTTGTTGATCTCAACAACAGCAGGGGCAACTGTAGATGTCTTGTTCTCTCCGCAGACAGACAGTGTGGAGCGTAATGCCTTCCATACAATATCTATCGTAGCTTCGGCAAATGTTTTGACACCAATTTCAGGAGTTGATGCTAATTATAGTTATGATCCCGCAATATTTACTAATGCATCATTACACAGCAATATCACCGGATGGCCGACGAGCTTTGAAGTTGTTAATGAGGCCACAGGTTATGTTACATATCAAAAATCAAATGGTGGGCAGCCTTATTATTTCAATGTTGGTGCCGGCAGTAGTGAGATAATTTACTACGTAACTTACAAAGTAGCACCGAATGCTGTCTTGGGTGCAACGGTATTTAATTTTGATACCCAGGGCTTGCTGAATATTATGGATGGTACTACAAATGTTAGAGGCGCATATAATTCCTCAACGGTCACGATCTTGCCGGATACCACACCGCCGCAGACCACGGCATCTCATGCTAGTGATATATACAATACGATCTTAAATGTCACTCTAGGCGTACATCCATCCGATCAATCGGGTGATCTAAATCGCATCCACTATACTATTGATGGAAATACACCCAATATCCATTCGCCTATCTATTCCGGACCGATCAGTATCCCGGCCAATACTACGACCGTCTTAAGATTCTTCGGTATTGATAATTATAATAATGAAGAAACCCCAAATATCCGGACCTACACTGTAGATACTATTGATCCGGTTATTTCCAACCTGGTCATCTCTCCGAATTTTGCCAATGCCGGAAAGACGATCACTATCAGCTTTGAGGTCAACGAGCCGCTTGTTGGCGGAGTGCCTAGCTCGGTCAAGATAGGTAATATTTTGGCTACACCATATGATCTGAGCTATCCGACCTATGGTTATTATTATGATGTTTCCGGTGGAGAGGTCGAAGGTACTAATAATGTGAACATCAGCGTGACCGATCTGGCCGTAAATAATACTACCGATACTTCAGAACAGGTCGCTTTTGATTTTACACCGCCAAGTTATAGAAATGCTGTTATTTCAGCTTTATCGCCGGTCGCTACTTTTATTCGGTTCACTGCATCTGAAGAATTAAATACTTTAAATACTATTTTGGTGGTCGCTTCGGGTAATTACGGTGTGTTCAAGGAAAAGAACGGCTTGGAGTATATCTACCAGTACACAATTACCGGAGCTGAGATCTCAAGGCTAGTGGAAGTTCATGGTTATGATCTGGCGGGCAATGATTCCTGGAATACAGAAGGCTGGGATATTTTAAATGTGGCAGGCGAGGATCTTTATCGAAATCCCGGGCAGAAGAGCGTGACGATAGATATTCGGTACGATCCGTAAGGAGAATGAGATGAAGAGTGTGTGGAAAATAATTTTAATAATGATGATCATGGTCGGGCTGATCAGTTCAGCTCAGGCAGCGGTCGATCTATCGCTAGCTCCGGCCAGTGGGATCATGGAGCGCAATAGCGAGAACGGTTTCTATACTGTTACAGTACGGGTGCGGCCATCGGTGGCAACTAATGTCGAAGCCCTGGGTGATTTTTACCTTACCTATGATTCCGCGGTATTTAATGTGGTAACTCTTTCAGATATAACCGATCATGCTGCCGGCTACACGAGCTGGGAAGACAGTATTATTAATCCTGATTATCCGCCGCCGGGAGGCAGCTTAAAGACAATTCACTATGGCAAGACGAATTCTGTCGGATCTAATTGGGCAGCTAACGGCAATACTGATTACGATGTCTTCTCGGTCAGGTTCTTTGTTAAAAACTATGCGGTGACCGGAGATGTGGCCGTTTATTTCCATGAAGATCAGTGTCATGTGATCGATGGTTCGATCCATACTGATGTCCTGGGGAATATCAGTAATGCTACTTATAATATTGTATTGGACAGCACTCCACCGGTTACCACTCCGATACCGGGCGGTGGTCTGTACAACAGCCTGCAAACCGTTTATCTAACGACCAATGAATCAAATCATGAAGCAATAGTCCATTTCACGACAAATAATTGGACCACGATCCTTACCACTGCTGATCCGACGTATACAATTGAGATCCCTTGGACCAATGGGCAAGTAGTTATCACAACGCTCAATTATTACAGTGAAGATCTGGCCCAGGATAAGCTACCAAATATAGAAATTCCGGCAAAAGCTTCGGTTTATATAATTGACATGGAAGATCCTGTCTTCACTGTTACCGACTATACATCAGATACATTGGGTGAAGGGGGAGTATTCGAGATAACCTTTACAGCATCAGAGCCCGTGGTAAATTATCCTACGGTTACTGTTGGCGGAGGTTCAATGCTCCGGATCAGCGGCAGCGATGCAGGGCCGTTCATTTATCGCCGCACTATTAATAAGACCGAAGATCCGGCCGGTCAGGTAAGTATTTCCGGGCAAGACTTGGCAGGTAATCCGGGTTCTGATACAAGTACTGTTGCTTCCTTGGATTTTGGAGGGCCGATATTTACTATTGTTACAACTCCTGATCCGGTACAGGTCGAATCAAGTCTAACTATAGATATTAGTGTATCCGAACAGCTTGTGGCTTCACCAGATGTAGTTCTTGGTCTGGTTTCAGCAAATTGGCTGGCAGAAAACATAGTGATACCTTCTTATACATATCAAGTTACCGTTTCCGGATATGGCTGGTTACTTGATCTGGGCGATGATAATGAACCTCCGTTAGTATATGACTTTGCTCAGGCAGGAAATGTTGTAGAAACTGATGATGGTGGTGAAGTGCACGAAAACCTGACCGCTCCGATCACCTTTAAGGTTACTGATACTCGTTCAGGAGTATCCACCGAATCAATAAATATTTTGTTAAATGGTGTAGAAGTAGTGGTCAGTGGTTCGGCCAATACGGATAGTGGTTATAGAAGCAGTATCACGGTCGATGATTATGGCGTTTACTCAATTACTATTGTTCCAGAAGAAGAATTACCGCCGAATAAATCGATCATTGTGGAAGTTGTGGTCGCCGATAGATCTCCATCTGCGAACCGGACCAGCGTGGTATTTGCTTTTACTACCGGTTCCGGCGGTACACAGCGGGTGCTGGATAGAGCTTTGGCGATCCCGACCGTATTTGATCCAAGGAAAGAAAATACGACTTTTGCTTATAAATTATCCCAGAGCGGGGATGTCGAGCTGAGGATCTACAATATCGCCGGTGATATTGTTTATCGTCGTCAATTCGGAGCAGGTGAAGAAGGTGGTAAGGCAAATCTGAATAAAGTGATCTGGGATGGTAAGAACGATTATGAAAATATCTTAAGCAATGGAGTATATATCTTTTATTTGATCGATCATGAAGAAAGGAACAAGACCAGGATAATTGCCGATGGCAAGGTGGTCATCTTGAAAGAGTAAAAGAGTTTTGGGGGTGAAAGGAATGTTCGGTAAACGTTTAATATTAATAACCTTAGCAGTAAGCATAACTTTGAGTATGTCCTTAGGGGTGGCTTATGCTGATCAAGATGAGCTGGCTATAGATATTTCCAGATCCGGAATGGGGGCCAGGCCGATGGCCTTGGGCAAGACCTTTACCGGTTTAGCCGATGATACAAATGCTATCTTATACAATCCGGCAGGTTTAGCCTATTTCAAACAACCGAAATTCATGAACATCAATTCCCAATTACTGCATGATGTGCGCTATGCCACATATCTAATGGCTTGGCCGACAGAATACGGCACCTTTGGCTTAGGGCAGGTAAATGTCGGTGTGCAAAATATATATATTGGTGAATGGACCTCTCCGGCAGAAACAGATACCTATGTAGTTGGCAAAGCCACTTATGCTACCGATGTTACCTTGTTAACATATGCCAAGCCTCTGGATAAGCAATTATCCTGGGGAATAAACTTAAAATATTTTAGACATCAATTCGCAAATCTTGGCGTAGAAGATAGCGGTGCGAGCGGTACCAATATAGATGTTGGATTGTTATATCGAGTAACACCTCGGTTGCAATATGGATTGTTCCTTCAGAACTTAATAACAGGGCCGACCCTGGCTTGGGATAACGGTGAAAAAGAGATCCTGGAAAGTTATTGCCGCTTGGGTATGGCCTATAAGATGGGTAGAGCAGGTGTCTTCAGCAAGCTGAACTGGCTGGCCGATCTGGAAGTACCGGTCGTGGCGAATTATAAACCAATGGGTATTCACTTAGGTGTAGAAGCCTGGTTCTTTGATGATATTTTTGCGCTGCGTTTAGGCACGGGAACTAAAGAGCTTTCTCATGAAGGCAGAATGATGAACGCTTTTGAAGGTACGATCGGCCTTGGCCTAAACCTTTATGGTGTAAATATTGATTATACCTATGCTTCGGGAGCGCTGGATCTGGATGATAAAGGTGAAAAATACTTTGTATCCTTAGCTTATCATTTTCCTGAAAAAGAAGAAGATGAATGGGATATATTGCCTGAACCCATGGAGCTGACCATAGAGCCAGAGAAAAAATATATTGCAGATGAAGTGATCATCAAGAAGGTCGGCGTACAACGACCATATCCTAGAGCGCAGACAGTAAAAGTAGAAACACTGGTCCTAAATAAGAACATGGTCGAAGTGCGGGATATCTTAGGCATGCTGGATTATGATCTAAAAAATGTTTATTTCAGCGAGCGTGGGCAGATGTTAAAACAAGTCCGCCTTTATCCTGGAGAGAATTGGCTGACCTATACTATGGTAGATGCTGAGGGTGAGCAGCAGCAATACTTAAAGAAGGTCCTGGTCTTGGTCGATCCGGCAGATGTGAACAGCTCAACACAGGGTTACGCAGAGATCCGAGCGCTCACTATGACCGGAGTACTCAATGGGTACCAAGGGAACCGAGGTATATACCGCCCTCAGGAACCGGCTGATTTTGGTGAAATGGAATTT
Source organism: Candidatus Margulisiibacteriota bacterium (assembly GCA_042562495.1). Lineage (GTDB taxonomy): Bacteria > Margulisbacteria > Termititenacia > CAZZFK01 > CAZZFK01 > JBHPMC01. The sequence continues at coordinate 28,114 of JBHPMC010000015.1, forward strand.
GCAGTACAGATGCTCAAGCAAAATGCCTATGATCTTGATGGAAAGCCGGAGCTGACCGATGTAAATATGACCCGCCGAGAGGCAGTACTTTTGCTTGTCAATAATTTTGGAGGTAGTATAGAATCATATTTAAAGATATTCCCTGCGCAGGTAGCAAATGATATCTTGGCAGGTAAGGGCGGCGGGGAATTGAAGCGCTGTGAAATGGCCCAGCTGATCATATTGAACCAGCGTGCTCAGGAAAGGATCAATAAAATTGCCAAAGAATATAATCTCCCGGGTTTCCAGATCTATTCGGCCATGGCCAGCTCCGCAAATTAAATCCATATTGATAATAATATTGATATTACCGCTGCTCTGTGGCTGGGGTGAGCCAGTAAAAAAGAAAGATATCGCGCCACCACAGGTCGCACCTGTGGCCGAGGAGAGCATTGTTATCCCGGATAAGATCAAGGCCGATGATTTCCCGGCAGAAGCAAGGATCGTTGAAGTAAATGAAATAAGCGTGGAGGATTTCAAGGGTGATGAGGTCTATGCTGAGACCAAGGAATTCTTTATTGTCGATGGTCAGCGGCGCCAGATAGTGAGGCTTCAGCCAGGCGTCAATGAACTGTATTTGATGAGTGTTCGGAACGGGGAAAAACATATTGCTAAAAAGAAGGTCCTCTTGAAGGATAGTATGAAAGATGTTCAAGTTGATTATCCCGATCGAAAAATCATTCAGTATCTTTGTTATTTAAAGATCTTGGGTTCTTATCAGGATGAGGGCGGAGTCTTTTTGCCGGAGAACGGAGTGCCGCGTAAAGAATTCTCGCTTATTTTAAAGCAGGCTGTGCAGGATGATCCGCCGGCCGTAAAATTCAGCAGGCTGGGTGCACGTGATTACATTTCACTTGCTGCAGCCTTAGCAGCTATTGAAAATAATTTTGGTCAACCGTTACGACCTTGGCAGGAGATATTGGGAGCACAGCTGGATCAACCTGATCGGCCGATCACCAGAGCTCAGCTAGCCAAAACTTTGCTCAATATAGAACATGTCCGAAAAAAACTGGATAAATTAATAGCAGATTTTGATCTAGAGCCCGTAAATTAAGCTTTAGTTTTAGAGAATTTTGAGACCAAACGAGATTTCTTTCTGGCAGCTGCTTTCCAATGTAAGACCCCTTTAGAAATAGCGCTATCGATCAGGCTGATCACTTTTTTTAAAGATTCTTTAGTATCTTCTTTTTTAGTTGATTTGGCGGTCAATTCTTTGATAGCTGATTTTATGCCATCTTTTACTTTTCGATTGTGACGAGCATTCCGCTGATTTATCAAGATCCTTTTTTTTGCCGATTTGATGTTAGCCATGCCTAAATTTGCTCCTTTTTGCTTATAAGCCAGCGCTTTTTGTTGTAAATTTAAAAAACGGCGGTTATAATACCATGGCTTTTTTATGAAAACAAGGTTTATTCCCCGAGTCCTAAAGCTCGGGGGTATTTTTCTTAGCCAAAAAAGCTATAAGAAGGAGAAAGAATGTCGATCTTAGATTGGTTAGCAGAAAGGCAAAAAAGCAATACAGTAGAAAGAGAGCGCTTGGATATCCCTGGCGATCTTTGGATCAAATGTTTTAAGTGTTCGGAAGTTCTCTATAATAAAGATCTGGAAAGTAATATGAAGGTTTGCCCCAAGTGCGGGCATCATTTTCGCCTGACTGCCAGTGAGCGTATAAAATTTTCTTTTGATGAAGGCTCGGTTCAAGAGGCCGATATCGATCTGTCCCCCAAAGATTTCTTGAATTTTAAAGATACAATTTCCTATAAAGAACGTATAAAACAAGTCCAAAAAAAGACGCAGTTAAAAGATGCGATCATTACCGGCCTGGGCAAGATCCATGGGCACGATGTCTCTTTTGGAGTGATGGATTTCGGTTTTATGGGAGGCAGCATGGGTTCGGTCGTTGGCGAAAAAGTGACCAGAGCCATAGAGCGAGGGATAGAAAAGAATTTGCCGGTGGTGATGTTCACTGCTTCCGGCGGGGCCAGAATGCAGGAAGGGATCATGTCGCTTATGCAAATGGCCAAGACCAGCGCAGCGCTTGCTAAATTAAATGAAAAGGGCCTGCTTTATGTCGTAGTCCATACCGATCCGACCACTGCCGGAGTTTCCGCAAGTTATGCAATGCTCGGGGATATTCACATCGCCGAGCCTAATGCCTTGATCGGGTTTGCCGGGCCCAGAGTTATCGAGCAGACTATTCGTCAAAAGCTGCCGAAAGGATTCCAGCGTTCAGAATATTTGGTCGATCATGGTTTTGTAGATACGATCGTTGAGAGAAAAAATATGCGAGATACCATCGCTAAGATAATTAGATTTGCTACGGCAAAGGTGAAGAAATAATGGCTGAACAGAAAAAAAGAAAATGGGTAATGGATTTTGAGAGGCCCTTAGTAGAGCTGCACGATAAGATCGAGGAGCTGAAAAGGCTGACGGTAGATAGTGCAATAGATCTGTCGGCAGAGATCGCAGTCATGGAGAAGCGCTCCAAGACCCTGCGGGAGCAGATCTTTACCGAGCTTACTCCGACCCAGGTCTTACAGGTCGCCCGCCATCAGGAAAGGCCGACTTCCTTAGATTATATAAATCTGATCTTTAAGGATTTTGTGGAAATGAAAGGTGATCGCCTGTTCGCCAACGATAATTCTATAATTGGCGGCCCGGCTTTCTTAGATGATCAGCCGGTCGTGGTCATCGGTATCCAAAAAGGAAAAGATACCAAGGATAATATTTATCGTAATTTCGGCATGGCCCACCCCGAAGGTTACCGCAAGGCGATGCGCCTGATGCGTTTTGCCGAGAAATTCAACAGGCCGATAATCACTTTTGCAGATACCCCGGGAGCTTATCCTGGTATTGGTGCCGAGGAAAGAGGGCAGGCTGAAGCTATTGCCAGGAATCTTATGGATATGGCGCAGCTTAAAGTTCCCTTCATTTCAATAATTACTGGTGAAGGCGGCAGTGGCGGTGCTTTGGGTGTGGCTATGGGTAATATTGTCATGCTGCTGGAAAATTCAGTATATTCAGTTATCTCACCAGAAGGCTGTGCATCTATCTTATGGAGAGATGCAGCTATGGCCTTGGAAGCTGCCGAGAATTTAAGGATCACTGCTCCGCAATTAAAAGAATTGGGTATTATTGAAGATATTATTCCTGAGCCATTGGGCGGGGCACACAATGATTATGAGCAGACTGCCATGAACGTAAAAAAATATATCCAAAAGTATCTGGCAGCTATTTTAAAAATGTCTGCTCAAGAATTGGTCGAAGATCGTTATAATAAATTCCGCAAATTGGGGCAATTCGATAAAACAGCTTAAGATGAAGACCTCTCTGGAATTACAGGTCCGTTATAAAGAGACCGATAAGATGGGCCGTGTCTATCATTCCAATTATTTTGTCTGGCTGGATATGGCCCGGACAGAATTCTTGCGTGAAGCCGGCATTTCCTATAAGGAGATGGAAGATCAGGGAATATATTTTGTGGTCGCCGAAACCAATTGTAAATATAAAAGCTCACTAGGTTTTGATGATAAGGTATTGATCGAGACCTGGTTAAGGGAAGTTAAAAAAGCCACTGTTGAATTTTCATACCAGATCTTTAATAAAGAAAGCAAGCAGTTGATCGCCGAAGCTTATACAAAATTAGGAGCGGTCGATGTTCAAGGCAAGGTCCAGCCTATCCCTGAAAAAATACTGGGTGTTCTGAAAAAATAATATGTTCAAATTACGTTACTTTTTACTAACAATCCTCATGCTCAGTGCTTTTGCTGTGCAGGCTGAGCGCCCGGAAAATGTGCGGGGTGTTTATGTCAATGTCTGGACAATGAACGCTCCGGCGAAGTTCTATAGCATAGTCAATAATTCCTTAGAAAATGGGCTCAATGCTATCGTCTGCGATTACGAGGGCAAGAGCAGTAAGGCGTATAGGCAAGATTTAGCTTATGCCAAACGTGAGGGTTTATATTGTATTGCCAGGATAGTTGTCTTCACTGATGGCGTTGGCGCTACCTTTAAAAATGTACGGAATCCGGAGAACTGGAGCCAAAAGCAACAGTGGGCCAAAGATTGTGAAAAGCTGGGATTTTCTGAAGTGCAATTTGACTATATACGTTTTGCCGATACCGGATCGCACACTGATAAGAAAAAAGAGGTCGTTGAAGAATTTCTTACCGAGGCTAAAAATAATCTAGGTATTCCTGTTGGGATCGATGTGTTCGGCTCTGTCGCTTATCAGCCGCGACATACTATAGGGCAGGACCTGAATCGTCTGGCGAACATTGTTAACGTAGTATCCCCTATGTTATATCCATCTCATTTTCATTT
>JBHPMC010000016.1:0-32425 GCA_042562495.1 Candidatus Margulisiibacteriota bacterium
TTGTGCTTGCTTAGTTCTTCAGGCGAAGCAATATGGTATTTTTCAGAAAGAACCTTATTTTGATGATCTTGGATATCTACATCAGCGGCAATCGAATTGCTTTGTAATGAAATTACAAAAAGAATTATAAGCAGAAGTTTAGGCATTATCTGTATTTTTTAATGAGTAATTCTATCTTTTCTTGAGATATTGTACTTATTTCTTTCGGATCATTACCATGGCCAAGCAAAACGAAGGTTGTGGCAGGCATGATCTTTTCCTCAATATTTAAAATGGATGTATTGGCTCTATAAGGAGATATTTTTGCCAAAACAAGACCACCGAAGGGAACGCTTGCAGAGTACCAAAGCTCGGCTTTAATATTATTAGCTTTATCTTTAAATGAAAAATATTCACAGCTATACTCAGTATTAAGGACCTTCAGTTTTGTGCTCTTAAGTTTCCCCGGTTTATTACTGATGATATATTCAATGATCTTATTTCGATAAGATACGTGACTATTAGCAAATATTTCATTGTCGATGAATTCTTTGCCAAGGTATTTATAAGCATTTGTAGATGGATCTATATGGCGTATTTTTTTAAGATCATTTAAGGGGGTAAGATAACAGAGCTTCAGGGAATCTCCCATGCTTAGCTCTTCTGTATAGGGATATGATAATTGGAATGTATGATCTGTAGGCCCCTTATCTTTATGTGCTTCAACAGAAAATAATGAAGAGTTGTAATTATATAATTTCTTGATTGTTTCCCACCAGAAATACTTCTGGCCATTCATCTTTTCAATAGCCACTACTTTTGCTGTTAGAAGATTGGCATTTACGCTGGTTGAGATAGCAAGATATTGGGCCCATTGACCTTTTTGGACTTGGGCTGGGGAAGTAGCTTTTTCTTCAGCAAATGAAAAGCTTATTAATAATAAGAGCAGAATAAAAAATAAAGCAGTAAAAAAGCTTCTTCTAAGCATGTTAAGACTTTGCATGATTTGGGATTATGCTAGCATAATAAATTTGTTATCACAATTAATGAGCTTGTATCTCAGGCAAGTATAAGTTTATTTCTTGTTAAGTGAAATATACTGTTGAGATCATTACCTTGCAGATCCCTTAGGTTGTGATCAAGCGTATCTTTATTTATTGCTATGCAATCAATGTCATTGTTGATGTACTTCTTTTTATACTTTTTTAGCACATATAAATAATCTTCTATTGTAATATGACCAGCTGCATCATTATTTCCGCCTAAAGTGTGTGGCAGGATCTCTTGGAAAATAATATTATGATTATACTTATCTTTCTTTAAGAAAGGGGATACATTCTTGGTATGCAAACATAGGATGCTTTGTCCAGAAAGCTTCTTCAAAGGAATGATCCTTTTGCGAAAACCATTATGTATGTTTCTCTCGAAGTTAAAATAATCAAATGGCAGATCGAAATCAATTGTAATATTCTTGTCCCGTATTTTCTTAAGGGGATAAATATTCAGGAGCATATCTTTAAAATTGATGTTCAGCATGGTGTGCATTTGTTCGGGCATGTATTTATTATATCCAGGTCTAGAGAAATTAATTTGAATGTGTGGATCTAGGTCTTTGCTCCAGGCAATGAGCTTGTGGAGCTCTTCTTTTTTTGTCTGATTAGTGTAGATATTATTAATACCGGCCAGTAGCTTTTTTTCTTTTAAAACCAAAAGTATATCTTTAATAGAAAAATGATCGGATGTGTGTTTATTAAGTAGCGAGTTCCTTATGTTCTCGTTCAGCGAGTTAACAGAGATATATAGTGATATTCTGGAGCTATATTTAGCCAGGAAATCAATACTATCCAGGTCCAGGAAAGATGCATTAGTAAGTATCTCAGATCTATGATCAACATAAGGGGGCTTGATGATCTCCTTGATGATCCGTTTATAGTCGGGATGTCCGAAAAAATCACCTCCTTTAGAGTGGTGGGCAACTCCAGTTAAGGATGCAGGCTTGCTCTTGTAGAACAGAAAATGCTTGATCTCCTGGATAGTTAGTGGTTTTATCCTGGGCAAGATGCTATCGGGGATGTAGCGCTCATAACAATATTTGCAGTTGCTGAAACATTTACCGCCAGTCACGATAACTCCATTCTCATAATCAGTTCGCAAAGCTTGGTATACTTTTGCCCCGTGTTTTTTTATGAAGCTATTCTTGAAGCTAATAAAGGACCTTCCGGGAATGCCTTTGCAGTGTTTTTTTCGCCAGTGAGTACATTTGTGGCATAGTTTGGCAGCATTTTGCTTGTCATAAGTATAGAATTTCCGGTTAGGTGAATAATATAAATTATGGTTAATTAAAACATTATCTTTAGCTAAAATATTATTCCAACGAACAGCCTTTTTTATATTACTGACATGTTTGCTGAAACAGGGTGGCATAGGTTTTAAAAAAGTAAACTTTATTTTGTTCTGAACACAATGAGTCAGGAATTCGTTAAGTATGATAAATTGTTGCTTAAGATCTTTCTCATTGAGATCCATATAATGATAAACATCTTTATAATTCAAATAGTTATTTTTCATGAACTAAAGATGTTCCTTGAACACAAACAACCTGCTTTTTTTAATAGCATTTTTGTTGGCCAGTACGGAGCTTACGGTTCCTATTAGAGCCTTGTTCTTTGATAGAAGCATGAGCTGTTTATTCTTAAAATATTTTGGAGAGCCATTTAAGGCCAGGATATACTTATTGTCGGCCTTTTCGAGGACCAGGATAGGCCAGGAAAGAGTTTGCTTGAGATAATAATAATAGCCAATATCGATCAATTTAATGCTATTTAATATATTTTTTGCTAATTTTTTGGAGGCGGAGCATGCTAAATTGCAAGGTACATGGCTTAAAAGAGATAGATTGCTGGTCGCTCCCAAATAAAAGAAATTATTCACAAGTGAGTAGGAATTAGATCTTCCATTGTGGATCTTCCTGAGATTTGATACGCAACATTTTGGATAGCCCAGCAATTTACCGGATTGGGAGCTATTGTGGTCAGCAGTAGAATCTTTATTTTTGAATAATTTGTACAGATCCCTAAAACACGGATCTTTTTTATAAATATATATAGCCGAATGTTTTTTTGAAGTGCGGATCTTTATTTTTACAGATCTTCCGGCTTTGTTCAGTGCTTTTAAAGCATTATTTAGGTCTATATCGTTGTAATTTCTGACAGCGATGGGTTTGTGATCAAAGGCAACAGCTATCAGATCCTTTAAGATATCCGATGTTTCACCAAAATATCTGGAATACCATCTTTTGATCGGGAATAGCTTCTTTTTTTCATTAACAAAAGGGAAACACATATATTTATCACGGAAATAGTATAACTTTTTTATGCTTCGAGCAGAGATCCCTGGACAATCTTTTTTAGCTAAACAACTACATTTTTGGAGTTTTTTATCAGATCGTACACAGTGCCATATGTCATTAGGTAAGATACAAAAGGGGAAATTCGTAAGGATAAGTTTGTTTTCCAACAATTTGCTGTTCAGCAGAGGAGAAATATAAAAAAGTTTGTAGACCGTTTCCAGTGTTTTTTTAGGAAGATCTTCAAAGACTATATCCAAGATATTAATTCTATGAAGATTTTTCTCCAAAACTGTATGATTTTTCAAGAGATCGCCAAGGGGTATCGTCAAGGTAGCTTTTTTGGTAGGTATCAATAAGGATCCCTTAGAATAGGTCATAAGGCTTTTTATGATAAATAACCATGGGTTTTTTAGCAAGCAAATATTGCAGGAAGCTAGTTATTATAAACAATGTTCTATATAATATCTTTTATGAATTCTTACGGTTCTTTGCTCATAATGACAGGATTCTCCTGTAATAATAATTGTATATTCTGTTCAAATAATAATAGGCAACATGACCGGTCTACCGAGCAGATCATCGCTGATGTGGGCAGGAGCGTCAGTCGTGGTGCTACTTGCGAGGGTGTAGAGTTCATAGGCGGGGAAGCTGCGATCAGGGATGATATCTTTATATTGCTTAATGAAGTCAAGAAAAAGGGTATCAAGAATATACGCCTCACTTCCAACGGTAGGATATTTTCATATCCAGAGCACGTAAAGAAACTAGTAGATGCAGGATTAAATCAATTACATATTTCTCTATATGGAAGCAGCCCTAAAGTCCATAATGCTATTACTAGGACCAGGGGATCTTTTAAGCAGACAGTAGCTGGTATAGATAATGCAAAAAAAGAAAAAAAGCTCAAACTTACTATCAATACTGTAATATGCAAATATAATCTTGAATCTTTAAAAGACCTGGCAAAGTTCTTGATAAAAAAGAAGATCAAATATTGGAACATACTTGATCTTTTGCCTGATGGCAGAGCAAAACAGCTCTATAAATATCTAAAATTTGATTATCAAGAGTTTGGCAGAGCACTTAAAGATATGAAAGAGGAAATAAAAAGTTTTCAGGAAGTATGTTTTGTGGATTTTCCGTATTGTGTTATTCCGGAAGAAATAAGAAAAATGAAGAACATAAACTATTTGAATGCTGATGAAAGATATAAAGGGATGAAACAAGTGGGCTATAAAGATATCAGTAGAATGAGTAAAAAGAATAAGCAGGGCAAAGTTCTGTATAAAGACAAGTATCGCAAGCATTTGAAATTTTGTGATGATTGTTCTTATATTGAATCTTGTGGTGGAGTATCCAAGGCTTATTTGAAAGACAGCGAGTTTGTAATTAAGAGGTATAAGTAATGGCGGATTTTTGTGTGTGGGCTAAATGTAATAATAAGTGCCTGATCTGCTCTAATCCAGAGTGGTTCCCCGAGTCTAATAGTATCTATAAGGTCGAAAATGTATTGAAAAGGCTGGAAGATTTTGTGCAAGGCAATAGAGAAGGTATGATAAATTCACAAGGGGGAACCCTGCGGATAACAGGGGGAGAACCTACGACGCATCCCCAGTTCGCTAAGATCCTGGAGTATATAAAAAATAATGTTCAAGAAGAAGTCAACTTGTTTACTAACGGCAGAATGTTGGCCTATGAAGACATCGCTAGAATATGTTTACAGGTTGATAATATCCAGATAGCCATAGCCTTACATGGTAGTAATGCAAAGGATCATGATGCGGTAACGCAAGTAAAAGGTTCGTTTAAACAGACCATAAAGGGTATTGAAAATGTCAGTAAGCTTAAAAACCCGAGCCAACAGTTGGAGCTAAGGATAATTATTCAGAAAAATAATTATAAAAAATTAAAAAAGATCATAAGTTTTGTTCAAGCTAAAAAATGGAAAACTGATAGATTAGTATTTATCTTTCACGAACTCGAAGGTTTGATGGAGGAGAACTTGGATAAAATGGCAGTGCGGTATTCGCAGCTGAGTTTATGTCTACAAAAGAACACGGGCTTCTTTAAAAAGATCCCCACAGAAATAAGGTTCTATCATTTTCCTTTATGCACGATACCAAGCGGTTTATGGCCGTATGTCTGGCGAACATTGCCCAAAACAGAAGTGGTCTTTATTGATAAGTGTGAGAAATGTATGTTGAAGAAATATTGCTTAGGTATCCATAAGGATTACGTAAGGCTATTCGGAGATAAGGAATTTAAGGCAATAAATAAAAAGTATAAAATTACAGCAACTAAGAATAAATATCAGCCAATTGCCCATGCTAATTAAAACAGCAAAGTAAATTTATTTATCCTCTATGAATATCTTAGGCAAAATCATATTTACTTTAATAATTTCAGTAATATTATTTATTGTATTCATAACCATTAAAAAAAACAGCCTTAAAAATATCAAGAAGGATCTTCAAGGAGCTTGGCCGATAATAGCTATAATCTTCGGGGTGATCCTGATCAAGAGTATAGTATTGATCCCTGGTTTTAAGATGGTGGATGATGAGGCCAGCTTTATAATAGCTGCTCAGAAGATCTTAAAGGATCTTTCTTTAGGTGAATATTATTGCAAATCCACATTCTGGCCATTTTTTATTGCATGTATTTTAAAGATCATAGGTCCAAGGAATATGGTCATTCTATATTTAAATATTGTTTTAAGCGGTATTTCTATAGGGGCTATATATTTACTCAGTAAGAAGTTATTCAAGAACGAGATCGCTGCTTACAGTACAGCTATATTCCTAGCGCTGTCCGTATTGCATATGCAATGGTCCCTATCGTTAAATTCTATAATCCCTGCCGGATTGTTTGTTATGTTTAGTTTAATTGCCTATATCAATTACTATCGCAAGCCGGACATGATAAATCTTTGGCTGGCCTTAGCGATCACTTTCTTAACTGTACAGATACGTATCGAATGCAGTGTGTTATTTGTGATATTTTTAATAGGCCAGTATATTTATAAGGTTTCCATAAAAAAAGAGCAAATATTGTCGATCTTGAGTACTTTGATATTATTAGTGCCGTTTTATGTAAAAATCCTGCCTAAATTTACAGCTGTGAACTGGGATGTAGTTGATGGGGGGTTGTCGCCGCTGATCGCTAGTAATTGGTCGATCAGTAATATATATTTTCATACTATTACTATTGTAAGCCAGCTTTTTACAAATATATTTCACCCGTTAATACTTAGCATGTTTGTCCTAATAGGTTTACATATGGCTTGGAATAAATACAGAAGGGAAACGATCTTTTTATTGTGGAGTTTGTTTTTATTCTATGTGGCTACATTTACTATAAGCAAGACTTTAAGTGGCTCATCCAGGGTGCTGCTTAATATCTACAACTATCTGCTCTTATGGGCCGGATATGGTTTTTTTGTGTTATTTGATCAGATAAGAAAAAGGAAAGGGAAGTTCGTCGCGAACATATTTTCATTATTAGTACTGATGTTGTTTATTTTAAGGATTGGTGCGATAGAATCCCGGGAGAGTTTCCGAACAGATCATATGATAAGGACATTGCCGGTATATGCAGGCAATGCCCTATCTAGACAAAATGTATATGTAAGTGAGGCAGAAAGCCTTTTTGAAATATCAGGAAGCAGGCTGAATGTTATCAATGTTAATGAGTACCTACACAATAAGAAGCAAAGCAAAAAATACTATCTTTTAGCACGTGATAAAGATCGATCGGATTATAGCGAGCTGAAAAGGCAAGGCTATAAGCTCCATCATCTAAAGGGATTTTCGAATTATCATGGTCAAGACCAGTGGGAAATATATGAAATCATTGAAAAATAGAACATATAAAAAAAAGATCTGCAGCAAGGATGCTTTTGTCAGATGGAATGAAGATATGACAAGAATATATGATACAGAGAAATTCTATAACGATTCAAATTTCATAATAAAGCATTTCGAAACTTGTAGAAAGAAGGCAATTATCAAATGTCTGGATCACAAAAAAAATGAGAAGATCTTAGATATTGGTTGTGGGCCCGGGGAAATCCTACTTGAGCTAAGAGCAGGTAAGAGTACAGGCATTGATCTGTCCATGAGTATGGTTAGGCGAGCTCGAGAAAGATTGCGGAGCAAGGCGAATATTTTGCATATGGACGCTGAACACATGGCCTTTGCGAACGGATCTTTTGATAAGATCGTTTGTACAGAAACACTCGAACATGTATTGAATCCTTATAACGTAATAAAAGAGATCAGCAGAATATTGAAACCGCAAGGGATCCTTGTGCTGACAATTCCCAATGAAGGATTGATAAATGCTTTCAAGAAATCGATATATTATTTAAGGATCGACGGATTATTTAATAAGAAAGATGGTTATAGCCTTAGGCAAAAGAATGATTGGCATCTTTGGGAGTATTCGAAGGCGGATATACGGAATATGTTCGCAAATGAATATGAGCTACTTGCTGTAAGCGCTATACCTTTTGTGTTCATGCCTTTCAGATATATTTATAAGCTGAGGAAGAAATGCTGATAACATTGATCAATCCACCGCAGGTATATTCGGCGGGCCAGCTGGCCGGGAACGTATTACCTCCATTAGGGCTTTTATATATAGCCAGTGTTTGCGAGCAGGAAGGGCATCAAGTAAAAATTATTGATGCGGTCGTGGAATCTCCGAACAGTATAAATAACCTAAGTACAGGTACTAGTTACCGTGGGTTGAGTATTAACGAGATCGTCGAAACAATTCCCGATGAGTCAGCAATGATCGGGATCAGCAGCAATCTTTCCTGTGCTGACGAAATAGTAAAGGTGTTGGCAGAACAAATAAAAAAAACAAAACAAGGCACGCTGATCCTGGGCGGCATGCATGTCTCAAGTGATCCAGAAAAGGCCCTAAATAGCAGCCAGGCTGATATTGTCGTCAAAGGGGAAGGCGAGCTGGTCTTTAAGGAGCTAATAGATAGTCATGCGGGCAGGCTTGATATCAGCAAAATTAAAAATATTGTCTATAAGCAGAGTGGAAAAGTCATTAGCAATGATTGCGATCATGCGCCTGTGGATATCAATAGTCTGACGTTTCCTAACCGGGCGCTAATCCCTTTAGAGAAATATCAAAAAATTAATGAAGCGCATGGACCTACCCAAGAAAAGTGGACAACAATAATATCCTCGCGAGGGTGCCCGCAAGGGTGTTCATTTTGTGCGACAACAGCACTAAGCAATAAAAAATGGAGGGCCCTGACGGCAAGCAGGGTGGTCGACGAAATAGAGCATTGTTATAAGACATTCGGCATAAAGGAATTCCATTTTGAGGACGACAACATGACCTTGGATAAAAAAAGGATCAAAGAGATATGTAGTGGGATAAAGGCCCGCAATTTAAAGATAAAGTGGCTTGCTCCAAATGGAGTGAGTGCTAAGGCAGTTGATGAAGAGATCCTTTTAGCAATGAAAGAATCCGGTTGCTATCATGTTACTTTTGCTCCTGAGACAGGATCAGTAAGGGTATTAACAGAATTAATGAATAAATCCGAAGACCTAGATAGGATCAAGCGCTTGATTAAGTATTCAAAAAAGATAAAGCTGAACACAGCAGCTTTTTTTATGATGGGTTTTCCCGGCGAAACAGAAAAAGATCTCGAAGTTACAATTAGGTATGCCAAAAAGCTTATAAAAAATGGATTAGATGAAGCTTCTTTCGCTGGATTTATCCCCTTGCCGGGATCGAAGATATATAAAGAGAAATTCAGTAATATGAAATATTATAAAGAGTTGATATCAACACCGTCGATATCCGGATTAAGGTCTTATGCGCCAGGCATAACAGATATAATGTTGATGAATTATATAAAAAAAGCATATAGGCAAGGATTCTTATATAAAATGCTATATCAGCCTTGGAACACGATAAAAAGTGTCTGGCGTATACTGTTTTCTAATAAACAATATTTGAAGACAGAAAGGGTAGGGCGACAATGGCTTAAGCAGCGTATCCCATTGTATAAAAAGAAATGAAAAACAAAATAAAGAAACTAATAATAAAAAACTATAAGCAGAATGATCTTTTTAGGGCCTTGGTCTTAAAGAGATTAATAGCATCAAGGAATAATAAGTGCCTGCCTATTAGTATCTGGATAGAACCTACGAATCATTGCAATATATCATGTATATACTGTGTGAATGAAGGTATTGAGGAAAAAGGCTACATGGATCCTGCTACTATAAAAAAAATAGTAGATCAGTTAAATGTTGGTGAAAAAAGAGCCTTGATAGGATTGCAGGGAATAGGCGAATCCCTTCTGCACAAAGATATTAGTAGAATAGTAGAAAGCATCTTTAATAAAAAAATTGCAAAAATTATACATCTAAGTACCAACGGTACGGTGCTTAAAGATGATACAGAGAATCTAAATATGTTGGAGCAGATAGATGATCTGAGGATCAGTATCGATGCTATTGGTCCGGATACGTATAAAAATGTAAAAAAAGCTGACCATTATTTAAAGGTTGTAAACAATATTGAAAAGATAATAAATATGAGGAGCAGAGGCTTGCTCAAGAATATGATCCTCAGAGTAAAATTGACCAAAACTGAGCATAATAAAAACGATGCAAAAGCATTTGGTAAACAATGGAATAAAGCAGATATTATTGAGGTGGACGATACTTTTAATTGGGGAGGCCAGGAAGACAGGAAGCAGGAAGATAGCGGCAGGTATGCTTGCCCGAAACCCTGGTACAGCTTATTTATAAAATGGAACGGTGATATTAGTTTTTGTTGCTTGGATTATTTAAAAGATAGCAGGCTAGGGAATATTCATGAAGATCGGATTGAAAAAATATGGCAAAGTGCTAAAGTAAAAGAAGTTCGAGAAAAGCAGCTGCAGCATAGATTTGACGAATTAGAGATCTGCCGAAATTGTACAGCCTGGGAAAAAGAACCGAATATAGAAGCTTGTTTGAGAAAAAATCAAAAGGATTAAGCTATGGAAAAGATGGAATACGATATAGATCTCGGTGGGGTGTGCAATAATAATTGTCTCTTTTGTTCTCAGGGAGAAAAAGGTGTAAGCACAAATGAAAGGGATCTTTCCTTAAAAGAGGTCAAAGCTACTGCTAAGAAAATATCCGGCAATTGTGAAGGTATTATTATCACTGGAGGAGAGCCAACTCTGAGAGATTATTTGCCGGAATTGCTGATCTATTTAAAAAAGCTTAAATTTAAAAAGATACAATTACAATCAAATGGACGCAGATTTGCCTATGAGGATTACTGTAAGCAGATCGTTGATACTGGAGTCACTGAGTTTTCGATCGCATTGAACTCTCATCTTGCGGAGCATCATGACCAGCTATCCACTGTGCAGAACAGCTTCAAGCAGACCTTGGGTGGTATAAGAAATTTAAAGAAGCACAAAGCATTTGTAACAGCAAATGCGATCATTACCAAGATCAATTATAAGGATCTGCCTGATCTGGCCAATCTGATGATCACCGAAGGTGTAGATAAATTGAAATATTCCTTTGTACGGGGCATCGGCAATGCTTTTGATAACAAAAAAGATATTGTTCCTAGCATGAAAGAAGTCATCCCTTATTTGAAGAAAGCATTGGATATAGGTAAGAAGTTCAATAAGAAAATGTGGGTAGTGGCAGTGCCGAATTGTCTATTAGAAGAGCATATGGAATATTTATCCGCAATGCATATCCCTGTTAAGAATACCAAGAAAATGATCAAGGATTATATCATTGAGCGTTTTGATAAAACACGTGCTAAGCCGAAAAAGTGTGAAAAATGTAAATATTTTCTATCCTGTGTAGGTCCTTGGAAAGAATATGTTGAGAAATATGGCATTAAGGAATTCATACCAGTTAAATAGAAAAAAAGTGATATTGACAAAAGAATAATATGGCATGATACTCAAATATTATTTTTAGTTAGCAACAAGGTTTTAATATGGGAAAATATGATCTTATTAAAAAATATCTATTAACTTATACTGAAAAAGTATTCATTCCAGAGTTTGTGGTAAATATAATATTAGCAGGAATATTAACGTATATTCTAGGAAAACTTTATGTTAAATATGGGAAAGCATTATCCAATAGGGGAAAATTTGCTAGTACTTTCTTTATTATTACTACAACAACAATGCTTATCATTACTATTGTTAAATCTTCCTTGGCATTATCTTTAGGTCTTGTGGGCGCTTTGTCGATAGTGCGTTTTAGAGCAGCAATAAAAGATCCAGAAGAGTTAACTTATTTATTTTTAGCTATTGCGATAGGTCTAGGATTTGGCGCAAACCAGAAGATCATTACTATTATTGGAGTATTATTTATATTTGCTATTATATGGTTCAAAAACCAATTGTTTAGCAAGGAAGAACAGAGTGAGAACCTATTAATTGTTATAAGTAGTCCGGGCAAGAAAAATCATACGATCCAAGATGTTGTGAAAATAATGAAACAAATAAGCAAAAGTGTAGTTATGAAACGTGTTCATGTCGAGAAAGAAGTTTTAGAGGCATCGTTTTTGATAGAAATCAAGAATTTGGAAATATTAGAGAAAATAAAAAAAGATTTATTTAGCTATAATTCTGCAATGCAAGTAACATTTTTAGAAAATAAAGGGATTTAATCTGGATCACCAATAAATAAAGATCAAATGAGTATACTCCTAGAAAATAAAGATCGTATTGCATATCGCTATGAGCACAAATATGTCATAGATGGTATGGATATACATAAAATAACCGCTATTTTAAAACATCACCCAGCATTATTCAGGGAAAATTACAAGAAACGACTTATTAATAACATATATTTGGATTCTCATGATATGCAACATTATTTGGATAATATCAATGATAGTACGGAAAGAATGAAAGTTCGGATCAGGTGGTATGGCGAAAGCAGGAAATTGTTAAGGGAGCCGTATTTAGAAATAAAAAGAAAGAAAGGTTCTTTGGGATATAAAGAGCGATTCAAGCTAAGGCCTTTTAGGCTGGGGAATAAAATGTCTTATGATGTTCTGAAAACAACATTTGCATGTTCGGACATCCCTGCAAGTATTAAAATGATGTTAAAGTCCTTGAGCCCGACACTCATAAATCGCTATGAAAGAAAATACTATTTATCTGCAGATAAAAAATTCCGCATTACTTTAGATTATAATCTGGAATATAACAAGCAACATTATGGAAGCAATTACCTTGCTTCATTTATTAAGGATCTGTCGACAAAGATTATGGAACTGAAATATGAGCAGGGGAATGATAATTTATCTTATAATATTAGTTCATATTTACCATTTGATATCTGTAAGAACTCAAAATATATAAATGGAATTGAAGGCGTATAAAAGAAAATGACCCAGCTTGTTATGTTCATTCAAAATATGCATTAATAGTAACATCGCCTTTTAGGATCACAAGAGCTTTAGTTTTCGAGATATTTTTTATGATAATGTTCTTTTTGGGGAGGCAACTCCATTTTTTGAACCGATGGCCTTTTTTTGCTGTGGCTTTGATCTCAATTGGTATGTCTTTAAAATATACTCCATTAAAATGTTTTTCAGATATTAAGTGATCATAGAGATATATATTCCCTTTATTTTTATAAGCATTATTGAGTGTTAATGATGAAGTGCCTGAAAGATTGAATTCATTAATCATCTGTTTGCGTATGTATTCTCCTCTTTTTTTGGCAAAAGAAACCATATCATTAATATTTGATCTCCAAATAATATCAGAGGAAAATGATTTTTTGTTATAATTGCCAGGGTCTGGGAGGCCCCCCCATATTCTTGTATGTGCATAAATTTCAGGGGCCAGCTTTTCTTTGAATTTATTTATTTCTTTTATAATTCTTTTAGGATGGAATGTAGTGTTCAAATGATGAGCAAATACTTGGATAAATCTATATCTAAATCCAAGATTATTAAGAAGGCATTTATATAAAAAATCTTTATTATAGAAATCTTGAAAATAATTATTTGAATAGTATATAAAGCCCCGATCAAGATCATATATTAACCAACGCCATTTACCATTCTTCTTCCTTTCTTTCCATAATTTCCTATTATGAGGCCAACTTCTGTTAGCAAAATACATCTGAGCAATCGTATAATCTATAAAATTATCAATGTCTATAATATTCTTTATATGTTTATAGTTATTTTCAGCACTTAGGTCATTGTTTTTTAAATAACTCAATAAGGAGCTGTAGTTATGCTGATTTCCAGCAAGTACCTCTATCCATGTATCATTAATGTTGTTTGGAGATTGAGCTTTCTTGCGTAGATCTACCGATAAAAAATCAATTCGTTCCGGATTTATATTATGGTTGGTCGCTATATAAGATTCGTTTATTTTTTCGCGAATATTATAAATGCCCCAATATTTTCCGTTTAGGAAGAGGATTGCTGGCCTATAATATTGGATATCTAGAGTTGTATATCCTTTAAGTAAATGTTGCATAAGGCTATCTCTGATGAGGGTTAGAGACCAATCATCACTCGAGCTTCTTAACAAAAAAGACCTGAATTCAGAAACGGGGTTTTCAGGAAAAAGTGGATAAAGCAATTTATCTGCTCCATATTTCCTTTTAAAATATATGGCAAAAGATTTTTGAGGCAAATTGACAGCACTTCTACCGAATAACCTGAAGCAAGCATCTGTTTTAAAACCAAGTTCATATCTATTTTCAAAAAATTCGATGTGCATTGGTCTTTCCCAAGATTTGCGCAGATAAATAGAGGTGTCATTGTAAATGCCTTTTTGAGCTGACCATAAATTATCTGGATCAGTTGCTATTGATATTACAGGTAATGAATAGTATTCAGAGATAAAATATGTTTGTGTCCATGTCTTGCTATAAAAGCCGTTTTTATCTATTAAGGCTGCCCTTAAAACACATGTGCTAGAGATGTTGATGGCTTGTGTATATAGCTTCCCCTTTTTGACCGGATCGGATCCATCAAGAGTATAGAAAATGCCATATAAAGGATTAGAGGATGTTAATTCTACAGATAATGGAGATTTATAATAGAAACCACCAGGGATTGAAAATGTTAGATTTGATAGTATTCCCTGGCGTGAAGATCTTTTTGAGTTTGATTCACCAGGTGAAGATTTTGTAAATATCTGCAAGTTGTAAGATCCATCGGATTTTCTACCAAGGGATCTATTAATAGGGAGTGATTTTATGTTGATCCTATCCAACTCCTTACCATTATGATCAGATAAAATCACATAAGAATCTTTACCAGATAATTTAAAGTTCGTATGGATCTGCCCGTTTCTATATATATTTTTCCCAGAAGCAAATAGAAGCAGGTGTTTATAAGGACCGATAGATATGTCTTTAAATAGCCATTTTCTTGGATTAGAAATATTATCTGACAAGCCGAATCCATGCAGATTGAGCGTTGTTGAGGAGTCATTATACAGCTCTATCCAGCCAGGAGATTCCTTGCTATTTGTGGAGACTTCATTTATCAAGAGATCTAGTTGTGGTGTTATTTGGACTAGAATAAAAATAATGGATATAAGTAATAATATTAATAAGGCTGATGTAAAATGTTTCATTAAAGTAGTTTTCGAAAAATATTGTTTAATATCTTTTAATTGCAATAAAGTGATTTTACGAAACATCATTATAGCTAATAAAGATATATAATGGTATGTATGACGATGTTTAGAAAAGATAATAATATTATTATAGGGATTTTATTAGGGGCATGTTTTTTGTCAGTAATATCTCTGCATGTATATGGAGAGATGAATCTACCCAAGGCAAATAAAATAGTGATCAAAAAAGGGAAGCATGTTTATCCTGATGGACTAACTATTAATGATGGTGAAATCCTTATCATAAAACCAGGTGCTCATTTAAAGATAGGGGATAAAGCAAGTATATTAGTTAATGGAGGGAAGATCATTGCAGAGGGCACAAGAAAAGATCCCATAATATTTGAGGCAACTAATAAGGCATGGAGAGGTCTGCAAATCCAGCAAAGACAACAACGTAAATTAAAACTGAACAGGTTCTGGAAGATATTTAGACAATCAAATAAGCTCAAAAAACGTGAATATATCATGAAGATACATCAAGAGAATATTATAAACAATTGTATTTTTAAAAAAATGACGTCAGAAAATAATAAGGGATATAACCATTGGGAAGGGGCTATAGAGGTAAAGAATTCGAGCTTATTCATAGTAGATACAGAATTAAGAGAAATAGATAATTTGTGTGGCATTTTAGTGCAAAATTCAAACATTATTATAAAACAATCAAAGTTTATTTCTAAAAAACTACATAGGATCATAAATATTTCGAATAATTCCGTGGGAATTATTTATAAAAATGTTTTAAATGCTTTTAGAAATAAGCCACAACCCACGGATGATGGTATTTGGCTAGCAGATTCAGTAGCCTTTATTTATGGCAATACAATAAAAGGGATCGCCGATGATGCCATAGACTTGAAGAATACAAGGGCAATCATTTATGGCAATAATATTATTTCTGTGGGTGAGGATGGTATAGATCTAGATAGAAAATCAAAAGCGTACATAATAAGCAACAAGATAAAAAAGGTTTCTGACAATGCCATAAGAATTGCAGGCAGATCCAATTCGTTGATAGTTGATAATGAGATAAGCCAAGTCAATAATGGTATTGCTTTAATATATGGCGCGAAAGTAATAGTTGATAATATTAATATACAAAATAATAATAATGGTATTGTTCTGGTACCGTATTTTGCAAGAACTAAACATATTAAACAGATCAGTGATATAAAAATGGATCCCGAAAGAAGAAAATCTGGGATAAGAGAGAATGAGCTTTATCTAAGGGATTCTGCAATTAAGAATAATCGTAACGATATAGTGCTATTGAAGCCGTATTCATTATTCATAAAAAATGTGGATTTTACCTCCAAGGCTGTAGAAGAGAATATCAAAAAAATGTCCAGGGGAAGAAGTATATGGTGGAAAAAACATGATAATGAAATAGATGGAATCATACGTTCTGTAAATGAAACCAGGGGAATATTAGCTGAAATATGATGATTAGTGTTAGGCAGAAATCGCTATAATCAAGGGATGATTTTATACAAACAATACTTTATTTTTGTTTTACTTGTTCTAAAAAAAACAGGTTGGTAATTCTTGCTTTCAATAATATTGCTAGTAACCTCTTTTAGAAATAGCTTATTTCTTAATAATGAGAATTCTGGGCGAACCGGCTGGAGCCAATAAGGACGATCTTGCTCATTCAAGGCATATTCTTTGGAATATAGCTGATCAGCTTCGGAGAAGAAATAATATACATTCTTTTTTGAAGTGATATCTTTTTTCATATCATTTATAATCTTAGCCACTAAGTTATTATAGTAAGAATTGTCTTGGTCGAAGTGGAATCCCAAGAAATTATATTTGAAATGTTCATCAAGGGCCAAGCCCCTGGGGCTGAATGAATAAATCACAGAATCTGCAGGGAGCGCAGGAGAGACCTGTCTGAGGAAAACATATTCCAATTGAGGATTAAAGAGCTTGGTGATTTTCTTCTGATATTGAACAGGGATCAAAATGATGTATAAAGAAAGAAAAGCTATAAGGAATTTACGGCCTTTTAATAAAAGTGAAAAAGAATATAAACCGTAAGCCGCTATTAAATAGTATAGGACCTGAATATAGCTTTGTTTTATCAAGGCGCTATTTTCGCCGATAAATGAAACATTCCCAACAAAGGGCAAGGTTGAAAGAAATAAAGTTATATAAAGAAAAGACAAGTTGAAAAATTCTTTTTTCCTAATAAGCGAAATTGTTCCCCAGGCGAACATAAAAAAGAAAAATAGGGGAGTAAATCTGAAGTTTAGAAATACATTATCTTTAGTAAAGAAAAGCTGGGCTAGGTCTAAGAAAGAGAGGTCAACAACATAGGCTGTGCTATGCAGATATTTATAAAAGCTGATAAAAGCCGGAATAGCCAGGCCGATCAATCCAAGATTTAAGATTAGAAGCAATTGTAAATCATTCTTGTTTTTGTAGAGAAGCCAGGGCAAAAGCAGTGAAATGATAGGTAAGAGGATAAAGCTTGGATAAGTATAGGATAAGTATAAAGAGCTTAATGCGAACAATATGAAATGAAACAATGAACGGTGCTTAAGAAAAGCATGAAGAAATAGCAGGTTTAATAGAAAGAATGTTGTGATAAATACATACATGCTGTCTGAGAAAGCAAACCGGAGGAAGACAGGGGAGATAGCTGCAAGTGCGCCAGATAATAAGGAAATGTATTTATTATTGAATATTTGCTTGGCAAGAACATAGATCAGATAGATGTTGAATAGCGAAAGCAGTAGGTTGATATAGAAGATCAGGGAGTATTTTGCTTGGGGGAATACGGAAAAGAATTTAAGGAAATTCATGAAACCTAGACCGATCGCAGGCATGTGTAGCAAGTTCGGATCCATTACATTTGAAAAAAAATCGGGATTAAGACCATAGCGCACCAATAAGATATTACGTATCCCTGAATGCCACAATAGGTTTTGGGGAGATAAAAAATAAATATATACAAAACCTATGAATAATAATGCAGATAAATTGAGCAGTTCAGAGCGTTCAATTTTGAATAATTTACGCCCTTTAGCTATTAACAAGATCATTATTAATATAAAGAGATACTGCAGGAACGAAAGCCCTAGGAAAAAAGGTTTATATAATAAATGTGATACTAACATTCTAATGCATATGGCAGGCAAATAAATAAGGTGGTGTTGTAGGGCATATATATTCTGAAATAATGTTAACATGCTTAATATTATTTGACTAACTTAGGTAACGAATATTAAATAATACTCAATAGTATTGGGATATGAGCAAACAATGAATAAAATCCAGGTAGTTAAATATCTAATTCGGAACCGCAAGATCACCATGAAAAAAGCAGCTAATCTTTTAGCTTGCTATTGGTCGTATTGGACCAGGTCGGTAAAAAGCCGGGGTGGGCCGTTAGTATTGATGATAGAGCCTACTAATATATGTAATCTAAGCTGCCCCTTATGTGCCGCCGGCAATGGTTCTATGAAAAGAAAAAGAGGGCAGCTGGAATATTCAAGATATAAGCGGCTGATAGATAACGTAGCTACAGATGTATTGAACGTTAGTTTGTATGGAGTTGGGGAACCTTTTTTAAATAAAGACCTCTTTAGGATGATCAAATATACGAATAAGAAAGGAATATTCACTAGAGTATCAACGAACGGAACTGCTTTAACCTCAAATAATATAAAAAAGCTGATTGATACAGGATTAGATAATCTGGTTATTTCTTTAGACGGGGCAACCCCTTTGACCTATGCAAAATATCGTAGGGCGGGAGATTTTGCTAACGTCGTGGAAAATATACGTAGTGTTGTTAGGTTGAAGAAAAAAAATAAAATACGATCCCCAATGATCGAGCTTCAATATATTATTATGAAACATAATGAAGCAGAGATCCCGGGAATAAAGAAGATTGCTAATGAAATAGGAGTAGATAATTTAGTTCTCAAGACGGTTAACACCCGTTATGGGAAACAATATCAACCTAGTAATACGAAATACCGTAGAAAGATCAGAGCAAAGCAATGCAATTGGTTATGGTTCGGTAGTTTTGTGCAATGGGATGGAGATGTGGCTGTTTGTTGCAGGGTAGATGATAAGCAAATGGTCGTTGGGAACGCTTGCAAGGAAGATATTCGTGTAATCTGGAATAATGCAGAATATATCGATCAGCGAAAAAAATATTTAAATAATAATAAACATGAAATATGCCAGGGATGTACCGGGAATATAGTCAATAAATAGGATATCCTTAGAAAGAATTATTGGCAGTATTATTCAAGCGATAGATATTTGTGAGTCGAAAGAATATAAAAGAAATCAGATCTTTTAGGACCGGGAAAAACCTTAATATAGTATACTTGGATTTCCCAAAAGGTCTTTCTGCGCAGGATACGCAAACTTCGACAATATTATTAGCACCATTTAATTTTGCCAACAAGGATAGATAACGATGCTGGTTGTTCTTTAGAGAGATATTTTTAATATACTTTCTTTTAAATGCTTTAAATCCACTGCCATGATCGCGTAGTTTTAATCCGCAAGTGAGACCAATTAGATAGTTCGCTACTTTTGAAGGTAGCCTTTTGGTGAAGAAATTATCTTGCCTATCCCTACGCCAGGCATTGACCACATCGAAGCCATCTTCGATTTTTTCTGCGAACAGGATAATATCTTTAGGATCATACTGCAGATCGCCATCAAAGGTAATAATGATCTCTCCTTGGGCAGCTTTGATCCCTGTACTGAGTGCTAGTGTTTGCCCTTTGTTCTGTTTATGTTTTAAGACCTTGATGTCAGGGCTTTTTGTCTTGAGTTGTTTCAATACTTTATGAGTGTTATCCGTACTGCCGTCATCTACAAACAAGAGCTCATAAGTTTTAGGATATTCCTTTAAAGCAGAGTTTATTGCTGAGTACAATAGAGGTATGTTCTCAGCTTCATTATAGGTTGGGATAACAATCGATAAATAGCTAGGCATGATAAATATTATACAGCTATACTTTTTTAAGAACAGCTCTATTTAAATTCAGATTTAATATACTGGCTGGCGAATAGCAGTAACAAATGCAATTTTTTAGCTTGGATTCTTTACGGAAGTCTATAAAAGATTTGGATGAGAGAATGCTCTGGAGGGATCTATTTTTAGCATTGTCTATATAGAAACTCATATGTTGGCAAGGATAGATATTTCCATATGGATCGATCTTTAAATTGAAAAATCCGCAGTAGCATTTAAAATGCTTGCGGAGCTTGTTTTTATTGAATAAGAAATCAGAAATATGAGAATAAAAGAACTGCCTAAGGAAACGATACCGCTTTCTTAGCCTAAGAAAAATCTCCTGAAAAACATATTTATCGGAAGTATCCTTAGATATATATTGTTTTGAGTGATGCAGGCTGCTTTTATTAAGATTGTGAAAGGGCTGAATAATTAAAGGAAGCTTGTTTTGTTCGGCATATTCAATGAGGGATTCTACCATGCTGATATTATTTGGCTTAAGGATGGTCCTCAGCATAATTCTTTTTGACCTGCGCTTGCGTAGCTTTGAAAGTAATTTTATTGAGCCCAACACTTGTTTAATGATAATTGGCTGTTTTTTGATGTTTTTATAGCAATCTGGTTGAAGGGAATCAATGCTGATGCAAATATTATCAATATCTACATGTTTGGCTAATCTATAGAGTTTTTCAGGCATTGATCCATTAGTATTGAGATTAATAATGAATTTGAGCTTTTTCGCATATTTCAGTACTTGTTGGAGATCTTGCCTGAGCAGAGGTTCTCCTCCGGTTATTGAAAGAAAACAAACACCTAGATCTTTCAGCTCTTTTAATAATTTATAGAGCTCTTTTGTATCCAATTCCTTGGCGGAACTTTTTAAGTTGTGGGTATTACAATAAGAACAGGACTGATTACAGCGATAAGTTATGTTCAGGCTGGCTAGCAGCGGTCCTCGCTGCGGCCTTTTTTTAAAGAGGAGCACTAGTAAGTTGTCCGTAAAGGTAAGTAGAAATCTAATAAAAAAAATATTGTTTATATCCATAAGATCAATTTGAAGTAATATTCGAAATGCTATATATAAAAAAGTTAATAATCATTATTGCAATGTGTTAAAATAAAAAAATATTAGTGCTTGAAAAGAGATTATAACATTGCAAGGCAGCATTAAAAACAAGATAGTCGGGAAAATATGAACATAAGAAAAGTAAAAAAATCCGTAATATTCGTCGGTTACCGCTGCAATAATAATTGTATATTCTGTATCTTTGGAGATAAGGATCGGAGCAAGTTCTTAAAATACGAAGAAATAATCAAAAAAATACGTGCCGAAAGAGAAAAAGGTGCCAGATACCTGGAGATAATCGGTGGCGAACCTACAATATGTCCTGATTATTTAGAATTAATAAAATATGCCAAGAACATTGGATTTAAGGAGATAGTCTCTGCGACAAATGGAAGGTGTTTTTCGTATAAACAATATGCAAAAGATACTATAAAGGCCGGGATAAGCCAGCTTATATTTTCAATACATGGACATAATGCAAAAATTCATGATATGCAAACTAAAGTGCCGGGCAGTTTCAATGAATTAATAAAGGGTTTAAAAAACATGAAGTCGCTAGGTTTTAAGCGTATCGGGTCCAATACTACTATAACCAATAAGAATTATAGAGATCTGCCGGAAATAGGAAGTTTGCTTTTAAAACATAATATTAAGAACGCAGAATTCATATTTGTAGATCCTTCCAGTGGGCATGCAAAGAGTGGATTTAAGAAACTTATGCCAAGAATAAGCAAAGCTGCTCCTTATATCAAAAAGGTCTTGAATTTGGTAAGAAGTAGAAGAGGATATAATTGGCGGATCAGATATGTGCCGTTGTGCTACTTCCCTGAGCATCTGAGCCAGATCAGTGAAATATATGAAAGAAAAAAATTCAGGACCAGCCATATTGCTCCGGATTTTAGTAATGAAAGCGTTGAAGAATCGAGGGCTGTGGTTGGCCGTACAAAACCAAGGAAATGTCAGAATTGTGTTTTATACAACTTATGTGAAGGCATCTGGAATCAATATCTTAAAGAATTTGGTTCTAGTGAATTAATAGCTGTTAAAAAGAAGCCAAAAAATATGGGCAGGCATGAAGCCTCTGCGATCAAAGCCTAAGCGCGGCTGTATAGATAACAACAGCCTTCACAAATATTCGGGACTTTATAATACAATAGCTTTTTCCTGAACTTTCTATATCTTTCTGAATTCCAGATATTTTTAAGAGTATTTTCTCTGATATTCCCGATCTTTAAGGATAAACAAGGATATACATCTCCATTGGCCGATATCTGTAGTCCAGACCAGGGTTCTGAGCAACTAAAATATTTATTGTTGATATTTATATTGGGATCTATATATTTATCTAAGTTTAAATTCCTTGGGTAAAAGCGAAGCTTCGTCCTGTGTTTTCTTGACATTTTATTTAATTCTCTAAAAACATCCTTTAATAATATTTTATTTTCACTGATCCACGTTGGTATTTTACATTTATTTTCCCAAGGCAGATCATCTTGTAGATTAGGATTAAATTGCCAGGGGGAAAGCTTGAGCATGCTCAGCGTAAGATAATCCGCGTCCAGTTCAATAGCTTTGTGGTAAATGTTTATAAGTTGTGAAACATTGTCTGGGAAAATACTTGTTTTAATGTCTAGGAGTGGCCATTTTTTGTGTAATTTCTTTTTGGTATTTTGAAGGTTAGCTATATTATCTAATAAGTGAACATAGCTGCCTGGAATATTGCGTTGCTTATCATAGTGTTCCGCAAGATAATCCATGGATATTCCCAGCAGAAGAAGTTTGTGGTCAATGAGGTTGTTGATCATATCCTTATCTAACAAAAGGCCGTTAGTCAATAATCCAGTATTAAATCTTTTTTGAGCATGGATCAAAATGTCCTTGATATCTTTTCTGCATAAAGGTTCTCCCCCGGTAATAGAAAGAAAAGTATGGCGAGGCAGAGAGCTAAACAGAGAATTTATTTCCGCAATATTTAATTCTTCATCTGCTTTTGATGTAGCGCGGTCTTGATAGCAGTAAGCACAGGAAAGATTACATTGGTGAGTAACTTCCAGTTGGATTTTTATAGGAGGCAGGGCATAGCCAGTACGCAGAAGATAGGGGAATGCAGCATGTCCTTTTATCAACAGGTCGTATAGGTTGCTGAGTAGATGATTTTTCATTTTTTGAATAAAAGCATAAAAAGAAATAAAAAATTGGATAAACCATCTCTGATAATATTTAATTTTGAAGTACCTGTTCTCTTGCTGTAAGTGCCTGGCAGCTCAAGTGCCTTAAAATTTTGAAAAGCCTTGATCTTTATCTCTTCGCTGAACGACATCCCGTTACTTAAAAGCTTTAAATTAGGTAATATAGATTTTCTAATTCCCCACATACCACTTTGAGAGTCGGATAAAGATAATTTAAAAAAAATATTTATAATAAAGGTCAGAAAACGATTGCCCAGTATGTTCAGATAACGCATATTATCAGAAGAAAAACCTCTTTTTATTGAAATGAAATCATAATCCTCATTATTTAGTAATTTTAGCATTTGGGGGATAAGCTTGGGATCATAGCTATTGTCAGTGTCAAAAGATATTATATATTTGCCTTTTGCAATACTATATCCATATTTATATTGTCTGCCATATCCGCGGGGAGATGTGTAACAGCGGGCATTATTATTTTCTGCGATTGCAATTGTATTATCCTTGCTGTGCCCATCAATAATAATTATCTCATAAGTATAGCCAAGATCTTTGATGATCTGCAGAGGAATATCTTGGATAACATTGCCTATAGCCTGTGCTTCATTGTAAGCAGGTAATACAATAGATATCAAACTCATTTAAATACCTCTGCATGTCGGTGTTTTTTCAAATGAAGTTTATATAAAGCAAGTTGTCCTGAGCTTTTAATATATTCAAAATCGAAATATTTCCTTGCTAAAACGATTTGATCGCTAAGAGGAAGGGCTGGGTCGAATTTTACGCCGATGAAAAACACATCAGTACTATCTTGTACTGTTGAAAAAAATTGGGGTGTTATACGTGGGTCGTCAAATAACATGTTTGTGTCTATGGCTTTTCTATGATTGTTGGGTAATCGTTCAGATGTAGCTATCATGTAATGAGATGTAATTATCGTAGATTTGGAAGGTGTATCTTTTAATAGGGTGAGGCAATCATGTTGCCTGCCATAAGCAAAAGGTCGAGTTGTAAAAAAAGAAAATCCCTGAAATAAAAAGACAGTATTAATAGAAATATACAGGATCAGAAATAAGCAAAAAATGTTTCTAATATATTTGGATCTTAGTTTGCTGAACATGAATACAGATCCATAAGCTGCCGTAATAGAAAACGGAACATGCCAGGATAGAGTTCTGCGAATAAAATCAGTTGTAGGGTAAAAAGACATTAGTGAGTATACCTCGAAGGCTTCATCGAAATAAAAATTATATAACATAAAATATGCAAGAAACCAAAAAAATGCAAAGAGCAATGATGTTCTTTCTTCTTGTTTTGAGGAGAAGGCAGAAAAGATCCCAACAAAAAACATAATAGATATAAAAGATAAAAATCCTGGGGTTTGCCAGAATGATAAAGTAAGTTTCCAAGGGACAAGCATTAAAATTAAATTC
Organism: Candidatus Margulisiibacteriota bacterium; assembly: GCA_042562495.1. Classification (GTDB taxonomy): domain Bacteria; phylum Margulisbacteria; class Termititenacia; order CAZZFK01; family CAZZFK01; genus JBHPMC01. Next base: position 24,672 of record JBHPMC010000016.1, read on the forward strand.
AGTAAACTTTTTGGAGCGAAATATTTGAGACCAAACAAGTCTTTATTATGTCCGAGCATGGCATTTAGGTTGAAAAACCAATATAGATAACCAAGGATTAATAAAATAAATATAAATATTATTGATAATATTGTTTTACGGTACTTTTTTAATTTATATTTGATAAATATTGTCTTGAGTGGTTTCCCTATCAAGAAATCAATAATTATTTTGTAATAATCAGATAGTAGAAAAAGACCAGCAAATACAAAAAATAAGATCAGTATCGGATTTTCATGCCGAATATAAAAGGAGAAAGTGAATAACGAAATAAATGTTAACCAGAATATAATTTGTTTTGGCCTTTTCATGGAAAATAAAAAATATAGGACAGAGAGGCCCGTAAAAAAAATTGAGGAAGGGTAGGCTAGCCCTGTTTGGGAAAGGGAAATATTTAGAGGCAGTATTGCATAAAAAAGAGAAGAAAGCAGGGCAAGATTAGTGTTGTTAAATAATATGTAGGCAATGAGGAATGTGATTATAATACTAAAAGAGCTTAAGATAGCTGATATTATCGAAGCATGAAGGCTATTGTAGTCAAAGATAAAATTAGTTAAGAAAATTAAAAGAGGATATCCGTGTGGTGCGAGAGTTTCATGATATAGATAACATTTGTTCAAATTGCCCATGGCACAACCCTTCACAAAATTGCCGGTATATTGCCAATATTTAGCTGCTTCTTGGGCTACATATCCATCAGTGTGAGGGCCATGAGAATATATTTGATTTCTTAATAAAAAACCAAGAATAAATATCAATAATAAGATCAGCCAGGTATTTCTGGGGATATTTTTAAAAAAAGGAAAAATGTATTTAATGCTTATGATTAATAAGATTAATACGCAAAAGAAATGCAAAAAGATGCTCCAAAACAGAGGATTATTAAAAATCGGATACATTTAGTATGTTATCTCCTAACTAAAATACAGTTATGTGTATTATAATAATATATAATAACTCTATATGGAATTTAACTATTTATAAAGTCTGAAATATTTATGAAAAAACGAGCAGATATAAAAATCGGTTACCAGTGTAATAATAAATGCAAATTTTGTGTACAGGGCAATAAACGAGAGCATTTGCCAAATAAATCTACAAAAGAAGTAAAAAGATCCATTAGGCAAGCAAGAAAAACATGCGAGGATATGGTCTTTACTGGAGGAGAGGCAACCTTAAGGGAAGATTTTCTGGAGCTGGTTCGTTATGCTAAAGAATTGAGCTACCGTAATATCCAGATCCAGACCAATGGCAGAATGTTCGCATATGAAAAGTTCTGTAAAGAGGTCATCGCTGCCGGAGCAACAGAATTTTCTCCGGCCGTACATGGGCATAAGGCTGAAATCCATGATTATCTAACAGATAGCAAGGGGAGCTTTGATCAAACTATAAAAGGCATAAAAAATCTTAAGCAGCTTAAACAAAGAGTCCTTACTAATACTGTTGTTACTGCTCATAATTATGAATATCTGCCAGAAGTGGCAAAGCTATTGATCGAATTAGGTGTAGATCAATACCAGTTCGCCTTTGTTCATATTACTGGAACAGCTTGGGAAAATAAGGATTGGATAGTACCGCGGTTAAAAAAGGCAATGAAATATATTAAAAAAGGTTTGGATATCGGGATCAAGGCTAGAAAAAGCGTGATGACCGAAGCTATTCCCTACTGTTTGATGAAAGGTTATGAGCAATATATCGCGGAAAAGATAATTCCTTCAAGCATGGTGATTGAGTATAAAAAGACGATCAAATCATATGAAAAATATCGAGCGGAAGAAGGAAAAACAAAGAGGGACAAATGTGAGGATTGTAGATATTTTTCTGCATGTGAAGGGCCCTGGAGAGAATATCCAGACATGTTCGGCTGGACCGAGTTCATTCCAGTAAAGAAGAAAAAATGATAACGAATATCTTTTCTATATTAAATGTTTCGTTGGTGATCGTGCTGGGCGTAGTAACAAGCTATAGCGATATAGTGCTTAAAAAAGTATACAATAATGCATTGCAAAGGTATTTTTTTATTGGTGTATTGATATTTATTATCTTTTTGGGAATATCTTTGGCTGGTCAGGCTAAGGGAATGTACAATCTTTTTTATTTTAGGGATGTATTAATAAATGCTTTCACTGCTTTTCTAGTAGCAATAATATTCTGGTATTTACATGTTTGGGCTGCTGCGGATGCGAAGCTGTTCGCGGTCTATGCTTTTTTATTGCCTCTTTCATTTTATGCTAACCAGTACTTAAAATATTTCCCATCTTTCCTATTATTGCTGAATATTTTCATGCCTGCTCTACTCTATTTATTGTTCAAATTCACATTATTCTTAATTGGAGAGATCATGGTTTCGAAAAAAAAGTATCTACAACGTTTAAAGAAGAATATTAGTGCTCACAGAAAAGTATGGCTTAGTAATATTCTTGGTTATCTAGCTATTTTCATAATAACAGGAATACTACAAAAATATATAAATTTAGCATTAGGTAAATATTTTCCGATACAAGGGCTTGCATTTATGAGCTTGTTCTTTGTCAGAAAGATCCTGACTCGTCTTTTGCAGAGTAAAGCTGTGCCTTACATCTTTGCATTAGTATCCATTTTTACTATAACTATAGATATTTTCTATGAAAAACTGGGCTGGGTAGAGTTATTTATAAGCTCACTGTATCTAACTATAGCATTTTTTGTAATTTATTATGGATTTAAATATCTTTTCGATAACTATATCGATAAACGGGAGATCGTGCCGATCCCTTTGGCTGAATTAAAAGAAAATATGCTACTTTCGGATACCTTTATGGTACTTTTGAAGAGAGATAAAAAATATTTCAACAAATATATCCATAGATTATATCCGGATGGTCTGACCAAAGATCAAGTGGCACCGGTGCGTAAATGGTTGAAGGATGGGGGGAATAAACAGGCAGAAATATATAAAACCTTCCCATTTGCACCTTTTGTATTTACCGGAGTGTTGATAACAATTATTTTTAAAGGTTCTCCTTTTTTAAAGCTTACTGTAGAATTATTTAAAGGTATCGATGTTAATTTAGGTTTTCATCTGTTCACTTTATTCTAAGGGGAAAATATGAACACTATAGCAATTGTCTGTTTTTTTACGGCATTTATACACTTTTCAGAGACTTTAGCTCTATCAATGCGCTTAGCTGGTGCTAGGACCAAGCAGGTAGCCACTTCGATATCGTTTGTTAATACAGCCTTTCTTGGTGCACGTATGTCCAATATGCTGCAAGCACCATTATTGGGTGCTTTGGTAGATTCCGCGGTTAGGTCTAATTCGGCAGAAGCTTTGATACAGAATTTTCGATATATAATTTTCGCGGCCTTTATCGGCAATGTTCTTGGAGCATTATTATTACCAACTGGGGCTAAGATATTTGAAGAAGGTATACTAGTTTTCGAGAAGACTGCTTCTATACCTAAGCTTATTAGAGAGGCTTTTCGTTGGCATAATTTTAAAGCGATCCTCAGAAGCTTTCGTCTGCCATCGTTTAGATCATTTACTAATATACATTGGAAGAGAATTCCGCACCTATTTATTTATTTAAATGCTTTTATGGTCTCTGTTTATGCGATCGGAGTCCTGGCTTCCTTGGCGGCAGGTGCATTATTGCCTCAGTTGAGAGCAACGGCGACCCAGCTTTCAGGCATTGTAAATGGTATTGCAACTGTTTTATTGGTCATTATGGTCGATCCGACCGGTGCACATATCGTTGATAAGATCGTCAAAGGTGAGCGGCCGGTAGATGATGCCCGCACAATGGTCTTTTATTTAGTGCTAGGCAGAATCTTGGGTACTTTGATCATTTCTCAGATAATCTTTTCTCCTGCTGTTAAATACATAATGGCTGTTACAAAATGGGTCGCCAGTATATTTTCTTATTAAGATGATTATTAAGGAAGAGATCCACAAGCTTCGCCAAGAGATCCAGCGCCATGAGTATCTTTACTATGTAAAAGATGCTCCGGAGATATCAGATAGCGAATATGATAAGTTGTTGAGAAAACTCCAAAAGTTGGAAGCAGAGCATCCGGAATTAATTACGCCGGATTCTCCGACACAACGCGTCGGTGGCCAGCCGCTCGATCAGTTCTCTCAAGTAAAACATAAAGCCCCTTTGCTTAGTCTAGGCAATGCTTTTTCTGTTGAAGAATTGGAAGATTTTAACGGGCGCGTAAAGAAAGGATTAGGAACAGAAAAGGATGTTGAATATGTTTGTGAACTAAAATTCGATGGATTAGCAGTCTCTCTTTTATATAAAAAAGGAGCGTTCATACAAGGAGCAACCAGGGGGGACGGAAAAACAGGTGAGGATGTCACTGAAAATCTTAAGACCGTACGTTCGATCCCATTAAAGTTACAAGAAAATGTGGATGTAGAAGTCCGCGGGGAAGTATTTTTAAGCCACCAGGAATTTGCTAAGCTCTCACAATTTGCAAATCCCCGCAATGCTGCGGCCGGTTCAATTCGGCAGCTAGATCCAAAAATAGCAGCCCAGAGAAATTTAGAGATATTCATATATGCTTTAATCCCAGAGACTCTAGCTGGAGCACCTAATATCCCAGCAAGCCATGGAGAAGGATTGCAGCTACTGCAAAAATTAGGATTTCGAATAAATTCAAAGACCAAGGTTTGTCAGGGAATAAAGGAAGTTGTTAAGTTTTGTGAGGATTTGGATAAAAAACGTAAAGCATTGCCTTATGACGTTGATGGGGTTGTTGTTAAAGTTAATTCATATGAACAACAAAAAAAATTAGGTGCAACAACTAAGAGCCCCCGGTGGGCTATTGCTTATAAGTATGCTCCTGAACAAGCTGAAACTATAGTCGAAGCCATAGATGTTCAAGTAGGACGAACAGGTGCTTTAACACCTGTAGCCAGATTAAAGCCAGTGGTGTTATCCGGGGTTAAAGTCTCCAATGCGACCTTGCATAATGAAGATGAAATGAGGAAAAAAGATATTCGAGTAGGGGATAAGGTCATTATTCAAAGAGCTGGAGAGGTGATCCCGGAAGTCGTGGGGCTTGCTAGCGGGCAAAAAGAAATAAAAGATAGAAAAAAGCCTTATGTATTTCCTAATAAATGCCCTGTTTGCGGTGGTAAAGTTGAAAAGCCAGAAGGTGAAGCTGTTGCGCGATGTATCAGTGATAATTGTGTCGCTCAAAAACTTGGTCAAATACAACATTTTATTTCGCGAAATGCAATGGACATAGAAGGTCTTGGTGGTGCAATCGCGGAACAATTATTGAATGAAAAACTGATCTCAGATGTGGGAGATATTTATTATCTAAAAAGAGAAGACATCTTAAAGCTGGATCGTTTTGCTGAAAAATCTACGGACAACCTTTTTGCCGCTATCGAGAAAAGTAAAAAACAAACTTTAGCCAAAGTGCTCTTTGGTTTAGGGATCAGGCATGTCGGACAATATGTGGCAGAAGTATTGGCCGGGCATTATGATTCAATAGATGCTTTGATCAAGGCTGATTATGAAGAGCTGGAAAACATTGATGGAGTGGGCAGCAAGATAGCGGAAAGCCTCGTAAATACTTTTAAGAGCAATAAGTTTCTAAAGATAGTTGAAAAACTGAAGAAGGCAGGGATTAATTTTAAGTCATCAGTTGAGAAGCTAAGCGATAAATTGAAAGGTAAGAATATAGTAGTTACAGGATCGTTGAAAACGCTCAGTAGGGATGAAATTAAGGGATTAATAAAAAAACATGGTGGAAAGTCTGCAAGCTCGGTTAGTAAAAAGACCGATTATGTTCTGGTCGGGGAAGATCCTGGATCAAAATATGATAAAGCTGTAAAACTTGGGGTAAAAATACTTACTGAAGAAGATTTCTTGAAAATGGTGCAAGTATGATCCGCAAGGCAAAGCTAAAAGATGCGGGCATGATAGCAGCGCTGATCAAGGTATATGCAGATGAACAGAAGATGCTGCACAGGAAACGCAAAGATGTTGCGGAAAATATCCGAGATTATTTTGTGGTCGATATCAATAAAAATATCATTGGTTGCGTGGCTTTGCATTTATACAATGAGAACCTTTCGGAGATCAAAGCATTGGCCGTAGATAAAAAATTCCTGAAGCAGGATTGGGGCAAAAGGCTCATAGAAAAATGTTTAGAAGAAGCTATAAATCTGGAGATCCCTAAAATATTTGCTTTGACCTATATTCCGGATTTTTTTAAAAAATATGGTTTTAAGAAGATGGATAAAGCAGAGCTTCCGGAAAAGATCTGGAAAGAATGTATGGAATGTAAAAAGTATAATAATTGCGATGAAATATGCATGTATTATGCTAATAGGCCAAATGCCTAGTGGTTTTATTTAAAGGCAAGTCAATGTTCGGATTGTTTTTTAAGATTTAGTTTATAAAGAAATACAGGGGCGCCATTAATATCATCGTTATATATTGTTTTAAAATCATATATATATTTTAATTTTGCCAAAGCACTTATATTATTTTGACGCGATACGGGTCTAAAATACCTTAGGGTGCTTCTTGTATAATATATGTTCTTGCTGTTCAATTTGTCTGGTAAAGCAACAATCCGATCAAGATCTATTATATGAATGTTTTTCTTTCCAGTATATCCTGCCCAGACAGAGTGTCCTTCGGTAATAAAAATGCCAGGTTGATCAAGGTCTATTTTGGGAATAAATCTTTTTGCAAAAATAATTTCTCTATTCCAGGCAAGAGAGCTATCGTCCGTCCAATAAAAATAACTGGTTTGAGAATATATATTAAAAGAAAGGAGAAGTAAAAATAATATTATCAAGAGTAGCTTGTTTTTAAATAAATTAAAGAAATAAGCCGTGAAAATATATATTGCGGGGAGCATGTAAATTATAAAGCGCCCTTTGTCAAACCTTTCAATTTCAAAAAAAGTAATAGGAATAAAAAGCCATAAAATATAATAGGCAAATAAGATCAAGTATCCTTTGGCGGGATCATGTCCTTTTCTATAGAGGAAAGGAAGGAATAGAAGCAGACTTGTCCAGGGCAAAATATCCCACAGGTATTTAATATCAATCATCAAGTTAAGGTGAGTTAAATCTTTTATAGCAAGAAAAATATCGGTCAATGAGTAGTCATAGCTATGTGTAGATATAGTATGTAGGCCACATAAATGTATCGAGTAAAAATAAGAAAGGAAGCTGACAAAAAGAATAGGCAAGGCTAACCGTAAACATGTCTTAGCAATGTGACGGTCTCTAGATGAGTCAGCTATTCTATAGAAAAAAATAAAATAGGCAGGAACAAATAGGATAAACTCTATACGAGAAGCTATTGCGAGCATAAATATAATTAAGCTGTAATAAAGGAGTTCTTTTTTAGGATATTCTTTGTATAAGAAAAGGAGAAATAAGGCAAAATATCCCAGGGCGATACTACATACTGCATAATCAGCAGCTCTGCTCCACAATAGGTTAGGTGTGGCAAGAATAAATAATGTACTAGTAAGTAATGCTGCAAAAGAATTCTTTTTAAATAGCAGAAAAATAATCCCTGATACAGATAAGCATAATGCAGCTATGTAGATACTATTAATGTTTTTCAAAGAATTAAAATTTAAAGGTATGAATTTTGATACATAATTTAGTAAGAAAATAAATGCTTTAGCCCTGTATCTGAAGCCATCAAGTTCTCCAAGATCCAAAGGGCCATAATCTATGGCTGATTGAATCG
>JBHPMC010000017.1:0-31818 GCA_042562495.1 Candidatus Margulisiibacteriota bacterium
TTAAAAGATGTATTGATCGCTATTTTGGAATTTATTCGTCTCGATGATCTAGCTGATGCTATCGGAGTGACCAAAGCTCTCAAGGCCGGCGGTGTAGCTACGCCACTTTCAGTTTTAATACCGGTCGTTGCTTTCTGGGCCACTATGCTAGGCGTACTATATTCAGCATTTAATGTGCTGGGTGTAGCAATGCTAGCCAAGGCAACAAGCTTGGTCTTAGGATTTGTTCCTAATGTTATGACCGCAGTTTTTGTCTTTATCGTTGGTGCTACTGTTGCAACTTTTGTAGCAGCTGTTGTTAGACTGATCGCTGCACCTTTCGATTTTACCAATGATGATCTGTTGGCCGGATTCGTTGGCTATGCCATCAATATCTATGCCATCATAATTGGTTTGCAATATTTAAGATTAGGTCTTGATGTGGTGAATAACGTATTAGTTATCGCTATTATCGCTGCTGCTCTTGCTATAGCTCTTGGTCTCCAAGGCTGGGCCGGTGGTGCAGTGAAAGCCATTCTTACTGCTAAGCCAAAAGCTCCTAGTGCAGGAAAGAAAAAGAAGAGATAATCTTTAGATTATTTTTTTAGGATATAAAGTCCCCTCTGTAATAACGGAGGGGATTTTTTTATCCACCTAAGCCACTGTGTTGAAACTAGAGGCTTCCCATTTGTTGGAAGGAGCGAGCTTGGGGTAGCGGGTCTTTCTGTCGATGATATCTTCAATTAAATTATGTAATTTGACCATTTCTTCTTCCACGACGTTTTGGCTCAGCATGGGTTTGCCGGTGGTTATATCTATTACGGTCGTGTGCCTGTTATCAACGATCTGTATGTCTTCAGGTATTACTTGCCGGTTCTCGATCGTGTAAGCACGGAATTCCGGATTATATCTATCCTTTAAGCTGATGATAAAAAGATGCTTTTGAAAGTTCTTCAGGTCCTGGTCCGAAGGGTAGGGGATGCCTTTGGGATGAGTATGGTAGACACCTAAGTAGGCTAGCCCGTGTTTTTTAAAAAAGTCGTGGGCCCTTTGTACATCTTCACTGCTTATGCCGAATTCTTTTTTAATATCTCCTTCGCCCTTATTGGTCACAGGCAGAACACCCAGGATCTCTCCGGCTTTGCCGCCCAAGAAACCGCCGGTTTCATTTGGATAAGCGGTCTGTGCTTGTTCCATGATGATGTTGTATTGGTGCTCAGTTATTACGAACATGGAGGGTATTTTACAAAAGGGGTGTGTGTTTGTCGAACTGCGGCGGAGAGGCCCACTACGCTGAAGCTCCGTAGGAGCCTAGTGTGGCGGAGAGGGAGGGATTCGAACCCACGGACCTCGTGAAAGGTCTCCTGTTTTCAAGACAGGCGCGATCAACCACTCTGCCACCTCTCCGGTTAAGAGATATTCAAAACCATATCATTATTTAGTTCAAGACATATTTTTGAAATTTCTATGTACTGCTTACGATTGATACTCAGAGAGGAATTCTAATAATGCTCAAGAAAATAATACAGATGGATAAGCCTGTTGTTGATAATAAAGAAATAATAGATTTTATTGATTTAGGCTTTGAAGATGCTTTAAGGCTCAAAGAGTTGAGTGAAAAAAATCCAAAGCTGAAATTAATGGGGATCGAAAGACCTTCTTTGAAAGGAAGCGTTTCCGTAAAGGTAGATAATATAGATCTGCGTTGGGGCGGAGTGCTAAAAGAATTAACGGAAATACAAGGCGAATCCGTAAAAACAGTTAATTCAGATTTTATGTTTTCTGAGTTCTATGTTATAGGCTGGAAAGAGCTCTTCCCGGCTGCCAAGCTAAATGAGGTTTCTATGGGGGATTTAGGACGTAGGGTGCATGGAGGTTTCTTCATAGAACTTTTTATGTCACTTAGAGAAGAAGTGCTCAAGCAAGTAAGAAGGATATTACTTCCCCACGGTAGATTTTATATTTCTGAATACAGGGCTAACATAGAATCATTATCTGAATGCTTAAAGGACGCTGGTTTTGATTTTGCTGAAAAAGAACTAGAGATCGCAGAGATGGATAAGACAAAATTCCTAAAACTTTTAAGAGATAAACGAAAAGAAGGTATGGATTCTCAACTGTTCCCAATCATGCGCATAGAAGCACACAAAAAAAAGAACTGGGTAAATTTTATTTAGGAAGCTTATCTCCGGCTAATTTCCCAAGCAGAATAACATTGGCTACTATACATTTTTGGGAATCCGGCGTGCCTTTATAGCAGGAGCCTTCACGGAAGTTACTGATCTTTTTACAGACCTCTTCGGCAGGACAGGCGCCCTGATCGCTTACAGGATGCTTACTGCCTAGGGCCTGCTGTACTTTAGCCAAGCCGTGTTTTGGTGCAACATGTGTGGTCTTGCTTACTCGTTCACTCATAGGTTTTGGGTAATTTTAGCATTGAAAAAAATAAAAGCAAGGAAGGGTTTACCCGAAAATGATGTATATGCTATACTTTACAGCCTTTGTGAGTCATTTTTAGAAAAGGAAAGGTATTGCTGATGTCAAAAACGATAAAATTAAAAGCAGAAACAAGAGAAGATCTCGGTACTAGTAAAGCTAAAAGGCTTAGAGCTAAAAAGCTGGTGCCTGGTATTTTTTATGGTAAAGGGGCGAAAAACATCAGCTTACAGTTCGAAGAAAAATCCTTAAAGAAAGCATTGAGTACCGATGCCGGGCTGAACGTTATTATGGAATTGACCATTAAGACTGCCAAGGGTGAGCAAACAGAATCTGTTATTCCTCAAGATGTGCAGTTCAATGCGCTGAACGATAGTTTAGAACATATCGATCTGCGTAAGATTAACTTGAAAGAGAAGATCGTGACCAAAGTGCCTGTGCGCTTGGTCGGCGATGCCCCTGGTGTTAAAACCGGTGGTATTTTAGTGCAGCATTTTAATGAATTGGAATTAAAATGTTTGCCCACAGATATTCCTTCCCATATTGATATTGATATCTCGGGTATGGCAGATATCGGGGCTACGATCAAAGTGGGCGAAGTTAAGTTGCCTGGCAATATTGAAGCATTGCATTTACATCCCGAACACGTTGCCGTGGCATTAATGGCACCTAAGAAAGAAGAAGAGCCGGAAGTTGCACCTCTTGAAGAGGGCGTAGAGCCGGAAGTGATAGGCAAAGATAAAGAAGAAGGCGAAGAGGGTGCAGAAGCTGCAGTTGAAGGAAAAGGTGAAGAAAAGGGTAAGGAAAAAGGTCAAGAAAAAGGCAAAGAAAAAGGCAAAGAAGCCGAGGCCAAAAAGCCGGCAGAAAAGAAAGCGGAAAAGAAATAAAAGATGTTCTAAAATACAAAATAAAGATCCCAATGTATAATGTTATGCATTGGGATCTTTTATAAAGGGGGATCCATGAATAAGCAAGCATTAGGAAAAAAGATCTTAGAAGTTGCTCTGTTGACTGGGGATTTCACGCTGCGTTCCGGTAAAAAAAGCAAATATTATCTTGATAAATACTTATTCGGTACTAGGCCGGAGATCTTAAAGCCTTTGGCCAAAGAGCTGGCCGGGAAGCTGCCTGATCTGAACAGCTTCGACAGGCTGGCTGCTCCGGAATTAGGTGCGATCACTTTGGCTACAGCATTGGCCATAGAGATCAAAAAGCCCTTAGTGATCGTACGTAAGGTCCAAAAAGAGTATGGCACCTCTAAATTATTCGAAGGAGAATTAAAGCCTGGTGAAAAAGTAGTACTTATTGAGGATATTCTGACCACAGCCGGAGCTGCTTTAAAAGCTGCTGAAGGCTTACGGAATTATGGAACAGAAGTCATCAAGATCATCGGTGTTATTGACAGGGAAGAGGGGGCAAGAGAAAATATTGAAAAGGCCGGTTTTACTATGGATGCAGTCTTTACAAAATCCGGCTTAGGGATTGCACAATAACCCTGTCAGGATATATTTGTGAATTTTAAAGAAAAGCTAAAAAAAGCGATACAGCAAAACCAAAGCAGGCTTTGTATCGGTTTGGATACAGATCCGGCGAGGCTTCCTGCTCATTTATCCGATAGCTATGAATTTAATAAAAGTATAATTGAGGCGACCATAGATCTGGTCGGAGCTTATAAACCGAATATGGCTTTCTATGAAGCTGAGGGGAACACAGGCCTGGATGCCTTGCGTAAAACGATCGAGTTTATCGCTGGCCGAGTACCTGTTATCTTGGATGCCAAGCGAGGAGATATCGGCAATACCTCTAAGGCTTATGCAAAGTCGATCTTCGATGATTATAAAGCAGATGCGGTGACGCTTTCTCCATACATGGGCCTAGACTCTTTAGAACCTTTTTTAAAGTATAAGGATAAAGGTGCTTTTATCCTCTGCCTTACCTCAAATCCGGGAGCCGCAGATTTTCAACTGCCTGATTTGTATAAGAGCGTTGCTAGTAAAGTTGCTGAGTGGAGTAAGCAATATAAAGGTTTGGGTTTAGTTGTTGGAGCAACAAAGCCCGATCAGATCAAAGAGATTCGTAAGCTTGCCCCAAGCGTTCCTTTGCTAGTGCCCGGAGTAGGTGCCCAAGGAGGAAGCCTGCAGGAAGTATTAATGTCCGGCATATCCGGTAATGATGATATTGTATTGATCAATTCTTCACGTAGTATCATTTATGCATCATCCGGCAAGGATCATGCAGAAAAGGCCAGAAGTTCTGCTAAAAAATTGAAAGATGAGATGAACAAGATCAAACCCATATGATAAAGAAATTATTTTTATTGATCTGTATCATTTTGTTCTCAGTAAGTGCTCTTGCTGCGGAAGAAACAGGGGCTAAGGGCCTGCGTTTGTTCAAGGAAGGGCTTTATGAAGATGCTTTAGAAACATTTAATCGGGCCTGGATGAAGTATCCCGAGCAAAAAAATTACGAGACGTATATAGAGCTTTGTAAAAAAATAATCCGAGCACAAAATCTTTTTGAAGAGACAGAATATAAAGAATCACTGCTGTTGACCGAGGAAGTTTCCCTATTGATGCCCAAGGATGAGAAGATAAGGATGTTGCTGGCCCAGAGAAAAAGGGCCGTAAAATTAAAGGAAAGTATTGAGGAGAGTTATCGTCTTGGTGATCAACGGAAGGTCCTGGAAGCCTACCAGGATCTGCTTGATCTAAATCCGCAGGATGTGCGTTCGGCAAAAGCTGTGGATGCTTACCGCCAGTATGGTTACCAATTGGATAAGGCCAGGCAGCTATTTCGTAAAGGGGAATGGGACAATTCTCTGCAGATCTATAGCGAAGCCTGGACAATGTTGCCTGCTGATCCATGGGTGCAAAAGGCCATTTCAATGAATATTGAAGCTGTTGCTGTGCAAGATCTCTATAAAAACGGGCAATACAAGGAAGCGGCTGTAGGTTTTAAGGATTTATTCAGTGAAAATCCGGAATCAAATATTTTCCGGGTGTATATGCTTAAGGCCAACAAGCTTTCAAGGCTGGTCATAGAAATGCGCGTTCAATTTTCTGAAGGTAAATTTGATAAGGCACAGGAAGTAGCTGGTCAAATACTTGCCATTGAGCCGGAAGATATCGAGTCGAAAGAGATGCTGACCAAAATCATAAATATCCAGGAAGTATTGGCAGAAGGTGATAAGTACCTTTTAGAAAATAATTATAAGCTGGCTTATCAGAAGTATAAGGTTGCTTTAGCGGAAGCACCGGAGATCCCTTTCATCAAAGAACGAGATATGATCATCAGAACAATAGTGCAGCAGAAGCAAAAGAGAGATCCCGCCTTTAAAAAAGAAGAGCTGGTCAAATATGATACTTATCCAAAGCTTAAAGACTATGTGTTTTCTTTTCGCAGTACCCAGAAGCAGGTCAAGGCTGAGGTGGCGATAGTTGAGAAGTTAATAGATCTGCGTACGGCGGGTATAAACCTTTTTTATGCAGGGGATTATCCTGAAGCAATAGAAAAATTTGATCAGGCATTGGAGATAAATGCCGATGATAATGCAGCTATACGTTTTCGGTATAGAGCTAAAACAGCACAGAAGTACCGCAAAGAGATAAAGGGCATGTATTTGGCCGATAGGGAACAAGAGGCAAAAGAGATCTATAAGAAGCTGATCTTGATCAATCCGGAAGAAAAGTCTTTCAGGCAGCTTACCCAGGAATACGCAGATTAATATCTTTTAGCTAGTTTTCGAGATCAGCCTTGCGCAGTATTTTTAATTCTGCCGGATCTTTTTCTTTAGGCGTATCGTGATGGTGGGCGATGATATATAGGGGCCCTTCTCCCCAATCAAGTTCTTTTAACATTTGAGCGCTTAGTGTTCCGTGTTCTTTCTTTATATATAAAGAACGGGATAATTTACCTGTTTTTTCTTTTTTACCTTTTTTTGCTAAATATTTAGCGAGGGGTGGCAGCAAGTGGTCAAAAAGTACGCTCCAGATCCTATAAAGCAGAGGCGGGCTCCACTTTACTTTGCCAATGTCATGGAGCAGTGCGATCTTGAGCAGCATTTTTTGGTTGATCTTTTGTGAATGAGCAGCAGCTTGTGCGGCATAGGCAGTATCCAGGCAATGTTTTTGATCCATAGCAGACATTCTGTAGAAGAGGATCTGTTCCTGCTTGCTTAAATGAGATCTTAAAAATTCAATATCCCCAGGTGTCAATTTTGGGAACAATGCTTTTAGAAAACTTTTAACGTAACTAGCGGGTAGGCTCATATTATATTCCTTTGGCGATCCCCTTAATGAATTTATAGGCTTGAGCAGGTGAGCTCTGGAATTTTTTTATATAGGAACTACCGATGATCACTCCGTCTGCTTTTTTTAGGATCGATTTTGCCTGAGCTGCAGTAGATATGCCAAAACCAACAGCGACCGGCTTGGATGTTATTTTTTTTAGTTTTGAGATCGTTTTATTGAGTTGTTGATCTAATTTAGCTCTAGCTCCGGTCACACCCTTAACAGCTACTAAGTAGATGAATCCAGTGGAGGCTGTAGTGATCTTACCTAAGCGCTTCGGAGAGCTGGTCAATGAAGCCAGAAAGATCGTGGCGAAATTCTTGCTGCGAGCTTCTTTGATAATACCTTGTGCTTCTTCAGGAGGCAGATCGGGGATTATGATCCCATCTATTTTATTCTTTAAAGCTTCGATTGCGAATTTGTTATAGCCGTATTTATAGAAAAGATTGTAAGCGCCCATAAGGACCAAAGGTATTTTGGTCTTTTTTCGTACTTGTTTGATCATTTGCATGATCTTGGGCAGGGTCGTTTTCGCTTTCAAGGCTCGGGCGTGTGAAGATTGAATGGTCGGGCCATCAGCCAAGGGATCAGAGAAGGGTATACCCAGCTCGATGATATCTACACCCGCTTTTCCCAGGGCCAGGATCTGATCAGCGGTGCTCTTTAGGCTGGGATCACCGGCAGTTATATAGACGATCAAAGGCTTTTTTTCTCGAAATATTTCAGCGATCCTAGTCATTATTTTATTTTCCCTTCCAGGATATCCAGATCTTTATCGCCGCGACCGGAAAGACAAATAACGATTATTTTATCTTTTGTAAACTTGGGGGCTACTTTTACTGCCTGGGCAACAGCATGGGCCGATTCCAGGGCCGGGAGGATACCTTCAGTTTCAGATAGTAATTTAAAAGCAGTTAAAGCTTCTTTATCTGTGACGGCAACATATTCAACACGTTTTTTTTCTTTCCAAAGGCTATGTTCAGGGCCGGTCCCCGGATAATCCAATCCGGCCGATATAGAATGAGCTTCCTGGATCTGGCCGTGTTCATCCTGCAGGACATAGCTGAAAGCCCCGTGAAAATAACCGGGAGTGCCTTTAATTAAAGTGGCAGCATGTTTATTAGTTGCCAAACCTTTGCCGGCAGCTTCCACACCGATCATTTTGATGTTTTCATCGGCAATGAACGGATAAAATAATCCGGCAGCATTACTGCCTCCGCCTACACAAGCTATCAAACAATCAGGGAGGCGTTTTTCTTGTTCTAGGATCTGGCGTTTGGTCTCCTGGCCAATGATAGTTTGTAAGTCACGAACCAACATTGGGTAAGGGTGAGGCCCGACGACTGAGCCCAGAATATAAAAGGTATCATCAACCGTAGCCATCCAGTGGCGGAAGGTCTCGTTCGTAGCATCTTTTAAGGTCTGGCTGCCGGAGGTGACCGGCACGACCGTTGCTCCTAATAATTCCATGCGAAAAACATTGAGCTTTTGACGCTCGATATCTTTGGCGCCCATGAATACTTTACATTCCATACCGAGTAGGGCCGCTGTGGTCGCTGTTGCTACACCGTGCTGACCTGCACCTGTTTCTGCGATCACTTTTTTCTTACCCATATACTTGGCCAACAAAGCTTGGCCGAGAGTGTTATTTATTTTATGAGCTCCGGTGTGGTTCAGATCTTCCCTTTTTAGGTAGATCTTAGCTCCTTTAAGTTTTTTGGTAAGATTTTCTGCAAAATAAAGAGGATTAGGCCGACCGGCGTATTGTTTTAAATAGTAATTTAGTTCACGCTGAAATTCCGGTTTTTCTTTGATCTTAGCGTATTGAACCGCAAGCTCTTCCAGCGCGCTTTCCAGGGTTTCGGGAACGAATTGTCCTCCGAATTTTCCAAAATGACCTAGTTCATCAGGGTATGTCATAAATAATTCCTTGTTCGAATTTGAACTATTATATAGGCACTTCTAGCTTGCGACAAGGAATGTTGTTTATCCACGTGATTTGAGGCTGACTGTTTTTCGCCTTTATTATGCGAAAAATGTGTTAGGAATGTATCCCCTATCTTGGTTTGAAGCCGGTTTTTTATTTTAAAAATAGAACTATTTATTAAGACTTTCGATATCTTAATGAAGGATGTGAAAGCAATGAACAAAGAGATCATTATCAGCAATAAATTCATGAACAGATTTGAGAAGCTCAATATTCTGCACCAGGATGTTAATCTTTGTAAGAAATTGCAAAATGGTGGTTATGTGAAGACTTTAGAAAAAGATCTCTATGTTATCTTTGATTCCAGGGGATCAAACGGTATAGGCATCCTTGATCCGCAGACCTTTTGGCAGGCAGTGCAATCAACAGGCATCGCGACTTTTTGGGATCCTGAACGCAAGGGGATATTAAATTAAAGTTAATTATATATGAAGTATTAAAAACCCCGGTCTTTTGATCGGGGTTTTCATTTTCAGGAGACGGCCAACATATTTTCTATACTTTTCTTGGCCTTTTTAGCGATCTTTTCTTCAACAACTATTCGGTTAGAGCCTTTTTCAAGCACTTCTAATATCTTGTCCAGGCTGGTCAACTTCATATTAGGGCAGGTGGCAAGTTCTGAAGTAGCTAGGAATTTCTTGTCCGGATTAGCTTTTTGTAGTGTGTAGATCATGCCGTTCTCAGAGCCGATGATCCATTTGTTGTCCTTGTTTTCTTTCATATGTCTGATAATTTGTCCTGTAGAACCGATAAAATCAGCGAGCTTTAGAACATCTTTAGTGCATTCCGGATGGGCGGCGAATTTAGCATCAGGATGTTCTTTTTTTATATTTTCGATCTGAGCAACGATAATACGGTGATGAGTCGGGCAGAAGCCGGGCCAGAAGATAAATTTCTTATCTGGCACCTGTGTAGAAACATAGTAGCCCAAAGACTGGTCCGGGACGAAGAGGATCTCTTTTTCTTTCAAGCTTTTTACAACTTTAACAGCATTAGAAGATGTACAGCAGATATCGCTCTCAGCTTTTACTTCGGCTGTTGAATTAACATAACAGACCACTGCAGCCTTAGGATGTTCTTTCTTTTTTTCTCTAAGCTCTTTGGCAGAGATCATCTGGGCCATGGGGCAATCGGCTTTTAGGTCCGGCAAGAGCACCTTTTTTTGAGGGGAGAGGATAGCTGCAGTTTCGGCCATGAACTTAACACCGCAGAAAATAATAATGTCAGCTTCATTATTTGCTGCTTTACGACTAAGGTCCAAAGAATCTCCAACAAAATCAGCAATATCTTGGACTTCTGGATTCTGATAGATGTGGGCCAGAACAATAGCGTTCTTTTGGCGACAAAGCTCTTTGATCTTGTCAGCCGTAGACATTATTAGTGTTTGAAGTGTCGCTTCCCCGTGAATAACATAGCTATTTTGTGTTCATTACAGGCATCAATTGATTCCTGATCGCGTTTGGAACCGCCGGGCTGGATGATCTCGGTTATACCTGCTTCTTTAGCTTTATCTACACAATCACGGAACGGGAAAAAAGCATCGGAGGCCATGACAGATCCTTTAGTGTCACTGCGGGATTTTTTAATAGCCAGTTCCAGAGAATCGATCCTGCTCATTTGTCCGGCACCAACGCCCAGTAAAGCGCTGTCTTTAGCCAGGACAATAGCATTTGATTTAACGTGTCGGCACATTTTCCAGGCAAAAAGCAGGTTGTCCGTATCTTTGGACTTAGTATTTGTGACAGTTTTTAGATCTTTCTTGGTCGTGGTCATTTCATCTCTATCTTGAACAAGCAAGCCATGTACAGTTCGCTTAATATCATAAGGAGCTTGAGTAAAATCGGTCTCGATCAAACGCAGGTTCTTTTTCTCTTTTAGTATTTTCAGAGCTTCTTTAGAAAAAGATGGAGCAACGATCACTTCTAGGAACAGCTCGACAAGCTTCGCTGCAAGCTCTTCTGGCACTTCGCGGTTCAATCCAACGATCCCACCGAAGGCTGATACCGGATCTCCGGCTAGTGCTTTTTCATAAGCTTTAAAGATGTCTTTATCAGTTGCAGCACCGCAGGGATTGGTATGTTTGATGACGGTTGCAGCTGGTTCTTTGAAATCAGCTACGATCATTGCCGCAGCGTCTATGTCGATTATATTGTTGAAAGAAAGTTCTTTGCCCTGCAGTTGTTTGTAGGGCTTGCCGTAGTAAGCAGCTTTTTGGTGAGGATTTTCTCCGTATCGAAGCTCCTGCGCTTTAGGCAGAGATAATGCGAACTTTTCAGGCATTGGTTCGGAACCATTGGAGTATTGGCCTTTTAGATAATTGAATATAAGACCGTCATAATATGAAGTCTGTTCAAATACTTTTACTGCAAGTTTTTCTTTCGTCTCTTTTGTGAGCTGGCCATTGTTCTCCTTCAATTCTTTAATGACGACAGGATAATCAGATGGATCTGTCACAACGCCAACAGATTGATAGTTCTTGGCAGCCGAACGCAGCATGGAAGGCCCGCCGATATCGATATTCTCAATGGCTTCTTCCAAAGTGACCTTTTCTTTTTGGATCGTTTTTTCGAAAGGATATAGATTAACGATGACCAGGTCGATCAAGCCGATCCCGTGTTCTTCAACCGTCTGCATATGTTCTTTGTTGGCACGTAAGCTTAAAAGGCCGCCGTGGATCTTAGGATGAAGTGTTTTGACCCGGCCATCGAGCATTTCAGGAAAACCGGTTATATCTGAAATATCTTTTACGTTAAGGCCGGCCTTTTTTAAAGCCTTAGATGTGCCGCCTGTAGAAATGATCTCGAAATCCATTGCGACCAATTCCTTGGCCAGTTCTTCTATTCCTGTTTTATCGGAAACGCTGATCAATGCTCTCATTTATTTTTCCTTCCAAAGCAAAATGGATTACTATCCTAGCTTCTTTTTATAAAATTTTAAATATCCCAGTTGGAATAAAAAAGCTCCGATAAGATTGCCGATCACATCTGCAATTTTGCCTGTACGATTATGAACGAACAGCTGGTGGAACTCATCTGATAATCCATAAGTGAACGCTAATAGAACAGATATCCAGAAGATCTTACTTGGGGGATAGCTTGTGGTTTTTCGCAGAGCATAAGAATAAAGCAGGGAAAGTATGCCGTATTCAACAATATGCACTAATTTTATATCATAGATTATCGGTATCCTGCGCAGAGGTTCCGGAGCAGGGAAGGAAGAGAGTATGAATATAAGGAGCATATAGAAGAGGGCAGGAAACCAATGAATTAATTTTGAATGACGAATTTCGAATGACGAATGGCTCTTATTCTTTGACATGAACAATGCGGCCTTCGATAGAAAGCTTGTTCTGTGCGAAAAGCTGGATAGCTTCGTAATAGATCTTATGTTCTTCTTTTAAGATGCGTTTAGATAATGATTCTTCGGTATCTCCCTCAAGTACAGGAACTACAGCTTGCTTGATGATGGGCCCTGTGTCGCAATCCTCATCTACAAAGTGCACTGTGCAGCCGCTATATTTTACGCCATGTTCCAAAGCTTTCTTTTGGACATGCAAGCCTGGGAAAGCAGGGAGGAGCGCAGGATGAATATTGATGATCTTATTCTTGTAAGCCTGAATAAATTTAGGGCTGACGATCTTCATGTATCCGGCTAAGCAGATCAGATCAGGATTAATTTTATCAACTTCGGCAACGATCTCATCTTCTGTCTTTTTAGCTGCAGTTTTGATCCCCAGTTTTTTAGCGATCGCCAGGCCTTTGGCATCTTCTTTATTGCTGATCACAAGCTCAACATTGCCGTCGATCTTTTTAGCCTGGCAGGATTTTATAATAGCTTCCATATTTGAACCGCGGCCTGAGATGATGATCGCTATTTTGATCATTTAATTGATACCTTTTCTTTACCCTTGGTGATCTCGCCGATAACAAAACCTTGTTCGATCTTTTTTGCTTCACTATCAGGAACAACCAGGACCATGCCAATACCCATGTTGAATGTTTTATACATTTCTATTTCATCAATATTCCCCTTTTCCTGGATATCCTGAAATATTTTAGGGATCTTCCAGGAGTTTTTATTTATTTTTGCTTGTAAACCATTTGGAATAATACGGCCCAGCTTAGAAGGCAGACCGCCACCGGTAATATTGGCAATGCCGTGAACGTTAATATTCTTTTTGAGAATATCCGCTATATCTTTAGCATAGATCTTGGTTGGGGTGAGCATTTCTTTATAGTGTTCTTTGCCGAGTGCTTTGCGGGCAAGCGTGTAACCGTTGCTGTGCAAACCGGAAGAAGCAAGAGCAACTATTTTATCACCTGCTTTAATTTTGCTGCCGTCGATGATCTTTTCTTTATCAACGATCCCCACTGCAAATCCTGCCAGATCATATTCGCCTTTAGCATACATATCAGTTAATTCAGCAGTCTCTCCGCCGATCAGTGCGCAGCCTGCTTGTTTACAGCCTTCGGTAATCCCGGAAACTATTTGTTTTACTATAGAAGGTTCTAATTTTTGTATAGCAATATAATCCAAGAAGAAAAGAGGTTGAGCTCCGCAGCAGATAAGATCATTAACAGACATGGCGACCAGGTCGATCCCAACAGTGTTGTGAATACCGGTAGCAAAGGCCAGCTTCAATTTAGTGCCGACACCGTCTGTGGAAGAGACCAAAATAGGTTCTTTTAATCCTTTTAAGGATGGTTGAAAAAAAGCGCCGAAATGACCGATATTGCCCAGAACGCCTGGGATCTTAGTTTTATTGGCCAGTTCCTTAATATCCTGAACCGAAGCATCTCCTGCCTCAATATTAACTCCGCTAGATTCATAAGTTAATTTGCCCATAAAACTCCTTACCAAGGAAGGGCTATTTTAGCACTAAACAATATATCGGAAAATCAGAGAAATTGACCGGAATCAATCGATTTAAATTGTAACAAAAACTATCACTGGGCTCTGTTAGAGCCCAGTATTTCGGCGGCTGTAATGTAAATAGCAGCCGCCTCAACAATGTATCGATTAATAATATAGCAAAAACTATCAATGTATATTTTTTATAGAATCAGGGAATAGACAAATAGAGGCGTGGGGAGGCAAAAAAGATGCGAAACGAATTCAATATGGAAATTCCGAATGAACCTCAGTATATAAGCGTAGCCAGGCTGGCTATTTCCGGTGTGGCTAATCATATGGATTTTCTCGAAGAGGATGTTGAGGATATCAAAGTGTGTCTTTCCGAGGCGTGCAATACCTGTATCGATAATAAAAAGAAGAAAAAAGAAGTGATCGATATCCATTGCATTGCTATAAAGGATGGCCTGGCGATCAAAGTGGATTGTGAGGGCAACTCTTTAGATGAAAGAGTTTGGGAGCAAAGGCATCAGCTGGGCAAGACCTTCGTAGAAACATTGATGGATGATGTTAAATATACAAAGGGGAAGAACGGAACTTCGGTTGAAATGAGGAAATATTTTCATTAATTTCTGCTGAAAATATATTTTTTACAAAGAGGCTAAAAGCCTCTTTTTTGTTTTAGAAAAGATTAACACTTCTATTTTTTGATGATCCTTCAGTTTATAAGCACATGCTATACTTTCTCTATCAATTATAAGGAGGAAAAATTATGACAGCCAAGATAGAAAAGGGATTGACAGTAAAGACCAAAAATGAAGTGGGAGCTTTGGCCAAAATAACCAAGGCGCTGAGCAAGGCCAAGGTTAATATGAAAGCTTTAGTGGCTTATGCTCATGGCGATCAAGGGATCTTTTATATGATAGTAAATAACCAAATGGTGGCTAAGCAAAAATTAGGTGAGCTCGGTGAAGTAAGCGAATCAGATGTGGTGGTTATCGAGATCGCCGATAGAGTAGGTACTTTAAATGATGTGGCCGAAAAAGTTAGCGCAGCCGGAGTAGATATCGATTATTGCTATGTTACTGCCGATGGCAAGCAGGCGTTGGTAGTCCTGGCGACCAAAGATAATGCTAAGGCTGTAGAGGTCATAGGCTAGATCATTTTTCGGTAATTATTTTATAGGAATAACCATCTGTGCCAATGAGGATGTTGCCGTGTATATCTGTACGATAGACATTTATTTTCTTTTGTTTAAAACGTTCGAGGGTTTCCTTGTGAGGGTGTTTAAATCTGTTGTTTTTTCCACAAGGAATAATTGCAAGGTCGGGAGTAATGGCATCCAAGAACTTGGTATTGGAAGACCAGCGCGAGCCATGATGTCCTGCTTTCAAGATCGTGCTTTTTAAATTAACAGGCTTGGACAGGATCCTGTGCTCACCCGCTTCGGCACAATCCCCAGTAAAAAGCATGGAAAAATTATTGTAAACTAATCTGCAAACAACAGAATTGTCGTTCTCCGGAGAATGTGTGCCGGAGATATAGGGTGTGGATGGGTGAAGAATATGCAAAACAATATTTTTATCCAAAGTTGTTTTTTGTCCATAGTTTGTAATATGGCAGGGGATCTTTTTCTTTTTGATCATATGCATGAATTTTTTATAGGCAGCGTAGTTGCTTTTAAATCCACTAGTGATTATCCAGTCTATTTTAAGATTATTTATTAATGGTATTAATCCATCCAGATGGTCGGCATGCGCATGCGTTAAGATGATGCCATCCAAGTGGTTGATACCACTTACAGCCAAATAGTTTGTGACAGATTGATCGCCTTTAGTGTATCCGCCTCCATCGATCAAATATTTTTTATGCCGAGGTGTCTCAATGAGCAAGGAATCTCCTTGGCCAACATCAATAGCGCTAATACGAAGCTGGTCATTAAAGAGTTTTTTGCCGGAGGAGAAGGCAAGGCCCCAAATAGATAGGATCAATAAAAATAGCGCGATAAATAATAAGTGTTTCTTCTTGAATTTTAAGTTTTTCTGCATTGGGCCCGCCCAGAACAGTATAAAAATATAATAACCGATCAATAATAGCAGATTTGGGGCCAGGATATTTACCTGAGAAAACTGGAAGCTGGCCAGAAAAGCGATTACTTTATTAAGCAGGACAGAGAGAAGATAATTGCCCTGATTTAAAAAGAGGGCTAAAGGATATAGCCCGACTAAACCCAGAATAGTTGTTAGGAAACCGGAAACTACAAGAATCTCGACGATCATCATGGCCAGCAGATTGGCCGGCAGTGCAACAAGAGATATGCGATTGAAATAAAAAGCAACTAGCGGAGAAGAAAGTATTAAGGGGGATATACTGATGCTTAGGGGGCCTGAGGCACGGCCGAGCCAAGGCTTGAGCTTTGATTCCAGCAGAGGTGCCAGATAAAAAAGAGCAAAAGTGGCCATAAAGGATAATTGAAAGCCAATATGAAAAAGATAGAAAGGATTCAGCAGCAAAAGAGATAGAGCAGAAAGTGAAAGGGTATGATAAAAACTTTGGGGGCGACCTGCTAATTGTCCCAACAAAGCAAATTCAGCCATTAGGCCAGCGCGGGAGATCGAAGGCCCGGCACCAGTTAAAAGGACAAAAAAGAGATTGAAAAGGGTTGAGAAAACAAAGGTCTGAACTCTTGTTAAATGGAAAATCCCGCAAACTTTAGAAAATGTCGTCAGGAGCAGAGCCACTTGAGCTCCGGAAACAACAAGCAGGTGGATCACTCCTGTTCGTAAATACTGTTCGTTCAAATGATCGGGCAAAGGATTGGTAGTATTGCCGAAGATCAGGCTGGCCAATAGAGCGTCGTATGGTTTCGGCAAGGTTTTTTCGTGTATCTGGAAACATTTTTGATTTATAGAGTTGAGGATACGAGGGATCGTCCAATTTACATGACCAAGCTTGATCTTATAGTCAGTCGTAATAAGGAATGGAGCCTTTTGCAGGGATGTTCCTTCTTTTTTAAAACGGAAGGGCGGTTCTATAGAGATCTTTTGCCCGATCTTGGGCTGGTTATCATTCGAAAATTTACTTAAAACAATTATAGTCAGTTTTGGATCTTTTAGTTTAATGTCTAGCAGTTTGGAATTCTTTGTATCCCTGACCTTAGTTATAAGGCCAGCTAATTTGCTTTCATTTTTGTATAGATGGTGAAGCTTTTTTTCGAATAGATATAGACGACCGGAGGAGTTTAGCAGACCAAGCAGGATACTAAGAATGCAGACGAGGAGCAGGATATTCTTTCTAAGTAGGATACAGGCTGTAAGCAGAAACAAAATCAAGGCTGAGAAAGGTATCAAGTTCCCCCAGAATATCTTAGTAATAACAATACCTGTTACATAAGCCGCTGTCAGAAAGATGACAAGATAGCGCTTCATGATCAAAACTAAGCAGGTAGTGTGCCAAGTGCCTTGTGTTTTAACTGCAGCATCAGAGCGTGGATGATATAATTTATTCATAATATGTCCAAACCAAAGATAAAATCTTTTGATGAAAGAAAGGTCGACCTGGCGATCCTGGAATCACAGGATGCGATACAGGCCGATCCGAATAATTGGGAAGCCCATTACAATCTGGCCAATATCTACTTCAGCCAAAAAGAATATCAGTTAGCAGAGAATATTTTCCTTACCATTCTAAGTGCAGGCAATAAAAGCTATGCTGTTTTCAGAGGTTTAGGTAATGTCTGTTATGCTCAGAAAAAATTCAAAGAAGCGGCAGGATATTTTGAAAAGGCCGTCGAATTGAAGTACAAGGATCCGGAAAGCCATTATGCCTTAGCCATAGTCTATTTCAAATTGAAAGAAGAAGAGTTGTTCGTTCAGGAATGTACCAGAGCTTTGGTCGTCGATCCAAATTTTGCACGAGCTCATTACAGTATGGGCTTTTATTATGCTCAGCAAAAGAAATTAGATCATGCAATCAAAGAGCTGGTTAAAGCTACACAGCTGAGCCCGGCCGATCCTGATGCCCACTTTTTATTAATGAAGATATATTTGAAGAAAAAAGATGAAAAAAAGGCCATGGAACAATGCGTGGAGACCCTGAAGTATGATCCCAAGCACGTCGAAGCACATTATCAGCAGGGTCTTTTTGCGGAAAAATTCGAAGATTATGCTATGGCCGTGCGTGAATTTATTGAAGTAAAAAGCTTGAAAGAAGATTATCCTGATATTTCCGAAAAGATCGCGAATACTCTGAAAAAAGAAGAAGAAAAATACTTTAAGGAAATGCAGGAGACCCCGAATGATCCTAAGCCTTATCTTTCTTTAGCGGATCTTTATTATGAAGTAGGCCGGCTGGATCTTGCTGCAGAAAAATGTGAAGAAGCATTAGCGGTGGATAAGCAAAACATAATGGGGTACTCAAATTTAGGAGTGATCTATGCTTCGCTTAATAAATATATGAAGGCAATGTCTGAATATAAAAAAGCTTTGAAAATAGACCCCCAAAATTCTTCAGTAAAAGAGAATCTTTTACTGGCGATCAGGCTGGGCTTGAAATATTATCGGTCAATTTTGGAGAAAAATCCGCAAGATAGTAAAGCTTGGGATTCCTTGATATTGATCCAGCGTGAACGTGGAGATCTTTTGTCGGTAATAGATACTTATGAGGAAAAGCTGAAAAAGATAAAAAAAGATAAGCAGGCAGAGAAGGAATATGAAGAATTCGGTTTGGCTCTGCTGCGTGATGGATTGCAAAGCATGAAGAAAGATAGCCAGGATGTCTATAAAGTAGGGCTAGCTTATATGGCGATTGGAGATCTTGGTTCGGCAGAAGAGGTATTCAATATATTCTTAAAGAATAATCCGAAGGATGTACGCTCGTTATATATTTTAGGTAAAGTACAGATCAGGAAAAAAGATCTGATACAAGCTTTAGCGAATTTGCAGAAGGTGTATCGTTTGGATCCTTCCTATAGAGATACCTTTATTATGATCAGGGAGATAAGCACGGAAGAAGTAAAACGGCTAAAGCAGAAGATACAAAAAGATCCCCAAGATATTGATACGCTAAAGAAGATTACAGAGATATTTGAAGCCCAGCAATTATATGCCGAGGCTTTGGAATATTATCAAAAACTTAAGGAGCTTGATCCGGAGAATAAGGAGATCCAGCAGAAATACAATTCAATACGAGATAATTATGAGAATCAGCTTAAAAGATATGTTGATCAGGCAGCTTTAGAGCTGGATTATTATTTAGAGCTGGGTAAGCTGTATGAAGATGAGAACTCTTTAAGTAAGGCGATCCAGGTCTATGGCCGCGGGTTAAAGCTTTTTCCTAGAGAAGCGATCTTGCTGGATCGTTATTACAAAGCCGTGCAGGGGGCGATCGGTCAGTTTGAAAAATTCTTAAAAAAAGATCCAAATAATGCGGAAGTTCTTTTTGCGTTGGCTTCTTTTTCCGTGACCGTTGGCTATCAACTCAAAGCCTTGGAGGCTTTAGCTAAAGCTGTTGAGATAAATTCAACTTTAGCGGAAAGAGCAAGGGTGGCTCCTGAATTCCAGGATCTGCGGGGCAATGTCCAATTTCAAGAGATCACTAAAGCCAAGGGATATTCAGGCGCGATCGATAAAGTTGTAGAGTAATAACATATACTTCCTAGGAAAATCCCCTTCTGGAAGGGGATTTAGGGGTAGGTCGATTTTCTTGTATCCAAGACCTGATCTTATGAAGAACTATTTCCAGATCAACTTTTACTTCAATATCCAGAAATCTCAAAAAGTGTACTCCTAGGTCTTCAAGCAGGTGTTGTCTTTGGTCATCATATTCTTTTTTGTTTATATGACTATCTCCGTCTATCTCAATGGCTAGTTTTAGGTCTTTGCAATAAAAATCAACGATAAAGTTATCTATAGGTCTTTTTCTATCGAAATCGTATCCTTCCATTTGTTTGCCTTTTAATTTTTGCCAAAGTAATATTTCTGAAAGGGTGCTGTTGTTTCGGAGTCTACGAGCCAGTTCTTTTAAGTATGGATTATATGGAATAATAATTCTGCGGATTTTCCCACCCCTTACCCCCTCCCAAGAGGGGACAGTTGTAGTAAGTAAGCTATACTTCCAAACGATCTTTCAGCTTTTCGAACATTTTCTTGCCGATACCTTTTACTTTCTGAACATCCTCGATCTTCTGAAAATATTGTTTATTACGTTGCTCAACAATTCGCTTAGCTGTAGAAGGACCTACTTTAGGTAAGGAATCTAATTCCTGTAATGATGCCGTGTTTATATTTATCTTGGCGGAACTGACTTGAGTTATATTTTTGGCAGAGTTTTGAGTTTCTTTATAGGTCACCAATATCTTGTCTCCATCCGTGAGTTTCTTGGTAAGATTTAGCTTATCAAGATCAGTGCTGGCCAAAGGACCTCCAGCGGCATTAATAGCTTCCCAAACCCTTGCTGAGGCATCTAATTTGTATACGCCGGGAGTTTTTACTGCCCCGCTAATGTGTATATAAATATTTTCAGTAACAAAAAAAGTATTGTTTAGGGTAGGAGTGTCGATTATTTGTTCAACAATGGATGTTTGACTCCTGGGGGCCTGCTGTATGAAATAGTACAGCATACCAAGCAGCAATAAAATCCCTAAAATGATCAAAATACGTTTTTCTTCTTTGGATAAGTCTCCCATGTCGGGAGTATGAGCAATTTTTATGCCAGGCGGCAAGAGAAGTCTGAACGTAGCGAAGACTTCTATCTCGCCGGCCCATAGGCCAAGTATCTATTTGACGACAATATTGACCAATTTTTTTGGAATGACAATTTTCTTGATTATCTGCTTATCCTTGGTAAATAACTTAATCTTTTCATTAGCCAAGGCCAATTTTTCTAGGGCATCTTTAGAAATATCTGCTCCTACCTGAACTTTGTCGCGGACTTTTCCGTTGACCTGAAAGACAACAGTAACTTCATTATCTACCGTCAGTTTTTCTTCATATTTTGGCCAGGCTTGTTTATGGATACTTTCTTTATTGCCAAGCTTTCCCCAGAGCTCTTCAGTTATATGTGGTGCAAATGGAGCAAGGATTATCAGAAATTTCTCAGCTGCGTCTTTAGGCAGCTCGTTCAAGCTGGATAGTTCATTTATGAATATCATCATAGCGCTTATCGCTGTGTTGAAGGCCAGCTTTTCTATGTCATTTCCGACTTTCTTGATCGTTTTATGCAGCAAAGCCTTGATCTGCGGAGTGCAATCTCCTTTTGCAGGCTTTTGATAAGTACGCCATACTTTATCCAGAAATCTACGGATACCGCTCGTTCCTTGAGTAGACCAGGGCTTGGCCATCTCGAGAGGGCCCATGAACATTTCATACATGCGCATAGTGTCAGCACCGAATTCTTTTATAATAACGTCAGGATTAATAACATTGCCTAAAGATTTGCTCATCTTTTGGCCATCCTCAGCAAGAATAAGGCCCTGGTTGGTCAGCTTTTGAAAAGGCTCATCATTTGGCACGACTTTAATGTCATGCAAAAACTTATACCAGAAACGGGAGTAGAGCAGGTGCAGCACGGCGTGTTCGGCACCGCCAACATAGTGATCAACAGGCATCCAATATTTTATCTTCTTTTTGTCTGCCATACATTTATCATTTTTTGGATCAAGATATCTTAAAAAATACCAGTTACTGCCGGCCCATTGCGGCATGGTATCGGTCTCTCTTTTTGCCGGGCCGTTGCATTTAGGACATTTGGTATTTACCCAATCTTCTATCTGGGCCAAAGGAGATTCGCCCGTCCCGGTCGGCTCATATTTTTTTACTTTAGGCAGTGTTAAAGGCAGATCTTTTTCCGGCACAGATACAGTACCGCATTTTAGACAATGTATCACAGGTATCGGTTCGCCCCAATATCTTTGACGGGAAAACACCCAATCACGTAATTTATAATTGATCGTTTTTTGGCCCTGCTTTTTCTTTTCGAGATCGGCAGTGATCTTATCTTTGAATTCAGCGGTTTTTAGGCCGTTATATTCACCGGAGTTTATAGCGATACCATCTTCAATATGAGCTTCTTTGACTTCATGAGGTTTCCCGTCCTTTGAAACGACCTGAATGATAGGTAGTTTGAACTTTTTAGCGAATGCAAAATCTCTTTCATCATGAGCTGGAACAGACATGATGGCGCCTGTGCCATAAGTTATCAGAACATAATCCGAGATCCAGATCGGGATCTTTTCATTATTCACCGGATTGATGGCATAGGCTCCGGTAAAAACGCCGGTCTTTGATTTATCCAAGTGCGAACGTTCCAGATCGCTTTTCCTGCGGGCTTTTTCGATATATTCCTGAACTTCGGTCATCTGATCTTCGCTGGTTATTTCCAGTGTAAAAGGATGTTCCGGTGCGATAACCATGTATGTCGCGCCAAATAACGTGTCGGGCCTGGTCGTAAATACACGCAAAGTTCTGTCATGTCCATCAACCGCAAAATCTACTTCTGCGCCGATACTTTTACCGATCCAATTCCTCTGCATGATCTTTACAGATTCCGGCCAATCCAGTTTTTCCAGATCGTCTAATAACCTAGCTGCATAAGCTGTGATCTTTAGCATCCACTGTTTCATATCTTTGCGCACAACTTCGCTTTTACAGCGTTCACATTTTCCGTCAGACACTTCTTCATTCGCTAGGCCGGTCATACAAGAAGGGCACCAGTTAATAGGCACATTTGATTGATAAGCCAGTCCTTGTTCAAATAGCTTTAAAAAGATCCACTGGGTCCACTTAAAGTATTTAGGATCTGTTGTATCTACTTCTCTATTCCAATCATAAGAAAAACCAATACTTTTGATCTGCCGTTTAAAATTCTTGATATTATCCTGGGTGCACTTACTTGGGTGTGTTCCAGTCTTAATTGCATAGTTCTCAGCAGGTAGACCGAAAGCATCCCAGCCCATGGGGTGGAGGACGTTGAAGCCATTCATCCGTTTGTAACGGCAGAGTATATCAGTAGCTGTATAACCTTCGGGATGGCCTACGTGTAAGCCGGCACCGGATGGATAAGGGAACATGTCCAAACAATAAAAACGTTTTTCTTTAGGGATCTTCGGGTCTTCTGTGCATTTATAAAGATCCTGCTTATCCCAGGATTTCTGCCATTTTGGCTCTATTTTTAGATGATCGTAGTGGTTCTCGGTGATCGTCATGGGTGATATTTAAGCATCAGCCATTAATTTTTAACAGAGTTTCTTCCAGCTTCAGGAACCAATTTCCCGGCAGGAGCTTCCTTAAAAAGAAGACAGTTTTTGCCACCTTGCCAACCGGGTAGCGGAATTTGGGCCTTTTGTTTTTAACAACCTTTACCAAAAGTTTCGTTACTTCAGCGGGGTTTTTTAGAAAGAGATCCTGCATTCTTTTTTTGCCGGTTATTTGATAGGCGGCCTTAGTGTCATTGTTGTATCTTGAGGATTCTCCAAAAGATGTTTTATATGGGCCGGGTTCTATCAAGGAGATCTTGATCCCGGCGCGTTTTAATTCAAAATGCATTGCTTCAGATAATGCTTCCAAGGCCCATTTGCTTGCAGCGTAGAAACCCATCATGGGAGATACTCCGGCAGCTGCGGCAGAAGAAATATTGATAATATGCCCGCTTTTTTGTTTGCGCATGATCGGGATCACTTCCTGCGTTAAGGCGATCAGGCCAAAGACATTCGTGTCGAACTGAGCTTTTATTTCTTCTTGAGTAGCATGTTCAAAGAAAGCAAATAGACCATAGCCGGCGTTGTTGATCAAAACGTCGATCTTGCCGAGGTCATTATTAATTTGAGAGACAATTCCTTTTAAAGTGCCTGTTTTAGTGACGTCCAATTCATAAAATTTAATAGGCAGGTTTGCTGCTTTGGTTTTTTGTTGAAGGTCTTGCATGCGTTCCAGGTTGCGGCTGGTGGCAGCTACCTGAAATCCTGCTTTAGCTAAAGCGACCGCGAATAAATAACCGAAACCTTTACTGCAGCCTGTGATAAGTATCGTTTTAGACATTGAAAAATTATCTTACTTACCCCGAGAAATGTCTACGAGAAAGATGGAAATCTCAGTTATTGCTTGCGATTAATATATGACCATGAGATATAATACAAAAATAATGGCTGTGACAAGATCCAAACTTGAGATCATTTCTTTAGAAGATGCCAAAAGGTATATGGGCCTAGCTATTGAAGATGCTTACCTAGGTATTAAAAATGGCGATGGCGGACCTTTTGGTGCCACATTTGTTCGCGTTAGTGATGGCGAAATTCTAGCCACTACTCATAATACAGTTTTAAAAAATAATGATTCTACCGAGCATGCTGAAATGAACGGGATCAGAATGACAGCCAAGAAATTAGGTAACTGGGATCTAAGCGGAACTATTGCTTTTTCTACAACAGAACCATGCCCGATGTGTTTTTCAGCATTACACTGGGCCAGGGTAGATGTGGTCTATTACGGAACCTCGATCGAAGATGTTAAAAGGATCGGATTTAATGAGCTTTCGATCCCGAACATAGATATGAAAAATCTTGGTAAAAGTAATTTAGTCATAGTAAGGGATTTCATGCTTGAAGAGTGCCTGGCATTATTGGATTATTATAAAAAGAACTGTATGGATGCGGTTCGTTACTAGCTTTTAAGTATCTTTTCTAATTCTTTCACATCAATTTTAAGTTGCAATGCGGTCAGCATTTGATTATCTTGATTCTCCCTTAAGACCTTTTTAGCTTGTTCTTTTTTGAAGTGCTTGAGCAGGTTCTTTAAGGAGAACTCATCTTTATTTTTAATAAAACCTTCTCCGGCAATAAGGATCCCCAGCGGAAGGTGGGTGACCTCGATCTGGCCGGCTTTTACGATCGTGATTATTTGCTCCATAATACTTTCCAGCTCGGCGATATTTCCGGGCCAATCGTAGGAGGAAAGGACAAGCAGGGCTTCTTCACTGAGGCCGCTTACGTTGTGCCCTAATTCCTGGTTGTAGCGCTGCAGCAGAGTATCTACCAGCAAGGGAATATCTTTTTTGCGCTGACGCAGAGGCGGAATGTCGATCGGCAGGACATTAAGATAATGATAAAGCTCTTCATTGAAATTCCCCTGAGAGACCAGCCTACGCAAAGGGATGCTGGCGGAGGAGATGATTCGGGCACTAAGGATCAGATCGTGTTGGCCCTTTAAGCGTTTAAATCTTTTGCTTTGCAGGACCATAAGTATTTTTTCCTGAATGCTTGAAGGAAGATTATTGACCTCATTTAAAAAAAGTATTCCCCCTTTGGATTCTTCCAAAGCACCGGCATGTTTTTCAAAAGAATTCTTACCGAGCTCGATCTCAAAACCAAAGATCTCTTTTTCGAGCTGCAGTGCGGATTTTTGAGAGCATTGGACCGTAATAAATTTTGAGCCGCTGCGCACGCTTTGTTGATGGATGGTATAGGCGATCAATTCTTTTTCCGTGCCGCTTTCTCCGTAGATCACTACGGCATCATCATTGCGAATGGCCCGATTGATCTCGGTGATCACTTTTTTCATTTCATCGGCCTGGCCGATCACTTCTCCTAAAGATGTTGCTTTGGAGATCTTGGAACGCAAGCTAATGTTCTCTTTTAAGAGGCTTTTTTTTTCGATCAAATTTTGGATCAAGGAAAGCAGGGCTTGAGGATCAAAAGGTTTGGTCACATAGTGATAAGCTCCCATTTTCAAGGCATCTACAGCAACGTCTACCGCTTTGTGGGCAGTAATTATAATTACTTCAATATCTTTAGCAACTTTTTCGACCTGTTTTAATACTTCCAAGCCGCTGATCCCAGGCATGCGGATATCCAAAAGCATCAGATCTATATGCTCACTGAGCAATTTTTCTATAGCCTCTTTACCACTGCTGGCTAAGAGCACCTTATAATTATCTTCCAGGATCATTTTCAATGATTCCCGGACGCTTTTCTCATCATCTACAACTAATATTGTTTCCATAAAAAAATATACCTGTTCGGAAATTATACTATTATGAAATGAAAAAGTCATAAGTTAACTCTGTGCCTGTATACATTGGCCACAGGGTAGATCTGCCCTGGGAATATGCATAACTAAGGCAAAAAAACGCTATTCAGAAGTGGGAGTATTTTTCCAAACTTTCGATATCTTAATGGATGGGGGATGGATGTCATGAAAGTAAAAATATGGGGTTTGTTATTGATCATTATTCTGGTCAAAGTGCTAGTGGTCAGCGGAAGTGCTTTAGATATTCCGATACCGGATTTCTTAGATCGTTATAATGCTTATCCCAAAGAATTATTTATAGAAGTTAATATCCCGGAAAGAGCTTTGTATCTTTACCAGATCTACAGCGAGAAACAATTTCTGCTGAAAAAATATCCATGTACCGTAGGTACCATGGAATACAAAACTCCGGAAGGTCATTTTGCAGCTTCTGCTTTTAGATGGAATCCCGGATGGACCCCTCCGGAAAGTAAATGGGCAGAAGATCTGGAGGCCATAGAGCCTGGAGAAAAATCGCCACTTGGTCGTGCAGCGATAACTGTTGATTGGGAAAAAGCTGTCTTGATCCATGGTACCAGGAACAAAAGGGATCTGGGCAGGCCTGCATCTCATGGTTGTATCCGCTTGAGCAATAAAAATATCACCGAGCTTTTAAGCTATCTGCAGGATAATGTGCCGAACACATTGGGTCGTGCCAGATTAAATGCTTATAGGGTAAGTGCCAATCATAGTTTTTGGGGAAGTTTTCGTCATCCGGTCTCGGTCAAGTTGATATATAAGCGGATGGCAAAAGTAGGTGATCAAGTATTTTGTTATCCGGATATTTATGCGAACAATAAATATGAGCCACCCAGTCTCGATTATAAGAGTGCCTTAATTAATGAAGCAGTCGAGGATCTAGATTATGTATATTATCAAAGTAAAGATCCGCAGCTTGGCCAGGAGCATATCAGCAAAGCTCCTTATCCTTATCGGGGCCGAGGTAAAAAGCAGGGCCGAAAATATTACGCTCAACTTAAAGAGCGTTTAGTGACCTGGTATGTTAAGCGTTAGGCCTAGGTAAGCTTCTTCAATAATTCCTGAGCATTATCAACGACCACAGTAATTGCTTCTTTATCATTTAATCCTGCAGCTTTAGCTATCTTTAAGGCGCCTTTCTGATCTAGCAGGTCCCCTGGTTTGTGGGCATCAGTGTTAACGAGCATTTTAGCGCCGGTCTTTTTAGCCATTTTTGCAATATGGATATTGCTGGTGGAGTGAGCTTTTTTAGCGCTAAGTTCCAAATAGATATCATTTTTTGCTGCCTCAGCTGCTTCAGTTTCAGTTATTTTCCCGGGGTGCGCCAAAATATCTACATAACCTTTTAAAGAAACGGATATCTGGTTCGTTCCCGGATAGACGGGCTCGTCAAATGCTTCAGATTCTCCGTGAACAACGACCAGCTTAGTACCTAATTTTTTTGCTTCTTTGGCCAGGTCCGGAATGTTTTCGGGATGTACGTAAGACAGCTCAACGCCTGGGATCACTATTATTGGGAATTTTTGTTTGCTGAGCAGCTTTTGCATCTGTTCGATGGTCTTTTCCAGATTGGAGGCATCTACATGGTCTGTGATCCCGATCGCAGCATAGCCGGCAATTTCTGCCTGACGGATCAATTCGCTGGGTATCAGCAGCCCATCGCTAAGTAAAGAGTGGGTGTGGAAATCAATTCGCTGGCCCAGATCCATATTAAAGCCTTTCTTTGCTGACATGCAGCTTACCTTTGCTATCCAATTTAATGGTAGTCAAACAGTTATTTAAGAAATTTTCAATATAAGGTAAGTAGACATCAGTTAAATGACCCTGCACTTGCTCCAGGGCCTTACGGACAACACGTCTTTGCAGGGATAGGGGGTGTTTAAGTAGGGAGCCCGTATCCAAGCGAATGCCGTTATTGACCTGCTTTTGGACCAGTGAGGGGAATATCTCTTCAGCTTTTTTTTCAAGATATTCATCTTCTTTAGCAACGACTTCGCTCATCTTCTGAAAAGTACTGTTTAGATTTGGATTGAGCTTTTTTAGCTTGGGGATGATCTCTTTTCTGATCCTATTTCTGGAGAGATCAAGGTCGTTATTTGTATGATCTTCTCTCCAGGTCAGTTTGTTGGCTTTACAATACTTTTGCAGATCTGCTTTTGTGAAATCCAAAAGAGGCCTGACGATCTCAATAGAATCTGTTAATTTTCTGCGCTGAGGCATACCGGTCAAGCCAGACAGGCCTGTTCCTCGAGAAATATTCAGCAAGATCGTTTCAGTTTGATCATCCTGGGTATGAGCAAGTGCGATCTTATTTAGTTTTTGTTTGGTGCAGATCGTCTTAAAGAAATCATAACGTGCACGCCTGGCGGCATCTTCCAGGGAAAGGGCCTGTTCCTTGGCCAAAGCTTTGACATCCACTTTTTTATTATAAAAAGCAAGATCATTTTTTTCTGCCAGGTCAGCGACATATTTTTCATCATGGTCCGCCTTTTTTCCGCGCAAACCATGATTTAAATGAGCGATACCTAATGAAATGTTCATCTCGTCCTTAATTTTAAGAAAGAGATCTAGCATGGTAATAGAATCGCAGCCGCCGGATACGCCAAGGAGAATACCGTCTTTCTTGTTCACAAGACCTTTTTCTTTTAGTTCAGACTTAAAATTGTCGAGTAACATCGAAAAGATTATAGCTAGTTTGTAAATAAATACCAATAAAAAGAAACCCAGCCGTTAGGCTGGGTTTTAATGCTAAAAGATAAGAACTATTTAAGAGGCAATTACATCCTTTACCTTTTCTAAAGGTAAGTATTTATCTTTGCCTATCTCAACGATCGGAGCAAAATGTGTCTGTTCTTCATATGGTGTCAGTGATTTTGCTTTGAAGGTCCTCAATTGTTTTACTGTCGGGCCGTCATGTACATAAGTTGGTTCCAATTCCATGAAATATTTTTGCAGGTTGTCCTTGGTCAGATTGAAAATATCCCTTTTCTTGAATGAAATGATCTTTTTTAACATAGCTCATCGCCCCCCTTTAAGGATTTGTATACTTTATATATGCCCGTATTTCGAGGATTTTATACCTGTTTTTTTTAGGGGAATTAACTGTTTTTTATATCCTTGTTTGACACTCCTTTTAAAAGCAGATAAGATTTGTTCTTCTATTATATGTAATAAAAGAGAAGATAAAATAATGAAGAAGTTAATGGCGATTTTGATGTTATTGATGCTGATTTTTACCGCTGGGTGCGGTAAAAAAGAAGCAGATAATAAGATCACTACTTTAAGGATCTGGATGATGCCCAACAGCCAAGAGCCTGAAAATGATCTGCGGGCTGTATTAGAACCTTTCCTAAAAGCTAATCCAAATATAAGGGTCCAAATTAGCTCTCTGGATTGGGGTGCGGCCTGGCCAAAGCTAACAACAGCTGCTTCTTCTACAACGGATGTTCCGGATATAGTTCAGATCGGGACTACTTGGCTGGGTGCGATCGCCTCCATGGGAGCGCTGGAAGATCTGACCGCTCGTTATAAGGCAGATGGTTTAGCAAATAAGTATGTACCGCTTTCAAAATCCAATATCGGTTATGCAGAAAGCGGGAGGGTGTCTTCGCTGCCCTGGATAATTGATGTGCGTGCTATGTTCTACCGCACCGATGTCCTAAGCAGGCTGGGCTTAACAGCCGAAGATCTATCTACTTGGGATAAGCTTGATAAGTCGCTAGCAAAGATAAAAGAAGCTAGGTTGGTTATCAATGGTAAAAAGGTCGCTCCTCTTGGTATAACCGGCAAGAACGATTGGAACCTTGTGCATAATATCGCTCCCTGGATCTGGATGAACGGCGGGCGTTTTATCAGTAAGGATCTTAAAAAAAGTGAGCTGGCCAGTAAATCTTCGATAGATGGCCTTTATTTTTATATAGATTTTGTACGCAAGGGATATGTTCCTATTTCCTGTCTGGAGCAGAATTCAGCTCAGGTCAGTAGCGGTTTTAATAACGGTTTGTATGCAGTTTATTTTGACGGACCCTATGCGCTGCGCACATTAACTCTCCCTCCTGAGCGAGGCGGTTCTTCGAATCTGCCGGTCGCTAAGAATTTTGGAATCTCGGTTTATCCTAAAAGTCCCGCCGGCAAGATCTTTGCTTATGGCGGCGGCAGTAATTTGGCGATGTTCAAGGTCGGTAAAAATAAGGATGAAGCCTGGAGGCTGATCAAATACTTATCTTTAGATAAAGATGCGCAGATCGCTTATTCGAAATTATCAGGATTTATGCCGGTCGCTCAAAAAGCTATTGATGATCCTTATTTTACTGCCGATCCCTATCGTAAGATCTTTGCTAAATCTGTGACTTATGGCAGGAATTATCCGGCGATCGCACGTTGGGCCAGATTAGAGACAGGTGTTTTTCCTCCGCGTTTTGGCTACATCTGGAACAAGGTCGTTCAGGATCCGAAAGCTTTTACAAAAGAAGACCTGGCTTTAGAATTAAAACAGACCCAGACCGAGATAAATACGCTTCTTTCAAGCGGAGGTAATTTGGGTATTATGGGTAATGCCTTAATGATCATCTCTATAATCGGATCTATCTTTTTGGCAGCTGTACTTTTCATAGCCTGGAGAATAAAGAAGAAATATAAAAGCATCAAATATTTTTTTAAACAAACTTTAGCCAGGAAAATAAAGGATTTTAAGCATTATAAAGTTGCTTATTATTTTATTGCGCCTGCAGCTATCGGTATGCTTTTAATGCATTTATTGCCGATCTTGCAGGGTGTTTATATGTCCTTTTTGGACCTGAACCAATTTACTTTTTCAAAATACTTAATGGCACCGTTCGTTGGTTTTAAGAATTTTTATACAGTTCTCTTTGATCCCAGCAGTACCATTCGCCTGGGCATGCTGTATGCCATGCGCAATACTTTTTTATATGCGATCGTGGTGACTTTTGGTTCGATGACCATAGCGATGTGCGTTGCCCTTATGCTCAACCGCAGTTTTAAAGGCAGAGGATTAGTTAGGACACTCTTTTTATTTTCCTGGATCGTGCCCTCATTCGTTGTCGGTATTTTGTTCGGATTTATGTGGCAAAGAGAAACGGGGATAATAAATATAATTCTCTATGATTTTCTGCATATTTATCGTTATTTACCGATCACTGCGGATAAGCCTTTCTGGTTGATGGGGACTTTTCCGACTTTCTGGGCCATAGTGATCCCTACCATGTGGAGAGGGTGGCCGTTGACCATGTTGCTTTTGCTGGCAGGTTTACAGGGGATCTCTCAGGATTTTTATGAAGCAGCCGATATTGACGGCGCCAATGGCTGGCAAAAGTTCTGGAACATCACTTTTCCGCTGCTGCGACCCGTTTGGGCGATACTTATGCTGTTCGGCCTTATTTTTAATGTCTATTCCTTTAATATCGTTTACATGATGTTCGGCAACGGTGCCGGGTTCCCAGGCAAATGGGGAGATCTGATGATGACAAATATTTTCCGCAATGCTTTCTTAAGCTGGGATTTTGGTATAGGCGCTGCTGTATCGTTCATGCTGATGATAATAATGTTTACCATAGTCTTGTTTTGGTATAAGTATTATCGGAAAGTGGAGGCAGAGCAATAAATGTTTAAAAAACTAGCAGCGCTTTGGAAAGATACTCCATATACGATCAGAAATCGGGTTAAGCACCGATCATTGAATGCGATCATGTATGTTACTTTGGTTATAATGTTATTTCCGATCGTCTGGATGATCTATTCCTCGATCAAGGGGAATGATGAGATCCTGGAAGGCAAGGTACCCATTGCTAACCAAACACGCGATATTATTAAATTGGAGCAGGCAGATGATTTTATTTGGGCGATCACGACCGATGGTGCAATAAATAAATTATCCGATAAAGGCAAGATTATCTTCAGGAAGCAGTTAAAGACCTGGTCGACCAATGTGCTGCTAAGCAAGAAGTATATTTGGGTCTCCTCTTCTGACAAAGGTCTGCAAAGAGTCCTAAAAAGCGATCCAAGAAAAGTTAAAAAGCTTAAGCTGCCCTGGCCGCCGAAAATGGATGTCAATAAAGTAGCGCAAACCCTCATGGCCCTTGATGAAGAAGGCGGCAGGATGTGGATCACTCTGGGTTATAAGAACTTCGGGATGATCGTTCAAGTCGATACTAATACCATGCAGATAATAAAGATCTATGACCTGGTCAAAGAGCTATCTTCTTCTTCGATCAAATTGACC
>JBHPMC010000018.1:0-30562 GCA_042562495.1 Candidatus Margulisiibacteriota bacterium
CAATTTAGTAAATATGAACGCAGCTTTTTTAGATCGACCTGATATTACTAAGATATTAAAAGATAATCATCTTTATTTTCCTTTGGAAAAGATACAAGGTATAAGATTGCTTATGGATAATGGGATTTACCAAGGCCGAAAGGAAACGACCGGCCAGCTTTTTGCCGCCAATTCAGATCATTTCCCTATAAATTGTATTGTAATTGGTGATGATCCTATGGAAAAGTATGGATTCGGCGATTTTCTTGTTAATGTACAAACTTTTGACAAGAATAAAACTAGGCTAACAATATCTAAAAGAATGCCAGAGATAATATCATATTTACAACAATAGAAAATATTTGATCGCTTTTTGGAATGGCTCCCCGGGACCCATAAACCATTCGCTACACTCAGGTTTAGGGCAGGCCACGAACCACTCGCTACGCTTCGGGTTCATGGCAGGCGGACTAGCCGTTCATTTCATTCTAGTTATTCAAGTATCTTATGAATTCATCTAATATCGCCAGCCTCGATTTTAAGCTTCGTTGGCTGTGCCAGACGAAGCCTTAGCGTAGGCTGGCTCCCCGGGACGGACTCGAACCATCGACAGGGTGGTTAACAGCCACCTGCTCTACCGACTGAGCTACCGGGGAACGCATATTACTTCTATTAATTTTTCAAGATCGTTCAAATTGTTAGAATGAACGAGGCTCCGACTGCTTGCCCCAAACTCGAGCTTGCTCGTAGTTTTGGGGAGCTACCGGGGATCACCAATTACTTCTTTTTCAAAGAGTCCAGATTATACAGACGATTTATAATATCATCAATATGGTGGGCATGACAGGAGTCGAACCTATGACTTCTACGATGTGAACGTAGCACTCTAACCAACTGAGTTACATGCCCATAAGATAATTCAAAAATCTAAGGAACGCCTGCACTGAGCTTGTCGAAGGGCTCTAACCAACTGAGCTACATGCCCAAATATCCTTGGCTCCGCCAGCCGAAGCCTTGGCAAAGGCTGGTGGAGATGATGGGCCTTACGTTCGTTCTGCCGATGCAGAACCTCACTTAGGCACTCCATCTCCTTTTTGCGCTTGGCTTACGCCATTGAAGCGCAAAAGCATCTCTCGCGATGCTCGATATGCCCAGATCCTCGCTTCGCTTGGATCTGGTGGAGATGATCGGAATCGAACCGACGACCTCGTCGTTGCGAACGACGCGCTCTAGCCAACTGAGCTACATCCCCAGAAATAAATAATTTTTCAAAATCGCTAGCCAACTGAGCCAGGCGATAAAAGAAGTCTGAGCGAATGCGAAGACTTCAACCCCGCCGGCCCATTAGGGCTACATCCCCGAACCACTCGCTTTGCTCGGGTTCGGGGCGCAGCCCCTCTAACCGAGCGTAAAATATTTTCAAGATACAACTGAGCCCTGCCATGAACCGGAGAGCTTCGCTCGACTGGTTCATGGTACATCCCTGCACCAAAGCGATACGTCAGATTCTAACAAAATATTTCTTATTTTTAATCATGTTTATTAATGAACTTTTTTGGCTTATTGGTCGTCTAAATAGTGATAAATAAGTAACGGAGGTAAAAAATGAAAAAACTGATCTTTATCTTGCTTGTCTTCAGCTTGCTCTTGAACGGCTGTGGTATTACCAGAAAAGCTTTAGATTCAGAACCCACGCAAAATCCTACTCCTCAACTCACTTTAAATGATTCCTATGTTACTGCTCCAAAAAATACTCTAGATCCCAATGATACTTGCGAGATCGAAGTTGTGGTCCAGGGTAATTCCGGCAGCGTCAGCTATGCTTGGGCAGTAATGGGATTTGGCAATGTATCAGCTACGAACAACAACATCACTTCTTACACTGCACCAAATATGGAAGCTGAAGATCTTATCGTTGTTGTGCTATCGGATGAGGTCAGCACTGTAACAAAATCTTTGACCATAAGTGTCTGTGCCGCAGCCCCTCCGCCTCCTGCAACTCCGATACTTATTTCAAGCTATTCCGGTGGTTATGTAAATAAAATGGCTGAGAACGGCCAATATTCAGAACAGATCCAATTACCGGGCGGAAGTATCTATACCCAGGCCATGTTTACTCCCGATAAAAACAAAATATTCTTAGTTGCCTTTCCCTATAGCAATAGTCTTTACCGAATTGATAGTAATGGAACAAATATGCTGGGCATGATGCCAGGAGGTGCCAGCGGAGATAAGCTTTTTCTGCTGGATATATCCCCTGACAGCTCAACGCTTATCTATAAACTGAATGAGACCATCTATACTTGTCCAGTTGAAAACTGCTATCCGAGCACAGCCTGGACACCTGCTGGTATCGCTGAAGATATCGACAGCGTCAGGTGGTCACCCGATGGCACCAGGATCGCTTTTGTTACTAAAAAACAGCAAGTAGGTTATGCGGATTATGATGGAAATTATTGTGGAGACATTTATGTCGCTAACGTTGATGGCAGCTCTCCGATTCTGATCAAAGGCGGCTATTACAGGATAAATGATTGGTCACCGGATGGAACTAAAATTCTGGCTACAGATTTCAATACAGGTTCTATGAGCAAATCCAAAGTTGTCCTGATCTCAGGAGACGGCTCTGTAGAGGATCGCACTCCTGCTTTGAACACAACTTATGCACGCTGTTTTTCACCCGATGGCACCAAGATCCTATTCAGCCATAACGCAGAGACCTGGATAGCAGATGCTAGTGGCCCAATTAACTATTCAATTTGGAATGGCGGCTACGGCTTGATCCCGGATTGGA
This sequence comes from Candidatus Margulisiibacteriota bacterium, assembly GCA_042562495.1. Taxonomy (GTDB): domain Bacteria; phylum Margulisbacteria; class Termititenacia; order CAZZFK01; family CAZZFK01; genus JBHPMC01. The sequence goes on from JBHPMC010000018.1 coordinate 2,774, forward strand.
AATAGAAAACCATTCTTGTAAAGAATTGTACACAACTTAATATTACAGCCATTTTTTGGCGTAATAACAAAATATCATCTATATTAAATAATATATCCCTATTTTTACCTTTAAACTCCTTTTTCTAGCAGAACTAATTACGAAAACCTTCGACATCTAAATAGGAAACAAAGAATATAGAGCTTTGATCTTATTTTAAAGGACATGTGTTATGCATAAAAAGATATTAAATTTTAAAACTACTCCCATAGATCAGCTTGATTTTAATTATAGACATAATACCGGAGATTCTTTTATCGCCATGAATATCTCAGAACTAGCCAACACTTATCTGGCCAGTACTATCCAGGAAAAAGGGCTTGATATGAAGGCTTCCTTTTTCATTCTAGCCCTGGCTAACCTGCATTATGACGGCAAGCTTCTATCCCTGAAAAACACCGAAACAGGGGATGTTCTTGAAAAAATATTTACTAAGAACGTCAAGCTCGCTTTGCAAAAAAAAGCTCCTGAAAGGTCCGAAGATGAAGGTGTAATAATAGCGATCTCGAAAAAATATAAGTCCATTTGGAATGTCCCTGCTATTGAGAGAAAAATGGTCGGAAATTTTTTCGTAGAATTTAATCCTCTGCGAGCCCTAAGACCGTCTCGAATGTCCTCAAAAAAAGTGGCCAGAAATAATGATTATACTCCTATCCTGCAGCCTTTCGCCAAGGACGATTTTAATTTTGCCAAAAGCTTTATCGATGCGGAAGTGTTTTTAGAAATAAAAAAACCAAACATTTCCCTGGCCTTTAATAAATATCCTTACGCTAAAAGCCATGCTTTATGTATCATTGATAGAAAAAAAGGGGAACACCCGCAGTTATTGACCCCTTATATACTGGAACAGGTTGATTATATTCAAAAATTATATCCTAAAGCTGTTTTGGCCTGGAATTCTAAAGGTGCTCATGCTTCTGTCAATCATGCCCATATACACTTGATCGCCTCGAACGAAGATCTACCCATAATGAAACTCCCGATAGAAAAAAAGGTGGAGAACGAGGCAAAGGGTGGCATTGTGGATTGGCCCATAAATAATCGAGTTTTTGAAGGCAAAGACCGTTTCTCCAATTTGAAAAAATATATTTACAGAAATATCCACACTGAAGAAGGAATGTTCATCAATAAGCCTGTCTATTATAATTTGATCTTCGCAGGAAAAAAGATATTTTTGTTCATGATCAGAGATCAGCAGGAATTCGGCATGGATGTGGATAAAGTGATCGGCACAGGAATTGCCTGGCTAGAAGAAGGCGGCAAAATAACCACCATAGATAAAGACCAGTATGAATCTGTTACTGCAAAAGATATCGAAACAAATATGCGCGCTGAAAGTGTTAGTGACTTTTTCTATCATTAAAACAATTCTATTCTAAATATAAAAAAAGTGGACTTTAAGGCTAGGCGATATAGGTGATCCGTACTAAGAGTGAGGATCACGACCCCGCCTGCACATATGTCCGCTTTTCTATAACATAACCAATTAAATTTATTTACTATAATACTCGTATATCCAATTAGCACCGACCAGGATCAAGATCACCGGCCACCAAGGGATATTGGTAGAAATAATACCCATTTCAGTTAAAAGCCAAGTAATACCGATCAAAAGAACTACGATCGCAAACAAGGGTAAAGCTTTTGCTTTCTTCGCCATAAAAGTCACCTCCAATTTTTAGTATCTGTAATGTTCTGGCTTGAACGGCCCATCGATCTTCACACCGATGTAATCCGCTTGTTCTTTGGATAATTTAGTAAGCTTTGCACCGAGCTTGTCGAGGTGCAGCCGTGCTACTTCTTCATCCAATTTCTTAGGCAGTGTAAATACTTTTACATCATGTTTATTCTCCCAAAGCTCTATCTGGGCTAAGGTCTGATTGGAAAAAGAATTGGACATCACAAAAGAAGGATGCCCGGTCGCACAACCAAGATTGATCAAGCGCCCTTCAGCCAACAATATTATTGAGTGACCTTCGGGCCTGCCCGCTGAAGCTTTAGCGGAGGCGGGGAAGATATATTTATCTACCTGCGGTTTGATATTTACTTTTTTGATGCCCGGCCATTTTTCAAGCGCATCGACTTGGATCTCATTGTCAAAATGCCCGATATTACAGACGATCGTTTCATCTTTCATTTTGGACATATGCTCGGCAGTGATCACGTTTTTATTGCCGGTCGCTGTAACATAAATATCTGCTTTGCCTAAGGTATCTTCGAGCTTAACAACATCTAATCCGGCCATCAGAGCCTGCAGGGCACAGATCGGATCGATCTCGGTCACAGCCACTTTAGCATTTAGTGAACTTAAAGATTGAGCTGAGCCTTTACCGACATCACCATAACCACAGACCACAGCTAGCTTCCCGGCGATCATAATATCAGTAGCCCGTTTTATTCCGTCGACTAATGATTCACGGCAGCCGTACAAGTTGTCGAATTTTGATTTGGTAACAGAATCGTTCACGTTAATAGCAGGAACCAATAAGCTTTTGTTCTCCATCATCTGGTAAAGACGATGAACGCCGGTCGTGGTCTCTTCCGATACGCCTTTCCAATCTTTAACTATGTTGTGAAAAGAATCCTTTTTCTCTTTGTTGATCTTTTTTAGCAGTGCTTTTATAACACTTTCTTCTTCGCTATCAGCCTTTTCATTTACCCACTTTGAGCCATTTTCCAGCTCATACCCTTTATGGATCAATAAAGTAGCATCGCCTCCGTCATCAACGATCAATTGAGGCCCTTTTCCACCAGGAAATGACAAGGCCTGCCAGGTACACCACCAATAATCTTCTAATGTTTCACCTTTCCAGGCAAAAACCGGCACTCCGGTTTTTACAATTGCTGCTGCCGCATGATCTTGCGTAGAAAAAATGTTGCATGATGCCCAGCGGACATCCGCACCAAGGGCGACCAAAGTTTCGATAAGCACTGCTGTTTGGATGGTCATATGTAAGGAGCCTGTGATCCGTGCGCCTTTTAATGGTTTTTTCTTGGCATATTTCTCGCGAATAGCCATTAATCCCGGCATTTCTTTTTCGGCCATGATAATCTCTTGCCGGCCCCATTCGGCCAGGCTTATATCTTTTATCTTAAAATCCTTGGTTGTCACTTTTTTCTCCTTTGATCTAGTAGGATTCATTATAACCTCCCGATTTATTTAAGGAAATGTATTTTAACACAAACTATATTATAATTCGTTTCATGAATAAAGTACTAATCGTCGGCTCTACAGCTTTAGATAATATTAAAACGCCTTTTGGTAAACATGAGAATGTCTTGGGCGGCTCGGCAATTCATGCTTCCTTATCTGCTTCTTTTTTTGCTCCAATTAATATTGTGGGAGTAGTTGGAGAAGATTTCCCCAAGCAGCATGTAGAGCTGCTCCACTCCCGCAAGATCGATACCCAAGGATTACAGATCATTAAAGGCGGCAAGACCTTTCACTGGGAAGGCTATTATGAATATGATATGAGCCAGGCTCACACCGTTGAAACGCAATTGAATGTTTTCGCAGATTTTAAACCAACTCTGCCCGAAAGCTACAAAGATACTCCTTTTGTTTTTCTGGCCAATATTGATCCTGCACTGCAGCAAAACGTTCTGGAACAGGTTAAGTCGCCAAAATTAACAATGCTCGACACCATGAACCTTTGGATAGATATTAAAAAAGAACAATTATTGAAAGTTATGTCCAAGGTCGATGTCGTGCTTTTGAACGACGGCGAGATCAGACAGCTTATGAACACTCCGAACATCATCAAAGCCGCCAAGGAGATCCTGAAAATGGGGACCAAGATCCTGATCGTTAAAAAAGGAGAGCATGGCGCACTTATGTTCCAGGGCAATGATATCTTTGCCGCGCCTTCCTTCCCCGTAGAAACAGTAAAGGATCCGACCGGAGCCGGGGATTCTTTTGCGGGAGGTTTTATCGGCTATTTGGCCAAGACCGGAAATATATCGGATAAGAACTTGAGACAAGCGGTCATGGTAGGGACAGCTATGGCTTCTTATATTGTTGAAGATTTCAGTTGTAACCGTTTCTTGGGATTAAAGAAAAAAGATATCACCGATCGCTATCTTGAGCTGAAAAAACTCAGCCATTTCGAAAAGTTGGAGCTTTAGATCTTTTTCTTGGATATTACTGTAGAGATAAGCTTGAGCATCTTCTCAAGTTCGGAATGATGATCCTTAGTAAACGCATCTTTTAAATATTCGGATTCCATACCTCTTTTACAAAAATCTTCCAGGAATTCTTTGGTCTCTTTTTCAGAGAGCTTTTCTTCTAATAAGCGTATTTTTTCCCGGCGCGGCACATTGTCGTTGCATAAATAACCTAAAGTGATCAGATAAAGATACGGTTTGCCGGATTGATCATAACCCCCGATCTTATTAACGGATAACTTACCATCCTTGAGCATCTGTACATCGGAAGTATCTAGATTATGTTCGATGATATCTATGAATCTTTCCGCGGTCTTGGCACTGATCACATCGTTATATAAACTAAGGGACCTGGAAGGGATCTTCCCTTCCTTATTAAGCTCTTGCAGCGTGGCCTGGACCAGATCAGTGACAAAGATGGACCTGGTTAGGGCTCTTTTCTGAGGATTATTATTGGAAGTATCCATTGCTTCAGGCTGTTTTTTGATCAGGCCCGATTATATTCACATATTTTGCTTTAAGCAGGTCGATCTTTTTTCGAAGTTCTTTACTGCCTTCCAAGTTTGGCTTGCCGGCATATTGTAAACGGCCGACACCGCTATTATCTACACGATTTGTATATAAATATTTATCTGCAGAAACCATATCTCATGCACCCCTTCTTTCTGGTATTTAATATATATATACCCACTTTTTAAGCAGAATATACTTGAATTTTTTATTTTAGGGATTTAGGAAGCCTTGATCCAGATCAGGAATTCACAACTTGGGCACAACGCGGACACAGATCATCTTTGAGCTTATCGTATTTCCAGCAGCGGTTGCATTTCTCGCCTTCAGCTTTTTTGGCTGCGACTTTGATCTCTTTTCCTTTAGTGACCTTAACCTTGGAAACGATCAGGAATTGTTCCAGAAAACCAACATCCAGCTCTTCAGGATAAGTTATTTCTACCTGAGCATCTAAAGACCCCGCGATATCTTTCTTGGCTCTCGCCGCCTCTAATTCTTTATAAACGATCTCGCGCAATTCCAGCAGCTTGCCCATTTTCTTTTCGAGGTCCTCATCTATCAAAGCTTTATCAGCCTTTGGAAAATCCTCCAGCTGAATGGATCCTTCGGTCTTAATTATATATTTCCAGATATCTTCGCAGGTAAATGTTAAGACCGGAGCCATCATTTTGACCAAAGCAACTAGTATCTTGTAAAAAGCAGCCTGGGTGGATCTTCTTTCCTTCGATACTTTACCGTTACAATACAAATTATCCTTATTGATATCCAGATACAAAGAACTTAGCTCATTGATACAGAAATTATTGATCTGGTGATATACCTTGTGAAACTCGAAATCTTCATAAGCTTCGGTGACTTTTTTAATTAAATGCTGCAGCCTGGATAAGATCCAGCTATCCAGCTCGGTAAATTCCACCTTTTCTTTAGGATCAAAATCATTCAAATTGCTGATCAGGAATCTCCAGGTATTACGCACCTTCATAAAAGATTCCTGCACCTGCTTCATGATGTTCTCAGACATAGGCATATCATTATGAAAATCCGTGGAGACCACCCACAATCTAAGAATATCCGCACCGAATCTTTTAATTAACTCAGCCATCGGGGTAACATTACCAAGCGATTTACTGAGCTTTCTGCCTTTTTCATCTATAGTAAATCCATGCGTTAACACTGCTTTATAAGGAGCCGCGCCTCGTGTGCCGACACCAATTAACATTGAAGAATGGAACCAGCCGCGATGCTGATCGCTACCTTCTAGATAAAGATCGGCCGGCATATGTAATTGCGGATTTGTATCTAAGACCGCAGGTGCACTTGCGCCGGATTCCATCCAGACATCCATGATATCTGTCTCTTTGACGAATTCTGTCTTGCCGCATTTTTCACACTTAAAGTCTTTAGGGATAAAATCTTTCGCTTCTTTTTTGAACCAGACTCCGGTCCCTTCTTTTTGCACCGCTTTAACGATCGCATCATTGTACTTCTTGGACAATTGCGGCTCATTACATTTTTTGCAATAAACGATCGGGATCGGTATTCCCCAGGAACGCTGGCGTGATACGCACCAATCCGGCCGCTTTTCGATCATACCCATAATTCGCTTCTGGCCCCAATCCGGGTACCACTTGGTCTTTTCAATTTCAGATATTGCTTTGCGGCGGATTGTCTTGCCGTCCTTGCCTTTAACATCCATCGCCACGAACCACTGCGGCGTAGCTCGGAATATGACCGGCTCCTTACATCTCCAGCAATGCGGATAGGAATGCTTGATAAATTCAAGTTTTAACAGCGAACCGTTTTTCTGCATTTCCTCGCCGATAGCTTTATTGGCATCCATGATCTTCATTCCGGCAAATTTCCCGGCTTCTTTGGTAAATACTCCGGCTTCATCCACCGGCATTAAGGTCGGTAAATTATGTTTTAAGCCGACAACGTGGTCATCCTGACCATGGCCCGGAGCAATATGCACACAACCAGTACCCTCTTCAGCAGTAACATAATCTGCAGTTACCACCGGAGAGTCGCGGTCTACAAAAGGATGCTTGGTAACGATACCTGCCAGTGAATCTCCGTCGATCTTGCTGACCTGCTCATATTCCATGCCAAGCTTTTCCATTGTCTTTGCTAAAAGTGACTCAGCCAGGATATAGAGCTCTTTTGTTTTTTTATCGCGGACTATTGCATAAATATATTTTGGGTTCACGGCTATTGCAACGTTAGCCGGCAGCGTCCAGGGTGTTGTCGTCCAGACCAGGAAATAGGCTTTCTCGCCTTTCGGCAGAAAAGAATGCAGCTCTTTGCGGTTTATTTCATCGAATTCTTTGCCGGCAGTTGTAATGCCTTCAATTAAAAAACGGATGTAAATTGACGGTGATCTTTTTTCTTCATACTCGATCTCAGCTTCAGCCAAGGCAGTGCGACATGAGGCGCACCAATGGATCGGCTTACTTCCTTTATAGACATAACCATTATCAGCTAATTCGCCGAATTTCTCGATGACCTTGGCTTCATATTCCGGATCTAAAGTAAGATATGGATTATCCCAATCGCCGCGTACACCCAAGCGCTTGAACTGCTCACGCTGGTTATCAACATATTTCAGGGCATATTCTTTGCAATGATCACGAAAAGCCGGAGTATCTTCTACTTTATTTTTATCTTTCAGCTCTTTTAACAGCTGGATCTCGATCGGCAGGCCATGGCAATCCCAGCCGGGCACATAAGGCGAATCAAAGCCCTGCATTGTTTTATATTTTACAACAACATCTTTTAAGGTCTTATTAAGGGTGTGCCCTAGATGGATATCTCCATTAGGATATGGCGGGCCATCATGCAATATATACTTTTCTCTACCTTTAACCTTATCCTGGACTTTTGCATAGATCTTTTCAGCTTCCCATTTTTTAACAAGTGCCGGCTCAAGCTCTGCCAGCTTGGCCTTGATCGGGAAATCTGTTTTGGGAAGATTTAAAGTATCTTTAAATTTTTTCTTTTCAGCCACAACTACTCCTCTACATCAATTGTGCTCTTGGACGATCATCCGCAGCAGCTCTGCGGCGTGTTTTCTTGGATTCCTTTTCTATATCACTTTTTTTTTGATTTTCCAAGGCCTGGACCAGGGCCAGCTTTAATACTTGATCCATATGCTCAACTGTGAACACTTTCAGATTGCGTTTCACCTTACTGGAGATCTCTTTCAGGTCTTTGGCATTATCTTGCGGGATTAGCACGGTTTCGATCCCGGCCCTGCCTGCCGCTAACAATTTTTCTTTTAATCCTCCGATAGCCAACACCCTGCCTCGCAAAGTGACCTCTCCGGTCATAGCAAGCTTACTTTTGATCGGATTATTGCTCAACGCAGAAACCAAAGCGGTAGCTAAAGCGATCCCTGCTGAAGGACCATCCTTAGGAATAGCACCTTCAGGAATATGGATATGAATATCGTTTTTTCGATAAAATCCTTGTTCCAAGCCCAGCATAGGCGCGATCGAACGCACATAACTCAAAGCTGCCTTAGCTGATTCCTGCATTACATCGCCCATTTTCCCGGTCAAAGTAAGCGCTCGCCGACCAGGAAGCACTGTGACTTCGATCGGCAGAATATCCCCGCCGGCTTCTGTCCAGGCTAAGCCCATTGCAACTCCCACATGTGTTTCCTTATCCGCTTTTTCTTGTTTGTATCTCGGCACGCCCAAAAAGAAATGCATATTATGACGACTTATCTTTTTAAGGTCATTTTTACCTTCTAATTTCTCCTTGGCGACCTTCCGGCAAATAGCCGCTATATTCCTCTCCAGATCTCGCAACCCGGCTTCTTTGGTATATTCATTGATCACCATCCGGATGCCTTCCTTGGTGAAAGTAATATCTTTTTCGGTCAAGCCATGTTTTTTAACTTGCTTGGGTATCAAATATCTTAAAGCGATCTCGATCTTTTCTTCTTCGGTATAACCAGAAATCGGTATTATCTCCATGCGATCCCGCAAAGCAGAAGGAATAGAAGGTAAAGTATTGGCGGTAGCAATAAATATTACATCTGATAGATCATAAGATACTTCCAGATAATGATCCGAAAAATTTACGTTCTGCTCGGGATCTAAGATCTCCATCAGAACTGCCGCTGGATCACCACGATAATCGGTGCTGATCTTATCGATCTCATCCAAAAGGATCACCGGGTTGCTGGTTTTTATTCTATGGATGGATTGTATGATGCGCCCTGGCAAAGATCCCACATAAGTACGCCTATGCCCGCGCAACTCTGCTTCATCCCGCATGCCACCCAAAGATATCCTGGCGAATTCTCGCTTCATTGAACGTGCAATAGATTGGGCGATCGAGGTCTTGCCGACTCCCGGAGGACCAACCAAACACAAAATCGTCCCGTGTGCTTTTTTTGTTAATTTATAAACTGCAAAATACTCGAGGATCCTTTCCTTTACCTTCTCTAATCCATAATGATCTGCCTCCAGCACCTTATTAACTTCTGTTATATCCAGCACTGTTTTGCTTTTCTTGGACCAGGGCAACTCGATCAGCCAATCTAAATAAGTACGGATCACTCCCGCCTCTGCTGAAAGTGTCTGCATTTGGGCTAAACGGCCTACTTCTTTTAATGCTTTTTTCTCAACATCCGGAGGCATCTTCGCCTCCCGGACCTTTTTCTTATATTCATCTATTTCCGATAATTCTCCCTCTTCCGTACCCAATTCCTCCTGGATAGCTTTTAATTTTTCTTTTAAATAATATTCTTTTTGGACTTTTTCTATCTGGTCTTTGACCTTGCCATGTATCTTTTTTTCTACTTCCAACAATTCGTTCTCGCGAGATAGAAAATCATTTAATTTTTCTAAACGTTGTTTGACATTGACAGTCTCTAGCAGATTTTGTTTCTCTTCTACTTTAAGTACAAGATAAGAAGCGATCAGATCGGCTAAACGCCCCGGATCATCCACATTAATTATGGACATTAAGGTCTCGGCCGGGATCTTTTTATTGAGTTTGACATAGGATTCAAAACTTTCGATCACCATACGAACCAAGGCCTCCAGCTCGACAGACAGCTCGAATTTCTCTTCGAGTTTTTCGGTCTGGACCTTATAGAAATTCTTTTCTTTGATTATCTTTTTGATCTTTACTCTCGAGATCCCTTCGACCAATACCTTGGTCGTCCCATCCGGCAACTTCAGCTGCTGAACGATCTCTGCCAAGATACCAATATCATGGATATCCTCAGGATCCGGATCTTCGATCTCTTCTTTCCTCTGCGTAGCCAATACCAATAATTTATCTGCCCCAGCCACTACTTCTAAAGCTTGGATGGATTTTTCTCTGCCAATAAAAAGCGGAACGATCATATGCGGAAAAACCACGATATTCCTCAACGGGATCAATGGCAATACATCTTTAAATGTTTTAGGAGTTACCTTAGTCATTAATTAGCTCCTGTTGATTTTTATGCCGCTTTTTTTCTTGGCGGCCTATCTGTATTCTTCTTCAAGACATTCTTTTTTGACATAGTTGACTTATCCTCTTCTGAAAAAGAAATATATTTTTGTACGGTTTCTTCATCAATGGTTATTTCTTTCAACTCTTTGCCGGTCGGCGCTTCATACATCACATCCAGCATGATCTCTTCCACAATCGCCCGCAGAGCTCTTGCTCCCATTTTTCTTTTGCCTGCTGCATAAGCAATATAAGTTAAAGCATCCTTCGTAAAATCCAGCGCTACACCATCATAGGAAAGCAATTTCTTGAATTGGCGAATGATCGCGTTCTTTGGTTTGATCAGGATCGTCATTAAGGCCTCTTCATTTAAGGCGCTAAGACCTGTGATCACCGGCAAACGCCCGACCAACTCTGGGATCATGCCATACTTTAAAAGATCTTCCGGCTGGATCTCAGTGTATATTTTATCGGCCTGATTTTCTCTATCTTCACGTTTCTCTAAGGTTTCAAATCCGACCACTCTGCGGTTTATCCGGTTTTCAATAGTTTTTTCTATCCCATCAAAAGAACCCCCGCAGATAAATAAGATATTAGTCGTATCTACTTGTACGAACTCCTGTTGAGGATGCTTACGGCCCCCGCCAGAGGGCACGTTGACCACGGTCCCTTCTAGTATTTTCAGCAATGCCTGTTGGACTCCTTCACCAGAAACATCGCGAGTAATTGAAGGATTTTCAGATTTACGAGTGATCTTATCTATTTCATCTATATAAACGATACCAATGCTCGCCCGGTTTATATCTCCACCTGAAGCTTGGATCAAACGGACTAAGACCTGCTCCACATCTTCTCCGACATAACCTGCTTCGGTAAGCGTTGTGGCATCAGCCATCGCAAAAGGAACATGCAATATCCTGGATAGGGTTTGTGCCAATAATGTCTTGCCACTACCGGTAGGCCCGATCAATAAAATATTGCTCTTCCCTAATTCAGTATCATCTTTATCTTCTTTATCTTCTTTTTGTTGGCTGAATTGGATCCGCTTATAATGATTATATACAGCGACCGATAGGACTTTCTTCGCCTTTTCTTGCTCTACAACATATTGATCCAATGATTTTTTGATCGTTTTGGGCTTGGGCAATTCACTCAGGGTAAAAGGTGTGGTTGTCGAGCTTTTAGTTTTTAATTCTTCATCGATTATACTCTTACACAGAGTTATACACTCATTACATATATAAACATTTGGCCCCGCGATCAAGCGCTTTACTTGGTGCTGGGTTTTGCCGCAAAACGAGCAGCTTGCCTCATGTGTTGGATTGAATGTCATTTATCTGCCCCCGTCTGCGGTAGGCTATTTCTTTTTCTCGATCTTATCTAAACCCTGGATAACCTCATCCACCAAACCGTATTTAACAGCTTCTTCGGGAGTCATAAAAAAATCTCTATCGGTGTCTTTTTCGATCTTTGATAGTGGCTGGCCGGTATGTTTTGCTAAGATCTCATTTAATACCTTCTTCATACGCAAGATCTCCCTCGCTTGGATCTCTACATCAGTGGCCTGCCCTTGGGCTCCACCTAAAGGCTGATGGATCATTATCCGGGAATTTGGTAATGCATAGCGCTTCCCTTTTGTCCCCGCTGTTAAAAGCAAAGCTCCCATACTGGCAGCCTGCCCAAAACATATGGTAGAAACCCTGGTCTTTATGTACTGCATGGTATCGTAAATGGCCATCCCCGCAGTGACCATGCCTCCCGGGCTATTAATATAAAGGTATGCTTCTTTATCTGAATCTTCTGCTTCCAGGAATAACAGCTGAGCAACAACTAAGCTTGCCATCCTCTCATCGATCTCTTCACTTAAAAAGATGATTCTTTCCTTTAATAACCTTGAATAGAGATCAAAATATTGCTCTCCTTTACCCGTTTTTTCCACTACTGTAGGTATTACTGGCATAGATATTCCTCCTTAAGATTACTTTTTTATTATCTTAGCATGATTTTCTAGAAAATCGATAGTTTTTTCATCTTTCAGGTAGGATTTTACATAGTCTCTGGTTGCATCTGATACTTTCTGCTTAGACTCTTCGATTGACTGCCCTTGTATCCCCTGGGCGATCTTGGTCAGCTCGGCATCAAGATCTTTTTCTGTTATCTCTATGCTCTCTTTTTCTGCGATCGCTTCCAATGCCAGATCAACCCTAACTCTATCCTCTGCTCTGTCTTTGAACTCCTCACGGATAGACTTCATATCTTTGCCCACCATTTTTAGATAATCTTCCATACCCATTTTTGATTGGGCAATAGAATATTCTAAATTCTGGATCATACGATCGATCTCTCTTTCGACCATGGCCGGAGGCAGCTCAACTTCCGCATTCTTGATAACTTCTTTCAGTAAATTATCTTTAAATTGATTTTTATTCTGCCCGTCAGCATGCTTTTGCATCTTATCCTTAAGATCTTTGCGCAGCTCTTCTACTGTCTTAAAAGGACCTACTTTCTTTACCAGTTCTTCGTTTAGCTCCGGCAATTTTTTTTCTCGAATCTCATGCAAGTGGACATTAAGTTTTACCTTTTTGCCGGCAACTTCTTTATCGAAATGATCTTTTTTTATTTCGATCTCAAATTCTTTAGTTTCTCCAGCTTTCATGCCCACTATAGCTTTATCAAAATCCTCTGAGATGTGTTTACTGCCGAGCTTGGAGCCGGAATTGTTCTTGGTCCATTTTTCGTAAGGCTGGTCAGCAATAAAAGCTTTGATATCGTAACTGATCATGTCCTCCAGCTTGGCGGCCCTATCTTCGATCAATACATATTCTGCATAATTTTCCTGCAGTTGATCTAATTGTTTTTGGACTTCTGCATCGCTGATCACGATTTCCTTTTTTTCAATCTTCAAGCCTTTATATTTACCGAGCTTAACCTCAGGTTTCACATCCACATCCAGAGAAAAAATGAACAACTTGCCCTCTTCCAGTTTTTTTACTTCGATATTTTTCGGATAATCAACAGGCATTACCTTTTTCTCTTCTAAGGCAGCGATATAGGTCTTGTTCATGGCTTTATTGACCGCTTTTTCCAATATCGGGCCCTTGCCATAATTCTTTTCAAAAACATCTCGTGTAACTTTGCCCTTACGAAATCCAGGGACCGCTGCCTCTTTGGCCAATTCTTTAAAAGATTCATCCATAAAGCTATCCACTACTGAATAATCCTCTTCCAGCTCGATGGTTATAGTGTAATTCTTTTTTTCGAACTTATTTATTTTCATTATTAACAAACATCCTTTCCTATAATAAAACTTGGCTCCGCCAGCCGAAGCTCCGTAGGAGCGAAGGCTGGTCGGGGAAACAGGGCTCGAACCTGCGACCCCCTGTTCCCAAAACAGGTGCTCTAGCCATCTGAGCTATTCCCCGTCCAACTACAAAACAAATCCGCGTTAACGAATCTGCAATAAAACTATCAATGTGCGCGGTGCCGACTTCCTTATTTCCTATAAAAGAGTCGGTACATCTGAGCTATTCCCCGTCCAACTTCAAATCGTTATGCTTCAGGCTTAGCAGTTTCTGGTTCTGATACTGCCTCAGCGGGCTTTTCTGTCGGCACTTCTTCTTTCTCAATAACTTCTTCCGGCTTTTCGTCTGCCTTTTCTTCGGCAGGCTTTTGCTCTTCAACTACAGGTTCTTCAACTTTAGGTTCTTCCAGGGCAATACCGACTCTACTTACGACTAATTTTTCAGCAGAGTAATCTATTTTGATCTCCTTACAACCTAGACAGGCAATAGGGATCTCTGTTTGATTACTAATTTCATTTTTCTCCGATTCGATAAGGATCTCTTTCTGCCCTTGCTCAAGACCAGGGATGATCTCCTTTGCTCTTTGGGCAAATTCTTTAGGGCAAACTAATAAACCATTATCTGTATCAACGATCAACAGGTCCTCAAGATGAGCAACCCACAGCAGATGTTCGTGTCTATAATTTAAAGCAAAAACATCCTTACACTTAGTAAATTCGACCTTATTCAGAGCTCTATTATTAGCCGCATCCGGCTTGATATATTTTTCAAGAGCTACCCATCCTCCCACATCATTCCAATCCAATTTCACTTCTGCTGGCAACAAGAACATGTTCTTTGCTTCTTTTTCCATAACAGAATAGTCGATAGAGATATCTTGCTTGGCATCCTTGATCGCCTGATATTCTTTGGTCAAAATTTCCAGCTGTTGAGGTGTACCCAAGGCCTCCTTGATATTCTGCACAGCTTTAAATACTACCGGAGAATGCTTTTCTAGAACATTCAAGATCTTTGCTACAGGCATAGCAAAGATCCCTGAATTCCAAAAATATTCTTTAGATTCAACATATTTTTTTGCAGTATCCAGATCCGGCTTTTCAACAAAAGCTTCGGTTTCATATAAAGCTTGTTTGCCGAATATTGTTTGCATCTTACGATTGGCTTTAATATATCCATAGCCGGTTGCCGGCCTATCGGGAGTGATCCCTATAGTAACGATCTTTCCATTTGCAGCACCCTGGATTGCAACATCATAATATTTTCTAAAGCATCTGGTATCCATATAATGGTCAGCAGGCATGATAAAAATAACGGTTTTTTCACTATATCCTTTATGCAAAGCATATACCGCAGCTAAGCCAACGGCGGCTGTAGTATTACAGCCAAATGGTTCGCTGATGACCTCAACCGCACCTTCGCTTTGTTTTACAACCTCATCTTTATATCTCTCTTCTGGAACAACGACCATGGGAATACCTTTGGGTACTCTATTAATTGCTTCTTGAAGCATTGTTCTTCTTTTTGCTAAAGCTAAGAATTGTTTAGGAAAACTTCCTTCGGTGGTCAAGCTTAAAGGTGCTAGCCTTGTACCTCTACCACCTGCAAGAATAAACGCTAACGACTGTATTTTTTTTACCACAATTATCTCCTTTCAATTTACCAAAAAAACTGGTGCCGAAGGAGGCATTGCGCTTGTTCCGCCAATGCAGAACTTCGCTTATGCACTGTTCGGCTATTTTGCGATTTACTTACGTTTATAAAATCGCAAAATTATTTCAGACTTCGCCTGAAATCCCAAATCCTCGCTTCGTTCGGATTTGGTGCCGAAGGAGAGAGTCGAACTCTCACGCCGTAAGGCACATGATCCTAAATCATGCGTGTCTGCCAATTCCACCACTTCGGCACGGCAATCAAAGAAGTTCGAGCATATAGCTCGAACTTCAACCCTGCCGGCCCCCTAAGGGCGCAACAGGTTTTTCATGGTGAGCCAGGAGGGATTCGGTCTTTCGTCTCATCCGCCATATTCGGCTCACTTACGTTCGCCTGACGGATTCGCTGCAGAGCCGCGGCCTCGTTGCCTGCCTTTGCAGGCTGCCTGCGTCCTTTCGAATCCCACTCGCGAACTGCCTATGGCAGTTCGCTCTCACACTTTATTTTCAATTAAACTCTTTGGCAATCTTTGCCTATCTATTCATGGTGAGCCAGGAGGGATTCGAACCCACGACCCGTTGATTAAGAGTCAACTGCTCTACCAACTGAGCTACTGGCCCATCCATGAAATATAAAATCAAAATTCAAAACCATGCTAAGCATGGCTGCTCTGCCAACCCCGACTTCGCTAAAACTTCGTCGGGCACTCGCAGCCTATTTTATTAAGGCTTGGCCTGCCAGCCGAAGTCACGAAGTGACGAAGGCTGGCGCGCCCGGGCTGATTCGAACAGCCGGCCTACTGCTTAGAAGGCAGTTGCTCTATCCAACTGAGCTACGGGCGCCAATTTCGTAATGCATAGACGATAAAAATAGGATCAGGTCTTCCTAATTACTCCCCCTATTTCTCGTTACTATGCCCTACGAAGTTGGGGTGAGCGATGGGATTCGAACCCACAACAGCCAGAACCACAATCTGGAGCTCTACCATTGAACTACGCTCACCACGCCTAAATATCAAATTTCTTAGCCTGCCTTACATTAACACATGGCGCGCCCGACACGATTCGAACGTGCGACCCACGGCTTCGAAGGCCGGTACTCTATCCAGCTGAGCTACGGGCGCAATACCACGTATAACGAAACCTGCTCGCCTAAAATAAGAGCTCTGATTATATAAATAGCCCTATTTATTGTAAAGGAAATAAACAAAGAAACCAATTACGTGCTTTGTTATATTTGGTGCGCCCGACACGATTCGAACGTGCGACCTTTGGCTCCGGAGGCCAACGCTCTATCCAGCTGAGCTACAGGCGCTGGAGCGGGCGAACGGGTTCGAACCGTCGACATCCAGCTTGGAAGGCTAGCGCTCTACCAACTGAGCTACGCCCGCGTGCTCAAAACAAATAATTTTTCAAAACACTACAGCTCAAAATTCTGGAGCGGGCGAACGGGTTCGAACCGTCGACATCAACCTTGGCAAGGTTGCACTCTACCAACTGAGTTACGCCCGCACTCATCTTAATTATCAAAATAAAATCGAGAGTGCGTAGTGCCGATCTCCTTAATACTTAAAACCAGATCGACGCGCCCGCATACTCGAACTAACAATTAACTTGTCAAAAGGACGAAAATTATAACACATAGGGCTTAATGAGCAAATCAAGCTCTCTTTTTCAGGATCTCTTTTATCTTTTTTAACGCATTTGCTCTATGGCTGATTTTATTCTTTTCTTCGGATGATATTTCAGCCAACGTTTTATCAGTATTATCATAAACAAAGACCGGATCATAGCCAAATCCATGCTCACCTTTCATAGCCTGGCTAATATGCCCTTTACATAATCCAACAACAACTTGTTCTTCCCCATCCGGACTTATTAAAGCCATTGTGCAATTGAATTGCGCATCTCGTTTTTCTTCAGGAACGCCATCCATATTCTTAAGTAGTTTTTGACAGATAGCCTCATAAGAAGCGCCTGCGCCTGCATAACGGGCCGAATAAATGCCAGGCTCTCCCTTCAAAGCTTCAACTTCCAACCCGGAATCATCTGCCAGCGTCCAAGTCTTTGTTGCAGCGAAAACTTCACGTGCTTTCTTCAGCGCATTTTCTTCAAAGGTCTTCCCATCTTCTATCGTTTCTGGAATTTGCGGATATTTATCTAAGCCTACAACTTCGATCTGGCCCTCAAGCATTTGGCTGATCTCTTTTAACTTATGTTTGTTCTTTGTAGCTATCACTAATTTCATGCAGATACGATAGCATAATTTATTTCATCTGTTTATTGGTTCGTGCTAATATTCTGCTATGCCAAACACAGCAATTCTTCTGGTTAACTGCAAAGATAAAAAAGGCCTGGTCGCCGGCATCACCGGTTTTATCTACGAAAATAAAGGAAATATTATCAATCTCGACCAATATACGAATTGTGTTGAAGAAAAATTCTTCATGCGTGTTGAATGGGAAATGAAAGGATTCTCGCTCTCTAAAGACAAACTTAGAAAAACCTTGCCTGAGCTGGCAAAAAAACTGGGGATAGATTTTCAATTGCATTTCAGCGATGAGAAGCTAAATGTAGCCATAATGGTCTCAAAATATGACCACTGTCTTTTTGATCTATTATTACGTAAGCGCTCCGGCGAACTGAACATAAATATTCCGGTTATCATCAGCAATCATTCCGAGCTTAAAGATGTGGCCAAAATGTTTGATATCGAGTTTGTTAACTTGCCTATAAAGGGAAACAAAATTGCTCAGGAAAAACAAGCACTTAAGGTTCTGGGAGATAACAACATCGATTTCATTGTGCTAGCCAGGTATATGCAGATATTATCCGGTTCTTTCATAAAGGAATATAAAGACAAAATCATTAATGTTCATCATTCTTTCTTGCCAGCTTTTTCAGGAGCAAAACCTTACCATCAAGCTTTTAAAAAAGGTGTGAAAGTGATCGGGGCGACCAGTCATTTTGTGACCGCAGAGCTGGATGCCGGGCCGATAATTGAACAGGAAACGATAAAAATTACCCACAAGGACAGTGTTGATGACCTCATTATGAAAGGCAGAGATCTGGAGCGGAAAGTCCTGGCCCAGGCTGTCCAATTATTCTCTCAACACCGCCTTTTTATCGATAAACAACGTACGATCATTCTTTAAATACAAGTTTTCAGCTTAAAATCCCGATATATATAGTGAATATGGGGGACAACATAAAAAAGGAGTTTTTATGCGAACCCTGTGTTCCAAGTTAATAGCCTTAGAAAATACCAACATCGTAAGGATCATTCGTAGGAACAATTCTTTAGCTCAAAATAACTATGCCTATAGCCCGGCTCTAAATATTATTCCCGGAATAAACTCGATGCCATCTAGCATCTCTTTGCCACAGGCAGATTCAAGCTATATGTATGATCCTGTCTCAGTAGTTGAAAGTTTTATCATCACAGATTTTTCTTTTCAGCCAAGATTCATAAAAGAAAATGCTCAGTTGCCAAGAAGCGTGTATAAAGATTTTTATGGGGATGCTCGGGCCACAGACACATCTCGATCAGAAGATACTTCTTATGAACATGATGTGACCGATGCCCCAGGATATTATGAAAAAAATACTACACCTCAAAGTGAATATATCTCAACCTACACGATCAATATAAATACCAGCCCGATCACTCGTCCGGTAAAATTTCTTATTTCTCCAGCCAAAAATCCTATCCTAAAAGCAATGGTCTCTGAAGCCACAGGGATCACTGAGGCAACAGCTCAAGAAATATTGAATTATTTTATCCAAGTCGATGAGCAAGCAAGTAGAACTGCTGATGCAGCCTATCAAAGAGCGACCTCATTTACTCCTGTTAAATTTACCGCAAATTCCGGGTTAGAAACTGCTGTAAAAATCATCTATGCATTAAAGCGGACTGAAACATCTGTAAAGCAAGCAGCTCAACTGATCCAGGCTATCCAGATAAAAAAGGAGCCTGAGCAGATCGCTGCTTCAATCCCCACTTTACTACAATCAGTTGTGGCTAAAGAAATTATTGAAGAGATAAATCCTTTTTACGGCATCTCACTGGTAATGAAAAATCCTCCGGTCAATGCAAATACCTTGGGCAAAAAGGAAAAACTTACTCCTGTTGAGTTCATCAAACATAAAAGAAATCCTGAAGCGGAATTATTTGCACCTATTGTAGAAAGTTCAAGTTCAGGAAGCGCTACAGATAAAGAATAATTTTCTACTTAACTTTTTCTAGATGTTTTAAGGCTTTTTTTCCGATATCTTTTCTATAATACATGCCATCAAAATCGATCTTTTTAATTGAGCTATATGCTTTCTTAATTGCAGCTTTAATATCGGGCCCCAGTGCGGTCAGGCCTAAGACTCTGCCACCTGCAGTTTTAATAACACCGTTATCTGATACCGTGCCGGCATGAAAGACGATAACCTCCGGGGTATCCTTAAAGGCCTCTAAACCTTTGATCTCAATTCCTTTTTCATAACTGCCCGGATAACCATCAGCAGCAAGAACTACACAAACTGCAGCTCCTTCTTGCCAAGATAATTCCAACTGATCAACAGTACCATCAACACAAGCCAGCATTGAATCTAATAGATCTGATTTCAGCCTCGGTATAACTACCTGTGTTTCCGGATCACCAAAACGGCAATTAAACTCAATGACCTTGGGCCCATCTTTTGTGATCATCAATCCCGCATAAAGAATTCCTTTATATGGTGCACCTTCTTTGGCCATACCATCCACCATTGGTTTAATGACCTTGTTTTCGATCTCATGTTGCATAGTATTGGTAATGATCGGAGCAGGGCTATAGGTCCCCATGCCACCTGTATTCGGCCCCTTATCTTCATCAAAAATACGTTTATGATCTTGTGAAGAGACCATTGTTTTAAAATTCTTGCCATCTACAAATGCCAAGATAGAAGCTTCTTCCCCCTGTAAATATTCTTCGATAACAACAGTAGCACCAGAATCACCAAATATCTTGCTCTGCATGGCTTCCTCTAAAGCTTTTGTTGCTTCTACTAAAGAAGTTGCTACAGTTACACCCTTCCCGGCAGCTAAGCCATCGGCTTTGATGACCACCGGAAATTTAGACATAAAAATATGTTCTTTGGCTTTCTGTAGCTCTGTAAAGACGTCATAGTTGGCCGTAGGAATTTTATATTTTTTCATGATCTTCTTGGCAAAAGCTTTGCTGCCCTCAAGCTGTGCTGCCTTTTTAGATGGACCGAAAACTTTCAATCCCGCTGCTTCGAATTCATCGGTAATGCCTGCAACTAAAGGTATCTCGGGGCCAACCACAGTAAGATCTATGGCGTTTTCTTTAGCAAAATTCAGTAATCCCTGGATATCATCGACTTTTAAAGGAACACATTCAGCTAATTCAGCAATGCCGGCATTTCCCGGCGCACAATATATCTTTTCGATCCTAGGGCTCTGCTTCAATTTCCAGACAATTGTATGTTCACGACCGCCGCTACCTATAACTAAAACTTTCATTAGTTCCTCCTTAAAATATCCTGGCCAAAGATTATAACATCACTACTATATGTATTGAATAATGTATGTTTTTAGAAATTTCTAAAGGGATCTTAAAGATTAATTACAGAGCTTTTTATCTACTTTCATAGACTCAAGATAGACTGTTTCCGGGGTATAAACTCGTAGATTCCCACCATCCATCAAGAAGATGACATCACTTGGACGTAAAGAGGGCTTTTTGGACCTAGCCCTGGCTTTATCTTCAATGCGTTTTAATACTCTTTGATAATTAATAAAAAAGCTCATTTGTTCTCCTCATATAGTTATCGTAAGCGATACTCTGGAATTTCATTATTTTCCAATATTCTGCCCGACAGCATATCTACTAAGCTCATAAGTTCAATGCCCCTATCCACATCAATATTCGTTATTTCCAACAAAATCCTTTTAAACATGCGGGGATTTTTCTTTTCAATTCCCATCAATATCTGTGCATTTTTCCCTATTGCCCTGTTGGCAAGCTCCAAAGCACATACTTCCGGGGATCTTTTAAATCTCTCTATATATAGCTCAGGTATATTTACTATTTTTTTATACATTAGTACCTCTAAAGTACTATGTTATCGTATGCTTTTAGGAAAAATTTCAGGTTTTTTATTTTACAGAACGCGTAGCAACAAGGTCGCAATCCAGTCCTAGAAATCTAGGGATAATTATTTCTCCCATCTTTATAGGTTTCTTTATCACTTGTTCTCTTATTTCTCTAATACCTTCAAGAAGCTTCTCCTTAGGTATCTCCTTGTTCGTTTTTACAGGCACCATTTTTATCTCTAAACCTCTGGCCACAACAGTTGAGATCAAGGTACGCATTGGAGCTTCAACTTCTTGCTTTGCATATGTTTCTCCCTTGGGGCACTTGTGACCCGTTACTTTGATAACATACCCTTTATCGATATCAACACTTAGCTGACAGCCTTGAGGACATTCTATACAGGTCATTTTTCTAATTTCCATTTATATACCTCGCGGCCATTTCTCCTGCCTTCACACTATCTCTAGACACCCAGTCCACAAGATCATAGACCTTGTAGCTATTGCCACAAACGAACAAACCGGGAATAGATGTGGTGTTAAGCTCTTTGGACACCGGGGAATTTGTCTTTTTATCCATTTCTACTCCCGCCATCTCTATTAATTCATTTTCAGGGATCAAACCAACTGAGATCAGTACTGTGTCACACTTTATTTGAAACTTTGTAGTTGGGAGTTGGTTCTTATTTTCATCAACTTTTACTATATCAACGCTCTCCAATCTGCCTAAGCCGTTGATCTTCGCAACAGTATGCTCAAAATATAAAGGTATCTCAAAATCTTCCAGACACTGCACAACATTACGCACTAATCCTCTGGTCTGCTTTTCTATCTCTATTACTGCTTTGACCTTGGCCCCTTCCAAAGCAAAATGCCTGGCCATGATAAGACCAATATCGCCGGATCCGATAATTACAACTTCTTTCCCGACCAACAGACCTTCGATATTCATCAGTTTTTGAGCAAGTCCTGCAGGGAACACTCCGGCGGGCCGTGTACCTGGAACATGTATCATTTCACGCGTTTTTTCTCGACAGCCCGTGGCCATTATCAAACACTTTGCTTTTACCTGCTCTAATTTCCCTGGCTTTAAATAGGTAATAACTTTATCTTCTGTTAAATTCACAACAAAAGATCGTAAGCTTATTTCAACTCCCTCAAGTTTAGTAACTTTATTGATAAAACGTTCCGCATATTCCGGCCCGGTCAGCTCTTCTTTGAAATGATGCAGACCGAATCCGGGATGGATACACTGGTTCAAGATCCCGCCTAGGAACTGATCGCGTTCCAGAAGTAAAATATCTTTTACACCTTTTTCATGCGCAGCAACTGCGGCCGCCATTCCCGCCGGACCCGCACCTACTATTACTAATTCACGTTCTTTCATTTGCTCTATCCTCTTTCACAAGCTCCGAACCTTTTCCGCGTTTTGATACTTCCGTTAATGGTATTTTTAACTCTTCTGATAAGATCTTCATGATCCTTGTCGTACAAAAACCTCCGTGGCATCTACCGGCCTGCGCTCTTGTTCTGAACTTTATACCATCCATGGTCCTTGCTCCGCGTTTTATTGCCTCACGAACTTCTTTGGCTGAGACCATTTCACATCTACAGACCATATCCCCATAATCTTTATCTTTTTTTATTAATTGTTTTATTTTTGCAAACGCAAGGTCAAATAAATGTTTTGTGGGAGGACGATGTTTAATAAACTTTTCTTTCTTTGTCAGTTTTAAACCATTCTTTTTCAAAAGCTTGGATACCATTACCGCTATCGCCGGTGCTGCAGTAAGGCCGGGCGATTGGATCCCCGCCACATTAATAAAACCCGGCACCTTGTCTTCATGTCGAATAATAAAATCTTTCCCTGCTGCCGGCCGCAATCCCGAAAAATAAGCAATAATATCCTTATCACTTATCGTCGGCACCATTTTCTGCACTCCCACTAATACTTTCTGCAATCCCTCGTTCGAAGTGGTTTTGTCCTCTTTGCTTTCAACTTCTTCCGCTGTAGGCCCGATCATCGGATTGCCATCAGAAGTTTTAATTACTAAGACACCTTTTGATACGGGAGTCGGCAACGGGAATAATATATGGTTCACAATATGTTCCCGCTTCTTATCTAGAAGATATTCTTCTCCTTTGCGCGGCTTGATCACAAAATCATCGATCCCCACCATCCTGGAAACATCATCAGCGAACAATCCTGCGGCATTGATCACATATTTTGCTTTATATTTAGTTCTTTCAGTGTGAATTGAAAATCCTGAACTTTCCTTAGTAATAGCAATGACCTTTTGCTGTAAATTTATCTCAACACCATTTTTGGCCGCATTTTCTGCGAGATCATACACCAATCTATATGGGCTTATTATTCCTGCGGTTGGCGCATAGAGTGCAGCAATAGCTTCTTTATTTAAATTCGGCTCATTTTTCCTAAGCCATTCCTGATCAACAATTTCTAAGCCAGGCACACCTAGCTCTTCCCCTTCTCTTTTTAACCTCTCTAGCTCTTTAATTTCTTCCTTTTTAAATATAACAATCAGCTCTCCAACTTCTTCAAAATGCACACCAAGCTCTTTGGCGATCTTGCGCATTAGTTTGTTTCCCTCAACACATAGCTTGCCTTTTAATGATTTTGGCGAATTTTGACTGCCTGGATGAACAATGCCACTATTTGATTTGGAAACACCAAAAGCCAGCTCGGTTTCTTTCTCCAATAACATGACTTTTAGTTGATAATGTGAGAGCTCACGAGCAATGGCTGTACCTGTTACACCGCCTCCAATAATAAGAACATCCAATTTCATAGTTTTTATATTATATCTTATATTACTGCAACTTTTTTTGCTTTCTTACGATATCCTATAAAGGAAATAATAGGATTATTATGTATAAAAAAATAATATCATTGAATCAATCTTCAGATACAATTAAAGACTTGTTTTTCGATGATGAATCATTTGTAGTATACAATAATTTTTGTACTGGTTCACATGAGTGTTTCTTAGGTCTTACAGGCTTTTATAATATTACTACTAAAAAAATAATATTTGGAGAATTTACTTCTCATCAGGATCTTGCAAAAAGTAAGCAGATTGGGGATGAAATTAGTCTTGAGGGAGGTTGGTATGGTTTAAATGTGCATGAATCACATAAAACAAAATATCTTGAAATATCTCCAAAGAGTGGGCAATATGGCGGCATTCCTATTAAATGTCACTTAGCTTTCGAATCTCTAATAAAGAAATTGTTCTCAAAACATTTTTCAAAAATACTTTTTTATCAATATAGATATGAGAGATATGTTGATATGAACATTATTAAAAGTTTAGCAAAGATATTTCCAGATAATAATCTTGTTGGAAATGTTCAAGAAAATGAAGAATTACTAAATCCAGAGACTGTGCAAGCTATCAAACGTAAAAATGAAGCTGATTTAAAAAGTTTTACACAATTTATCAATAATCCTAATACAACTATAGAAGATCTTCTTGGAGATTTAGCTCCAAAGGCTACAGAGGATAAAAAAGAAAAAGCTAGTTCATCTAGGCTATTAAAAAGAATACTTTCATTTTTTAATTTTTCCTTGATAAACCCCGCCTAACTGCTTCCTGCCATCCTTTATATAACATTTGTGATTTGGTTTTTGTGATTTGTGGCTTGAAAGCTTTATCTTTTACCCAACATTTTTTTATCTCATTTGAACTTTTCCAATATTTAACCGCCAGGCCTGCTAAATAAGCTGCGCCTAAAGAGGTCGTTTCAATCGTTTTTGGACGAATAACATCGATCCCTAAAATATCCGATTGCAGCTGGCATAAAAAGTTGTTGGCCACAGCCCCACCATCGACTTTTAAGCTTTTAACCTTTAAACCTGAATCTTTAGCCATAGCTATCAATACATCCTTGGTCTGATAACACATTGCTTCGAGAGCCGCTCTAGCTAAATGCTTTCTGTTAGTTCCCCGGGTTATACCAACGATCGTCCCACGCGCATCCTGGTCCCAATAAGGTGCACCAAGCCCGACCAAGGCTGGCACAAAATAAACACCACCAGTATCTTTCACGGCCTTGCCCATCTGCTCTGACTCAGCTGCAGAACTCAGGATCTTTAACTGATCTCGCAGCCATTGAATAGCCGCTCCGGCAATAAATATTGCGCCTTCTAAAACATATGCCGGTTTCCCTTTAGCATCACAGCCTAAAGTTGTGATCAAACCGTGCTTAGAATGTTTTCTTTTCTTGCCGGTATTTAAAAGAACAAAGCAGCCTGTGCCGTAAGTATTCTTCATAGTGCCCGGCTCAAAACAGGCTTGGCCAAATAGTGCGGCTTGCTGATCTCCGGCGATACCGGTTATAGGCACTGCCCCATGTAATTTTCCTATGCGTACTGTATAGCCGAATAAGCCTGACGATGGTTTAACTTCCGGTAATATTTTATTAGGAATATTCAACTTCTTTAAGATCGCTTCGTCCCATTTGAGCTTATTAATATTGTAGACCATTGTCCTGGAAGCATTTGTATGATCCGTTGCATGGATCTGCCCACCGGTCAGCTTCCACAATATCCAGGTATCCGTGTTCCCGAAAAGCAGCCTGCCCTGTTTGGCCTTAGCCATTGCTCCTTTAACGTTTTTCAACAGCCACTCGATCTTCGTTCCGGAAAAATAAGCATCGATAGGTAATCCCGTCTTCTTTTTGAACTGTTCAACAACTGCTTTGTTTTTCTTTAGCTGATCACATCTTGGTGCAGTTCTCCGGCATTGCCACACGATCGCTCTATGTATCGGCTTGCCGGTATGTTTATCCCAAATTACCGTTGTTTCACGCTGATTGGTTATCCCTATTGCAGCTATCGATCTCGGGCTGACCTTTTTTAGGACTTTTTGTATGGAATTATTAACACTATCCCAGATCTCTTCCGGATCATGCTCCACCCAACCCGGCTTTGGAAAATACTGCGGAAATTCCTGGTAAGCACTGGCTACCTTGCGCCCTTTTTTATCATAAATGATCGCCCTGCTTCCAGTGGTCCCCTGATCTATTGCTAAGATATATTTCATGCTTTCCCCCTTATCCACTCCCAAATATCTCCAAAAACTTTTTCTCTCCCCAGGTCTATCGATAAAGCATGCTTCATCTCCGGATATTCTATCAGCTTTTTATCGGATACTTTTATTTTTTTGAATATTTTATTGCTTTCCTTCTGGCTCACCAGTGTATCAATACCCGACAACAGGAATAAATTTGGCATGTCCATTTTAGATGCCAAGATCTTGGCTTGTAGTTGTACTAGAAGATTTTGGAATAACATGCCTGCCGTTGCATAACGCAGCTCTCTTGGGTCCTTCTCCATAATTTTTGAATATTCTGCATCCCGCGTACACATCTTTTCATCAAAAGGTATAGGAAATACTTTCTTTTTATTAAAAATGACCGCTGAAAATATCTTCAAATATTCTATGAAGGAAAACTTAAGCTTACTTTTAAAAGCAGGAGATATACAGATCAGCCCTTCATAATTCCCCGGCAGGACCAGCGCTAAAACAAAACAGATCAGCGCGCCCATGCTTTCTCCGATCAGAAATATCTTCTTGCCTGGCAATTCTTTTCTTATGAATTCGCTGAGTTGATTAATATCTCTGTAATACTCTTTAAAAGAGCTTATATGGCCTTTTAAGCCGGCTGTATCGCCAAATCCTTTTAATTCTAGAGCATAGGAAGAAATATTTTTTTCTAAAAAGAATTTAGCTAGGAATTGCCAACGCTCTGAATGCGCGCCAATACCGTGTACTAATAAAAAAACTGCTTGAGGATCAGCAGCCGGCCATTCTCTATAGAGAATATCGGTTCCCGGAACTTTCTTTAATTCTGGCATATAAAATTATACCATTATTACCAGCCTTCTTGTCCGACCAGAGGAACAAAGATACAACCATCACTATAACTTTCCACATAATTCCCGTTATCATTATTTATTATTATGACTTTTTGTAAAGCTCGGTCCCCCACCGGAATGACCAATCTTCCGCCAACAGCCAGCTGATCAAGTAATGGCTGAGGAACTTTTGGCGCTCCCGCGGCGACAATGATCCCATCGTATGGAGCTTCCTCCTGATAACCTAAAGTCCCATCCCCTTTAATAACTTTAATGTTTTCATAACCGGCCTTCTTTAGATTGCTTCTGGCCAAGGCTACCAATGGGCCCAACCTATCCATGGTGATAACTTCACTGACACATTCGGCAATTACGGCCGCCTCAAATCCAGATCCCGCTCCGACCTCTAATACTTTTTCTCCCCCTTTTAATTTTAGAAGTTCGACCATCTTGGCCACCATATACGGTTGAGAAATGGTCTGGCCTTCGCCGATCGGCAAGGTGCCATCATTATAAGCAAGGTCTTTTAGATCATCTGGAACGAAATTTTCTCTAGGAACTGTGCGCATTGCTTCCAAAACAAGCGGATCGGTGATCCCTCGTGGAATTAACTGCCGCTCTACCATCTCCTGTCGCTGTTCAAAGAAATCCATAGCACACCAACTTTTGGATAATTGGATATTTGAAACTTACGGACCTACTCGCCCA
>JBHPMC010000019.1:0-29773 GCA_042562495.1 Candidatus Margulisiibacteriota bacterium
TTATAATAAACAACATAAACTGTATATGGTGGAATTTTGTACTCTGGATCATTTATAACCCTATCAAATATCTTTTCGGAATATTCTCTAAACTCTTCATAATTATTATAATATGCATAACCAATCCCACAGTTGAAAGCCTTATATCTATTTTTTTTATCTTGTTTGTGAACTTCTACAATATAAGCAGTAATTTCATTTTCAAGTTGTAATTTTTTTCCCAATTCCAGAAGCTCATATAAAGCAGCCCATTCTTTTGGCGTTTGTTCTATTTCTTTTTTAAGTTCTTCTATTTTCTTCTTTATAGTGCTTATATCCCTTTCAATCCTTTCTTCAATATATTTATATTTCGGATCAACTTTACTTAATTTATTTGCATACTTTAAAGCAAATTCCAGCTTTTCATATTTATAGAAAAATACTGCAAGATTATGTAAGACTTGTTTATGATTTGGAGACAACTCTATGATTTTTAAATAATATTCTGCGGCTTCTGCATCATCGCCTTTTTGATAATAAGAATTGGCCAATCTATACATACCATCAATAAAACCAGGAAATAATAACAATGATTTTTTAAATTGTTCTATAGCATCATCATATTCTCCGATCTTATGGAAATCTAATCCTTTTCGATAATATTCAAGTGCTGACATATAATCATTTCTGGTAATGATCCCTTGCTTAAAAAAAGCATTGTCTAAGGTCGGAATATTTATCTTATTTAAATTATTTTCAACAGGATCTGTTGGATTCAGATATTTATCCTGAATAGAAAAATTTGTAGAAAAATACACTTTTGTCATAATTATGCACCAATAATTAATAATTGATTTGTATTAATATATCGGAAGTTAATACGTAAAATCCCAAGTTTATATAAATATAAGAAATAGCTACTTAGTGAATGTCTTTTTAGAGATAATATTAATAGACCTTCCCAAAAATCCCGTAATTAGTACTTTCATCCTGCTGCCAGCTTTGCCAGACAGCTACAAAATTTGAATTGAGATTGATCGCGACATCTGAGCTTTCTTGCGAATTTGTGGTATATGTATTAATAAGGAATTCACCGCCTAATTGATAACCGCCATCATCATATTTTTGCGCATATATTCCTAATCCATTCCCATCGCTACTTTCCCAAGTAGTTATAAAACCTTGCCCCGGGGAATTCAGCTCAGCTACAGAAGGTAATTTTTGATCACCAGCAGCAGTTGTATTGACTAGGAATTCATCATCTATAAAAGCTCCATTGCTTGCCCAGACCAACCTGCCGAATATCCCCTTGCCACTAAGATCTTGATCCTGACTTTGCCAAATAATCGCAAATTTTGTATTGTTATCAAAAGCAATAACCCGTGGGGCTTCCTGATGATTCTCTGTTGTAGTATTTATCTGGAATTCAGTTAGGGGATCACCAAAGCTGTCATATCTCTTGGCAAATATATCTGTATGGATATCGTTCTGATCACTATCCCAGACTATTATATAACCACCCCCACTAGCCCTGGCTACGTCAGGGCTATTTTGATGATTGATCGTAGTTGTATTCACTAATGCTTCTACTTTTACTACATTTCCTCCACTATCATATTGTTTGCGATATACCCCGTCTCCATTACCATCCTGTGTTTCGCTTACCCAGGCTACAACAAATCCGCCCTCGGTCAAAGCTTCCACTGCTGGGACATCTTGATCGCCAAAAGTTGTAGTATTTATCTGGAATTCTGATCTTACAACAGCTCCATTACTATTATAGATCTTTCCATAAACCCCCTGCTTGTTAGTATCCTGGCCATCACTCTGCCAAACCACTACGAAATTGCCGTTATTTAATTTTGTTATGTCAGGATTATCCTGTGAGCTTGTTGTATATTCATTTACTAGAAAATTATTGCTGCCAATTTTTGCTCCATCATCATCAAATATTTGGCCAAAGATCCCGTCAGCATCTCCTGTCCCATATCCAAACCATACTACAACAAAGCTGTTGTCCAGCGTATCCACTGCCGGTCTTAACTGACCGTTCGCAGTTATTGTACATACGGCCATGTCAGGCTCTGGCACACTAATTCCTCCTCCTCCACCACTGTCGCTCGTAGATTGAGTAGTACCGCAACCCATTACAAATATAATGAAGACACTTATACACAAGAAAGAAACAAAATACTTCCAAGTATTTTTCATATACTTTTGCCTTTATACTCCTATACATTACTTTTATACCCATTTTTTAGGGAAAATATACATAGATTTCAACTGTTTTATATATTATTGAGGAAACAGTTCTTTAAGCAGCTTTAATGTAGCTTCTGGGCCGTATAAAACTGAAAATTATATTATTAATCCCTATCAGTTCCGATAAAAAATGAAGATCAAATATAAAAAATATGTCCCCAGAAAAATGATCCCCTGCATACGCGTGATCTTTTCTCTCCACTTTAAGAATATTAACAGGAGAATTGTGCTGATGAACAACAAAGAGATCTCTAAATAGAACTTGGGCAAGAATATCAAAGGCCTTAAAATAGCACCAAAGCCTAGTACCCATAAAATATTAAAAATATTTGAACCAACCGCATTGCCGATCGCGATCTCATATTTATTACGCATTATAGAAATTATGGTAACGGTCAACTCAGGCAATGAAGTGCCCAAAGCAACTGCGGTCAAGGCGATCAGGGCCTGGGATAACATCAACATATGGGAAAAGACCACAACACCTTGAACTACCCAGCGGCCCCCCAGAAATAGCATGATCATCCCTAATAAAAATAAACCGATAGCTGTAAAGGGTTTTATTTTATGCTCTTCCTCGGTAAATACATCTTTGCGGATCTTAAAAGAATAGAATAAATAAATGATGAACATTACTAAAAATATCGATCCTTCATACCAAGCTATTACTTGATCATCAAATACAAAACGCACTAAAAGCAATGTTGAGGCTAGTAAAAAGAAAAGATCCGAGCGAATATGCTTATAATTCAATTGTAAAGTACGCAGCATTACTCCAATACCCAGAACTAATAAGATATTAGCGATATTACTCCCAAAAACATTGCCTAAAGCTATCTCGCTATGCCCTTTTAGACCGGAAATAATATTGACCACCAATTCCGGAGCGGAAGTGCCAATAGAGACAATGGTCAAACCTATAACGATGTTGGGTATATTAAAACGATGGGCCAGGACAGTGGCCCCATCTATTAAATAATCTGCACCTTTTACTAAAAAGACAAAGCCTAGGATAAAGATAAGTATAGCTGCTATCATTTTCCTGCCTTAGGTTTATTTTTATCTACAAGGCCGTTCTTTCCTTGCTGTTCATGCAGATCCTCTTCAAAACGTATAGCACAATAGATCGCTATCGGGAAGACCAGGATAAAACCGCTCATCAAAAGGACCACGCCCATAATAAGGGCCGGCCTCCATATGCCATGAGATAAATACCAGATAGGCCCTAAAAGAAAAGCAGGCCAGCTCCAGGGCAATTTATTCTTTAATCTCTGTGATCTTAATTTCTTTTTTTTGTTTTCAGCCATATTTAACACCTGTGGAAACGGATTATATCACAATATTTTCAGACTCTTCCATGACGGCGCTCTTCTAAAAAACTCTTGGCCTCGTGCTTTAAAATATCCACTAATTTAACAGAAATGGTATTCTTTTTATCCCTGCCGGATGATCTTTCACGCATTTCCTGGAATAGCTTATTAAATCTATTGGCTTCGACAATACGAACCAGCTTAAGTTTATTGGCAACCAGCTGCTGAAGAAGATTATCAGAAGTGATCAGAACTACCTCGTGATCTCCTGAAAAATTAAAGCTCATCTTCTCTATTAGATCATCTGCAGATTCTTTCTTGCTGCCTGAAATTATCCTCACCCCCAAATATTCTTCTTCCTGAACAGGCCCTTGGTAGTTTTTATTATCAAAAAATATCGTGGCTGCCAGAGCATTAGCTGCGGCATATTCTGCCACTTTTTCGATCAGCATCCTTGCTGCAGCTTGGATATTTTCTTTGGTAAGTTCTTTTAAGTATTCATCGGCAAACAGCAAATTATAACCATCTACCCATAATTGAGGCTTATTTTCAGCCATTTATTTCTGATCTCTTTGGCGATTTACTTCGAACATCAATATCCCTGCTGAAACCGAGACGTTCAACGAAGTTATTTCCCCTCTCATTGGGATCAAAGCCAGGTGGTCGCAATGTTCCTTTACCATACGGCTCATCCCATTGCCTTCACCGCCAAAGACCAAGGCTATCCCTCTTCCTGCATAATCGATCTGGTCATAACGCTCCCTGCCGTCAATTTCAATGCCTACGATCCAAACGTTCTTCTCCTTAAGCTTTTCTATAGTTTGAGAAATATTGGTCACGCGCGCAACAGGCACGATACTGGCCGCGCCGGTCGAGGTCTTTTCTACCGTCTCGTTCAATGACACAGAGCGATTCTTGGGGATGATCACTCCATGCACACCTGCTGCTTCAGCAGTACGTAATATTGCTCCAAAATTGCGGGGATCTTCAACTCCATCAAGTATCAACAGGAACGGCTTTTCGTTCCTGGCTTCTGCCGTAGTTAGAATATCTTCAACTTCAATATAATTAAAATGGGCTGACATTTTAAATCTGGGCCAAGACCTCCTCAAGGATACTTAAAGCTAGGTCGATCTCTTTGGGCTTGATTATTAAAGGTGGAACAATACGCAAAGCATTATCTTCCGGGCCGCAAGAGATCAATAATAATTTCTTTTCTAACGCTTTAGCCCGCACTTTTTTAACATATCCCGGATCACCCAGGTCTACGGCCAGCATAAGCCCCAGGCCTCGGATCTCTTTTATCTTGCCGGGATACTTTTTGGCCAACTTAGCTAATCCTTTTTTTAACTTTTTTGCTTTCGCTGGTAATTTTGGTAACAGCTTTTTGATCTCTTCGATGTTAGCAGACCCTGCGGCACAAGCTACTAGATTCCCGGTAAAAGTACCGCCATGTGCTCCAGTACTCCATTTTTCAGAATACTTTTTATTTATAACGAGCGCCCCTAGAGGAAAACCTGAAGCTATCCCTTTGGCCAAGGCCATAACATCAGGAATGACCTCAAAATACTCACAGCCGAACATTGTCCCTGTACGCCCGAAACCTGTTTGGACCTCATCAAAGATCAGCAAGGCATCTTTTTCAGCACAGAGCTTGCGTAAACCTTGGATAAAAGCTTTATCTTGTACGAAATAACCGCCTTCTCCTGTTACTAGCTCGGTTATAACCGCTCCGATCTTTGAAAAATCCAGCTTATGAACTTCAGCCAGATCCCTTTCCAATATATGTACTTCAGGAATTAAAGGCTCGTAAGGTTTATAATATTTCTCCTTGGATGAGGTTACAGAAGTTGCTCCTAATGATCGCCCATGAAATCCGCCTTTAAAAGCGATGATCCCCGGCTTCTTGGTAACATAACGAGCCAGCTTTAAGCCGCCTTCGACAGCTTCTGATCCGCTTTGGCAAAGAAATACATGATCAAGCCCCTCGGGAGTAACCGCGACTAGATCTTCTGAGAACTTAATATTAGCTTCATTATATGTCACTCCGGCACAATTATGGATGAGCTGACTTGTTTGTTTTTTTACTGCAGCAACAACTTTTGGATGACAGTGCCCCAAATTGGTCACGGCGATCCCGCAAGCAAAATCTAAATAAGCATTATCCTGCTTATCATAGAGATAGGCTCCCTTCCCGCGGACTACTTCCAGCTCCGTATAATGACCCAGGACCGGAGATTGTATTTTTTTAGCACGCTCTATAAGATCAGACATTTTTTCTCCCTACATAAAAAGTGGCGATATTATATCATGTAGATACATATTGCTAAGCGTTCTATGCTATACTTTTTCCATGCCAAAAATCGTTATTGCCTGTGGCGGCACCGGTGGCCATATATATCCAGCCTTAGCTATTGCCGAACATTTACCGAAGGACGAGCTGATATTTATAGGCACAAAAGATCGCCTGGAAGCTGAGCTTATTCCTCGTGAAGGCTATACTTTCCAGACCATTGTATCCAGCAGAAGCAATCCCTTCACCATATTTAAAGGTGTACTGCAATCCGCAAAATTACTGACCAAATTAAATCCCGAGATAATTATTTCTACCGGCGGTTACGTCACCATCCCTGTGATCATAGCCGGATTTATCCTTGGCGTGCCTGTATATCTGCAGGAACAAAATCTACTCCCGGGGAAGGTCAATCGTTTTCTGGGACACTTTGCTAAAAAAATATTTTATTCTTTTCCTGAAACAAAACAATACTTTAAGAAAAAAGGCCTTTTAATAGGCACTCCGGTACGCAGAAAAATATTGAAGACACAGGATCATGTTAAGGATTTCTCCAAGCAGCCCAATAAAATATTGATTCTGGGCGGCAGTCAGGGAGCAAAAGCAATAGATGAAGTGATCCCCAAGGTAGATTTTTCTGCAGTAAATAGCGAATTAATGCATCTCAATCAACAAAATTATGAACATGATATACATAACCTTTTAAGTGAAGCGCACTTGGTGGTTTGCCGGGCGGGGGCCAGCACTTTGGCTGAGCTTGCGATCAGCGGCTTACCGGCGATCTTGATCCCCTACCCCTATGCAGCGGGTAATCATCAATATTATAATGCCAAAGCTTTTGCTGATGCGGAAGCTGCTATTATTCTTGAGCAATCACGGTTGTCCCCTCAAGTTTTAATCAGTATAATTAAATCCCTTTTAGAATCTCCTGGCAGGCTACAGAAAATGTCGGTGGCCATGAAAAAAATGGCAAGGCCTCAAGCTGCCTCTGAAATAGCAAAGATAGTAAAGGAAAAGATTGGATATGCTGAAAGATCTAACTAAAAATAAAGTGATCCATTTTATTGGCATCGGTGGCGCTGGTATGAGCGCTATCGCCAGGATCTTGCTTTTGCAGGGATACCATATCACCGGCTCTGATGCCAAAGAATCCGCTAATACTTTAAGGCTTCAGGAACTGGGGGCTCATGTTTTTATCGGCCATGATACCAGCCACATCCGTGAAGCAAACATCATTGTCGCCTCAGCTGCGATCAAGGCAGACAATATTGAGCTGATAGCTGCAAGTAAGAGAAATCTAGAGATATACGGCCGAGCACAGATGCTTAGCTGGCTGATGTCCCAAGCTAAGACCAGCATTGCTTTTGCAGGCACTCATGGCAAGACCACGACCTCATCCATGGCCTCTTTGCTTTTTATCCGCACTAAACTTAAGCCCACTTTTCTTGTCGGCAGCGAATTGTTGGATCTGGGCACAAATGCAGATATGGGCGATTGGGATTACTTCCTAGCAGAAGCAGATGAAAGTGATGGCTCGATTTTACAATTGGACCCGACCATAATGGTCCTGACCAATATCGAAGCAGATCATCTGGAGCATTTTGGCAATTTTGAAAATATTATCGATACCTTTGCCAAATGCGTTGAAAAACTGCCTAAAGATAAAGGCGTATTGATCACTCAGGGAGATCAATGGGGAGTTAAAGGATTCTTAAAAAAATTAAAAGAAGAGAATAAACTACCAGCAAAAGTAGTAACTTATGGCCTTGAAGCGGATATGGACTTGCGCCCCGGCAACATTCGCTTGCGTGAACATGGTTCAAAATTCACGGTTTTCTATAAGGACAAGCAATTAGGTGAAGTAGAGCTTTCTATTCCTGGAACCCATAATATCCTTAATGCTCTCTCGATCATTGCCTGTGGATTCGAAGCAGGATTATCTTTTGCACAAATATCCGTGAATTTAAAATCTTTTACCGGCACCAAACGCCGGTTCAATTTGATCGGTGATGTACAAAATGTCCTGATCTTCGATGACTATGGTCATCATCCTACCGAGATCGCAGCTACTCTAGAGGCAGCAAAGCACAGTTGGCAGGACAGACGTTTGATCTGTATCTTTCAGCCGCATCGCTATACCAGGACCATGTTCCTGGCCCACGAATTCGCCCAATGTTTTCAGCATGCGGATATAGTGATCCTGACCGATATCTATGCAGCTTATGAAAAACCCATCCCGGGGATTACGACCGATGCCATAGTAAAATTAATGAAAGAAAAAACGCCTGTTTATATCCCCAAAAAGGAAGAGATCAGCAACTACATTGCCGAGCATGCTCAAAGCGGCGATCTGATCATTACCATGGGTGCCGGGGATATCCATATCGTAGCTAAAGAGATCTTGAGCAGATTAAAACAAAGAAAATTAAAAGGCTGGGCAGAATATGCAAGTGCTGAAACAAGAGCAGCTTAAAAAGCTGACAAGCTTTAAGATCGGCGGTCCAGCTGATATTTACTTTCCTGAATCACTTAAGGAATACCAGGAATTATTGGCGATCCACTCCAATGCTTTTATTTTAGGCGGAGGGACAAATATCCTTTTCCCAGATGAAAGTATCACTGAGCCCATAATTTGTACTAATCATTTGAACGGAATCGTAGAATTCGAAAATAAGATTCAAGTTGAAGCCGGCTACAAGATATCCAAACTTTTTGATTTTGCAGCTGGCATTGGAGTGACCGCCGGCGGTGCTGTTTGGAATAATTTTGGGGCTTTCGGCTATGAGATCGGGCCTTTTGTTGAAAAAATACATGTCTTTACACAAAAAAAAGATGAGTGGCTGGCCCGTGAGGATATTTCCTTTGCTTATCGGGATAGTTCATTAAAAAATAAAAAACAGGTGATCGCAGAGGTCATCTTTAATAAAAAACAAATTGAGCACCAAAGCACTTACTTACACCAACGCAAAGAAAAGCAACCACTCTTGATCCCTTCGGCAGGCTCTGTCTTCAAAAATCCGCCGGGGCATTATGCCGGAAAATTGATCGAAGATTGCGGCCTGAAAGGGCAAAGTGTTGGCGATGCCGTAGTTTGGAATAAACATGCTAATTTTATTATCAACAAGGATAAAGCAACTTGTGCAGACGTCAAAACTCTGATAAATAGAATACGCTCAGAAGTTAAAAATAAATTCGGGATCATTCTTGAGCTGGAACTAGAGCTCTTTGGGGAGAAAAATGGACTGTAAGAAAAAGCATATCGGCGTTTTAATGGGTGGCCCCTCTAGAGAAAGAGAGATCTCTTTACGTTCCGGGAAAAATATACTAACTGCTTTAAAAATACTTGGGTATAAAGCAACCGAGATCATTGTCGATGGCAATGATACCAATCTAAAAAAAGAACTGCGTGAGAAAAAGATAGAAATAGCTTTCATTATTTTGCATGGTGCATATGGAGAGGATGGCAAGGTCCAAGCGCTGCTGGAATCTTTAAAAATACCCTATACCGGCTCCGGGCCTGAAGCCAGTCGCCTGACCATAGATAAGATATTGACCAAAAAAGCCTTGCTCAAAGCAGGGCTTCCCACACCTGAGTTCGAAAAAGTAGCTGATCACAAAAAAGTTACCCTCAAACCGCCCCTGATCATTAAGCCAGCCTGTGAAGGATCGAGCTTTGGCATATCGATCATTAAAGAAAAAAGTGATCTGGCCCCCCGTTTGGAAGGGACGCTCAAAGAGTTCTCTGATATTTTTATTGAAAGATTTGTTAAGGGCAAAGAAGTCACGGTGGGCATCATCGGTACCGGGAAAGATATACAAGCTTTACCGATACTCGAATTAGTACCCCATAATGAATTCTATGATTTTGATGCAAAATACACTTCGGGTAAAACATCTTTTATCCTGCCTGCGCGCCTAAAGGAACCTTTATATAGTTCAGTACAGGAGCTGGCCTTAAAAGCCCATCAAGCTACAGGCTGCTATGGCCTATCTCGCGTAGATTTCATAGTTGATGAAAATGATCAGCCTTGGATCACCGAAATAAATGCCATCCCTGGCATGACCGATCAAAGCGATCTTCCTGCCGAAGCTAAAGAAGCCGGAATCTCTTTTAATGAACTTGTTGAAATAATCTTAAAAAGTGCGCATTTATAATATTTTGAGGAGTTAACATGTTCAAACGTATCTTGCGCTGGCTAATTGTTCTAAGTTTACTATTTTTCCTGCTCTTGCAAGGTTGGCAACTTTTCGTAGCTATCCCTCTTTGGAAAATCACAGATGTGCAAGTACAAGGTAATCTGTACTGGCCCCAGGAATCAATTTTAGATCAATTGGAGATCCCCTTGGGGGTAAGTATTTTTTCTACAGACCTTAAAGTATTACAGAAACAAGTAGAAAAATTACCGCAAGTCAGCAAAGCTAAGCTTTATCGCCGCCTGCCTTCCACGATCATTATCGATATTGAAGAGCGCAAGCCTTGGGCTAAAGTTCAAATCAACGGCAAAAACATCATTTTAGGTAAGGATGGAAAGCTTTTAAATCTTACCGGTATCCATATCTTAGATACTGAAAAGATCATCAATTTAAAAGGGATCACTTCCATAAAAGAATTGGAACCTTTTGCTAAAAAATTTCAAAGCTCTCTTGAAGGCCTAAGAGAATTATTCCCCAAACAAAGAATGGATGTGCAGGCCTTAGGCATTTATGAGATACAATGCAAAATAGATAATAAACTATTGATCATCTGGGGCACTGAGGAATGGGTAGATAAAAAATTTAAGATCATACAAGCCATTTTGCCGGTGATAAAAGGGCGTTGGCATAAAGTAGCTTATATAGATGTGCGTTCACCGAATAATCTAGCGATTCGCTATTTATAAAATAATCATGCCCACCAAAGACACTTTAATTACTTTAGATATTGGCACTACCAAAACTTGTGCAGTTGTTGCCAAATATTCAGGGCCAAACAAACAATGGAATATCTTAGGGATAGGGCTGGCCGGTTCTGCTGGCATCAAAAAAGGGCAATTGGTCCAGCCGGCCCAAGCCATGAATTCTATTCAGCTTGCCCTCAATCGAGCCCAGCAAGCAGCGGGTACTTCTGCTAAGCAAGTTATCTTGGGCTTGCCAATGTCGGTCTGTCAAAGCTTTTGGAACAAACAAACGCTAACCTTCTATGACACAAGGAAGATCCAGGCAGATGATATTAATAAACTGCATAAAAAGCTCTCTGAGGTAAAGCTCAATAAAAAGATCTGCATGATCAAGGCCTCTCTCCAAAGTTTCGTCTTAGATGAAAAAAAAGAATTATACGAACCGCCTGTTGGGCAAGAAACTCATACTCTGATGGGCGCGGGTCCGCTGTTCTATTTAGATGAGGCAGCAGCTCTGCACTGGAAACAATTGCTTAGGAGCTTTGCCTTTGACAAGATACATTTTGGCATTGCCCTGGAAGCCCTGGCTTGGTCCATCATCCCCCAAGCTCAGAGACAGGCCGGAGTACTTCTTTTAGATCTTGGCGGAGGCTTGGTACAATTGGGATTATTCCAAGAAAATAAGCTTAAACATGCCACTTATTTGCCGATCGCTGGTAATCATCTTTTAGCTGACATTATGTATGGAGTAAACGTTCCTGCCGGCGAGGCCAGAAGGCTCCTTTTTGAACACGGACAAGCCAAGGGCCAAGCTAGTGAAGACGCAATGCTGACTGTGCTCGGCAAT
Source organism: Candidatus Margulisiibacteriota bacterium (assembly GCA_042562495.1). Lineage (GTDB taxonomy): Bacteria > Margulisbacteria > Termititenacia > CAZZFK01 > CAZZFK01 > JBHPMC01. Next base: position 11,569 of record JBHPMC010000019.1, read on the forward strand.
TCCGGCGAAGAAAGATCACAAGTATCTAAAGAATACTTTTTTAAAATAATCACTGCCCGGGTCGAAGAGATATTCGGTTTTATCCAAAATAAATTAACTCAATGGGAAAGAGAAAGCATCGTATTGCCTGATACGATTTACTTGGGAGGCGCGCTTAGTTTATTGCCAGGCATTGCAGATTTTACAGCAAAACACTTAGGACGCAAGGTATTGCTCTCCGATAAACAAAAAAATATCGTATATCAAACAGCAGAAGGGCTTCTTTCTGTTGCTGGCCAAGCTCTGCTGCCTCAGCCAAATTTGCTGAACAGGTCCCTCCTGGCCACCAGGCAGTGGCTTAAAGAATTTGCTTGATACTTTGCACCAAATATTCTGAATACGTGGCAACTCCACATTTGCTGGGATAATAGGTAGTTAGATAGGCGGACTTACTTTTCCCCATGATCAACCTCAAGCTATCTTTATTCTAGGGCGTATTTTTTGCTATTAAAAATCCACAACCGGGGTACCGGACCTTGCTTTTGAACTTGCCTCTAAGTAAGGGGCCGGCTCAAACCCCATTCTTTTAGCAATAATATTCGATGGGAACCATTTCACCTTCAGATTATACGAACGTACGATATCATTATATCTTCTGCGTGCTACAGCAATTCTATTCTCGGCTCCGGCTAGCTCATCCATTAAGCGGGTGAACTGAGCACTGGATTGTAATTTTGGATAGTTCTCTACAACGACCAATAATCTCGATAAGGCACCTTCCAGGGAATTTGTCGCATTTACTTTTTCGGTAAGCGTCTTGGCTCCGGCAAGCTTAGCTCGGGCATCTGCAATATGTTTAAAAACATCCTTTTCGTGAGTAACATAACCCTTAGTGGTCCGTACTAGATTAGGGATGAGATCAAATCTGCGCTGGAGCTGGTTCTCGACCTCTGCCCAAGCAGCCGGGATGGCCTCTCTTTGAGTGATCAGTCTGTTTCGAATACCGATCCCCCAGAAGATAAACAATAATATCGCGCCAATTGTTACTACAGGCCAGAACCATTTTTTTTGTGTCATGATCATTCCTCCTCTGTAATCATAATGCAATATTTTTTATAAATAAAGGCTTACCAGCTGCGCGATGCTCCGCCACCGCCAGAAATACCTCCTCCAAATCCACCAAAACCACCACCAAAACTGCCATAACCTCTAGAAGAATGCGAACCGAATCCTCCAAAAAGCAGAAAAGGGAAGATCCCTACTCGGCCACTAAAAATAAAAAATAAAAAGAATATTGTAAATATAGTGGCCAGCAGATCTGCTGAATCATCTTGATATTCTTGCACTGGATAATATTCCCCGGTGATCTTAACTCCGGAATGTTGGCCAATGGTCTGCGCAATAGCTAAAGCTCCGTTAAAAACACCCTCTGCGTATTGATCCTCTCGGAACTTTGGAATAACGAACTTATCCAAGATTTCTCCTGCTTTACCATCAGGAATGATCTCCTCTATCCCATAGCCTGTCTCTATCCTTATTTTTTTCTCTTTAAGGGCCAACAATAACAAGATCCCGTTATCCTGGCCTTCTTTGCCTATCTGCCAATGAGCAAAAAGCCTATTGGCATATTCCAGATGATCATAGGGTAAGGTTGATTTAACAACTACTACTGCCAATTCTGCCCCAGTCCTGCGCTCTAAAGTACGTCCTATATTTTCTATACGCAGCCTGGTCGGCCTATCGATCAAGTTAGCATAATCAGAAAGATATCCTTGAGGCCTTGGAAAAACAAATTTCAAAGCTTGGGCTGGTAATATTACGGCAAAAATTAATATGAATACTATTAAGCAGATCTTTTTCATGAACGAGTCTTTAAAGCATCCACTTTTTCAGTCAGTTTTTTTAGCTCTTCAATATAATTCTGAAAAATATAATGCAGTTCCTTGGTCTTTAAATAGATGAATCTGTGACGCAGCTCTAAAGCCTTTAAAAAAGGTTGCGGATCTAAATCAAATTGCTCGCACGCCTGAGAGATCACTTCCTCCTTCTTTAAAGGAACTTTATCTTTCTTGAGATAGAGAATGCTGCGCAGGAGCACCACTATAGCCCCCGCAGAATGTGCTAAAAGACCTTTAACCTGACGTTTATCATGCAGATATCCCTGGCGCAACAAGATCAACTTGCCGCGTAGATTATTCTCGCACTGTAAGCGTAAGTCTTTGCGTGAGATCTTTAATTTACGAAAGATATTTTCTCCATAGATCAGGATGTGTTTATCTTTCATTTCCAGGAATTCCATTGGAAAAGCATCCAAGGCATCCAAGATCTCTTGTTTAGTAAGAAATAACGGCTCAACCTTGAATTTCCTGGCCCAACGGCTACTGCGTTCGGTCAGCTTGGCCAAGATAAGTGGCTCTAATTTATCAAGTACCACAAGAAAATTCAGGTTGCTTTTACTCGAAAAAAATTCTCCGGTCGCAATGCTCCCATATAAAAATACGGATTTTAAATTACTGCCGACCAGGTGTTTTAATTCATCGGCAAAAACTTTTGCTAATTTTTTCGGTTCACGTATGTTTGCGGTCATATTTACTCCTTTATCGAAAAAGACTCGCTATCCTAGCACGGGCAAAAGCAAGGCCTCAAGGTCGACCAACTTTTCGATCTTGTTTATTTTCTGGCGCAATTCTGCCACACCGGGTTCTGCCTTTAGGTACTTGGGTGTAAATTTTCTCATTTCCCTTATAGCCCTTAGCTCATCTTTTATCTCTGTCATACGCTTGGCATGTTTTAGAAATAGCTTGACCCTCTCTTTAAAATCCGGCTCCGGCAGTATTTTTCCGCTTTTGATATATTCGATGGCCTGCCCGAATATCCAGGGATTCCCTATTGCGGCCCTGCCGATCATGATCGCATCACAATTTGTTTCCGTTAACATTTTTTTAGCATCTTCCGGAACTTTAATATCCCCGCTGCCAATGACCGGTATTTTTACGGATTCTTTTAACTTTTTAATTTGTGACCAGTCAGCAGCTTCTTTGAACATCTGAGCACGGGTGCGCGGGTGCAAAGTTAACGCCGCTACACCCTCACCTTCAGCTATTTTTGCCAGTTCAATAAAATTAAGATTATCTTTATCCCAGCCACTGCGAAATTTTAGGGTAACCGGTAATTTCGTAGCTTTTTTGACATTCTGGATGATCTCTTTAGCTTTATCCGGATCTTTCATTAAAGCTGATCCCGAACCGCCATTGGTGACCTTGCGCATCGGACAACCCATATTTATATCGATTATCTCGGGAGAGAACTCTTCAGCAACTTTTGTTGCACTGTAGAACTGTTCGGGCTTGTTGCCGAACAATTGAATGCCAATAGGATGTTCATCCGGATGGATCTTTAAAAGATCCAAAGTTCTTTTATCACGCCTGGACATGCCCATTACATGCACCATTTCCGTAAAGACAAGACCACAGCCCTCTTCTACAGCAAATAAACGTGCCGGCATATCCGAATACCCGGCCATTGGCGCAAAAAATACATTGTTCTTCAGCTTTAAATTCCCGATCTTCATAGGCTAAGAGTATACTTCAAAATTCCTGGCATATAAATTGCTCTTATTTACATGAAGCCCTTACAGGTGACAGGAATATGACATTATATAAAAACAAATATCGTATTGAGTCCTGCCGTTTAAAAAGCTGGGATTATTCATCGCCTGGCTATTATTTTGTGACCATCTGCACCAAACACTTTGAAGAACCTTTCGGCAAAATAGTCGACGGGAGGGTTGTTTTGTATAAGGTCGGCAAAATTGCCAATAAATACTGGCAGGGCATTCCAAAACATTTTAAAAATGTTTCATTAGATGAATTCATTGTTATGCCCAACCACATTCACGGTATAATTATTATAAATATTCCGTATGATCCGGGTTTTTGTAGAGACGTTGCATGCAACGTCTCTACGGACGCACAATCCAATCCATCAAAATTTATGTCCAATATTTCACCGGATCCCAGAGCATTGGGAGCGATTGTCCGGTCATTCAAATCAGCCGTGACTAATTGGTGTAATAAAAACGGATGCGGTAATTTCGCCTGGCAATCCCGGTATTATGACCATTTAATATGCGATGAAAGATCATTGTATGCAATTCGCAATTATATCAACTGTAATCCGGCAAATTGGGCACATGATACCCCGGCATCCCCCATATCGCCCGTAGAGACATAGCATGCTACGTCTCTGCCTAAATAATAGCGTTTTCATTGATTTATTATTATACTTTACAAATGAACAGTATATTTTCAACGATCGACTGGCTGATCATCGCAACCTACTTCGTCTTTGCGTTCATTATCGCGCTTTATGTCGCTAAAAAGTCCTCAGCTTCAGTTGGTTCATACTTTACCGCCGGAAGATCACTGCCCTGGTGGCTCGTTGGTACCTCTATGGTCGCCACAACCTTTGCAGCGGACACACCACTTGCTATTGCAGGTATCGTTGCCATGCAGGGAATTGCCGGGAATTGGTTCTGGTGGTCGTGGGCATTATCATCTATGGCAATTGTGGTGTTCTTTGCCCGGCGCTGGTTCAGATCAAAAATAATCACGGACGCGCAGTTCGTAACTATCCGCTATGGAGGCAAAGAAGCAAAAGTACTGCGGACTATCAAAGCAATCTTTTACGGCGTAATTATTAACGGCTTTATTTTGGGCTGGGTCCTGCGTGCCATGAGCAAGATCTGCTCCGTATTCCTGCATTGGAACGAACTGCTATCCCCGACAACTTGGTCCTGGCTGCAGGCACATTGGCCTAAGTGGCTCATGTACGGCAATGTGAACGATTCTTTGAGCATTGTGCTTATTTTATTTTTCGTTATGATCTACTGCTCTTTGGGCGGCATTAGATCTGTTATTTTGACAGATATCTTTCAATTCATTTTAGCGATGGGCAGCTCTATCCTCTTTGCATTCATTGCGGTAAAACATGTAGGCGGGATCGGCATTTTAACTTCTAAACTTTTGGCAACTACACCTAAGACACTGAACTTCTTTCCATCTTTTCCCGGCCTCTTTCCTTTTCAATTATTCTGCATCTGGATATTCGGCACCTGGTGGATCCAGCATTTTGCCGATGGCGGAGGCTATGTTGCTCAGCGCATCAGCTGCTCCAGATCAGAAAAAGATGCAGCTCTTGGTACACTATGGTTCACGGTTGCTAATTTTGTAATGCGTTCCTGGCCCTGGATAATCGTTGGTTTAGTAATTTTGGTATATCCGTTCACTCCATTTTCTCAAGCACTGCTGACAAATGATCCCGAGTTGGGCTATCCAATGCTCATGCGTGAACTACTGCCGGCTGGGCTTTTAGGCCTGGTCTTTACTAGTTTGCTGGCCGCTTTTATGTCTACGGTCGATACACATTTAAACTGGGGTGCTTCTTATTTAATTAACGATGTCTACGAAAAAATAAGACCTAAAGCAAAGACCAAAGAGCTTATCTTGGTCAGCCGCTTTAGTGTAATACTCATTGCTTTGCTCGCTTTAATAATGTCCGCACACATATCTTCTATAGCTAGCGCCTGGCGATATGTCTTAGCTCTTGGCGCAGGCTTAGGCTTTGCGACTCTGGCCCGCTGGTTCTGGTGGAGAGTAAATGCCTGGGCAGAGATCGCCGGAATGAGCTCGGCACTGTTATGTTGCTTGCTAATCCCTTTATTTATGCCAGGGATCTTGCCCGATCATTTAATGCTTTATTCTGCGGGGATCAGCACGGTTATAAGTTTGTTAGTTATCTATCTAACTAGAAACAATAAAAAGCAAAAACATTTAGTAAATTTCGTAAAAAAGATCCAGCCTGTCGGCTTTTGGGGAAAGTATCACAATAAAAAACAAGCCAAAGCTTCGGTTGCTGGTTTCTGGCAGGGGCTCAAAACTTGGATCATGGGCAGCCTGGGGATTTATGGATTGCTCTTTGGTCTGGGCTTTTTATTATTTCAGAACTATTTACCGGCCATTTTAGGTCTTATGCTCGGGATCTACGGCCTCAAGATCGTCTTAAAGGAACAAAAAAATAGTTGAATCGTTGACAGATTGAAGAATTACTCGGCCTTGGGTACAATAGCCTCTGTTCTTACACAATTTTAAGGAGAACTAAATGGATCTGGGTAAGATCAAAAAACTGATCAAACTAGTAGAAAAAGCGGATATTTCCGAGCTCGCCATCGAAGATGATGGAGTTAAAATAGATATTAAGAAAGAAAGCGCCATGGCCATCCCTCATGCTCATGTGGGTGCAGTAATGGCTCCTCCTGTCCAACACCATGTACAACCTATGCATACCCCAGAAGGAACTACAGAAGAAAAAGCACCGAAAAAAGAAGATGATACGGCTGGCCTGGTCCCGATCAAATCTCCTATGGTAGGCACTTTTTATCGTTCTCCTAGCCCTGATGCTCCACCCTTTGTTGATATTGGTCAAAAGATCGAAAAGGGGAATCCGGTCTGTATAGTTGAAGCCATGAAAATGTTCAATGAGATCGAAAGTGATATCTCCGGCACCGTAGAAAGGATCTTAGTAAAAAATTCTGACCCTGTAGAATTTGGGCAGACCTTGATCCTGGTCGCTCCTAATTAAAATAAAAAAGAAGGTCATCCTTTTACTTTCTTCTTTATTTTAAGCAAAAGGAATGAACATGTTACATCAAAAGCGCTGGAAGTATCTTGCGCCTGATTCTTCTATTGAAGAAATTAAAAACACCTTGAAGATCTCCGACACGATCGCTTTGCTTTTAGCAAATCGTGGCTTAAAAACACTTGAATCCGCAGAAAAATTCTTAAAACCCAGCTTAGCTAATCTGGCTTCTCCCCAGCAAATACCTCAATTAGAAAAGGGAGCAGAGCTTTTAGTAGAGATCATAAAAAATAAAGAAAAGATCGTGATCTATGGTGATTATGATGTTGATGGCATCACTGCAACAGCACTCTTGGTCAGCGCGCTAAAAGAGCTTGGCGGAAATGTATCCTATTATATCCCTCATCGTTATCACGAAGGATATAGCCTGAATAAAGAAGCAATAGATAAATTAGCTACGGGAAAGACCAAATGGATGCTCACTGTAGATTGCGGGATCAGCAATTTTTCTGAAATAGAATATGCCCGCTCGGTCGGCCTAAAAGTGATCGTTACTGATCATCATAATCCTCCCGAACGTTTACCAGAAGCTGAAGCCTTGATCAATCCTAAGCTTGGCCCAAAAGATACTCCTTATTATTTGCTTGCTGGGGTTGGCGTAGCTTTTAAGCTTGCTCAATGCCTTTATGTAAAATGTGGCCGGGAACAAAATGCTGCTGAAAAATTCTTAGCGTTGACAGCACTGGGGACTGTTGCCGATATGGTCCCGCTGCTCGGAGAAAACAGGATCATTACTTTTTTTGGATTACAGAAACTTAATCAGGAACCTCCTGCCGGGATCCAGATCCTAAAGAAAAACTCTAGCCTAAAAGGAAATATCACCACCCGGAGTATCGGTTTTATTCTAGGGCCACGTATTAATGCTGCTGGTCGTCTGGAAGATGCTGGCATCGCCGTTGATCTATTGCTAGCTGAATCGCTTGAAGAAGCCAAGCCCTTGGCCGCAAAACTTAATCATTTGAATAGGAAAAGACAAGAGATCGGCAGTAATATATATGATGATACACACAAATTCTTGGAGAATAATCCAGCTCTGCTTAAGAAAAAAGCCCTGATCTTATCATCTCCAGATTGGCATCCAGGAGTAACAGGTATCGTCGCTTCACAACTGGTCCGTAAGCACTGTCGACCTGCGGTGCTGATCTCTATTGAGGGAGAAACCGCCAGAGGTTCTATCCGCAGCCCAGAAGGAGTGAATATTTTTGAAGCTCTTACAAAATGCCAAGATCTTTTCTTGAATTATGGAGGCCATCCAGAAGCTGCTGGATTTGAGCTCTTAAGTAAGAATATCCCTGAATTCACTTCCAGATACATTGGTCTTTTAGATAAAACGATCACTCAAGAAATGCTCATTCCGGAGCTCAAGATCGATCTTAAGCTGAACAGCCAGGATATTTCCCTAAACCTTGTCTCCGAATTAAACGCTCTGGCACCATTTGGCAAAGGAAATTCCTTGCCGATATTTTCCACTGATAGTTTAGAATTGCTAGAATTCAGACCGGTTGGAGATGGCTCCCATTTAAAAGTAACTTTACGCAATGGAAAAAATATTTTTGACGGAATCGGTTTCGGTTTGGGAGAATATTCAAAAGTATTAGCTGAGAACCAAGGTGCTTTAGAATTAGCTTTTTCTTTGGAGCAAAATGAGTGGAATGGCCGTAAAAAAGCTCAGCTTTTTTTGCATGATCTAAAAATAAAAGGAGTAAAATAATGAAGATAGAAAAACTTATTCGCGATATCCCGGATTTCCCAAAAAAGGGGATAATTTTTAAAGACATCGCTCCCCTGCTTCAAGATCCGGCTGGATTCAAATACACAGTGGATCAATTAGTAAAACATCTGGAAAAAGTAACACCTGATGTGATCGTCGCTGTCGAATCAAGAGGATTTATCTTTGGCGCTCCAGTAGCGCTTAAGCTGGGTTGCAGCTATGTTCCTGTCCGCAAGCCCGGGAAATTACCTTATAAGACTATTGAGGAAGAATACCAGCTGGAATACGGCACAGACAAGTTGACCATGCACACTGATGCTATAAAGGCCGGGCAGAAGGTAGCGATCATTGATGACCTGCTGGCTACGGGAGGTACGGTTGCTGCAACAGTAAAATTAGTACAACAATTAAAAGGAAATATAGTAAGTATCGGATTTGTGATCGAATTGGATTTCTTAAATGGCCGCGAGAAATTAAAGGATCTTCCTGTCTTTAGTCTAATCCATTATTAATGGCCGAGATCTCCTTAGATATCCTTATTGAAAAAGCAAAAGAATACCTGAAGGAACCAGATCTTGAGTTACTGCGTCGCGCTTATGAATTCGCAGCAAAGATCCATGCTAATCAAAAAAGGAAATCTGGAGAAGATTATATTACCCATCCCTTAAGAGTTGCCCTGATCCTGGCAGAACTGCATCAGGATAGCACCGTGATCGCTGCCAGCTTTTTACACGATGTAATAGAAGATCAAAGTGTGCCCCTGCAGACCTTAAAAAAAGAGTTTGGTTCAGATATCGCTAATTTAGTCGATGGCGTAACTAAGCTAAGTAAATTTTCTTTCAGCACCAAAGAAGAACAACAGGCTGAGAATTTAAGAAAAATGTTCATTGCCATGGCCAAAGATGTCCGAGTAGTTATCATAAAATTAGCAGACCGCTTACATAATATGCGCACCTTGCAATATCTTTCTCCGGAAAGACAAAAAAGCATATCCTTAGAAACACGCGAGATCTACGCCCCTCTTGCCCACCGCTTGGGTATTGGTTCAATTAAGTGGGAATTGGATGATCTGGCCTTTCGTTATTTGGAGCCGGCTGCGTTCCAAGATATTAAGAACCGTATCGCTGAAAAAAGACAAGACAGAGAAAAATATGTGCACAATTTTATCAAAGAATTAAAGGACCTCTTGGCTGAGCATAATATTAAAGCCGAAGTATATGGCCGGCCCAAACATTTTTATAGTATTTACCGCAAAATGCAAAACCAACATATTTCTTTTGAAGCTCTTTATGATCTACTAGCCATACGCATCTTGGTCATAGAAATGAAGGATTGCTATGAAGTCTTGGGAACAATTCATGCCCAATGGAAACCCATTCAACATAAATTTGCCGATTATATTGCTATGCCTAAATCAAATATGTATCAATCGCTACACACCGGGATCATAGGCCCTGCAGGGAAACCCATCGAAGTCCAGATCCGGACATATGAAATGCATCGCATCGCCGAATACGGTATTGCTGCCCACTGGCAATATAAGATCGGAGAAAAGCTGACCGAAAAAAAGGCTATAGAAAAATTTGCTTGGATAAGGCAACTTCTAGATTGGCAACAAGAAGATGCTAAGACCTTTATGGAAAATCTAAAGGTAGATCTTTTTACAGATGAGGTCTTCGTCTTTACCCCCAAAGGTGCTGTCTTTAATTTGCCTGCCAGATCCAGCCCAGTGGATTTTGCCTATCATGTACATACTCAAGTGGGCCATCGTTGTATCGGAGCTAAGATCAACGGGAAAATGGAGCCTTTGGATTACCAGCTTAAGAACGGCGATATTGTAGAAATAGTTACGTCCAAAAAAGATCGGCCCAGCCTGGATTGGCTGAATTTTATCGTGACCACTGGGGCCCGCAATAAGATCAAGAACTGGTTCCATCGCCAACAAAAAACTGAGAACATAAAAAGAGGCCAAGAAGCTTTAGAAAAAACTGCTTATTCGCTACTTTTAAGTTCCTCTATTTTAACCAATGAAAATCTTGAAAAAGTCGCTAAACGCTTCGGGCTTTTGGGAATAGATGAGCTCTATATGTCTATCGGCCACGGAGAACTTTCCGCACTCTTAGCAGGCCGTACATTAAAAGAAATTGTAGAAAAAAAACCGGCGCCCACAGATGAGGTCCTGCTGGAAAAAAAGGGTGCTCCTGCCAAATCAAAAACTATTACACATGGCGTATCTGTTGTTGGCGTACGTGATATCCTGATCCGCTTGGCAAAATGTTGTACCCCTCTCCCCGGCGACGAGATCGTCGGCATAGTCACAAAAGGGCATGGCATTTCCATCCATCGTTTCAATTGCCCTAATGTACAAAACCGCGCTGATCTCAAACAAGTTGCTGTGGAGTGGGATAAACATAATACTACGACCTATCCTGTGGAAATTGAAGTAAAGGCTTTTGATCGCGTAGGGATCATCAAGGATATTTTAAATCAGATCGCTGAAGCAAAGACCAATCTTAAAGAAGCATCTGTAAAAACAAAGATCGCCGGTGTAGCTACTTCACGCTTGGTTGTGGAAATCCGCGACCTTAAACATCTTACAGATATTATGAACCTTATTCGCAATAATATTGCAGATGTTTTTGAAGTCTATCGACCTAAACCGATCTGAGGATTATATTTAAAACGGGACTACTAATCCCAGCGTAAGCCCTCCGCCTGTAAGGCTAACATTACGCAATTCCATGGCCCTATAGAATACTCTGGTCTCAAGTATGAATTTTTCTGCTAAGCGCCAATCCATTCCAATAAAGAATTGTGCACCCGAAGCTTTATCTGAAACCTTGCTTTCGAACTCATTATTGTTGAAATCTTCATTGTATTGCACATATCCACTGCCCACTCCAATGCCAACCCCGACATAGTATTCCAAACTCTTTGACATCGGGCCATAGAGATAGGCATTGATAAAAGTTGTTGTAATATCGTATTTTGCCGAAGCGACCAGTTCATTCGTGGCATCCCGAATCGTTTTTTCCGGGCTTACTCCAACCGTGCTGTATACTGCAAGCCCTAGCATGACATTATCACTCCAGCCTTTTTTTACTTCTATCCCTCCGGTTAAGCCACTATTAATAGGTGTAGCAAAGGGAGTCTTGGTCCAGTTATATGTATCTTTGAAATAGGTATTTTCATCTTTTAATACACTATCCAAAGCACTGCCGCCGGCAAAGGCTGTTTGCCCGTATGCTAATGATAGATAGGTCCTGTTCTTTACGCTATACCCTCCTGAGAGCCTCTTCTCCTCTTCGGCTTTTTCCCCGGAAGTTTTTGTTCCCGAAGTCTCTTTGACAAATTCCGGGATCGGCTCTTCAAAATCCTCCATTAAGAAATAATCATCCTCTTCCTGCGCCAGCACAGGATTATTGACGCAACACACCCCTGTGAATATAAATGTAACAAATATAAAAATGGAAATATTTTTAATCATGGATTTTTGCCCCCCTTAGATCCATTACTATGGGTTAATATTATCATAAAAAAAAGAGGAAAAGCAACAAAAAGCTGATAACTACCGACAAAAAGATACCGCGGCTATTTAGCCTAGCTTTGGTTTTTAATAAAATAAAATGAAGCTTGTCTGGAATCCTCTTGAAAAAGTACATTTTGAAAACTTATGTATTCAAATATTTGGCTCCTTAATTCCGTTATCTTTTTACGTATTTCTTTGGACCTATTTTTACCCAATAAAAAGAAAAGATCCTCTGCGCTAGGTAAGATAAAAAAAGTATTGGATTCCATATTCTTTTTGACCAGATTAAATATATTGCTGGCCAACATATTTATTATTGATTCTGCATTTTTCTTGGAAGATTTATTTTTAAGGCTTTGATATAAATACTTTAGATTATCTTCGAGCTCTATATCTTTAAGGTTATTTATTTCTTTCTTTTGGTGACCTTCTCCTTTCTTTGCCTGTATTTCTTTTTTAACTGTTATTATTTTCCCCGGCATTAACCCACTTCCTATCTCCCCCTTTTATACATATTTTAATTACTGTTATTAAAAAGAAAAGGGGGCAATCGTGAAATCTAGGGATTTCTCTCTCTCCCTAGGCTACTTTTTTTGCTTAAGTATAAGAAAAAACTGCTATATAAAAAGCTGTGAATATTTCTCTAGGTTCCCGTTGCTTTGTATGTTTTATTCCTCAAAGGAGTGATTTTGTGTCTGGGATCTTTTTTTATTAGATATTTTTTGCCTACCAAAGCCCCCTGCTTCAGAATGTCTTTAATCTTATGTAATCCGGCAGTTAATACCCTGGAAACATGCACTTGTGAAATACCTAGTTCTTTAGCAATCTCGGCTTGTTGTTTGTTGTCAAAAAATCTTAACTGTATAACTTTTTGCTGTCTACTTGTTAACATATTAATTGCTTGCTTAACATCCTCCATTTCCACTACTTTCCGAAAAACATCTTGTTCAATTGAAATACAATTTATCAAGCGTTTATTGCTGGCATTCCCGCTATCCTGCCCTTCACTTACAAAGCTATCTAAAGAAATTGGATAATAAGCATTTTTTAGCTCGAGAGATTCCAAGACCTTTTCCTCGGATATTTTTAAGGCTTGGGCGATCCCCTTAACGGTAGGAGAAGGCTCCCCTTTTTCAATCATATTATTTATATATTTATTGACCTGTATACTAATATCTTGGATCCTGCGGGGTATCTTGATCGCATGGCCAGAATCACGCAAATAATGCTTGATCTCCCCAATAATAATAGTGGCTGCATATGTAATGAATTTAAAATTCTTAGCCGCTTGAAAACGCTGAGCAGCCTTTATCAAGCCTATAGAGCCTACTTGGACTAGATCTTCATAGGGCTCTCCTCTATGCATAAATTTACGGGCGATATAATGTACGAATGCCTGGTGCTTCTTAATCAGATTTTTGTACTTATTTTCATTTGAGGTTGTAGTTGGCAATCTTTGGACTAAATTATGTTTAGTGTTGAGAGGTATGATCTTAGGAAGCATTCCAATCACTTCCTTACTCTACTATTATAGAAGGATTATTTTCAAAATAAAGCTCTTCGCCTTAAAGCAAAGGCTTTCTAGAGGCAGCTCATCTCATTTTTTATCTTATATATAAGGAAAAAACTGCATATAAAGAAAACAGTGACTAAGTCAAAACTCTTTTTTTTGCCTTTGTAACAACAAAAAACAGTGTCCTACAAAAAGTGTACCTCTCTTGTTAATAAATGTAGTTTCCTTGCCTGCAGGAGAATAAATACGATATAATAAGCGCCAAACTTCAAATATTTGTAAGATGATATAATTCCTAGTAATATCACCTTAAAGGAGGATATTAATGGTTTTAGACCTTAAGATAAATATCAAGAAAGATAAAGGTATCCCGGTAATTATTTTAAATGGAGAAATAGATGTTTATACATATCCTCAGCTCAATGAAGCTATGGAAAAGATAATCCATGATGGCAACTATAACATCGTTATCAATCTTGAAGATGTGCGCTACATTGATAGTACTGGCCTTGGAGTATTAGCTAACAGTGCCAGCAAGATATTGACCCATAAAGGGCAACTAAATATTGTCTGTACTAAACCACAGGTTCGCAAGATCTTCATGGTCTCCGGCCTAATGTATAAGAACTTATCGCTATTTGATAATGAAGGTACGGCTCTAAGCAACTTGCGAAAGAATCCGGCAAAGGCAACCTCATGACAAGCGTAAAAAAAAGAACTAAAAAGAAAAGCTCTCCTTCAACAGCCAAAGATAACAAGCAAATAGAGCTAATTATCCCCGCTTCATCCGAGTATGTCGGTGTTGCTCGTTTAGCCGTAAGCGGTGTGGCTTCCAGATTAGATTTCACAGTAGAGCAAGTGGAAGATATTAAGGTAGCAGTAACTGAAGCTTGTTCCAACGCTGTACAGTATGCCTATGGCAAAGATAGGTCTGGCAAAACCGTTGATATTGTCTGTAAGCCCCGGGCGGATCATATTGAGATAATAGTCAAAGATAAGGGTTCTGGCTTTGATGTGAATCATCCTCCAAAACCTACTAAAGATGATGAACACACTCACCTTGGGCTGGGGCTCACTTTCATGAAAACCTTGATGGATGATGTAAAGATCAATTCTAAAAAAGGTGAAGGTACCGAGATCAAGCTCATCAAATATATTTCTTCCGGGAAATCCTCGTAAAAGTTCTTTCTAGGCATTCAAAAAAACATGCGTAGTTTTAAAGAATTCGAAAAAGATTGTCTTAAATGCAAAAAGTGCAAGCTTGCTAAGACTAGAACCCAAGTAGTAATTGGCCAAGGGCCTGTCCCTTGTGATCTAATGCTGATCGGAGAAGGCCCTGGAGAAGAAGAAGATCGCCAAGGGATCCCCTTTGTTGGACGTAGTGGTCAACTGCTCACAAAAATTCTATCTTCTGTTGGCATCAATCGCCCTCATGGTGTTTATATCGGTAATATAGTCAAGTGTCGGCCCCCAAAGAACCGTAATCCTGAATCTGACGAAGTTGAGGCCTGTAAAGTATGGCTGAAAGAACAGATCGAGTTGGTCAATCCTAAGATCCTGGTTATGGTCGGAGCAGTTGCTATGAAGACCCTCCTGGGTACAGAAAATGCAATTTCTAAAGCGCGAGGTACTTGGACTAAATATGCTAATAGAGATACGACCATAATCTTTCATCCTTCTTATCTATTGCGTTATCAATCCAACGAAAAAGGCAAACCCAAATGGCTGACCTGGCAAGACATGCAAGCAGTAAAGAATGCCCTGGATTTTCATAAAAAATCTAAAACAACTGAAGCCGTAACTCATGCCTGATAAATTCAATATTGCTATGATCCAAATGAACATAGTTCCCGGGGCAGTGGAACATAATTTACGCACTGCTCTTGCTTTAATGAAAAAAAGCTTGGCCGCAAAACCTCAGGTTATCGTTCTCCCGGAAATGTGGAGCACGGATCTTTTAAAGACCAAAGACCCCCTCCTGGCAAATACTACACCTCAAATATTAAATAAACTTTTTGTATTTGCTAAAAATAATAGTGCCTATATTTTAGGGACCCTACCTGAGTTAATTGAAAATAAATTATATAACACCATGTTCATAATATCCCCTGAGGGCAAGGTCCTTGATAAATATCAAAAGATCAATTTATTTAAGCTTACCGGCGAACATACTACCTACACTGCTGGGAATAAAAAATTAATCCTTTCTACTCCTTTGGGCAAATGGGGTGCCGCCATTTGTTTTGATATAAGATTCCCCAATCTTATTCAAGAACTTGCTACAAACGGGATGGATGTCTTGTTTGTCTCAGCCCAATGGCCTTGGGAACGAAAAGAACACTGGGAAAATCTATTGCGGGCAAGGGCAATTGAAAATCAGATCTTTGTGGTGGGGGTTAATCGTGTCGGGAAAAGCAATGGCTTAGAATATTCTGGTAGATCCCTGGTCTTTGATCCCTGGGGTGATCTTTTAGCAGAAGGCTCCAGCGGGGAAGAAATCCTAAGCTGTGAGCTCGATCTTAGCAAGATCAAAGAAGTAAGGGAAAAACTCCCCCTAGCTTAAGTAGTATTGAGAACTTTTCTAGCCAGTAATATTTTTTATGCTACAATAACTTAAAGGAGAAAATTAATGGGAGATATTAGCGATCATTTCAGTAAACGCGACTTTGTTTGTCATTGTAAAAATTGCAGACATGAATTTAAGATCAGCTTGACCTTAGTTGGCATTTTGGAGATGATTCGTAGTCATTTTCGCAAAAGAGTTGAGATCCTCACCGGCCATTTATGTGAGGAAGAGAACTCCCGTTTAGGAGGCATCAAAAAAAGCTATCATGTCTTAGGCAAAGCAGCCATGATCATGGTCCTCCAAACTCCGCCTGAAGAAGTATTCCAATTTGCTGAACGTATCTCTCAAGTTCGTGGATTAGGTTTGGATCTAGCTAAAAAACAGATCTATTTGGATATTCGCGATAAGAATGAAAGAAAATGGATTTGGGAAGGAGAAAAAGAAATTGATCTTACTCCCGAGCTTCGTCAAAAGTATAATCTGGGAGAAGCTTTGCCGAAATTCACAACATAAACTTCATGCCTGCTAGCTTAACCGATAAATTCCTTGATTTTCTAAAAATAGAAAAGAATTACTCTGCCCATACGCTCAGTGCCTATGCTCAGGATTTGCATGATTTTTCTGATTTCGCTGAAAAATATAGGATCAATAATTGGACCAAATTGAATTATCAGCAATGTCTGCAATATTTATTGTTCCTTGATCACAAAAGATCTTCCCGGAGGACCATAGCCAGGAAGATCGCCGCTTGCCGTACTTTCTGGAAATACCTTATGCGTCAAAAAAAGGCAAATGAAAATCCTTGGGATAAGATCTCCACTCCCAAGCTTGATAAAAAGCTGCCGATCTTCTTAACGATCCCCGAAATTAAAAATCTCTTGTCTGCTCCCGATATAAATAAACCATTGGGCTTGAGAGATCGTTCGCTTCTGGAATTACTTTACGCAACAGGAATGCGGGTCTCCGAAGCGGTACAATTAAATATTAACGACATTGATACTGCCCGCAGCGAGATCTTGGTCTTCGGCAAAGGCAAAAAAGAAAGGATCGTGCTTTTGGGAAGCTATGCCAATTCTGCCTTGCAGGAATACCTTCGGCACGGCCGCTCTGCACTTCTAAATAAAACTTATAAAACCAAAGCTCTATTCATTAATAAAGGGGGCACTCGTTTAAGCCAACGCAGTGTGCAACGGATGTTAATTCAAACGACCTTGAAAGCAGGTATTGCCAAACAAGTTACTCCACACGTTTTACGCCATAGTTTTGCTACCCATCTGCTGGATGGAGGAGCAGATCTGCGTTCTGTGCAGGAATTATTAGGGCACGAAAGCCTTTCGACAACTCAAATATACACACACGTGACAAAAGAAAGAATTAAAAAAGTTTTCAATAGCAGTCATCCCCGCGCTAAATAAGAACTAATTATCTAAATGATGCATAGAAATATTTGCCATTACTCCCACAGCAAATAGATTAACCGCCATAGAAGTACCACCATGGCTGATAAAAGGCAGAGGTAAGCCCGTAGTTGGCAATAAACCTAAAACAACAGAAATATTCAAAATTATCTGTAGCCCTAGATAAGTGACCAATCCCGCAGCTAAGATCTGCCCAAAACGATCCGGGGCCTTGAGAGCCACTCTAAATCCTCTGACAATAAAAAAGATAAAAATAAATATCACCATAGAGGAAAGAATAAAACCGCCTTCTTCACAAAGTATCGCAAAAATAAAATCCGTGAATTGTTGCGGCAGATAGGCGAATTTTTGTTTACTATGTCCCAAGCCCAGGCCAAATAATCCCCCAGAACCTACAGCCATTAGCGATTGGATAATGTGAAAGCCTACGCCTTGAGAATCCTTCCAGGGATTAACAAAAGCTATCAAGCGCGCCCTTTGATATGGAGTACGTGAGGCCAACCAAGCCAGGATCCGCAAACCTAAGATAGAAATAATAAAAATGCTCCAAAAAGGAGCTCCCCCTAAAAAAACCATAAGCAATGTTGCCCCGATTATTACCAAGCTTGTACCAAGATCTGGCTGCTTTAGAACAAATAAAGTCACTGCTCCGACCACAAGTAATATAGGAAATATACCCAGGACTACATCCTTCATCTTCTCGCGCTTAACCGTTATTGCCTGGGCCACAAAGAATATCGTCGCCAATTTAACTAATTCTGAAGGCTGAAAAGAAATATTACCTATACGTAAC
>JBHPMC010000002.1:0-102228 GCA_042562495.1 Candidatus Margulisiibacteriota bacterium
TAGGATTATTAGAAAATAAAAGGGTGAAAGACAAATATGCCAACACTAACCGGTAGTAAAGAATGGATAGCTTTAAAAGCTCATTATAAAGAGATAAAGAATGTACAACTGAAGGATCTTTTCAATAAAGATCCAGAGCGTTTTACCGAGTTCCATTTGTTCTTTTCGATTTTTCAAAGAATAGGATCACCCAAAAGACCTTGAAGCTGCTGTTGGCTTTGGCTAAAGCAGCCGGTGTCAAAGCGGCCGCGGAAGCTATGTACACTGGCAAAAAGATCAATTGGACAGAGGATAGAGCGGTGGGGCATGTTTTTTTACGTAATTGTTCAAATCAACCTGTTTTGGTTGAAGGTAAAGATGTTATGCCGGAAGTGAATAGAGTTTTGGAGAAAATGAAAATATTCTCAAATGCTGTGCGCAGTGGTGAGTGGCAAGGATTTACCGGTAAAGAAATTAAAAATATAGTTAATATCGGGATCGGCGGATCAGATCTTGGTCCGGTAATGATAACCGAAGCTTTAAAGCATTACGGAGCAGGCGGACCCAATGTCTATTTTGTTTCTAATGTGGATGGTACAGATATAGCCGAAAAGGTCATCAAGCAACTTGATCCCGAAGAAACTTTGTTTTTAATTGCATCCAAGACCTTTACAACTCAAGAAACTATGACCAATGCTAATACGGCCAAAACGTGGCTTTTGGAGAAGCTTAAAGATAAAGAAGCGGTTAAAAAACATTTTGTGGCTTTGTCTACGAACAAGAAGGAAGTAGAGAGTTTTGGGATCGATCCTAAGAATATGTTCGAATTCTGGGATTGGGTAGGTGGCCGTTATTCTAGTTGGTCAGCAATCGGGCTATCTATTGCCTGCCGAATAGGCTTTGATAATTTTAGTGAAATGCTAGCCGGGGCTCATGAGCTGGATTTGCATTTTCGTAACACTCCTTTAGAAAAAAATATTCCGGTGATCATGGCCTTGATCGGGATCTGGTATAACGATTTTTTTGGTGCAGAGACCGAGGCTATCCTGCCGTATGATCAATATTTACACAGATTTGCTGCTTATTTTCAGCAGGGGAATATGGAGAGCAATGGCAAGTATGTAGATAAATCCGGGAAAGAAGTAAAGCATCAAACCGGGCCGATCATCTGGGGCGAGCCGGGAACCAATGGTCAGCATGCTTTTTTTCAATTAATTCACCAGGGGACAAAGCTGATCCCTGCGGATTTTATCGGGTTTTGTCAGACGCTGAACGATCTTGGGGATCATCATCAAAAATTGATGGCTAATATTTTTGCGCAAACAGAAGCTTTAATGAGAGGGAAGACTGCAGCAGAGGTTAAAAAAGAACTGAAAGAAAAGGGATTATCCGAAAAAGAAATAAAAGCTTTGCTTCCCCATAAAGTTTTTAAAGGAAATCGGCCTACTAATACAATTTTATTGGATAAGCTTACCCCGCGTTCTTTGGGTAGATTGATCGCCTTGTATGAGCATAAGATATTTGTCCAAGGAGTGATCTGGAGAATAAATAGCTTTGACCAATGGGGTGTGGAGCTGGGCAAGGTCTTGGCCAAGGTCATCTTGACTGAGTTGGACAAGTTGGCAAGCGGAGCAAAGGTCAACTTAGGGCATGATTCTTCAACTAATAGTCTGATCAATCATTATATTGCCCAGCAAGATCGAGCAAAATAATTATTCTAAAGGCGATAGACTTTGTATATTATATTTCATATAATCCATAAATCATGACCGATAAAAAAGGCCGCATCTTAAGTGGTATAAAACCTTCCGGAAAAGTACATTTAGGTAATTATTTAGGTGCTTTGTCTAATTGGGTAAAATTGCAGGATGCATACGATGCTTTCTATTTTATAGCAGATCTGCACGCGCTGACCACAGCTTACGAAGATACCAGTAATATTGCCGAAGATAAAAAAGATCTAATGATCGATCTCTTGGCTATTGGTCTGGATCCCAAGAAATGTACTTTATTCGTCCAATCCGATGTGCCCGAACATGCCGAGCTGCATCTGATCTTATCCATGATCACTCCGATTTCCTGGCTGGAAAGAGTGCCTACTTATAAAAAAATAAAACAGGAAATGAAGGGACATGATCTAAATACATACGGCTTTTTAGGATATCCTGTTCTCCAAGCTGCGGATATTTTGATCTATAAAGCCGATGTTGTGCCTGTGGGCAGGGATCAGTTGCCGCATTTGGAGTTGACACGTGAGATCGTCAGGCGTTTTAATAATTATTTTGGCAATGTTTTTCCTGAACCTAAAGATAAGCTGACGAATTTCCCGATACTGCCGGGTACGGACGGTCGAAAAATGAGCAAAAGCTACAACAATACGATCAATATCTCCGATGAGCCAAAGATCATTGATAAAAAGATCATGTCTATGTTCACTGATCCGGCCAGGATAAAAAAGACCGATAAAGGGCATCCCGATAAATGCCCGGTACATGCTTATCATGAGATATTCAATAAGCCGGAGCGTGTTAAGCAGATAGAAAAAGACTGCAGCTCTGCCAAGATAGGTTGTGTGGATTGTAAGAAGGAGCTAGCCGGATTGCTATCAGAAAAGCTTAGGCCGATCCAGGATAAACGCAAAGAACTATTGAAAGATTTTAAAGCAGTTGAAAAAGTATTTGCCGAAGGATCAGAAAAGGCTAAGATAATAGCCAATAAGACTTTGCAAGAAACAAAAAAAGCGATAAAGTTGATCTAGGATCCTACATGACTGAACAAGAAAATAATCAACAAGAAAAAATATTAATTGAAGATCCGCATGAAAAAGACAATTTCAAGGTTGATCTTGAGAATTTTCAGGGGCCCTTCGATCTATTATTACATTTGATCGAAGAACAAAAAGTGGAGATTTATGAGGTCTCGATAGCCAAGATTACCAGTGCTTATCTAGAGTATTTATCCAAGATAAAAAAATTAGATCTGGAGATAGCCGGAGAATTCCTGATCATGGCGGCCGCTTTGGTGGAAATGAAATCAAGGATGTTGCTGCCGGCCGATGAGGTTTCCGACGAAGAGCTCTTAAAAGAGCTGGAAGCGGAGCGTGTTTCGCTGTTAGAACGTTTGGTCAAATATAAGATGTTCAAGAACCTGGCTAAGGACCTAGTAGATAAGGAAAAAGAATTTGGAAAAGTATATAGCCGGGAAAAGATCAATGAACAGATCATTACTGTGGCTAATGAGGATCGAGAGATATTGCTCAAAGAAGTCGAGCTCCCGGATCTTTTGCATGCTTTTGCCAAGGTATGGGGTAGGGCCGAGACCATCCAGCAATCGAAAACAGGGGAGATCTTTGATGATAAATATACAGTTCGTGAGAAAATGCAGGAAATTGCAGAGCGTTTAAAGAAGGGTAATTTTAGGTTTGTTTTTTACGAGCTTTTTCAGGGCAAATTCGATAAATTGGAAGTGATCACTACTTTTTTAGCAATTCTGGAAATGGTCCGCCAGAAATTTATACGGTTGATTCAAAGTGAAGTTTATGGAAAGATAGAAATAATCGGCTATGATGTTCTACCTAAGGACCTTGCCCTGGTAGATGAGGCTCTAAATCTTGAAAAGGCCGAGCAAGCCAAGGCAAATCAACCGGCAAATTGAGGTAAATCATGAGTGAATTGAAAAATAAATTGGAAACTATATTGTTCATGGCAAAAACTCCGCTATCCTTAGATGATATGCAAGGTCTTCTTGAGGAGGATAAAAAAGATATTGATCTGGAGATAAATAGTTTGCAGGAGGAATATAAGCAAAGAGCCCTGCAGATCATTCAATTAGCCGGTGGGTATCAAATGGCCACTCGGCCAGAATATAATAAAGTAGTAGAAAGTTATGCGAAAAGCCCCTTGGAAGTAGCTCTTTCTGCAGCTGCAATGGAAACCTTAGCTATCATTGCCTATCGCCAGCCGATCTCCAGACGTGAAATTGAGAATATTCGTGGAGTTAATTCAGATGCAGTAGTTAAAGCTTTGGTGGAAAAAAGATTAGTAAAAGAGCTTGGTAAAAGTGAATTGCCTGGCAAGCCGTTGGTCTATGGTACAACGGATTACTTTTTAAAACATTTTGGGCTGAACGATATCAGAGATCTGCCCCCCGAGCCAGGAATGAAATTTCAATTACCTTTAAAAAAAGAATCCGAGCAGAATGTCGAAGAAAAAATTAAAGTTGCTACTGAGGAACAGGCTTAAACTTGGGCAGAGATACTTTAGATTTTCAAGAAATTATAAAAGGTGTAGAATTAGTGAGCTTTTTAAGAAATAATTATTTTATTTTAAGAGGAGATATATAAGTGTCTGTAGAAGGTCAAGAAGAAGAAAATATGCAAGATCAAGGCCAGGAGCAGCCGGAAAAAATATCGACAGAGAGCATAGGCGCGCTCCTTAAAGCTACCCGAGAGCAGCAAGGCTTGAGCTTGGAAAAAGTATCCGAAATAACCAAATTGCGTAAGCGCTATATACAGGCCTTAGAAGAAGATGATTTTGAAGTACTTCCCAACAAGATAGTGGCCCGCGGATTTTTGAAGATATATTCTGATCGCGTGGGGCTGGATGTAAAGGCGATTTGTAAGCGTTTTGACGAAAGATTCCCGGAAAAAAATGCTGAAAATAAAAATATGCCCCGCACACCTGAGCAGATATACAAGGCCAGTGGAGCAGAGATGACCAGCAAGCCTTTGGTTCCTGGAGCATTACAATCTACCCCGATCAAGAATTCGTCATCACACCAAACATTTTTAACCTTTATTACCAAGCGGTACCGTCATTATTTCTATTATGGGATCGCCATAGTGATAATATTATTTATTTTCATGCATTTTACATCTTTATTCCTGAAAGGTATGAATCGCAATCCCCAAACTACTAGAAGGTTTAATAGAGATCTAAAGATCACCCAGCAGACTCCGGAGCAGTTAGTTCAACAAAACAAAGGATTTGAAGGTGTGATCGTCATAGCCAGGCCGCTAAGTAAGACCTGGATGCGGGCCTATATAGACGGGATCGTTAATTTTAGAGGGCCTGTAGATAAAGGAGTTGTGAAGCAATTTCAAGGTAAACAATCTGTACGTATCAAAGTAGGTAATGGTAAGGCGGTAGATCTACTGGTCAATAAGAAGCATTATGGGCGGATGTCCCAGGAAGAAAAAATAGTAGATAAGCGTTTTTATCCTCCTTCAGCTGAAGAAGCGGTATCCTTAAATGAAACGGAATATACAGATCCCAGCATAATTAACACAGAATTCTTATCTATTGGCGAGGAAAGCACAGAAAATGCTCAGCCTCCGGATGGAGAGCTTTCTTGGCAAGAACGCATAAAAAGAGCCAGAGAAGCCAAAGAAAAAGAGAAGGTAAAAGCAGAGGGAACAGAGAAAAAAGAAGAGACCGGAGGGGGCTGGTGGTAATTGACACAGCAAGGCCCCTTTGGTAGAATTTGCGTCAATCTTTTTGGAGTACAAGGTGGTCACGCAAAAACGCTATAAATTAAAAATACAATATAGGTATTCATAATATATGAACCCCAGCCCGAATGCGGCTGGGGTTTTGATTTATTAAGGAGTGATTTTAATGGCAGATAAGTTTGCAAAAGAAGGATTAACTTTTGATGATGTGTTGCTAACACCGGCGAAATCAAAAGTGTTGCCAAAGGATGTTGAGCTTACGACAAGGCTGACCAATAAAATAGCCCTTAGTATCCCTCTAATGAGCGCTGGAATGGATACGGTAACCGAATCGAGGATGGCCATTGCTATTGCCCGGGAGGGGGGCATAGGGATCATCCATAAGAACATGTCTATTGGGGAGCAAGCTAGCGAAGTGGAGAAAGTAAAGCGATCGGAGAACGGAGTAATTACTGATCCTTTCTTTTTATCCCCGGATAATACAGTGCAGGAAGCCGTGGATCTAATGGAGAAATATCATATTTCCGGAGTGCCGATCACGGTCAAAGGGAAGCTGGTAGGCTTGATAACGAATCGTGATGTCCGTTTTGAATCCAATTATGCTCAACCGATAGATAAGATTATGACCAAAACTGATCTGGTCACTGCACCCGAAGGTACATCGCTTGAGGAAGCACAAGAGATCTTAAGAAAGACCAAGTATGAAAAACTGCCTATTGTTGATAAGGCCGGTAATTTAAAAGGTCTGGTCACCATAAAAGATATCAAAAAGAATTTGCAATTTCCCAAATCTTCTAAAGATAAAAGCGGTAGGTTGTTGGTGGGGGCTGGCCTAGGGATAACATCGGATATGATGGAACGGGCCAAAGCTTTAGTAAAAGCTAAAGTGGATGTGATCGTAGTGGATACTGCCCACGGTCATACGGAGAGTGTTCTAAAAAGCGTAAAGAACTTGAAAAAAGAATTTCCTAGCTTGCAGGTCATTGCCGGGAATGTGGCTACAGCTGATGCTACCAAAGATCTGATCAAGGCCGGAGCAGATGCAATAAAAGTTGGTATTGGTCCGGGTTCTATCTGTACGACCAGGATCGTTACTGGAGTAGGTGTCCCCCAGATCACGGCTATTTGTGATTGTGCAGAAGCTGCCCGGCAGGAAAATATTCCTGTAATAGCTGATGGCGGAGTAAAATATTCAGGGGATATCACTAAAGCAATTGCAGCTGGAGCTTCAGTGATCATGTTGGGTTCTTTGTTTGCTGGATGTGATGAATCTCCTGGGGATGTGCTTATTTATCATGGGCGTCGTTTCAAGTCCTATAGGGGTATGGGTTCGATAGGGGCAATGGATGCAGGCAGTAAAGATAGGTATTTTCAAAACGATAGTAAAAAATTAGTACCGGAAGGTGTTGAGGGGCGTATCCCATTTAGAGGCTCTGTAAGTGACGTGGTCTACCAATTACTGGGAGGTTTGCGTTCCGGGATGGGATATTGCGGTGCGGAATCTATCCAAGAGCTTATGGAAGCAAATTTCATAAGAATAACCAACGCTGGAATGGTGGAATCTCATCCGCATGATATTCATATTACTAGAGAAGCCCCGAACTATACGACCGAAGTAGGCAACGAGTAACAATGATCATAGTCCTAGATTTTGGTTCTCAATATTCACAATTGATAGCTCGACGTATACGTGAGTGCAAAGTATATTCTGAGCTTTGTTCGCACGATCTAAGTATAGAGAAGATCAAAGCAAAAAAGCCGGAAGGGATTATTATTTCCGGCGGCCCAGCTTCTGTTTATGATAAAGAAGCCCCCCGTTATACAAAAGGATTATTAGAACTAGGAGTGCCGATCTTGGGTATCTGCTATGGCATGCAGTTAATGGTCGATGATTTGGGCGGCAAGGTCGAAGAGCATAGAGAGAAAAGAGAATACGGCAAGGCTGAATTAAGTGTTGATAACAGATCCGATCTTTTTGCTGGTGTTCCTGAAAAATTCGCGGCCTGGATGTCACACGGAGATTCCTGCGTCAAATTACCCAAAGGTTTTAAGAAAATAGCTTCCACTAATAACCTGGAAAATGCCGCTATAGAAGATAAGGCAAGCAGGATCTATGGTGTACAGTTCCATCCCGAAGTTGTGCACACGGAAAAGGGAACAGAGATCCTTATCAATTTTATAAATAAGATATGTAAGGCCAAGCCAGTATGGACAATGGCTAATTATATAGAGCAGGAAGTAAAGGATATCAGAGAAAAAGTAGGCAAAGGAAAAGTATTACTCGGATTATCAGGAGGCGTGGATAGTACTACTGTGGCAGCTTTGATCCATAAAGCTATCGGGGATCAATTGATCTGTATGTTCATTGATCAGGGTTTTATGCGTAAGAACGAAGCCAAGAGCATTGTTGAAATGATCGGCAAGCATATGAAGATAAAATTAGTACATGTAGATGCCTCAAAAAAGTTCTTTGAAAAAGTAAAAGGTATCAGTGATCCGGAAGAAAAAAGAAAAAGGATAGGCAATGAATTCATCCGCACCTTCGAAACAGAAGCTAAAAAAATAGGTGATTTTCAATTCTTAGCCCAAGGCACCTTATATCCTGATGTTATTGAATCCGCTGTGCATGGTGGCACTCAAGCCAAGACGGCGACAATGATCAAGACCCATCATAATGTCGGTGGTCTACCCAAAGACATGAAATTTAAATTGATCGAGCCCTTACGTTGGCTGTTCAAAGATGAAGTTAGAAAGCTGGGCCGTGAGCTTGGTTTAAATGAAGAGCTTATCAATCGCCATCCTTTCCCTGGGCCGGGTTTGGCTATAAGGATCATAGGTGAAGTTACACCGGACAGGATTAAAGCATTGCAGGAAGCTGATGCCATAATGAAGCAGGAAATAAGGGCTGCTGGTCTTTATAACGATGTTTGGCAGGCCTTGGTTGTCCTTCTGCCGGGGGTTAGGACAGTTGGTGTTATGGGTGATAAGCGTACTTATTCTTATGCCTGTGCTGTACGCTGTGTATCTTCTGAAGATGCAATGACGGCGCACTTTTCTCGTCTACCATATGAAGTATTGGATAAGATCTCTACAAGGATCATCAATGAAGTCCCGGAGATCAATCGAGTCACTTACGACATTTCTTCTAAACCACCTGCTACTATCGAGTGGGAATAGATCCTAGAAATGAAAGGGCAGGACGTATTTGTTCAAGAATAACCAGTAGTGCTTAAAATGTTTCTTAGCTATCACAATGATCTCAGGTCCATTTGGATCAACATACTCCAGCGGATATAAATATTTAACTTTAAGGTCCCGAACCTTGTTCAACATAGAGTGCCAAGTACGAAAAAGTCTATTATCGATATGCAGCCAGGCGATAGCTCCTTCATTCATGATAGAGACCAGTTTTTCCAGGAATAATTTAGGCTGCTGTGTATAAAATGCTGCTCCCCAGACAGAATACAATAGATCAAAGCTGAGTTTCTGGAAATCATATGTTTCAAAGCGGCCAACAAAACAGGGTGCATTTGTTTCGTTTAATCTGGTCAGATTCATACCGTAAGTGTTTATATGATGAGGGCCAAGTGCGTGCAATCTTTGATCGAGAAAAACTATACGCTTAGATCTGCCAATGCCGATATCCAGCACATTTAAGGTATTTTTTTGTCTTAAAAAGCTGCTGACCTCGATATTGTATTCAAGTTCTTGCTCAGGTCGCTGAAAAAGAATATATTTCTTTTTATGATCATCAAAGAAAGTATATTCATCTTCTGTAATGTTCAATTTATATCCATAAGCATCATAACGTTCTTGTTTGACCGATGAATTTTGTTCGATCTGCTGGATCAAGAGGTAATATAACCTGGTAGCAATATTTTCAAGACCATTTACTGGATAGTAATAAGTATACATATCCTTGGCAGGCTCAGGGCCAAGCATGCTTGCCCCCACCATTTGTTCAACAACAGATTTAGTCGTATCTTTTTTGAACCTCAACAGACAATTTTGATTAATATTCCCTTTTGGATTTGTAAAATGCCAAAGGATACCCTTTTGATGCAGTGAGATAAGCTCTTCATTGGAGATATTTAAACGTCTGGCAAATTGCTCTGAAATGATCTTTTTGTTCATAACGGATTGATATCGGAAAAAATATTTGAAAATTTCACTTATCTTCGTGAAGATAAAATATTTAAAATATTACTTAACAGCTTTGAAATATTAAAAGATCTTACCGCCGGTCTGTTCCTGAACTTCTTTTTGTTTGTTCAAATGTTCCTGTAGTGATGTAGTAAAGATATGTGTGCCATCACCTTTAGAGACAAAGTATAGGTATTCTGTTTTAAGTGGTCGCAAGGAGGCCATGATCGAGGGTAGGCCGGGGCTGGCGATAGGTCCGGGTGGAAGCCCAAGGGTTCGGTAAGTATTATATGGATGTTTTATATTCAAATGTTTGTAAAGCAGGTAAGGCAAACGCGGTCTGCCCATGGCATATTTTACTGTCGGGCAGGAGCCTAAGTACATTCTATATTGCAGGCGTTTACGGAAAATACCGCCGATAACTTCACGTTCTTCAGGAACTACGGCTTCTTTTTCAATTATCGAGGCCAGAGTAATCAATTGATGCAGGCTCAAATTGTTCTTAGCGATCTCCTGTTGATAAGGCTTAATAGCTTTAGCAAAACGTTTTAACATGGCATTGATGACGATATTTGGTGAGGAATTTTTGGGCAGTATATAGGTATCCGGGAATAGATAGCCTTCCAAAGAATTTATAGGGATAGCGGTGGTGAATTCATAATGTTGGGCAGTTGGAGAATATTTTCCGTTGAAAGCTGCTTTTAGGAATGTTGTCTTGCTACAGATCCCTTTTTCATCCAGAACATCAGCTATTTCGATGATCGAGTAACCTTCAGGTATAGTAACGATCGTCCCGGAGGTCAGGCTGAGCGATCCTTTTTCCTGAAGTGTATTTAAGATCGTCAATAAATTCATAGAAGAGGTGAGCTTGTATTCACCTACATGGAATTTATTCTCTACGCCAAGAAGCTTGGCCATTAAGCGGAATCCGATAATATTTGGGATGATCCCTTCGTTCTTAAGATGATAGGAAATATACGTAGCTGCTTCACTTTGGCCGACCTTGAAGATCACCTCCTTTGTGTAGAACCTGTCTTTTACTTGATATAGAAAGGCTGAAAAGAACAAACTCATTGTAATAATAAAAAGCAGCAGAACGATAAGGACCTTTTTTAATAATGGATTAGCAATAATGTACTTTAATATCTTATCCCAATAGTTTTTAAGGGAATTCGTAATGCTAGATAATTTCTTTTTAAAGAAATCCAGATCAATATTCTTTTTAGCTTTTGTTTTTTTCTTGGTCATTGTATTTTCTTACAATCTAAATATCCTTGAAGGATCAAGGTGGCCGCGGTCTTATCGACGACCTGTTTACGTTTGGCGCGGGAAACATCTGCTTCGATCAAGCGTTTAGTAGCTTCTGCGGTGGTCAGGCGTTCATCCCATAAGGTTATAGGCAGTTCCAGGGCTTCCTGAAGCTTTAGCTTGAATCGATCTACTGCCTCGGCGGCCGGCCCGATCGTGCCATCCATTTTCTTGGGGTAGCCCAGGACTATCTTGGTCACCCGTTCATCTTGAACGATTTTCTTGATCTTATCCAGGGCCACTTCAGCGTCAATGGTCGGCAAACCATTGGCGATGATCCCTAAGGGATCGGAGATCGCAACGCCTATTCTTTTTGTGCCGTAATCTATGCCTAGTATTTTCATTTGTGGTTCTTTATCAGCTCTTTTATCTTTTCGATTGCTTCAGGTAGTTTAGATGCGTCTTTTCCACCCGCCTGGGCTGCTTCCGGCCGGCCACCACCACCACCACCGGTCACCTTAGCTGCTTCTTTAACTAAGTTGCCAGCGTTATAACCTTTTTTTACCAGATCATCAGTCACTTTAGCTGAAAAGATCAGCTTGCCATTGTTATTGGCGGCCAGAAAGACAATCCCTGATCTTAGTTTATCACTTAATGTATATGTAGCAGTTTTTAACATATTGCTGTCAAAGCCAGATACTTCTTCAACGAGTACGGTTATCTTATTTAGCTGGATCTTCTTTTTAAGAAGATTATCTGTTTCTGCCGTGGCTTTATCTTGTTTGAATTTACTGATCTCTTTTTCTATTTTTTTAGAGCAGGCAGTTATCTCCTCGGCATTTTTAGGGATACTAACGTTGAGGCCAAGCTTTTCTGCTTCAGCTTTTTTCTTGTTAAAAGCTTCCATTAGTTTATTTTCTTGGGCAGATGCTTTATTGGACTGTTCTTTTAAATATATATCAACATATTTTCCGGTCACAGCTTCGATACGTCTTGTCCCTGCAGCGATCGCGCCTTCAGAAGTTATCTTAAAGTTTCCGATCTCGCCGATATTCTTTAAGTGATGGCCGCCGCAAAGCTCCATCGAAAAATCACCGATCTTTACTACACGTACTTCATCGCCGTATTTTTCACCAAATAAGGCCATGGCACCCATTTTCTTAGCTTCATCGAAAGTAGTATTAATAAATTCTACTTTAGGTGCTTTTTTTATTTCAGCGTTCACAATGTCTTCAGCTTTTTTAATTTCTTCAGGGGTCATGCCTTGAAAATGTTTAAAGTCAAAGCGTAGTCTTTTTGGCTCAACTAAAGATCCGGCTTGAGTAGCATGTTTGCCGAGAACTTGCTGCAATGCTGCATGGAGCAGGTGAGTGGCGGTATGGTTCTTCTCCATATCCTTTTTTTCTTCAGGGGTCTTGCCTTCCTGATGCACTTCACCGCCTGCACCTTTGGCAGCTCCGGCCATACCGGCTTTGCGGGATCTTTCTTTTTGAGCTCTCATTCTGTTATTAAATTGTTTTTTATTTACTGTAAGACCTTTTTCTTGGGCCATCAACTCTGTCAAATCTAAAGGAAATCCGTATGTGTCATAAAGTAAAAAAGCAATGCCACCAGGGAATTCATTTTTATTAACATTTTGAACTTTACCAGATTCTATTTGTTTAACAGCTTCTTCAAAGTAGGAAATTCCTTTGTCTAGTGTACGACCAAAAGAAATTTCTTCAGATTTGATTATTTTTGTAATATATTCTTCATTAGTAATGATTTCAGGAAATGTTTCACCTAAAGTATTAATAACAGCAGGAATAAGTTTATACAAAAATGGATCATGTAAGTTCAAGTTTCTTCCAAATCTTGCGGCACGTCTCAAGATCCTACGCATGACATAGCCACGTCCCTCGTTCGATGGTGAAGCTCCGTCGGTTATTGCAAAGGTCAGAGCACGAATATGGTCGGCAATTACTCTGTGCGCAATATCTGTTCCTTGGTTTTGACCATATTTAACACCGGAGATCTTGGCCGTTTCTTGGATAATATCCTGAAAAAGATCTGTATCGTAATTACTTTTCTTTTTTTGAAGAACCGCACAGATACGTTCTAAGCCGGCGCCGGTATCGACATGTTTATGTGGAAGATCGTTCAACTTTCCGTTTGCATCACAGTTATATTGAATAAAAACCAGGTTCCAAAGTTCAATGTATCGCCCACAACCAGAATTCACTCCGCATTTATGTTTCTTATCACTTTTCTTATCGCAATGAGCTGATCCAAGGTCGATATGTATCTCCGAGCATGGGCCGCAAGGACCGGTATCGCCCATTTCCCAGAAATTATCCTTTTTTCCAAAGGGCATAATGTGTTTAGGATCGATATCTGTCTCGTTTTTCCAAAGCTTTTCAGCTTCGTCATCAGTCTCATAGACCGTTGCGTATAATATTTCTTTGGGTAATTTATATACTTTGGTGAACAATTCCCAGGCCCAGGCAATAGCTTCTTTTTTATAATAATTACCAAAAGACCAATTACCCAACATTTCAAAGAAGGTGTGATGATAGGTATCTTTGCCTACTTCTTCCAGATCATTATGCTTGCCGCTTACCCTGATACATTTTTGAGTATTAACAGCTCGTTTATAATCCCGTTTACCTGTTCCTAAAAAGACATCTTTGAACTGGTTCATCCCGGCATTTGTAAAGAGCAGAGTAGGATCATCAGTTGGGACAACAGGGCTTGATTTTACTTCTGTATGCCTAAGTTCTTTAAAAAAATTAATGAACTTTTTACGTATTTCCTTAGAAGTAGGAATTTCATCATCTTTATGTTTTTGTTCAGGTATTTTCGTAGATTTGTCATCCATAGGCTGTCTACGAGAATAATCTTGATTAGGATATCCAATAACTGGGTATGGCATGGGTCAAATAATATCACAAAAAACAAAAGGCGACATTGAGGAATGTCGCCTTGTTAAATCGAAATAAATATTAATTATCAATCTTTATCTTTCTTCTTTTTTTTGCCAAAACGATTGAAAAAATCGAACCAACCCTTGATATCGGTCAAAATGCTGATCCGCTCGGCGATGTCGGCAACTGCGCGCATGGTCTTGCGTACATTCCAGAGAACCATAGCCAAAATGACCAACACAACGAACAATGCTCCGGCAACAGCAGCCCAAAGATAAGATATTATTTGTTGTGGCATAAATCCTCCTTAAACTTTTTTACGACCGGGAGTTTTTTTCTTTTCCTGGATAGTGGTGGAAAGCTTTTCAATACCTTCATCGATCGCGGCTTTGGTATTTTCGATCATATTTTCTGTGCTTTCCTTAGCATTGTCGATCAGATCCTGATTCTCATCTTTTACTTTTTTGATCCAGGCTCTGGTCTGGTCCCCGGTTTGCGGAGCATAAAGGAGAGCTGCTACAGCTCCAACAATACCTCCTAAAATAAAACCATCTAAAAATCTACTATCATTGCTCATAAGATCGCTCCTTTCTTGCTTTATTATCTTACCAACTTTATGTATAAAATATACATAGCTTAATTTTCAATTACTCCGCCACCCAAGACAGTATCTTTATGATAAAAGACAACATTTTGACCAGGAGTGACAGCGGATTGAGATTTTTTAAAAAGAACTTTGGCTCTCTGGCCACTGAGTAATTCGACATTTGCTTTAAATTTTTCACTATTATAGCGAATTTTACACTCGATGCAAGATAACTTATCCGGCTTCCTGTTCACCCAGTGTACATCCTTAGCAAATAGCTCTATAGCTTCCAGATCTTTTTCGATGCCGAGGATTATTTCGTTCTTAGTCGGGTCCAATTTAACTACATAGAGCCGTTCTTTGGCAGAGATTCCTAAGCCTCTACGCTGACCGATCGTATAGAAAGGGAGGCCTTTATGTTTTCCCAGGACCTTGCCGCTGGCATCAACGAAGTTGCCGGGAGTGATGACCTGATCAGTGTAATTTGAAATGAAATTCTGATAATTATCGTCGACAAAACAGGCGTCCTGGCTGTCTGCTCTGTCTGCCGGAGATAAGTTGTACTTCTTGGCCAGTTTCCTGACCTTAACTTTTGTCAATTTTCCAAGTGGCAGCAATAAATTTTCCAGCTGGGACTGGTTCAGTCTATAGAGCATATAGGATTGGTCTTTTTGCTTATCTTTGCCTTCTTTTAAGACAAAGTCGCAGCCTTTTTGTAATACTTGGGCATAATGCCCTGTAGCGATGGAAACATCACTTACTCCGAAATCCAATTCAATATGCTTTTTGATCTTATTGTACATTTCACCAAAACGGATGAAGAAATTACACCTGGTACAAGGATTGGGAGTGCGTGCATTCAGATATTCACTAACGAAATCATCGACCACATCTTTCTTGAATTCCCGGGTCAGGTCGATCAGGTAATGCTTGATATCCAATTGGTGGCAGATCTTTTGGGCTTCGAGGATTGCAGATTCGGAGCAGCATCGTGAATCCGGCCACACAATAGCTGTGACCCCGACTATTTGATGACCTTTTTCTTTGAGTAAAGCAGCTGCAACGGCGCTATCTACACCGCCGGATAGCCCGACAGCAACGATCATGGTCTTTAACTGAGGTCCTTGCCAGTCACCCGCTTATAAGCTTCGCGGTATTTTTCACTGGTCTTTTGGATGATATCTTCCGGTAGATGCGGGATGGGCGGTTCTTTATTCCAGTTGATGCCTTCCAAATATTCACGGACAAATTGTTTATCGAAGCTCATTTGAGCATGACCTGGATCATAAAATTTATTATCCCAAAAGCGCGAGGAATCCGGAGTAAGGATCTCATCGATCAAAAGCAAATTGCCATTGCTGTCCAAACCAAATTCAAATTTTGTATCAGCGATGATTACCCCGTTCTTTAAAGCTGTTTCGCTGGCATATTTATAGACGGATATCGCAGCATTGATGACTTTTTTTGTGAGCTCTTTACCCAGCTCTTTTTCCATTTCTGCTACAGAGATATTGATATCATGGCCTTCATCCGCTTTAGTGGAAGGAGTGAACATGATCTGGGGGAGCTTATCTCCTTGCTTCAGGCCTGCTGGTAATTTTTCGCCGCAGATGGCGCCGGTCTTTTTATAATCTTTCCAGCCGGATCCTTCAATATAGCCGCGGACGATACATTCAATAGGCAAAACCTGAGCTTTTTTGACCAACATGGAACGGCCGGCCAGCTTATCTTTGTGCTTTTTTAGATCTTCCGGATATTCATCGATATTGGCTGTAATAAAATGATTTTCGACTATATGCTTGGTCTTAACGAACCAGAATGCCGAGATAGAAGTGAGGACTTTGCCTTTATCAGGTATCCCTTCGGCAAAGATATGATCAAAAGCTGAGATGCGATCGGAAGCAACAAAAAGTATCTTGTCGCCCAGATCATAAAGTGAACGTACTTTTCCTTCTTTTATCGGTGTGATCCCCGGTAGTTCTATATTACGTAAGATAGTTTTTGTTTGTCCCATAAGCCACCTCTTTTATTTTTATAGACTAGGATTATACATGTTTTGCTTAAGCTTAAGAAGTATGAATTTAGATCTTAGTTATCAGCAGCTCCCCTGCTTTTTCATAGATCAAGATGCCTTGGCAGGCGTTCTTTTTAAGGATCTCTTTGCCTGTTCCTGGGCCCATGACGAATATCCCTGTAGATAGGATATCTGCAGTAAGTGCATCCGGGCAGATCACAGTAGCGCTGATCATTCCGGTCGCGGATCGCCCGGTCTTGGGATTCATAATATGGTGATATCTTTTATGCCCTTGGATAAAGAATTGTTCGTAATCACCCGAAGTAGCTACAGCAATATTAGATAAAGAAATAGTATCGATCAATTTTTCATTTTTTCTGGGATGACGGAGGCCGATCTTCCAGGGAGTAAAATTCTTGGTCCTACCCAGGGCATAAATATTGCCTCCGGCGTTAATAAATCCCGAGCTGATCCCATGGTTCTTAAGTACTTTTATTCCTTCAGCAACAGCATAGCCTTTGGCGAGCCCGCCCAGATCGAGTTTGATACCTTTTTTTGCCAGTCGGACCGATCTTCTTTTTTCATTGAGGATTATGTACTGATAGCCGACCAGGTTCAGGGCTTTTTTGGTCTGTTCCTTAGTGGGGACTTTTTTTGTGTCCGTACCAAATCCATATAGCATGGAAAGAGGTGTGGCGGTTATATCAAAGGCCCCGTCGGTCACTTTGGAGCCCCAGAGGGCTTTACTCAGCAGGTAATACATTTCCTCACTGACCTTTACTTCTTTATAGGCGGCTTTCTGGTTTATTTTAGAGAGCTCACTTTTAGGATCGAAAAAATTGACCATTTTTTCTATTTCAGTGATGCGATCGAATACTTTCAAAATGATTTCCTGGGCTTTTATTTTATTACGAGCCAGGACCAGGACCTCGGTCTGGGTATGGAGGATATATTTTTGTTCGGAATAGGTCTTCAAGCCAAAGATATTTCTGCCTAAACCAAGGATGATCAAAGTGCCGAGCAATGCATAAATGAGCAGGGCAGTGTTTTTTTTCTTTAGCATGTGAGGATTTTAGCATATCTTACAGAAGGGGATATTGTTTTCTTAATAAGGATTTAAAGGTAAAATATTGCACCATGATCAAACAGATAAGCTTACTTCTGGTCATTAGCTTTCTTTTAGTATCGGGCTGTGCGACCAATCCGGTCAGTAAAGAATCAGAATTCATGCTTTTTTCCGAACAACAGGAAGTGGAGATGGGCAAGGAGTATCACCCGCAGATATCCAAATTATATATTGTTTATGATGATCCTGAGTTGATCGCCTA
Organism: Candidatus Margulisiibacteriota bacterium; assembly: GCA_042562495.1. Taxonomy (GTDB): domain Bacteria; phylum Margulisbacteria; class Termititenacia; order CAZZFK01; family CAZZFK01; genus JBHPMC01. Next base: position 17,651 of record JBHPMC010000002.1, read on the forward strand.
TGTTGATCGTGTAGGCCTGAAAGTGGCGGCTGTATCTCATCGTTCAAATCTGGATTATACGTTCACGGTGCTTGATTCCCCGATCGTAAATGCTTTTGCTGTGCCCGGGGGTTATGTCTATGTGACCAGGGGTATCCTGGAGCGCATGAATTCCGAAGATGAGCTGGCCAGTGTCTTAGGCCATGAGATCGGCCATGTGTCTGCACGGCATTCTATGCAAAGAATGTCCCAGCAATATGGTTTGATGGGAGTGTTCTTAGGTGTCCAGCTTTTTGGCAATAGTGAGGATTTTGAGCAGTGGTCGCCCTGGGTCAATGCCGGGGCTTATCTTACCTTGTTGAATTACGGGCGAGAAGCCGAATATCAAGCCGATCGTTTGGGAGCAGAGTATGCTGTGGCCGCCGGTTATTCTCCAAAAGGGAGCACGGATATGCTGCGCATGATCCGCAAGCTGCATGATAGTGAGCCTAATTTTATCCAGGAATTAATGGCTACCCATCCGCCGCCGGCAGTACGTGTGGATCGTGCCAGGCACACTCAAAGAGAATTTGAAAGCGATGTAGGTATGCTTGCAGAAAAAGATAATGAATATAAAACGGCGATCGCCGGGATGGTGATCGGCCCTAATTTGCACCATGGCCAAGCTATAGGCAATGCCTATTTTAATAAAGCCTATGATTGTGTTTTTGAATTTCCAGCCAGCTATACTACCTATATTGGCCAGCCCGGCTATTTATTCTACGGAAAAGAACAAGATATAGAAGCTTTAGCACTGCAAAAAGTCGATCTTGAAAAAAATATGTCTTCCAGGGATTTTGCTAAAAGCATCGAAACTCAGGCCAAGATAAGCCCTAAATTGACAGGATCCAAGACCGTGGCCGGGATCCCGGGCTGGATAGCAAAATATGAACAGGGAAAAGATGATAACAAACAATATATCTCTAGGTTCTATTGGGTTAAAGAAAAGACCGGTTATATTTTAAGCTGCGTGACCAGCTTACAGAACAGAGGGCGCAACGACAGTACTTTTAATGAGGCGATCGCTACATTTCGTGAGCTGACAGATGCAGAAAAAAATAAATTAAGTATCAAAAAGCTTGCTGTGCATACAGTGTTAAAGGGAGAGACGATCGTTTCGATAGCTAAAAAATACAATACAACTTCTGAAAAGATCAAGGAATATAACGCTTTGGAAACAACAAATCTAATGGACGGTCAAAAACTGAAGATACCTTCTTCTTAAAAATCCTGTCCTACGGTCGAAGTTACCCCGATACCGCCGCGGATATTATATATCGTGCGGACCATTAGTTGTTTTGGTCCTAAGATCTTTTTAAGGTCCTGATAGATCCTATCGGTGGCGGCTTCCTGGTAAATGCCGACGTTGCGAAAAGAAATGATATAGTATTTCAAGGATTTTAATTCGATGCATTTTCCTTTGGGGCTATATTTTATGATCAATTTGGCGAGGTCCGGCAGGCCGGAAAAAGGACAGACCGCAGAAAATTCTTCGGTCACGATCTCAATGGTTTGTTCTGTGCCATCAAAAGGGAAGGTTTCTAAAAGATCCGGCTGGATATTTTCAGGCCCGTTGAACTTAAAGATCTTGCCTTCGGCTTGAGCCATAATTATTTTGCTCCTTTGGACTTGCGGCGAAAATTAAAGATGACCGGACTGCCGATGAATCCAAAATGATCACGCAGTCTGTTCTCCAGAAATCTTTTATAGTTCGTTTGCAGTAATTTAGGATTGTTCACAAAGATACTGAATTTTGGAGGAGAGGTGCCGATCTGCGCAGCATAAGATAATTTTAAAAGTTTGCCGCCGAAGCTGGGTGGCGATTTTTCTTTAATGACCAGCTGCAGCCATTTATTTAATTCCGGAGTAGGTACCTTGCGGGTGTATTCCTTATATAATTGTTGCAGCAGAGGGAAAACTGCTTCAGTGTTTTTCTTTTTCTTGGCGGCGGTTAAAAGCAAAGGAGCATGGTCCACGAATTTCAAGCGATTAAAAACATATTCCTCAAAAGCTTCTAAATGCCCCTCGGCAATAAGATCACATTTGTTCAAGACCAAAAGGCAGGATCGCTCAGCTCTGGCGATCAGCCCGGCAATTACCTGATCCTGCTTGGTGACCCCTTCTCGAGGATCGATCATTAAGATACAGATATCAGAGCGATTCACAGCGCGGGTAGCTTGTTTGATGCTCAAGGTTTCTATCCGAGTATCGATCTTTTTCTTTTTGCGGATCCCGGCCGTATCGATAAAACGATAAGTCTTTCCCTCGTGGATGAAATCAGTATCGATAGCATCGTGAGTTGTCCCGGCTATATCGCTGATGATGGATCTATCCGTGCCAATGAGCACATTAAATAAGGATGATTTGCCGACGTTAGGCCGACCTAAAATGGAGACCTTGATCATTGGTTCTTCAACTTTTATTTTAGCTGCTTCTTTAGGAATGAGTTCGACTACCTGATCGAGGAGATCCCCGATATTGATCCCGTGTTTAGCTGAAATGGGAACGACTTCTCCTAAAGAAAGATTATAAAATTCCGAGGCTGAGATCTCCTGGCCGGGATTATCTACTTTGTTGGCGACAATGATGGTAGGTTTGTTGAAGCTACGTAATTTATGGGCGATCTCCAGATCAAGAGGCGTGATGCCCAGGCGATTGTCGACCATAAAAAGTACGACAGAGGCATGCTTTATGGCAATATCGACCTGCAGCTCGATCTCCAATTGAAATTCTGCAGAAAGGCTTTCGTTGCGTCTATTGAAAAAAAGACCACCGGTATCAACTACCTGAAAAAGCTTGCCTTTCCAGCTGGCTTTTTCATAAAGACGGTCTCGGGTAACGCCAGGGCGATTATCAACAATAGCTGCTGGCTTGCCACAAAGCCTGTTAAATAAAGCGGATTTTCCAACATTAGGACGGCCAACGATAGCAACAGAGTGGAGTGTCATTGCTTAGCCCCTTTTTACCAGAACTATTGCTTCTGTTCTTCGGACTTGGCCAGAGATTCTTTCATAATATCCCCGAGCTTGGGAGCTGCGGGATCTGAAGAGTCTTTTTTCTGATATTGCTCCAGGTCCTTTTTAGGAACGATCTCCGGATGTTCCCGCAGGCTTAAGCCGATGCGTTGTTCAGCAGGGAACATCTTGATGATCTTGGCTTCGATGAATTCACCGGAGGTCAATACATCTTCAGGTTTGATCGGCGGAGTATCTGCTAATTCTGTGATATGGATCAGGCCTTCCAAGCCTTTTTCCAATTCAATGAATGCACCGAATTTCACAAGGCGGGTGATCTTGCCGCGGACCTTTTCACCGATCGTATAGCGTTCCTCAACATTTACCCAAGGATCGGGTTGTAATTGACGCAGGCCCAAGGATATTTTCCCGGATTCATCATCAACACCAAGGACGAACACATCTAAGGTCTGCCCGGTCTGAACAATTTCTTCAGGGCTGCTGATCCTGCCCCAAGACATTTCTGAGATATGGATCAAGCCTTCGATCCCGCCAAGATCAACAAAGGCCCCGAAAGGTTTGATATTGGTCACGGTACCTTTACGGACCTGACCCGGTTCGATCGATTGTAATAATTCTTTGGCTTTTGCTGTGTCTTTCTTAGAACCGCTGAGCTTATGGGAGAGCACAACTTTGCGGCGTTTACGATTGACGTCGATCGGTTTTACTGAAATGGTCTGTTTTACCAAGGCTTCCAGATCGTTCTGGTATTCTTTGCTTACATGAGAAGCGGGAACGAATCCGCGAATACCACCATAATCAACGACCAGGCCGCCACGCACGGCATTAGTCACATAGACATCGAGCGCTTCTTTTCTTTTAAAAGCATTGAATAGATCCAGCCAACAGGTTTCATATTCTGCCCGACGTTTGGAAAGCATAGGATTACCATCCTTATTTTCCAGCTTCAAGATCATTACTTTGATCTGCTGACCAACTTTAACAACATCGGATGCTTTGATATTAGGATTGGAAGTAAGCTCATCGCCTTCAATGATACCTTCGGATTTATAAGCGATATCAACAAAGACCAACCCTTTTTCAACTCGAGTAACTATTCCTGAGACAATATCACTGACTTGATAATCTTTTACTGAATGCATCATAGTATCCATGACATGGGCTTTGGATACAGGCAGATCTGTTTTTGCCGGTGATTTTTGTATTTGTTCAGCTGAGGGTTGAGCTTGTTCGATATCTGGTTCCGGGGATTCTGGAATAGGTTCTTCTTTTATAGGGCTTTCCAGGCCTAAGCTTTTTTCGAAATCTGAACTCTCACCAATCTTGGTACCCTTAAAACTCTCTTCGCCTAAAGGGGCGGCACCTATATCACCACTTAATTCTTCTTCTATCGAAAAATGATCTCCACCAAGTTTTGTCCCTTCCATTGAATCCATAAAGACACGCCTCCTTGAACACGCAGATTTTTACGATTTTCACGCTTTTCATACATAAGTTTCCATACAATGGACGATTATACTACTATAATAATAGGCTTATTGGCAAGGCAACGGATAGGTTTTGAGTGAAATTATGGTAAAATATCGCACAATGATAAGAAAAATCGTAGTTATTTTCCTTTGTTTATTGTTAATAAATAGTGTCCTCGCTGCCGGTAATTATGATGGGCTATGGTTCCTGGGCTTTAATCTAAAGAGTTCTAGTTTTAAAGGTCCACAGGGGCTTATCTTGAGGCGAGCTATAAACGAGGCAATTGATCGAAAATACCTTGGCCAGAAGATAATGGGAGCCAGCTTTATTCCGGATAGTTTCATTCCTTTAGGAATGGATGGCTATGTAGCCCGGGAAAATTTTTATGAATATGATCCGGAGCAAGCCAAGGCATTAATAAAAGAAAATGAAGGCCTAAGTAAGATCAAAGTACTAAAGTTGCTGCATACAGACGGAGTTAAGACCGAAAGAGTAGCGAAGAAGATCAGGTCAGAGCTATCTAATCTTGGGATCGATCTGGTCCTAATGCCGGTCAATTATGCGGATGCGGATAGTTTTGAAAAAGAATTAAAAGCCAAGGATTATGATATTTTCTTGATGGGATTCAAGACCAAGGAAGGGCAGACCAAGGAATTAGTACGAGAGCTATTTAGCTCAGAAGGCAAGGCGAATTTTTTTGGATTGGATGATCCGGTGCTTACTAGGCTGAGTTCAACTCCTTCGGCCGATCAAAAAGTGTATAATGATATACAAGATATTTTATGGCAGAAGCAAGTGATCCTGCCGATATTCTATATAGAGAGGCTATGAACTTATGAGCATTATGCAAAAAGCAGCCCAGATGATCACGCCTAAAGAAAGATTCGGATCGATCTACGATGTGAGCTTAAGTTATTTATTAAAAAAAGGTATCAAGGGTATTATTCTTGATGTCGATAATACTTTATTATCTCCCGAGGCTAAAAGCCCTTCTCTAAAATGCAGGCAATGGCTGGAGGCGCTTAAAGACCAGGGGCTTAAAGCGTGTTTGGTCAGCAATGAACGTGATCCTAAAAGGCTGACCATGTTGGCAGAAGTTTTCAATGTCCCCGCTGTGCATTCGGCCTTAAAGCCTTTTCCCTGGGCTATGGAGAACGCGATCCAGGAGCTTTTAGGCCTGTCTCCGCAGGAAGTAGCAGTGATCGGAGATACTATAATTTCTGATGTCATTCCCGGGAATTTATTAAAAGCACATACGATCCTTGTCGATCCTATTGCAGAGCAGGAAGATCATGTATTCCACTGGCTGACCAGGCGGACCGGGGATGCTTTAGCCAGGGTAATAACCAGAACAGCGAAATGAGAAAACTTGCCTTAGTCATAATATTCATTTTTATAACATCCAATCTATATGCTTTAGATATCAGCCATGACGGGCGAGTTGTAAAGGTCCAATCAGGCGAGAGTGCTGTTAAATATATTTCTCTATTGAACCGTGAAGAAAAACCGAATTGGGTAAGAGTTGTATCGCGGAGTTCCGGGCCGGTCTTTAATTTTAAGGATATCCTGAGCAGATCTGCCCTGGGCTGGACTTTGGTGCAAAAAGGCTGGTTGAAAGTCGAGCAGAGTAAATTAAAAAAATTAAGAGTAGAATTTCTGCCGCCGTCGAAGACGAAAAAAGGAAAATACAAAGTTTGGTTATTACTGGAGCAGCAAAATACACCGCCCAAGGTATTGGGCGAAGAGCAGCGGGGCCGCAGCTTACAGGCGGAGACGATCGAGACCTATTATCTGCCGTTGGTTGTTCAAGTTGATTGAAATACAACCACCCCTAACCTAAGATAAGGGATAATTCAGGAATAAAGACCCCTCCTTTGCAAGGAGGGGATAATAAGGTAAAGATTTTATTGGAGGTGAGAAAATTGGCACAAGAAGTAAGTAGTCAGTCGTTTGCAGCAGAAGTATTGCAAGCACAGCAGCCGGTATTGGTGGATTTTTGGGCACCTTGGTGCGGTCCCTGCCGAATGATGCCGCCGATCTTAGAAAAAGTTGCAGAAAAGGTGGCTGATAAAGCTAAAATAGTAAAGCTCAATACGGATGAAAATCCGGATATTGCAGGCCAATATCAGATCACAGGTATTCCAACCTTAATTGTCTTCAAAGGCGGGCAGGAAGTTGAGCGTTTAGTTGGTGTTCGCCAAGTAGAAGAGCTGATAGCTGCTCTGAATAAGCATGCTTAGTAAAAAGATCCCTATATAATTGAAGGCAGTCTGATCATTTCCTACAGCTGCCCATAGGCAGGCCAGCGGCCTGCCTATTTCTCTTTATTCCACAAAAAAACGTATAAAAAACCCGAAATATGGGTATAAAAAGAATGCAAAACATATTTGTAGGAATATGCCTTATTTCTTAGGTAAGAATGGCATGTGCTTACTATTGTATATATGTGTCGTAAGGGGGTGAAAAATGTCTGATGTTAAAAAAAGTGATCATATAAGATCAGAACAAATCTACTCAGCAAAAATCTATACAGATCTTAAAGGAAAACAACCGCCTATAATATCTGTAACTGGTTCAACTACAATTGATGATATTGAGAAACAAATATCCAAGCCAGGGAAATATCTACTTCGATTTATTGATCATAATGGACAGAAAAAAGAAATAATAATCGATAACAAAATTGGTTCTAAGAAATATGCTGAAGAAAGGATCAAATTAGCAGATTTTATTCGCAAGCAAGGCTTAGAAATTAACGCAAATACTTTAAAAATATATCAGGATAAATATATTCAAAACTATAAACAGGGCAACATAAAGTTAGAGGATATTAAAGAGTATATGTTGCAGCTTGATAATATATTCAAGGCCTCAAAACTAGATATTCAATCCGATGATATTAATAAATATAAAACAGATCTGCTTGGATTTTTAGTGCAAGGCTTAAAGCATGAAGCAGAAGTGTATTTGAAGAGAACAGCTAACTCTTTGGAAATGAAGCGAGTAAAACAAGAAGAAAAAAAATACATCAATAAAATATCAGAACAGCAGGAATTACAGAATAAATACTTAAAACAAATAAAATATCATGAACAGAAGATCAAAGAATATGAGGCTAAGCTTGACTATGGATATAACAAGGAGATCGATGAATTGCAAAAGGAGATCGAACAGATTACCAGCAGTAGTAATGCTTTCGCTTGGGGTGCGATCGCAGAGGATTATTCTCAAACAGGAAGGGCGCAGTCGGGATTTGCAAAACCCTCTTTGGATCAACAGAAGAGATATATTGAATGTAAACTTAAATTGGATAAATTACTTTATGCGGAATCCAGAAGAGTTGCCTTAAGACAAAGCGAGTATAAAGAAAAAATACTTAAAGCTGAAGGAAAGATAAAAGTGCTGGAATTATTATTTCATGATACACAGCAATTGCAGCTTGAGAGCAAATTAAGGATATTCAATCGACGTCGTTATCAGGCGAACCTTTTAATAAAGGATAGATTGTATCAATTAGAAGCTGAAGGTTATATCAAGATAGCCGATGCTCAATTACTATTTAAACAAAAAGATGCTTTCATTAATGATCTATTCATAAAGGGCAAGCTTAATTCAAAATATGCCAAGGTTATCAAAGCGATACCCAAAGATAAGTTAAGGGATCTTAAGGAACTGTGGCAAGGAATTATTGATGAATTTAATGGTAAAGCAAATGAAGAAAATCAATATCTAGGTTTCAGTAGAAGTGAATATACAGCTGTTTTCAAGAATAAGGAATTCCATGAATATCTGATCTTGAAGAAAAACGAAGAATTATATGCTCTAGGTGCTTATGAACATCTAAATCCTTATATTGCTGGTGGTAGTAAAAGGAATTATTCGCAATATATATACTATAGAAAAACTTCAGCAACTTATGAAAATAAATATTTGCAGCAAGCGATCGATAATTTAAAAGATCCTGAGGTCGATTTATATTTTTATGATTTTGGAAAATATTCCGATTATTCAGATGAAGAGCTTGGAAAACTTGTTCCGGCAAAACACAGAAGGCAGCAAAATAATCAGCATTATAAAGTTTGCTTGAGTTACTATAAACATATCCTTAGATATGAAGATATGTTGAATACTCTTGATACAAAATTTGCAACCAATAAGGATGAAGAATTAAAATTACTAGGAAATATAATGAGAACAAGCGCTGCAATTGATAAGCAAAAGCAGCTCATACAAAGAAGAATGGGATATGCTAAGAAAGTAATAAATAGCCCCGACTATGATAAAAATGAAAAAAGAAATCAAATAGAAAGGATAGAGTATTTTAAAAAAACTTTAGCAGTATTGGAATTTGAAGCAAATAAGATCGCATCTATTAAAGAATTTGCCTTAAAAAAATCTTCCTTTATGCAAACCATGAGCCATGAGATGCTTGAGTTAGGTCCAAAATTACAAGAATTAATAGTTACCATAAATAGTTATAAAAGAATAAAAGATAGTAATAGACCTAGAAGATCAGAGTTGTTAAAAGAATATGCTGCAAAATCTGAAAAATTAGCAAAAGAGATACGTAATTCATCAGAATACAATTATTTCAAGATGTGGGTAAGTCATTATTCTGCGCGGGGAGAAATGTCATTGCTATATGGTGTTTTCAATGATCCTGCCTTGGTAGGGATGAGAAATATTATTGACTTATTTAAACCAATTAAAGGTCAAGGTTTGGCACGAGAAGGAGCGCTTGGAATAGAAGATCTGCTGGAGGAAGCAGAAGATATGGATAATCTGATTAGAATTTCTTATAGAGACCTGATAATTATCTCTGCAGCAGTTGTAGGTGCAGTTGTGGCCACTGCAATGATCGCAGCCCCGGAACCGGGATCAAGTGTTGCTGGTGTATTCTTGTTAAAAACAGCAATAGCTGCACTAGGAGCAACTATAGGGCAAGAAGGGGGAAAGATGATTGTCTCTGTATTAGATCACAGATTTGAATATAATTTTAATATTAAAGAAATCGGTATAAATTATCTAGTGAATTTCGGTATGATGCTAATTTTTATGGGATTAGGACATGCTGCAGGAAAAGGTTTGCAGATGTTGAGTGGGGCAAAAGTACCATTACTATCTTCAGCAAGCGGGAAATTAGTAGCTTTAGCAAATCATACCAGCAAATTAACCCATCTGGGAGGATTTAAAGCTGGAGAAGTATTTGTTGTGCAATTTGCCAAACAGACTGGTGGAGAAGTATTTGAAGAAATTGTAGAGGAGACAGCTCAAAGAGTACACCCTGTATTAGGTTTTTTTGCTTCCACTTGGAATTCAATGGATGGTGTAAATGTCGGTAAAGTGCAGTTGGCCGATCTCAATATGACCTATAAAAATAAGTTCACCAAAATAGAAGGCGGAAAAGACGTGAACATAATCACATATGAATATGCTCAGGGGAAGACAGAGCGCTTAATCACTGAATTGAAAAAAAGGCTAGGCAAACAGGATTTTGAAGAAAAGGTCACAGTAGATAAAAAAAGCGGCAGGGTGATCTGTGAGATCACCGATAGTAATGGCAAAACATATCGGCAGATTTTTGATCCAACTCAGGAAAGTATGGAAATGCGCACTCTACAAAACAAGGATCATTTTTTACTAAGTAATGATCTTGCAGAAGATTACAAGCTTGTTCGTGGTGAAGGATGTTATCTTTATACTGATATCAATATTGATGGGCGCCTTTCATTAGCAGAATATCTGATGAAAAACCATGGTTTTGTATTAAAAACAGGAGATATTCATGGCGACTTTACTCTAGTCAAAGGTAATCAAGAGATAGACTTTAAGAAAAGCAAAGGATTAAAAGATACAGCAAAATATAATACACTGGTGGCCAAACATCCTGGTTTGGAAATTGCAGTAGCTTATGATCCTCAGTCCGGCGAGTTCTATCTTCCCAAAAAAGGTACTGTTTTTAATATTAATGATATTAGGATCGAGGGAGATACGGAAATGACCTTGGCAGCAAGGGAAGGATTTGCCGATCTTTTTAAATATCATCAAGACCAGATCATCTTTTTAAAGAAAAAAGTTGAAAATGGAGAGATCAGCAGAAAACAATACGATAAAAATATTCTTAAATTAAAGCAAGAATTTCTGACGGATCTAAAAACCTTTTTAGAGCAAAATAACATTAAAAATGCAGGGAAAATATACAAAAGAGCAAATGATTTTATAAATAATAAGAAATTTTGGGGATTAGATGGGGATTTATATATTGAAGTATTTATTGCGGATACATATACTTCCCCGACCAGAATATATGCAGAAAGGGTTCCAGATCATTGCCGTTTTGCCCATGAACATCCCAAGGGTCAACCGCGTAGCAAAATAGATCAAGAGGCAGGGCTAGATCTGATCACACGCAATCGGGATGGATCATTAGGTTTAGAAATAATCAGGGGTAGCGATACTTTTAATCATAGGATAGCTGCAGCAGGAGAGGTTGAAGGGATAAAAGGGCTTGAAGAGCTATATAAATTATATGGCCGAGAAATGCCCGATGTAGGGCAGCTGCCAATAGCAAAAGAATTTTATGGGGATGTAAGTATTGAATTGGCTGTTGAAAATGCAAATGATGTAAATGTTAATAGTACTACTTCCTTTAAGAAAAAAGCTCTGGCATTGTTAAAATCGGGTTCATTTTCAAAGCCAGATATTGAAACAATGAAAATGTGGGCAGATGAATATATCCAGTTGAATGGCAAGGATAAATTTATACAAGATTATAAAAAAATATTATACGGATCGGAAAAAAATCTTATTGTTAAAAAGAATAATCTTGTTAATCATCTTGAAGCCCAGGGTACAATAAAAGCAGATATAGAATTAGATCTAAAAAAGAGATTAAAAAGTTTAGAGAATAATATCGATGATAGGATCAATGATTTTAAAGAGGAAGTGCTAAATTATGAAACTAAAAATGAATATGAACAGGCTATCGATGATTATATAGAAAAGCATGGCACAGATGAATTTATAAATACTTTCAGAAAGCGTATTTCAAATATTGAAGAAATGAATAATGAAAAGCTTGGTGAGACAAGAGAATATCTAAATGGTATTAATACGAATAAACTAAAACAAAACTTAGAAACGGCGCAAAATACAGTTGATGTTTATTATAAATATATAGAAATGCACAGGACAGGGCAAGATAGCCTTAGTTATGAGCTTATTAAAGAGAATCATGATACTGCTCCAGATATTAGCGAACAGCTAATATATGACTATTTATTGGCTGAAGCAAATAAAAGTTTTAATAGAGCTCTCGAGGTGCTGGGTATGAAAGATGATGGAAGCTATACAGATGAGCAAAAGAACCATTTAATTGATTTTTATGATAATTATTATAACAAGATCACTGAACCTGATCATAAGAAAATAATTGATGAACCTATTAAAAATGATCCCCAAAGTATGCTTGATACGATACTTGCAAAAAACAAACCTGAAATGAATACTGCTATGATAAGTTATTTAAAGAGCGTAAGAGGTGAAAGTTTAATAAAAACAATGTTAAAGAAAAAGTTCAATATTGAGGTCATTGAAGTTCTCCATGAATATACACTGCCTTCACCAGGAAAGAATAAAAAGAAACCGATTTTAATAATGGCTATAAAAGTAAAAGGATTTGAATATGGTGGTCAGAAATTTTCAGGGGAACGAGTTATTGAGCTATTATCTCATGATCCGCATGGGATACATATGGATATTCAGACAAAACCTAGAGCAAAAACCCATAAGGCAGATCATCAATTCTTCTTTTCCAAATATGTAACGATAGCAGAGTTCTTTTCAGGCAAATACTAAAAAAGTGAAATATTCAAGTATTACTTACGATATATAATAGAGTTAATTCGTTAGAAGAGGATAGGCAAAATGTATAAAAAAATAATTGAATCTATAAAAGAAATGCCCAGAAGGCGTTATTTGATTAATCCTTTGTTTTTTAATTACAACAAATTAGAGAATTATCTAAAAGGAATAGCACAAATGTATCCAGAATTGATAAAAAATCTAAATAATTTGTTAGGCTTTAATGTGCAGAAAATGAATATAACTGAGGCAAGAAGAAATATTGTAGAAATGTTTAAACGTCGGATGGATATGGATCCCAGCCATATTATTAAATACGATATTCCTAAAGTAGCTAAATATGAAGAACTCTTTAAAAAATATCCTGGCCGAGCAATTCCGATATCAATAGTACATGATAATAAGGGTGAAATAAAAATAATAACTCCACGTTCAAAGAATATATTAACTATGGATGGGGATCTTGATCAGCACATGGGTTTACATATGTTGGTTGAATCGTTTCAAAGAAATGAGAGCCAGGAAGATGCGGTAAAAGAAAAAATTATAAAAATATTTGCAAAACGTAGCGATTGGCTTGAATTGGTCAAAAAAATTGATATTAAAAAAATCGAGGTTATCTTCAGTAAAGATTATACATCCTATACAAAAGCTTTTTTAAAAAGAATTGCCAGCGAAGAAAAGAGAGTGTTTTTCAACAATTCTGAGGAATATTTTGATACACATGGTTTCAATTACCTAGATATCGCAAGTGGGAATACATATCTATTGGCTGTAAATAAAGATATGTATAGATTGGTTTTTATGGCAAAAAGATACAGGGATTATTATATAAAACAAAAATATACAGTAAATAGCCTTAAAAGATTTAAAAAAAGTTAATGTCAAGAAAAGGGGAAAATGAGCAATATGTTTATCAAAAAGATAATAAACGGGGGCCCTTTATTATTAGAAAAACAAGGATATTTTAATACTAATAATAATATTATAAAAAAACAAGTAACAATAATTCCCATCCACGCCTCCGGCCACGGCGGTCAAAAGGTCAATAAAACCAGCTCGGCGGTCAAGATAATCCATAAGCCTTCTGGTTTTGTTTTCAAGGTCCAGGATACTCGTTACCTACAAAGGAACATAAAGATCGCTATGCAAAGGTTAAGAGAAAAACTTATCTCTATGAATAAAGCTAACAAAAGAAGAATGGAAGTACTCCGGCATAAAAATAGTGTCGGGTCTAGATCCAGGCCTAAGCATGTTCAAGAAAGCATTTTAGCTAAAAAACACCGAAATTCTACCAAGAAAAACAGACGCAGGGGAAACAAGATCAGAGTTTATTAAGTTTGTTTGTAGGAAGCTAGGGCGTTGGCTTTATAAAGAGGCTTGATCAAGTCGAATTGCATTAAAGAATCCATAACAGCATCTATATCCTTGTAAGCATTCGGTGCTTCATGCAGCATTTGCTTCAAGTGGTAGGTCGTATAGATCTTTCTGAGCTGTTCTTTATATTTTTTTATATCTAATTTAAATCTGGCGCGATTAGAAGACATCAGTCGTCCTGCACCGTGGCCGATCGTGTTGTAGGTCAGCTTACTCGCAGCAGGAGAGCCTGCTACATAATAGGTTCCGTTTGCGACAGTCCCCGGTAGAGGTGTAATACGATCTGTATCGACAGTATTGGCTCCCTTGCGGTGGATGATAGTATCTCTATTGATCTCTACATAATTGTGGGATGCATTTGAGATCACTTCGGCATTTGTGTTTAATCCGAACTTTTGTTTTATTTTTTGGTTGATCACATTGGCAATGGCCAATCTATTGGCAAAGCTGAAGTTCATGGCCATGTTGTAGGCATTTAAATATTCCTGGACCATTGGTGAAGATAGCGGGCCGCCCGGGAAACTGAATTCAGAATTCTTTAATTTATTTAAATAATGTTGTGAGATCGCAGAACCAATGTTCCTGGAGCCGGTATGTATCAAGAACAAGATATTTCCTTTGGATAAATGATTATCCCGTGCAGGATCGCGTATGTCCGAGACGTATTGCATTTCCAAAAAATGATTTCCTTTGCCAATAGTTCCGAAAGAACGAGCACCCAACTCATTTAATTTTAATTCAGCTATCTGTTCATCCATCTTTTTTCTGATCTTGATCTTGTTGTATTGTTCATAAGCAATACTCAGCTCGTTATCAAGTACTCCGGTTCCTTTATAAAGAAGGCTCTCGGAATATTTATATAGTTTTTCTCTTTCTAAGGCATATTTAATGGTTTCCATTAAGGAAGCGATCTCAACATCTTGCAGCTCATATTTATAGAGATCGGTCTTTAAAAGCAGATATCCGCAGCCGATATCATCACCTACCAGCTCCGGAGAGACGATGCTGTTCTTATCCCCAACGGTCACTGTCCCGATCGGTACGGATAAACCTTTTTGAAAATCAGGCAGGAGAATGATCTTTTTAAAGATATCAAGTTTTTCCAGCTTTCGAATGTATTCAAAGGCTTGGTTTTGTTTTTTTGTAACTTCTTTGAAGATCTTTTTGTTAAAGATCTGAAGTAAATTACTTGCTAATAATTTATTTTGCATAAATGTACACCTTATACTAATTGAGCATATGTTAAGTGTTATTTAACTCTTAAATATATCGTAAGCTAATCAGAGAAATTGCAGTGAATTATTATTCTTTAAGAAAAGATAATTTATCTATGTAGACAGTTTCTTTTCCTTGTTTTGGAAAATTTACAACAATAGCCGCTAAATTTTCTGTATCGACCTCAAAATCCCGCAAAGGCAGGAGTACCCACTGCCATTGACCGGTCAAATTCTTGATCTTAATGCGCTTAAAGGTCGCCGATCGGTCCATATTTGTTGCTTCTTCGGCCTTTTGGTCGACAAGATAGATCTCCAGGACCGCAGCTTCACCCCCACGGACCTGGAAGGCCAGTTTATTGTATTCAGAAGCATCAAAAGATTTATCTTTGATCTTTAAAGATGTCATAAATCCGCAAAGCCCGCTGCCTGGTTGTGTATATTCTATTTTTAAGCAGGGATCATCTTTGGCAAAAGCACCTTCCAAGGTCTGGTTTACTTTGATCTTGGCCGAACCATCTTCGAAGGTTTTTAATCGATTGCCCAGATCATTGGTCAAGCCATTGTCAAAACTATGAATATTAAAACGATCCAGCGGTTCATCTGTCTTATATTTCTTGAATTCCCGGGTCGATAAGCTGAGATCATCGATAAAGATAGTAGTTGTTTTATTGTCCGGAAAGATCAGGAATAGCTCGCGAACTTGTTTTAAAGGTAATTTACCAAAATCATCCAAGGGGACATGTACTTCTTCCCAATCTTTAGTTAATTTATGGCCTAAATATCTGCTGATGCTATTGGCTCTCCAGGGGACTTCACGAGAACGAGGATTCTTATCCGAGATCGCGATATCTGCATCTTCTCCGCCTTTTGCTCCACGTACTTTAAAGATCAGTGTCTTATAAGGCCTGGCATCAAAGAACTTTTCTCCCTGCTGTAGAGAATTAGCATAGATGCTCCAGCCGCGGTCCTTATTTACGGCAGTGATCTTCAAGCAGCGGTCTTTTTGGCTACTATCTTTCATCATACGTTCAACAGAGATCTCGGAAGGAGCCAGAGAATAGATCCGGTCCTTTTGGCCGAAACGATTTAAATTATCATTAAAATGATCGATCAGGTAAGCACCGGGAACATTATCTTTGTAGAGATCAGAATTATGATCGAAGAACTTTATTTTTTGGATCTTAAATTCCCCCGGACCGTTGGTGTTGGCATAGATACGGACATTGGTGACCTTTTTAAGATCTATTTCTGGATAAGCAGAGAGCGGGATCAAGTAGAGCTGTTCCCCCTGCCAGTGATCGGTGAGTGAGATAAGCTTGGCCCTATCGAGCTCGTTCTTTTCTTTGGTGCCGACCAGGGCTACGAAGAAATCACGGTCGGGAGGAAAATAGCCGGTGATACCCAGCTCATCAAAGTTGCGGGCATCTAAATATTTCTTTTTATTGAGCACAATATTAGAATAAAATCCGACCACGGCCCCCACAGCTTTGTTATAGTTGATCACTCCATAGAAATCTTTATATGTGAATTTTGCTGTAGATGGTTTTTGGACTAAGGTCCCGTGCTGGCCGCGTAATCTATTATAACGCAGAGAGTTACTAGATCTAAAATTCTCAACTTCAATAGTCTTATAAGGAATATATTTTGCTTTTTTCTTGGCAGCAGCCGGTAGGATCATCAGCAAACATAAAAGCAGGAGTAAGGAGATCTTTAATTTGCTGTTCATAGGTGTTTTAAGGTCTGGCGGACCACATCTTCCGCGGAAGAATCTTTTTTGAGGTCCTTCAATTTACTCAGCGCATGCTTGATCTCTTTAGCGTTGTAGCCAAGAGTTGATAGCGCAGAGGTAACATCCTGGACGACATTCGTCGGCAGGGCCAGCTGCTTGGGCATATCCTTATCCATCTCAAAGCTTTCTGGGGCCAGAGAAATGATCTTATCCTTAAGATCGATGATCAGCCGCTCGGCAGTCTTCTTGCCGATACCGTGCAGGCGCGACATAAAAGCAGCATCGCCGGTAGCTATCGCTTTGATCAATTTTTCGACCGGGACCTCGGAGAGGATGTTCATGGCGATCTTGGGGCCGACACCTGAGACCGAGATCAGCAATAGAAAAAGTTTTTTCTGATGCGGGGTCAGAAAGCCGTACATGGTCTGCGAGGTTTCGGTCACATGTAAATAAGTATAGAGCTTGGCCTTATCGCCGATATCCGGCAGCAGGCCTTCATAGCTTTTAGGGAACATGACCTCATAGCCGATCCCCTGGACATTGATCAGCAGCAGCCCGCTTTCTTTATGATCCAATATTCCTTCTAAAGATCCGATCATTAGAACTCCTGCTTTATATTATAATTTCTGGCTGATTGCAGATGGCAATAAGCAATGGCAATGGCATCGGCCGCATCATCTGGTTTGGGGATCTTGCTTAGGTTCAGCAGCCGCTTGGTCATTTCCTGCACCTGTTTTTTATCAGCGCGTCCGTAACCGGTGACCGCTTGTTTGACCTGTTGGGGATTATAGGAAAAGGTCTCGATATCAGCTTGCGCTGCGGAAAGCAGGGCAACGCCGCGGGCTTGAGCCACCGAGATAGCGGTCTTAACATTTTTACTGAAAAAAAGATTTTCAATGGCCATTACTTCCGGTTTGTATTTTTTTAGGATCTTTTTAAGCTCGCTATTTATTTTGGCCAAGCGCTTGGGTAGCGCGGTCTTAGCAGAGGTAGTGATGCAGCCATATTTCAGAAGGGATAATTTATTTCCTTTTTTAAGGAGCAAGCTATAACCCATGTTGGCCGTGCCAGGGTCGATTCCGATCACTATCTGCTCGCTATTTTTTTGCATGAACTAATCCTTTTTGAGCTCAGGAAGTTCTTTGAATTTATGCTTACTCAATACTCCTCCGGAAACGATCAATTTTAAAGCATCATCTAAGTTCATATCCAGAGGGATAACCATATTCCTGGGGACCAGGACCATAAAGCCTGTGGCCGGAGTAGGAGTGGAAGGCACGAACACATTGAGCAGATCCTTCTTGGTCTTCTGCTCGATCTCCAGAGGAGCTTCATTGGTCAAAAAAGCTACGGTGTATACACCCGGATGAGGATAGGGGATCAAGCAGGCCTTGCGGAACATGGTCTTTTCTTTCTGAAGAAAAAGGATCTCGTTGATCTGTTTGGCGGTGGAATAAATGCTTTTTACGATAGGGATCTTGATCACGGCTTTTTCTGCCCAGCCGAAGATACGAGTAATGAAAACATTGGTGCCCAGGTAACCAAGAATAATAATAAATAATATTGAGACGATCAGCCCGACACCTTGAGGCGGGGCCCAGGGCAGTATTTGCAGAGGGGCGGTCAGGATATTATCTGCTATGCCGACCAATAATTGCAGAATATAAATAGTTACAGCTAGTGGAAATAGTAAGATAAGGCCGTTAAAAAAATACTTGCCAAACTTTCCGCGGATACTTTCGGGATGTTTGTTTTCTACCATGAAAAAAGTGTAGCATGCAGTAAGTAGGTCGTCAAATTTATTGTAATCATAGCTAAAAACGGCTATTTTCTACTTGGACTTAGCCTATTAAATATGTTATTCTTTTGCCGGATAAAAGGCCTATAGAAAGGACAGGGGGGTTTTAGTAGTGAAGATGGATTTTGAAGTCATTATTTCTAAATTCAAGAACCGATTTAAAGCTATCTGTCCTGATTTCCCTGATTGCATCGGAGAAGGGGATAGTGAAGAAGAGGCCATGGAAGATCTGGGCAACGTGATCACCTTGCATTTAGGTGATACAGTGCGCCGGACCATGGATGATGTTAAGCAATTAGGGCTACTGCGCCGTGTTTCTGAAGTTGATAATGATCAGGGCAAGCCTTTAAAAAAGTCTCTCTCTTTTAAAAAAGATCCCTTAACCAAAGAAGGCAAGATAATGTTTGCCGGTAAATTGCCTATTCAGCAGGAGTGGCTGAAAAAAATCGATAAAAGCCACAAGGGTTCAAAAGTTAAGAAGATCTTGGGTATTGGCAGTGTTTCCGGATTAGGTTCCTCAGCTATGTTTAATCCGCTTTTAGATGAGCTGCAAAGCCCTTTCACCACTGAATTGATGGATGAAGGGCTGTTGTTCGGCGTTCCTCTTTCACTTAATTAATTTCAAAATGAGTAAAAAAGCCGCAAGTGTGACGAATCCATCACTAGAAACATATCGTCATAGCATAGCGCATGTCATGGCTGCTGCAGTTCTGCAATTATTCCCGGATGCCAAGATAGCGATCGGTCCGTCCATTGCTGAAGGATTTTATTATGATTTTGATCTGCCGCAGACACTGCATCCTCAGGATCTGCAAAAAATAGAAAAGCGGATGAAGAAGTTGATCAGCCAGAACCTGGTCTTTGAAAAAAAGATCCTGCCTAAAGCCGAGGTCGTTAAAATGATGGATAAATTGGGGCAGATCTATAAATTAGAACTCTTGAAAGATATTCAGGAGAACGAGGTCTCGGTATATCAGACCGGGGATTTTATCGATCTTTGCCGAGGTCCGCATGTGGATTCGACAAAAGAGCTTAAAGTTTTTAAATTACTCAAAGTAGCCGGAGCATATTGGCGGGGTGATGAAAAGAACAAGATGCTACAGCGGATCTATGGTACGGCCTTTATAAAGCAAGAAGAGCTGGATAAACATTTAAAGAATTTGGCAGAAGCAGAGAAGCGTGATCATCGACGTTTAGGTAAAGATCTGGAGCTTTTTAGTTTTCATGAAGAAGCTCCGGCCAATGTTTTCTTTCATCCCAAGGGTACTTTTATTTTTAATACATTATTGGATTTTGCCAGAGCTGAAAATACGAAGCGTGGTTATCAAGAAGTAATGACCCCTCTGATCCTGAGTTCTTCTTTATGGCATAGATCAGGGCACTGGGATAATTACCGGGATAATATGTATTTTACGGATATCGACGGCAAGGAATTCGCGGTCAAGCCGATGAATTGTCCAGGCGGGCTTTTGATCTATCGTTCCAAGCGCCATTCCTATCGGGAACTACCCCTGCGGATAGCGGAATTCGGGCGGGTCCATCGTCATGAAAAAAGCGGAGTGACCCATGGCATGTTCAGAGTGCGTACCTTTGTTCAGGATGATGCCCATATTTACTGTTCCGAAGACCAGCTCGAGGCGGAGATCAAAGGTGTTATCGAGCAGGTCTTTTATACCTACAAAGCTTTTGGTTTCAATGATGTCAGTATTGAGCTTTCCACAATGCCAGAACAGGATTTTGTTGATAAAAAGACAGCGGACAAAGCTGAAAGTGCTTTAAAAGCTGCTTTGGAACATTCTAAGATAAAATATAAACTCAATCCTGGTGATGGTGCTTTTTATGGTCCTAAAATAGATTTTCATATTAAGGATTGTCTGGGCCGGAATTGGCAATGCGGGACTATCCAGCTGGATTTTTCCATGCCGCGTCGTTTTGAGCTGGAGTATACCGGGAGCGACAGTAAGCTGCATACCCCGGTCATGATCCATCGGGCGATATTCGGATCACTGGAAAGGTTCTTTGGTATATTGATCGAGCATTATGCGGGAGCATTTCCGATGTGGCTGGCACCTGTGCAGGTAAAGATCCTGCCAATTGCGGATCGTCATTTTAAATATTCAGAGAAGATCCAAAAAGAATTAATGGCCAAAGGCTTGCGAGTGGAAGTGGATGAGACGAGCGAAAAGGTCGGGCATAAGATCCGTTTGGCCCAATTACAAAAAGTTCCCTACATGCTGATAATCGGTGATAAGGAAGTTAAATCAAAAAAGGTCGCACTGCGTTCCAGGAAAGATGGGGATCTGGGCAGCAAAGCCTTGACCAGTTGTTTGAAGCTTTTCTCCAAAGAAGTAGAAGAACGCAAATAAATCCTTAAATTATTTAGGGTCGTTCAAAGATACGTTCAGATATGCGATCTGAATACTACCTGTGATCTGAGCAATAGAATCTTTTAAGGTTAAACGAGATTGCTGATAATTACGGTATTGCTTATATACTTCGTAATACTGGTTGATCTTTTCCTGGAACAGCTCTAAATAATTAATAGCCTTATTTATCCTGAGTGCATTGCTGGGTTTATAATTCCGATGCGATATGTTTTCCAGGAATTCCGTAAGTGCTTTTAATGAGTTCAGCAGATCAGCCTTTTTCTTATTAGCGATCGCTGCTTGAAATAATTTCAACATGTTTTTCATTCCGCTCAAAGAGATGAGGTCAGTAAGTGTTTTCATAAGATGTTTTTCCAAGAATTCTTTATTGCTTAATTTTATTTCGTTCAACAAAAGCTGGCATTCATTCTTTTTGGCCAAAGGAAGTGCCTTAGAGACCAGCTTAGTAATGTTGTTTATTTTTGTTGAAAAATCCTTTTGTTCAGAATTCAGGAGGAACATGTTCTTTTGATAACCGCTCTGCAAGCCTTCCAGGGTATTTAGGATATCCTGTAGGGTCTCAGGTATGGGTAGTGTCTTAAGCCCATGTTCAATATCTTTAAGCTGAGAATTGGCCAGGACATTACGGCGGCGATTGATCCTGCTTAGCTGGCTATTGAGCTCGACCAGCCTTTGTTTTAAATATTTCAAAATGACCTTGAGCGAAATCTGTAATTTTTTCTTAGAACCGGATAAGTTTTTAGATCTAACGGAGATCTGCTGTAGTTTTGTAGTATCAGCTAAAATATTGCTTATTCTGGCACGCAAATTAGTCTGAGCAGTAGTTTTACGCTGAGCCAGAATGGTTATATATTTTTTAAGATGAGTGCTGAAATTCAAAAGATTATTTTTTGTAAAAAAATCATTATTTTCTATATCCGCAAGACGATTTTCAAAATAGGTCAGGACGCTTTTTAGCTGACGACCATAGCTGACGATGCTTTCTAATTCATGAGCCTGCTGACGGATGAGCTGGTATTTCGAGGTATGCAAACGTACGGAGGTTTTTTCATATTTCCCTTTTTTTACTTTTTTCCAGCTGGTCGAAGGTAAGCTTAGAATATCACTTCTGTTCCGATATACTTTATATCCTGAGAGGGTTCTGGCCCCGGTCATGTGCAGATCAAGCGCTAGGGTATGCAACCAGTTCTGCCAATGTTTCAAAGCTTTATCTGTAGAAGTAGTACGGCCGATCAGCTCGCGTATGATCTGCATAGCATCAGAACAGTGGCTGACATTTGGGTAAAAAGGACTGGTAGAAACATTCGTATTATAACTACGCCCGGTGGTACGATGTTTTTCAACTTCTGCTAAGAATTCAAATACTTTATAGGATCTTTTTTCTAAATTGATCAAAATTGCCTTGATCTGTGGCTCAATTTTGGTCCAGCGCAGGGTCTTTTCTTTACTGCGCAGGCGTGATGATAGATCAGGCAGAGTATTCCTGATAAAGGGGCCTATGCCGGTTAAATGGTATTGTTCGATGGTATGTCTGGCCAGGGCAGGGTAGATCTCTACCAGACCCAGCACTTTAGGGCTGTGTTTGGCGAGCCAAACAGTATAAGCAATAATCTTGTTTAACATGATCTTCTGCATATTTAATCGTAAGTTTTAAGGGGGGATTTCATTTATTTTGAATTTTTACCGAAAAATAGGCAAAAAAACCGTTTTCTTTGTTGACACTGAATAAAAACAGAGGCTATAATGACCATCCTTTTTGGAGGTGATAAAGCATCAGGAGAGATATTATTATGAACAGGCAGATCCGAGCCGATGAAGTTCGGGTCATTGATGATTCAGGCAGTATGCTGGGCGTCATGAGCGTTGACGAAGGTGTTGCTAAAGCAAAAGAAAGAGGTCTGGATCTGATCCTTGTCTCCCCAAATGCTAATCCACCGGTTTGTAAGATCATTGAATATGGTCAATATAAATATGAGGCCAACCGCAAAGAAAAGAGTGCGAGGAAAAGCCAAAAAAGCGGTGTAGTGAAAGAATTGAAGATGAGCCCGATAATCGGGGAGCATGATCTTCAAGTTCGGTTGAGACAGGCCGAAACATTTTTGAAAAAAGGACATAAGGTAAAGGTTTGTGTTGTTTTTCGGGGCAGGGCCAATACCCATCCGGAAGTAGGATTTGCTTTGATCGATAGATATCTGGAAGGCGTGGCTGAGTGGGGCCTGCCAGAGGAAGAGCCGAGGAAGATCGGTCGTAATATTATAGTCATGCTGAGCCCGTTAAAATAAGGAGTAAGAGAATGCCAAAATTAAAAACAAAAAAATCGGCAGCTAAAAGGTTCAAGGTTACCGGCAACAAGAAGTTCTTGCGCCGGAAAGCCGGGATCAGCCATTTGTTGGGCCATGAAGATTCAGGAGAAAAAAGAGCTCGCCATCAAAAGGTCGAGATCAGCCCTTCCGATGAATACAAGGTAGCCAGAATGCTGCCATACCGAGGTAAATAGGAGGAAAAGAATGAGAATCAAAAGAGGTAATGTTGCCAGAAATAAAAGGAAAAAAGTATTAAAGCGAGCCAAAGGTTTTTATGGTGCTCGTGGCCGTTTATATGGTGTTGCTGCAAAGCCGGCGGTGACCAAAGCGGGAGTCTATGCTTACTCACATCGTCGCACTAGAAGGCGCGATATGCGTGCACTTTGGATAATCCGGATCAGTGCTGCTGCCAAAGCTAATGGTGTTTCCTACAGCCAGCTGATCTTCATGCTTAAAAAAGCCAAGATCGCGTTGGATCGCAAGATCCTATCCGATATTGCTGCTACAGATGGCAAGGTTTTTTCCAAATTAGTAGAAGCTGTTAAGAATTAAATAGGAGCAGAATTCTATGATCGAGATGGAATTAGGTGGATTGGGTTTTGATCCGCGAAACATGTCTCCCATTGTGTTGTTAAGGGATAAAGAAGAGCGCAATTTTCTGCCGATCTGGATCGGCATGTTCGAGGCTGCGGCCATTGCTATGGAGCTGCAGGATTTCAAGCCTCCTCGCCCGATGACCCACGATCTTTTAGTTTCGGTGATCAAAGGTGTCGGGGCCAGAGTATCCAAGGTAGTTATCAATGAGATCAAGGATGATACTTTCTATGCGACCATCGAAGTGCGACCGGTCGTGGAAGAAGGAGAGCAAGTAGAGGCTGAAGATATCGTGATCATTGATTCCAGGCCATCGGATGCGATCGCGATCGCTGTACGCACCAAGACACCGATCTTTGTTTCAGAGAACGTAATGATCAAAGCGAAAATGGTCAATACTGAAAAGGATGAAGAAGAGACCAAGAAGTTCAAAGATTGGGTGAGCAACGTAAAGCCGGAAGATTTCCAGAAATACTTCGACAAGCATTAACCAGAAATTTTAAAGTTCTTAAGATGTTTATATAGGTCCGGTATCGATTTAAAGATGCTGCCAATATAATTCCATATGTCATAATCATCTATCTCCATAGCTATCTTAGTATCTATGTGTTCTTTGTGTTTTTCAATATGATCGTTCTTGTCCTGATTCTTTGTGTCTAGTTCGTTCAGCTTATTTTGAGCATTTTCCAGCGTAATTTCTCTGGTGGGGATGCCTAGTAGCTTGCTGAGATCGACAATGACCTGGTTCTTTTGATATGAGCTCATTTTCTTAGATAGGCCTTTTAATTTTTCGTCGGCTTTTTTGAAATTCTGTTTCCTTTTTTCGTAGCGTTTGGAGACCTTTTCTAGGATATCGCTTAATTTTACTTTAAATCGATAGCCTGTATATTCTTTTGGCAGAAGTTTAATGAATTTCTTGAAGAAATATGGCTGAGTGTTGCGTTTTAAGAACGGAGAAAGATGCTTTTTGTAGTATTGGGATAAGCGTCTTTTAGTAAAAAAGCTGCGTAGGAGCATAAAAACGATCACTGCTAAGGCAGCGAAGAACCAGAAATCCTTGATAAAAAAGGCGGTTATCTGTTCCATGCCCAGGACCAAAGTGACCTTTTGATGAGCCAATTTAGCGATCAATTTTACCATAGTGACGAAATGGGTAAGGATCTTTCCTGAAGCACCCAGACTGAATATAGTGGTAATAGCTTTATTCTTGCGGCTTAAGTATTTCTTTAAAGGAATATACAGCGGTGCTATCTCCTGGCTTAGCTTCCTGTTGACCAGTTCATCGATGATATCCTCAGTGTTGACGATGATCTCTTCGATAAGTTCTGCATTGAGCATATCCCTGTGAAAATATTTATCGATATCCTTATCGATCTGGCTGCGTACATATTCGCTGGTGATCTTGGCAAAATCTGTGCTGATAGAATTATCAAATAGTTTATCTCTTTCTGTAAAAAGAAAGTGGGTGGTAGTTGAAGCAATGATCGCATAAGTACGTATGAACCGGACGATCTTCCTGGTGATCTTCTTCTTTTGGATCTCGCTTATTTTCGAAAGCGGGATAGGATTCTCGACCATATGTTTATCCAGTACCGCCTGTAATTGGTTCTCGTCCAGGCAATTATCGTTTTGGAAGAGGATCTTATCTATGTTCTTTTGTTTGGCGAATAAGACCGATACAACATTTTTGGACATAGAGGTCATATAGCGGCTGAGCTTGATATCATCGCTGGACATATCAGCATGGACCTTGAAGAATTTACGCTCCAAGATGTTCTTATTTCGTTCCTTTGTGCTTATGATCTTATTGAACATAATAATTATTTATACCTTCCGGTATGAATATATCGTAGGCAAAGGAGGAAAATTTCAATAAATTGCTATTTAAATAGAACGGAGCCTGAGTAGAGCTTTTTCCTTGCCGATGAGCGTGAGGACTTCAAATATTCCAGGGCTGACCTTGGTGCCGGTCAATGCCACGCGCAGGGGATGAATGATATCGGCGGCTTTTTTATCCTTAGTTGCAGCAAAATCACGGACCACTTTCTCCAGTCCTGCTTCTGTCCAATCAGACAAGTTTTTAAGCTCGTTAGACAGTTCTTTTAATAACGAAATATTCAGGTCAGTAAGCATTTCTTTTTTTGCTTGAGGGTCATATTCAATAGAATCATCCAGAAAATAAGCAATGGCCTTGTTGAGTTCAGTTACAGATTTAGCCCGAGAGTTGACCAGATCGATGATCTTATCAAGTTCTTTAGCGGACTGATATTTTTCCAGAACATATTCTTTTAATCTTTTAGCAGAGGAGTTCTTGATGTGTTCGGAATTCACCCAAGTAAGCTTTTCAGGATCAAAGATCGCTGCAGAGCTGCCCAATTTATTAATAGAGAATTTCTTGATCAGATCGTCCGTTGTAAAGAACTCCTGATCTTTATAAGCCCAACCCAGGCGCGCTAAGTAATTGCGCATAGCTTCGGGCAGAATACCTTGTGCTTTGAACTCCATTACAGAAGCAGCTCCGTGGCGTTTGCTTAAGCGTTCTCCGTCCGGGCCCAGTATCATCGGGACATGGACGAATTTGGGAGGCTTGAGCTCCAGTGCTTTATAGATCAGGATCTGCCGCGGAGTGTTCGATAGATGATCATCGCCGCGGATGACATGGGTCATACCCATTTCTACATCGTCAACGACAACTGCAAAATTATAGACCGGATGACCATCTGATTTTATGATCACGAAATCATCAATATTCTTTTCGACATCTCCTTTGATATAGATCGCGCCGTCTTTTTTATAGGCCAATCCTTTATCAAGTAAAGCCGTGTAATATTTTTTATAGATCTCTAAGCGTTTGGTCTGAAAAAAAGGCCCTTCATCCCAATCCAAGCCGAGCCATTTCATTCCGTCCAAAATAGCCTGTACCGATTCCGGAGTGGAGCGTTCCCTGTCTGTATCCTCGATGCGCAAGATGAATTTCCCGCCTTTGTTCTTGGCATAAAGCCAGTTGAATAGAGCAGTGCGGGCGCTGCCAATATGCAGATAGCCGGTCGGTGATGGTGCAAAGCGTGTTCTAACTGTCATGTTATCCTACAATGTTTACAAAATTTGTGGGCTATTATAACATACACCGCGGTCTCCAATTTTATTGAAAGCTATTATGATGTTGAAAAATAATCCTGTTTTAAAGTTCTTATTAGGCCTCTGTCCTACCTTGGCGGTCACCACCAATGTGGTCAACGGTATGGGCATGGGATTGGCAGCGACCTTTGTCTTGGTCTTTTCTAATGTCATAGTTTCCTTTATAAAGCCGATCATTCCGCCAAAGATACGTATCCCGATCTTCTTGATCGTTATCGTTACTTTCGTATCCACGGTAGATATGTTAATGGCTGCCTTTGCTCCGGCATTACACCGCACCTTAGGGGTTTTTGTTCCTTTAATAGTCGTTAATTGCATTATTTTAGGCAGGGTGGAATCCTATGCTTATAAACACAGCGTGCGCCTGGCTTTATTGGATGGTTTGCTGATGGGGATATCCTTTACGCTGACCCTGATGGCCATCGGCGGTATCCGTGAGATCCTGGGTAATGGTACTTTAATGGGTTTAACAATATTAAGTAATTACACTCCGATGTTATTCATGATCCTGCCGCCGGGTGCCTTTTTAGTACTGGGCCTATTGGTCGGTGTAGCAAATTTGGATAAAAAATGAAGCACTATAAAGAGCAGACCGTAAAACTAGAGATCAAAGATTTTCCGGCACCGGAGATCATCGTTATGCCTCTGGTCCAGCATTTAGGTGCACCTACCGAAGCTAAAGTTAAAGTAGGAGATGAAGTAAAAGTAGGGCAGGTCTTAGGTTCAGCGGATGCCTTTGTAACCGCACCTATTCACGCCAGTGTTTCCGGAAAGGTCCAAGCCATCGAGGTAAGGCCTCATCCCTCCGGAATACCGGTCTTATCCATAGTCATCCAGAACGATGGAAAAAATGAAATTGATGGGGCAATAAAGCCGTATCCGGAATTAGATTCCTTATCTAAAGAACAGATAATCGATCTTGTAAAAAGTTCCGGGCTGGTCGGTATGGGCGGGGCAGCTTTTCCGACCCATGTAAAACTTCAGCCACCGAAAGAAAAAAAGGTAGATACTTTGATCTTGAATGCTGCCGAATGCGAACCATACCTAACGGCCGACCACAGAGTTTTACTGGAAGAGACAGCTGATGTTCTGCTGGGGCTTAAGGCAGCGGCCAAGGCCTTGGCTGTGCAGAACATATATATAGGCATAGAAAATAATAAAATGGATGCTGTAAAAAAGTTAAAAGAGGCAGGGGCAGAGAGCTTTGCTAAAATAGTTATCTTAAAGACAAAATATCCGACCGGAGCAGAAAAAGTTCTGGTCAAAAAGGTAATAAAACGTACTGTTCCTCCGCTGGGGATCCCCTTGGATGTGGGTTGTGTTGTTTCAAATGTAGGCACAATGGCCCAGCTTGGGAAGACCATTAAAACAGGATTGCCTTTGATAGAGCGTATCGTTACCTTGGCGGGATCAGAAGTTGATAATCCCGGGAATTATAGAGTAAAGCTCGGTACCAGATTGCAGGATCTTATAAAATTCAAGATCGATCTTTATAAAGAGGATGCTAAAGATTATAAGTTATTGATGGGCGGTCCGATGATGGGTTTGTCCCAATCTACTTTGGAAGTTCCCATTATGAAAGGATCTTCCGGAGTGCTTTTGATTGATGCAGTTACCCCTGCTGAAGAGAATTGTATCCGTTGCGGGCGCTGTGTCGATAATTGTCCGCTAGATCTTTTACCTTATGATGAATTTGATAAAGTGAACGATAATTGTATGGAGTGCGGATTGTGTGCCTACAATTGTCCGGCGAAAAGACATTTAGTACAGAGGATCAAAATGCTGAAATTAGAACGCCAGATCAAAAAGAAGAAAGGTAAATAATGGGCTTAGTATTATCTTCGGGTCCGCATTTAAGAGATAAAGACAGCACGGAACAGATCATGCGTGATGTTTTACTGGCGCTTGTTCCGGCATTTGTTGCTTCTGTGATCTTTTTTGGTTTACGTTCAATATTATTAGTTATTGTTTCTGTATTTTTTGCAGTATTAACAGGAATGATCTGTGATGTAATGCGTCGCAGAAAAAGCACTATTCATGATGGCAGCGCAGTTCTCACCGGGGTGCTTTTAGCCCTGACCTGTCCGCCGGGATTACCGCTTTGGATGGTCGCCTTGGGATCTTTTGTGGGGCTCGCGATCGCCAAAGAAGCGTTTGGCGGTCTGGGCTTTAATATTTTTAATCCGGCTTTGGTCGGCAGAGCATTTCTTTTAGCTTCTTATCCGGTAGCTATGACCACTTGGAATATGCCCGGGCAAGCGATCATTGCAGCTAATACCGGGGCAACGCCACTTGGTATGATAGCCGAAAGTACTTTTGATAAATTGCCTGTTTTAAAAGATCTGATACTTGGAAATATCGGAGGTTCTTTAGGTGAGACCTCAGCTTTAGCGCTCTTAATAGGGGCAGCTTATCTAATATATAAAAAGATCATTGATTGGCGTATCCCGGCTTCGTATATCGGGACAGTAGCCATATTGTCTTTTGTTTTCGGGCAGGATCCAATGTTCCACATCTTTGCCGGCGGTTTGATCCTGGGAGCTTTTTTCATGGCGACGGATTATGTTACTTCTCCAATGACCACCAGCGGTAAGCTGATCTTTGGTCTTGGCGCCGGGATCTTGGTCGTGGTGATCAGATTATGGGGAGGCTATCCGGAAGGTGTTTGTTATTCTATTCTTTTAATGAACGCGGTAACTCCGCTCTTAGATAAGCTCAAGAAATGACCTTAAAAGTAACCATTTCCGGTGTGCGCGGCATATACGGTACCGACCTGACCGAAAAGATCGCTTTTGATTTCGGTAAAGCTTTCGGTCAATTCATTCATCCCAGAACTAAAGTTGTCGTCGGCGCAGATACCAGGCAATCCAGCCCGAGCTTAAGAGAGGCGATGTTCGAAGGCCTAAAAGCTGCCGGCTGTACACCGATCGATATCGGAATCTGCCCAACGCCTACGGTACAGATCATGGTCCGCGAACTACAGGCCGATGGCGGTGTAATGATCACAGCCAGTCATAATCCCAAGGAATGGAACGGATTGAAATTCATCAGGCCGGATGGGATATTCCTAAATTCTACAGAAGCAGAACATTTCATCGATATATATTATAAAAAACTAGCAAAACAATCCAAATCCGGACATTTTTTAGTAGAAGAAAATAGCACAGCCATAAAAACCCATCTTATAAAAGTCTTAAAATATGTGGATATCTCTGCTATAGAAAATAAAAAATTCAAAGTTGTCTTAGATGCTGCCAATGGTGCCGGTTGTGTGATCGGCAGAAAATTATTAGAAGAGCTTGGCTGTGAGGTCATCATGATAAACGGCGAACCTAAAGGAGATTTTAATCGAGATCCCGAACCAGTGCCAAAAAATATTACTGAACTTTGCGAAGCTGTTAAAAAGAATAAGGCCTCTATTGGTTTTGCCCAGGATGCCGATGCTGATCGCCTGGCGATCGTAAATGAAAAAGGTGAGCCGATCGGTGAAGATAATACACTTGCACTAGCGGCTGATTATATCCTCCAAAAAGTTAAAGCAGGTAAAGCAAAAGGTGAAAAGATAATCGTTACCAACCTTTCTACCAGCAGAGTAATGGAAGATATCGCTAAAAAGCATGGCGGCAGGGTAGAGCGGACCAAAATAGGTGAAGTCAACGTTTCAGAAAAGCTAAAAAGCTTAAATGCTGCGGTAGGCGGAGAAGGCAATGGAGGAGTAATGATGCCGGAGATCGGATTTGGCAGGGATAGTATTGCCGGAATAGCGATACTGCTGGAATATATGGCCACATCGGGCAAGCAAGTATCTGAGCTGGTGGATCAAAATCCGAAATATGTTATGTACAAGACCAAGATCGATTGTTCTTCGGACAAAGAAGTTCAGGCAATGCTAGAAAAGGTAAAAGCAAAGTTCAAAGGTGAAGAGCTCAATGTATTGGATGGTGTAAAAGTTATTTTTCAAGATGGCAATTGGCTGCATGTCAGAGCGTCTAACACAGAGCCTATTATTAGGATTATTACCGAAGCTTCTACTGAAGCTGAAGCAAAAAAACTTGTCCCAGCTTGAGAGGAATTAATTTTTCGCTAAAGCAATAAAAATATCGGTAGATTGCCTAGCCTCAATTGTTACTGCTGCAGTGTTGGCAGTGATCAAGGCGCATTTTCCTCCAGGAACAGTTATTCCATTTGCCTTAATGGTTTGTCCAATAGGTAATATTAAATGGAATCTGTCAATTTCCAGCTCTTTTGTTGTAGAGCCAGAAACTTTCAAGTGTTCGATTTTGAAATTGGGTTTATCGAAGAACACGCCTGTGCCTTCGATCTTTTGAGGACGAGAATCATAGTTCAAAGCAGCCAAGGCATGCTCTAAATGAAGTGGGCGAGCTGCTTTCTTCCTTCCCCAATCATAGATCCTGAAGGTGGTATTAGAGGGTTGTTGAGGTTCTAAAAGATTTCCCTCTAAAATAGCGTGAACTGTCCCGCTTTCAACGTAAATAGCTTCTCCTTTGGCTAATTCGACCAAGTTCATAAAATTTTCCAGGTCGGCCACAGGATGTTTTTGTTCAAAGAAGCCTTCTTTTATTAACTTGGCAAAATCATCTTTATTAAAGCCTGGTTTAAAACCGCAAAGTACTTTGGAAGCAGTTACGGCCCACCAGCCTTCGGTCTTCCCGGGTATACGTTTATTGCCTATAAGCTCATCGCTGGGATGGACCTGCAGAGAAAGCGGTTCTCGAACTGCCAGAAATTTTAATAAGAACGGGAATTCGTCACGATTTTTAAAGACCTCGCCGAATATTTTTGTTCTATTATTTGTATCATTAAAAATATCGTGCAGGGGCTTGCCCTCCATGTTCGTACTGCGCTCAGGAAGGCCTGAAGCCAGGAATATCTCGCCGACCGTGAGCTTAAAAGGGATGTTCTCTCCAAGAAATTCATTTATGGCCTGGTTATTGCCCCAGGTTTTGTCAGCAAAAATTGGATCAAGTAAATTGATCTGAGGCATGAGCTTATTTCCTTTTATATTGTAATCTAAAGATCGGATGGCCATGCTGTATATGATATAGCTCAATATCAGAAAAAAATCCAGAAATATTTTCCGGTGCCCAATTATTTTTATCAAAAAGATTTCCAAAGAGGTCGCTACTATTTATGATCTCACGCATATCTTTGGCCAGTTGTTCCTGATCGGTAGCAATATGCAGGATGCCATCTTTTTGCATGGCCTTATGCAGGATCGGCAGGAACTTTGGATTTATTACGCGGCGTTTTAAATGCCGATCCTTATACCAGGGATCAGGGAAAAGGATCAGAGTAGTGGAAATACTTTCTGGCTTAAATAATTTTTCCAAAGCAGTGTTGGCATTGGCCAGCAGTACATAGGCGTTGGGCAATTCTTCTTTTTTAATGGTCTCTTTAACTTTATCCACGAATTTCTTGCGGACTTCAAGGCCTACAACGTTCAGGTCAGGATTAGCTTTTGCATAGGGAATTAGCCAGCGTGCATTAGAAAAACCGATCTCAAGGACCAGTGGATTTTTATTAGGAAAGATCTTTGACCAATCAGGGGTCTCGATCTCTCCGAATATATTAAATGGATTAAAATGTGGATGGGCGCGCATCAGGCGTTGATCTTATTTAGTTCCTTTTCGGCACGTTTTAGATCATCAACGGTATTGATGCCATGTACTTCCAGCTCATGATCGGTAGCAATAGCCGAGACTTTTTTGCCTTTGTTTTTCAGGATCTCAATAACATCGGTCAGATAATATTCCTTTTGGTCATTATCTGTAGATAAACCATGGATCGCTTCAAAAAGCTCGGCGGTCTCAAAAGCATAGATGCCGGTATTGATCTCATTGACCTTGCGCTCTTCGTCAGTTGCATCGCGGTATTCAACTATCTTTTCCACGTCACCATCTGTTTGCCTTATTATCCGGCCGTAATGTTTGGGATCCTTAAGCTTTATCGTCAAAATAGTACCTGCAGCTTTTTGCTTATGATGATGATCTATTAAGGTCTGGATAGTCTTTTTCGTCAACAAAGGGACATCCCCGCAGAGTATGAGCGAAGTGCCCGCCTTGGTCTTAAGCTGAGGTTCAGTGACCAGGATAGCGTGGCCGGTGCCCAGCTGTTCTTTTTGTTCAACATAAACTACGTTGTATTCTTTAGTCACTTCTTTGACCATATCTGCCTGGTGCCCGACAATTAAATAGATGTTCTCGGGAGAGAGCTTATTGGCAGTATCTAAGACATAATCGACCATGTGCCTACCGTTGATCTGATGCAGTACTTTAGCAAGATCGGATTTCATTCTGGTGCCTTTACCGGCTGCTAAGATGATGATCTGTAGGGTCATAAAAAAACCTCCGCTTTGGCAATAAATATATCACGGATCGATCAAAAGGCGAAGAGAAGAACACGGTTTTCATTAAGTTTTTTCATAGGTATAATAACTTTTAATGTATAAAGCTATTGAATTCAAACTGCAGCAGAACATATCTCCCAAACGTTTTGCCCATTCCAAACGGGTGGCGGAGACAGCAGAACATCTGGCGGCAAAATGCGGAGCTGATCCCAATAAAGCATATCTTTCCGGGCTATTACATGATTGTGCCCGTGATCTGAGCGAAAAAGAATTGACCGAGCATGTAGCAAAAAATAAACTTAAAGTGAAAAAGTATGAGCTGCAGTATCCGGTGTTACTGCATGGCGAAGTAGGTGCGGACCTTGCCCAACAAGTATATGAAATAGAAGATGAGGAGATCCAAAATGCTATTAGACAACATACGGCAGGGGGCAGAGATCTGGCGCCTTTATCTAAAGTGCTTTATGTGGCTGATTTTATCGAGCCGGGGCGGAGCGGTGATATAGTAAAGGTCATCAGTGCTATAGCGGAAAAGAATTTAGAGCGGGCTGTACTGCAGAAAGCCCAATTTATGCTGGAATTTTCTAAGCGGGTCAGAGAAAAGCTGCATCCGGATGTCTTGGCGACCTTGGAGTTTTATAAAAATGCCTGATCAAAAAAATACTTACAAAGTAATAGCCATAACCCTGATAATTTCTCTGGTCGTGGGATTGTTCGGCTTCTTTTTGGCTATGGGAGTGCTCAAGCTTTCCTTGGTCAAGATGCTTTTAAAGATCATGCCCCAGCATCAGCTGATCAGTCAGATGAATATCTTGATCATTGGTGTCGATGAGACAGGTGATTCTCAACGGGCGGATACTATTATTGTTGCTAATCTTAATCCGCACACCAGACATATCGGCTTGATATCGATCCCGAGGGATACCAGGGTCTATATACCCGGGTTTGGAATGGATAAGATCAATCATTCTTATACTTATGGCGGGGTTGCTTTGGTCCAGCAGGCGGCGGCTTCTTTTTTAAAGATACCTATTCCTTATTTTGTAGCGATCAATATGTCGGGAATGGATAAAGTGATCGATGAGATCGGCGGTGTCGAGATAGATGTAGAAAAACGGATGTATTATATCGATAGGGCCGGAGATCTTTATATAGATCTTTATCCGGGCAAACAAAAATTATCCGGGCGCAAGGCCATGGGCTATGTCCGGTTTCGGCATGATCCCAGCGGTGATATCGGCCGGGCCAAACGTCAGCAGAAGTTCTTAAAGGCCATGGGCCAAAGCATTTTAAAAGCAGGCTTGCTCACGAAGGCACCTTTCGTCATGAAGAGGCTGGGGGAGAATATGAAGACCAATCTTTCATCTCGCGAGATAGTTACTTTTGCGCTGAAAATGAAAGAGGGGTATCAGGAAGGCAAATTAGATATGGGGACAATTCCGGGGCAAGCTAAGATCGTGGATGGTTTGAGCTATTGGATTCCGAATGCTGTAAAGACCGAAGCTATGGTCAATAGCATAATCAATGATTTTGAGTATGTTTCACCTAAGGAGTTGGCCGGCAAGAAAAGCAGGCAGGTGGATGAGGCCAGGATCCCGCCCCAAAATTTAAAAGTTGAAGTATTGAATGGAACAGGGATAACCGGGTTTGCTTTAAAGGGTGCCGGATATATCCGTCGACAGGGCTATGTGGTACCCTGGATCGGGGATGCCAAGAACAAGGATTATTCCGAGACCGTATTGGTCAATTGGCGTGGTGCGAAAAAGATAGTTGAAGCGGAATATTTAGCAAAGAAGATAGGAGTGGCCACTCAGCGTATCGTAAATTATGATTATCCGGAAAAAGATATCGATTTTACTGTCGTTTTAGGTAAGAATTGGCGTTAAAATAAACTGATCATGAAAAAACATACTGTAAAGAACAAACAAAATCCGGAAGATAAAATGCTCAAAAAGATCTTAAAGGTCCTTGAAGATAAAAAGGCAGAGGATATTCAGATCTTTAAAGTGCAAGACCTGGTCAGTTATACGGATTATTTTGTTTTTTGTACCGGGACGAGCAATCCTCATTTAAAGGCCTTGCACGATTCTATTAAAAAAGACCTAAAAAAAGATAAGCATAAGATCCTCGGCAGCGGAGCTAAAGATAGCGGTTGGGTCGTGCTCGATTGCGGGATGGTCGTTGTCCATTGTTTAAACCAAAAGCAAAGAGACCGCTACAGGCTGGAAGAGCTCTGGCAGGATGCGGATATTGTCCACCACCACTATTAAATAATCCTGATAATTAAAGGGAAAAGCAATCCAAGTAATTGGCGACGCATTGCGTGTAGTAAAAATTAACTCTTGACATACATTAGGTTATAAAGTATACTAAGTATACTTGATTGATGGGGGGCGGATATCGAGATCTTAGGTAGGCGTGGGGACGCATATCGAAGGAAGCAGCAAAGCCGTGGGGGGCGCATAAGGATGATGGGTCATGAAGAAGCCTAGGGATGAGACTATTACATTTAAGGCTGATAGAAAGCTCAAGGATGATCTGGAGGGATTCTGTAAGAATTCAGCCGGATTGATCGGGTTTGAGGTCACCGTATCTGCATTCTGCCGCCAGGCAGTCCAGGAAAAACTGCAAAAATTAAAAAAAACATAAAAACCTCTGATTTTCCGGATAAAAAAGCACTATAACCACCATAAAAAAGAACATTTTCCAGGAAAGCTGTAAGCTCTAAATTTACACAGCTTCACAATATTTCGTTAAATCATAAAAAGACCGTTGATAAAAAGTAATTGGGATATTTAATTTATGCTTACGATATCTGTTTGCAAAAAAGAAAGGAGACATATATGCCGGTATTTATCAGCCCCAGTGCTTATTGTATGTACGGAAATTTTTATTTTAATTCAGGGATCGATTTTAATATGAACAAGGAAAATAATTGGGATAAAAAGCCGGGTTTAAAATTGTTTAACGTAAGCGTAGAATTTGAGACTGCATTTAAATCAGAGGCGATCGAGACTATCCAATATTATCTATTAAGAGCAAAAGATGAAAAAGAGGAGGAGTATTTATATAATAAAATAAAGAACTACCGCAGTTGGCGGTCATACTGGGATGGGAAAATCGAAGCTAATTTGGATGCAACTAGAATGGGTTTTCATGTTAAGTATGGTGTTTTGTGGCAGCCCAAAGGGAATATAAATATTTATGCGGCCACTGCTTATAAAAATGCTTCACAAACATTAGCAGAACATACACAACTTAAGTCCAATATTGGTTCATTGGATCTGGGGATAGCCTATATGTTTAAAA
The DNA here is from genome assembly GCA_042562495.1 of Candidatus Margulisiibacteriota bacterium. GTDB lineage: Bacteria > Margulisbacteria > Termititenacia > CAZZFK01 > CAZZFK01 > JBHPMC01. The sequence continues at coordinate 54,196 of JBHPMC010000002.1, forward strand.
CTGAAAAATTAAGGATCGTGCCTAAACTTAATTTATCTGGCGGATATTATATAAATAATATTGAAAATACAGATTATTTATATAAAGATGTCCCTTATGCAACTAAAGATTATGAAATGTCTTATAAGAATAAACCGAAGTATTTTGCTGCACAGCTCGGGATAGAAATGAATTGGCAAATTACACCGAAAGTAGGTTTAGGTAGCGCAATAAATGTCTATTACAATAAAGTAGATCATGCCAGAGCGATCCCCAATGGAATAGAAGTAAAACGGAATTTAGATAATATTTCTATCGAGTTCGATATACTTAAGGTAGACCTGGCCATTATTGGAGATTTTCTGCTCTTATAAAAAAGAGAATTTTCATTATTTTCCATAGTTTCTATGAATCTCACGGGACGAGAAAGAATTGAAATTTCCTGAAATTACTTACGATATATTATTAGAAGAAATCATGACAACTGGGAAAGGATTTATTTTTATGAATACCAAGATTATCGCAAGAAATGCAGAAAAAAAAGATTTCAAATATAAATTATTAAAAATATTCAGCCCATCAAGTTTTGTCAAAAGTGTAAGTCCAAAGGATTCTATTAAATATCTTTTATCAATCCATATTAGTGACGCCAGAAAAGTCCTAGGAAAGATTGGAGAAGAAAAAACAGCTGCCATTTTGGCAAAAGCAGCACCGAAGGATGCTGCATCATTATTATATTCTCTTCTAGAAAACTGGGCTCAAAAAACCTTACCAAAGATAGAAATAAACCAGGCTTTTAAAATAATAGATCAAATGTGTAAACTAGACCGATCCGGCCAACAACTTAGTTATACTAATACTAAGTATATCAACCGTACCGCTAAGATCTTGTCCGACATGCATGATGATTATAAAAACATAGCGACTGTAAAAGCCCTCCTCTCAAAGTTATCTCTGGATAACAAAATGATAATATTTGAGGGGATTCTTTATACAGAGGATGCCGTTAAATTATTAAGACTATTAAGCCTAAAAGATACTTTGTTAATATTAAGAAAAATGAGCGATTTCGATAAAGCCAAGAAGATCTTTCGTACCATAAATCCCGACAATGAAGAAGAGAGAAATATTTTTAAAACACTGCCAGCAAATCCCCGCAATGAAGAAATTGCAAATATTTTTAATAAACTACCAGCAAAAGATCTGGATAAATACTTCGATTGGATGGCATATAGCGCAAAATTACCAAAAGAATATTTGGCAGATATCCTACGTATGATGAAGCCAACTAAAGCAGCTAAAGCATTGTCTAAAATGCTCCCTGCATTGGCTGCAGACATTCTTGCTCAAACAACAGCGAAGGAATCTAAGTCTTTTTTCGCTAAAATGAAACCAGATAATGTAAAAGAAATTAAGCAATCTATTAGAATCCGGGGAACTGATTTATTTAAGCTCAAACGAGAAATTGTAAATTATGCACTTAACCGAAAAACTTAAAGAAAAAACATCACATTGTATTAAAAGACAATCATGGGAAAATATTTTCTAAAAACAAAGTCTTGCCAGAGCGGATCTCTTCATACTATTTAATCATTCGGCACCGGTCGAAACTGAAAAATGGTGGAGATGAGGGGCAATCGTGCAGGTTGCGCGCTGCATTTCGCCAGGCCGAAAGGTATTCGGCCGGCTCAAGATTTGAACCACTGGTAGTATTGAAGTTTTTCTCTGGTGGAGATGATGGGAGTTGAACCCACGACCCCTTGCATGCCATGCAAGTGCTCTAGCCAGCTGAGCTACATCCCCATAGATTTTTAAAAGATCATGTAGAAATTTAACCTATCAGCTTCGCTGCAGTCCTGAGCGAAGTCGAAGGGCTACATCCCCATCAAAGAATCAAAGAGCAGTTAGTATGCCTTATATAAATATTAGTTGTCAACTAAATAGCTAGAAACTAAGGCAAATGCGTAAGCTGAAGCATAAAAGTGAAAATATATTACAATATTAATTAATCTCAGGCGGAGTATCTTTAAAAGTATTAATCATGGAAAGTTGTTCTTTGCAATCTCTAAGCCAATCTATAGCATCAAAGAACGCACATCGATAATTAGTTGCCTTTTCAAAAGAATCTATCGCATTTTTACGATCCAGTAGATAGTAATAAGCTTTACCCAAATAAAAATAGGCTTCAGCAGTATCTATCGGTATACCAATATTATCAGTATTATTATTTTGATCATAATTAACGGAAGTTACAGATAAATATTTATTTAAATAGTGCACTGCCAATTCATATTCCTTATATTTAAGATAAAAACATCCTAGTATAAAGTTTGCTTCAGGAGAATTAGGATATTGTTGTATAACTAATTTGCATTTCTCAAATAGTACATTATCCCGCCCGTTTTTAAGCAGAGTATTTGAATTTTTAAATATATCTTTTATTGGCGATAATATTATTTTATTTAGCATAAAATACGCTCAATATTTATCGTAATAAAAAATAATATATTTCAGATATTTATTATGACCTGGTTCATAAATGGGGCTTTATTATCTTCCCGTGACGGTTCTTCTTATCTAAGCTACGATGTCCTCTATGAAATTATATCTGCGAACCAAGCAATTCTGGCGCTCACTGCAGTATCTGGCCGCTATTATTTCCAAAAGAAAGATCTTTCCGTTCTGGGCCTATATTACCTTGACCCGCAAATGCAATCTTAATTGTCCTTACTGTTATGTACTTGATGATTCCGCTCCTGATCTGTCAATTGCGGATACCATTACTGCTGTTAATAAGCTGTATCAGCTCGGCACGCGCTGGATATCTTTTACCGGAGGGGAACCAACCTTAAAAAGAGCAGAACTTTTGGCAGGGATCCGCCAGGCCAGTTTAAAAAAAGGAATATTCACCCAGCTGGCAACTAACGGCACACTGCTCAACCAGGAATATCTAGCAGCGCTGGGCCAAGCCGGGCTGGATCTCTTGGATATATCTTTGGATAGCTTAGCAAAACACAAAAGCCAAAAAGGGCTTCTGGATAAAAATGAGAAATTCAGTACAGAGATATTAGCAGCTCAAAAAAAATACGGATTCATTTTAAAATCTAATTTTGTACTCAATAAGGAAAATATCAATGAGGTGGAGGAGCTTCTGGAATTTTGCCATAAACACATGATACTGCTTTCATTGCGTATGGTTTTCCCTTCACCGGGTAAAAGCGCTGTCCACCGGCCCCAGGAATCAGGGTTTTTCACTAAAAATGATCTGCCAAAAATAAAAAAAGCTGTCGATCTGATCATTGAGAAAAAAAAGCAAGGCTATCTTTTAACCGAGCCGATCTCCTATTATTTACTCTGGAAAAAATACTTGGTTGAATCTGGGCAAGGGCGTGATCTTTGGGAATGTGAAGCTGGGGAACATTGTTTGGGAGTAGATACTGACGGTATGGTCCGTATTTGTAATTCTTTGCCTGCCGCCGAGGGCCGTACCGATCTCCATATCTCAAAACTCGATAAGAAATATTATAAGCTACTACAAGAGCAAGCTAAGGAAACCAAGAAATATTGCCAGAGCAAGTGTCTATCCGCAGCTTATTATTGTTCGCAATACTATCATCGCCATCCGTTTTCCTTTCTTAAGGATAATTTTTACAAAAAACAATACTTCGGCAAATGATATAATCAATCCCATGCAAGATACTTGGAAGATACTGGATCACGATACTATTCTGGATACGATCGAAAGTACGATCGGTGAGAAGCTTACCAGCCTATTACTACAGCGCAACAGCTATATCAATCGTGTCTATGAATTGGAAAAGGCAGATACCAAAGCAAGGCTGATCGTAAAATTCTACCGGCCTGGCCGCTGGACAAAAGAAATGATCCTGGAAGAACATCAATTCCTGGATAAATTAGCTGAAAAAGAATTGCCGGTTATTCCGCCTTTAAAATACAGTAACAATTCCCTGTTTTTTTTGAAAAACATCCCGTTTGCCATATTCCCCAAAAAAGGCGGCCGGGCTTTTGATGAATTTGATAAAGATAGCTGGCAAGAGATCGGCAGGCTCTTGGCTCGCTTACATATTGTCGGCGAAACGATCAAGGATCATAAAAGAATAATCTGGCGGCCGGACATTGCGACCAGGCAGCACCTGGATCTATTGCTAAATAAAGGACATGTCCCTGTTGAGTTCAAGGATAGCCTAAAAAAGATTGTTGACCTGTTTATCAATAAGGCTACGCCTTTGTTTGAGAAAGAAAAAATGTTCTTGATCCATGGTGATTGCCATAAAGGAAATCTGATCCATCGCCCGGGGGAGGGTGTTTTTATAGTCGATTTTGATGATATCTCGGTCGGGCCTGCCGTGCAGGATCTTTGGATGCTATTGCCGGGAAGCCCGGAAGAATCAGAACTGGAGCTGGGCTGGTTTTTGGAGGGCTATCGAACTTTCGGAGAGTTTGATCAAGGCTCTTTAAGCCTGGTCCCTGCACTTAAGATCATGAGGATCATTCACTATGCCGGCTGGTGTGCTATGCAAAGCAATGATCCGGATTTTAAGCATCATTTCCCGGAATGGGGCACGACCAAGTATTGGAACGGATTGATCAGAGATGTGCAGGAGATAGTCTATTCTTCTGTTGCGCCATAAAATATTACTTCACTTTTTCATTTTGATGTAGCTCTATCGACCCATAAGAAACAATGGGAAATCCATGAAATAGTAACGATATCTTTTTACTAAAATAAAATGGTTAATATAAATGTATAAAAAGATAATAGCTTATAAAAAATTAATTTCAGAAACAAAATTGGATCAATTGCTGGAACATGTTGTGGATAATCTTGATCCTGAACATATTTCCGTGATCCCGGAAGTATATTTCAGCAGGCGCTTAAAGACTATAATGCCTTTGATCTCAGCAGAATACCGAGAGATCATAAATAATTCTAAGGATCCCATGGATTATATAGATGAGGAGGCACCCAGCGGGGCTTACAAATCTTTTTATCTAGCTATAATGGAAGGTTATTGGGAATACGATAAAGTATATTTTTCCAGCCCGGATAAGCCAAAAAAAGAAGCTGATGGCATTATTCAATCTAAAGCTCAAGTTAAGGCCGGTATCGTCAAGAATATCCAAGCTAGTTTACGTAAGATATTCTCGGAAAAGATCGTAGTCGGGTTACAAAGAGATGAGCTCAACGGTTTGGCCGATAGGCTGAAAGAATTCAAGATATTCAAAAAATACCCAAAATATGCTCAATATCTTCATGAAATATTGGTCGAGCATATACTCAATAAAAGGCTAGAACTGGAAGATCCTTTTACCATAAGCATGATTCTGCATATTACCCATATTATTTAATGTTCTTGAAGCAATGAATGAAACAATTAAAGATAAAGGCGGGAAAGAGTTGCTTGTGAAGATATATCAATTAAGTTATTACATAAAAAAGGTATCGGGGAGAAAAGCATTAAATCTTTTGGAAAAATTGGAATTACTTAAAGAGATAAAAAAGGTTTTGTTGGAAGAATCCGATCATGATGAGGATGATGATTGATACAAGCTTATTGGCACAATCTATAACCAAGCTTTACAGCATATATGCCCAGCAAGACCATCAGTATTCCCAGTGCATTGTTCAAGGCAATATTGGTCAGCAGCATTTTGATCTGCCCCTGCTTAAATAAATGATAGTTTTCCAGGCTGTATGTTGAAAAAGTAGTATAAGCTCCCAAGAAGCCTATCAATAAAAAGCTGCGCAGATCGCTGGGGTGCTGAAAGGTATATTCCATCAGCTGAAAAAATATGCCTATCATGAAAGATCCGCTCAGATTGACCGCCAGGGTTCCCCAGAGCATTAAGCTGCCCGTAAAATGTGCTGTAAGATTATATATATAATGCCGGCTGAGCGCTCCCAATCCGCCGCCCAGAAAGATAAATAATAATAATTGCATGCGCGAGATTATAACATAGATAGCAAGCTCTGCTTTCTATCAGCAGGAAAAACAGGGGGTTTTCTTTTTTAGGATTCTGTAGTAGTATTCATTTGTTACAGGTTCTTTATCAGTTTTATTTTCTTTCGTTTTTTCTTCGCAAACTCTTAGTTTTCAGAAGTAATTGATCGAATCTATTAATTTCCATAAAGAAGTAGTCGACTTGTACGTTAAACAAATAAATTTTTGAAAGGAGACCAATATGGCTAAGAAATTATATGTAGGCGGATTATCTTACAGCACCACTAACGAAAGCTTAAAAACAGCTTTCGCACAAGCCGGTGCCGTAGAATCTGCTGTGATCATCATGGATAGAGAATCCGGAAGATCAAAGGGTTTTGGCTTTGTAGAATTCAGTTCGGATTCCGAAGCTGATCAGGCTATCACTATGTTCAATGATCAAGAGCTCGATGGGCGCAAGATCAACGTGAACGTTGCTAGACCTAAAGTTGAACGCAAAGAGAACAGCTTCAGCAGAAGCTACTAAGCGTTTTAAGGATGGGGCGCGTGAGAACGCGCCCCTCTATTCCAAGCTGTACTTCAAGAGCAAAGGCTTCCCACCTGATTTATCAATACTTTTCGATAATAAAAATATATATGGCGGATCAAGATCAGAATAGCTGAACTAAGAGAGGTTCTGTTTTAAGTTTTCTTCAGTTATTATTTTTAAGCCAGGTAAATTAATATGACCAGAAAATGCAGAAAAGAAGCAATGAGCACAAGGGTGTGCCAAAGTTCGTGATAGCCGAAAGCTCTGGAGAAGTTAGGTTTTCTAATAGTATAAATGATCCCGCCTACAGAATAGACCAAGCCTCCGCTCAAGAACAAAAGAAAACCCTGTATAGGTAAAGCGGCCAGCAAAGGCTTGAAGACGACAATGACCAGCCAGCCCATAATTATATAAAAAGTGGTCGTCAACCAGCGGGGCAGGTTGATATAGATCGCTTGTAAAGTGATAGCCGTTATCGCTAATCCCCAGCTGATGCCAAATAATGTCCAGCCCCAGGCGCCTCGCAAGGTTACCAGGCAAAAAGGAGTATAAGTTCCGGCAATCAGGGCATAGATCGCTAAATGATCTAATTTACGGAAGATCTGATAACGTCCGCCAGTTTTTTTAGGTAGCCAGTGGTATAGAGTGCTAAAAGTATACAGCAGGAAAAGAGTGGTACCATAGATCGAAAAAGAGACGATCTTCCAAGGGGAATCCACTCCTTTTACTATCAAAATGACCAGTGCCGGGATAGCCAAAAAGGCCCCGATCAAGTGGAGAAAGCCGGCTAAAGGTGTTCTTAAATCCATAACGGCGAAATTATACTAGTAGATAATAATAATAAAAAGTATTTTTATATTAATGAATAATCAGCATTTAAGCTATAAAGCGGCCGATCCATCGCGTTTTACTCAGCTAAAAATGGGCAAATATAGCTGGATCTGGGGAGGAAGCTAGTATTTCTTTTTTCAATAAAAATGTAGTAATATATTGTCGTTGCAAGTTCTTTAAGGTTTAGATTTCTTCGCTATTTTTCTCAGCTGTTAGGTTTCCCAAGAAGAGATAGGTAAGGAAGAATACTGATCAAGAACAGGTCGTCTTGCACGTAAAGCAAAATAAATTAAAGGAGAACTAAATTGGCTAAAAAATTATATGTAGGTAGCTTGTCATTCAGTACTACAGATGAAAGTTTGCGCACTGCTTTTGCTCAGGCTGGCACTGTCGAATCAGCATCTGTTATCACTGATCGTGCTTCCGGCAGATCCAAAGGTTTTGGTTTTGTCGAAATGAGCACGGATGAAGAAGCTAAAAAGGCTATTGAAATGTTCAATGGTCAGGATCTTGACGGTCGTAAATTGATCGTTAACGAAGCAAGGCCTAAGACCGATCGCGGCCCTGGTGGTGGTGGACGCGGGCATGGTTTTGGTGGCGGCAACAAAGAACGTCGTTTCTAGATTTGATTATTGAGTAACAGGGGTTAAGGCTGAATAAGACGGTCACCAACGGTGACAATGCATTTTTTGCCGTTTTCTTTGGCCTCCTGCTGTCTCGAGTCGGCGGTCGACAAGAAGTTCTCCGGTGAATGAAAATCTTCTTCACTGGAGCAGGCTGCGCCGAAAGAAGCCGAGATATCCACTTTTTGTTTTATACTCTTTTTACCTACATGATCGATCAATTTCTCTCGTAGTTCACTCGTAGTTATATTATCGAACTGCAGTTCCAGGAATTTATCCATGGCAGCGTTCAAGTGCTTGTTCTTAGTATCGAAGATATTTACATCTTCCAGGGTAGCTAATATATAGTCTTTGATCTCCTGAAGGACCTCTTCTTTGATATTAGCCTGTTGGGACCTATGCTTAGAGCTGTTCTGGAACAATTCATCCATAAGCATGATCAATTCCCGATGATCATCAGTTTCTATTTCTCTATCCAGATACTTACTTAGCTTTTCTTTGAGTTTTTTCATGCTTTTGGTATCTTCTTGTTTTTTTAATATCCCAAGGTAGTTCCTGAACATCTTCTGACGTTTAGTTAGTACTTCTTTTGTCTCTTGCTTCTTGGTCTTCTTACCGCGTTGTTCTTTATCGGTAGATCTTTCCGGATTCATGAGCTTATCAAGCATGCCGATCAGATTTATATGGAATTTCCCATCATCGATAACATCCTTTTTGGCGATGTCCAAATTGACAGATATGGGATTATTAATGATCTCTGCCAGCAGATTTTCTGTGGCCTTGGTCACCTGTTCTTCGTTCAAGTGTCCCAGAATAATGAATTCATCGCCGCCGTAACGAGCTGCCAGGCAATTGCCTTTCTGACAGATACTGTTGATCTTATTGAGCTGGGCCAAGAACAGTTTGCCGATATGGGCCAGGAGCTGGTCGCCAAATCCGTGGCTGACCATATCGTTCCAAAATTTTAGATTATCCATATCAACGAAGATCAAGCCTGCTTTTTCACCGGTGGTTTTATAATGTAAATAATATTCCAGGATCTTGGCGCGAATAAATCGTCTGTTGTAGAGGCCGGTATCCAGGTCGTATTTGCCCAATACGCTCATCACGCAGTTCTTAACGTTGCTGTTGATGATCTTGAGGATGTCTTTCAGCATCTCGGCATGTCTTGGAGAGAGGTCATTTTTAGGTGCTATATATAGGAGGATATCCAAAGAGCCGCTTTCTTCACCCATGGTCAATTTTTCCTGAAGAAAATTCCCGGCGTGGAGCTCGGCCTTGGAATAAGGCCGGTCATTGATCGCAAAAGAGAGAGCTTGTTCCGGATCGAATGATTTTTTAATAAAACGAGAAATATCTTGGTCCATAAAATAGAGTTGCATTTTTTTATAGCCGAACATCCTGTTCAAGAGCATGGCAGAATGATTGAGTACAAAGGCAATATCTTTATTGACCATGTTCGCCTGCTGTTTTTTGACAAACCTTTCCCAATGAAGCTCCTTGTTGGCGATCATCTTTTCAAAGGTCTTCTGTAGTATTGTATTGAAGATAGTATAAAAATCATCGAAACAATTCGGGCCGTTCTTGGTGAAGTTATTGTGGCTTTTACTTTCAAAAAACATTTCAGCCGAGATCTGCTCGGTGATCGGCAGATCCACTCTTATTGAATCTGTAGGCATTTCTTTTTTTTGCTTGATCGGTTTTTTTCCTTCCTTATCTACAACAGTCAGTTCGATATTGTGTTTGGCTTTCTTGGGCAATGATTTTAAATCCAGATATTCGATATTCATAGTATCGGCCTGTGTGTCTAATTTAAATTTAATGGTCTGGGAGTGCAGCGGTGTACCCAGATCTTCGGAGAAGATGAAATTGATCTGGCCTTCCTGTAGATCCAGGTATTGTTTGCCTAGCTCAATGAATTCTTTGACCACTTCTTTTAAGTTGATCGTTGATTGAGTATGGCTGAAAGAATAACCGCCGATCATATGGGCGAAATGTTTGAATTCTTTTTGTTTGATATCCACGAATTTACTGAATACTGCTTGTTTAGCCTGGAGGGAAGGATCTCCTTCAAATTCAACAGAAAGTATCCAGCGACCGATTCGGATCTTATGATTGAGATTAGTACCTTTAACGCCCGGCACTATTTGTTCAAGTTGTGTTTTATGCATTGGATCACCATCATGTTTGGGGGATGGCGGCCCTTTACTTTTTAGATCTTCCTCTTTATCTTTTTTATCTTTACTATAAGCTTCAACTTGTTGAGTGATTATCGGGGATTTCTTTGTTTTGCCAGTATGGTAAAACCTGTGTAGAAATACACGCTTTACTCCATCGATCTCCTCTACGATATCCTTGATCGAACTTACAGAGATATATTCATCATATGTATTTATATCAAAAGCTAGTATTTTATACTGCATTGCTAAGGGCTCTTTTCTTATAAGTCATTTATAGGGAATATTAGCTTAGAAGCGTAATTCCCCCATTGTATAAATATATCGTAAGCAAATCCTTAAAGTTGCAGTTTTTTTTATGTATACAATGAAGAAAGCAGGCTTTGTTTGACAAAAAGGGGCCAAACAAGATAGTATAGCAACTGTTTTTTCACTTCATAGGAAATGTGGAGGCCGATTTTTTACGATTATCACATAAAAAAATCAACAATATACTTTGAAAGGGGAAATTTAAAATCATGGCAAAAAAAGGCGCAGTTAAGGTAAAAAAAGTAAAAAAAGGCTTAAAGGTCAGTGCAAGGGTGGTGACCAAAGCTGTAAGTTCAGATAAAACTAAAATGGTCTATTTCTTTGGTAGTGGAAAAGGCGAAGGCAATGTAAATATGAAGGATCTTTTAGGAGGAAAAGGAGCTAACTTGGCCGAGATGACCAATTCTGGCGTCAATGTTCCTGCCGGATTTACAATTACCACAGAAACTTGTGATGCTTATTATAAAGCAGGCAAAAAAATGCCTAAAGGCTTGGACGCTCAAGTAGAAGCCAATATGAAGAAATTGGAAAAAGCTATGGGTATGAAGTTCGGCGATCCTAAGAATCCTCTTTTAGTTTCTGTGCGTTCCGGAGCAAAAGAATCTATGCCCGGTATGATGGATACGGTTTTAAATCTTGGTCTTAACGAAAAGATAGTTGAAGAAATGGCCAAGAAGACCAAGAACCCGCGTTTTGCCTGGGATTCCTACCGTCGTTTTATTCAAATGTTCGGTGATGTTGCTATGGATGTTCCTAAGCATGATTTCGAACAGTTGCTGATAGAAGAAAAAAACGCGTATGCCAAAAGGAACGGTAAAAATCCAAAAGAAGTAAAAGATACGGATCTAAGCGCCGAAGATCTTAAAGCGCTGGTTAAAAAATATAAAGCTCTGTATAAGAAAGTAAAAGGCGAAGAGTTTCCTGACGATCCTATGAAGCAATTGTGGGCTTCTGTGGGAGCTGTATTTGGTTCCTGGAACAATGAAAGAGCGATCGTTTACCGTCGTAAATATAATATCAAAGGTTTACTAGGGACCGCGGTCAACGTTCAGGCTATGGTCTTCGGTAATATGGGTGAAGATTCCGGTACCGGCGTATGTTTTTCCAGAGATCCGGCCACCGGTCAAAAAGAATTCTATGGAGAATTTTTGATCAATGCTCAAGGTGAAGATGTTGTGGCCGGTATCCGTACACCGCAGCAGATCTCTTTAAGAGCTTCCAAAGAATGGGCTAAAGATAACGAGGTCTCTGAAGCAGATCGTAAAGCGGACTTTCCTTCATTAGAAGAAAAGATGCCTGCTGTTTACAAACAATTAGTGAAATATAAAGATATGTTGGAAAAGCATTATGCCGATATGCAGGACATGGAGTTCACCATTCAGGATAAGAAGCTGTATATGCTGCAGACCAGGAATGGTAAGCGTACCGGATTTGCCGCTATCAAGTGTGCAGTAGATATGGTCAAAGAAAAAATGATCGACAAGAATACCGCGGTTAGCCGTGTTCTTCCCGACCAGTTGAATGAATTGCTACGTCCGATATTCGATCAAGTTGAAAAAGACAAGGCGATCAAAGCAGGTCATCTGATCGCTAAAGGTTTGAATGCAGGCCCTGGCGCTGCTACCGGGAAGGTCTATTTTTCTGCAGCAGAAGCTGTAGAAGGTACTGAAAAACGCGGTGAGGATACGATCCTGGTCCGCATTGAGACCACGCCGGAAGATATCAAAGGGATGATAGTTGCTAAAGGTATTCTTACCGCCATGGGCGGAGCTACTTCACATGCTGCTGTAGTTGCCCGTCAATTGGGCACGGTCTGTGTGGCCGGCTGCGGCAAGCTGCAGATCGATTACAAGACCAAGAGCATGTCTGTTGGCAAAGAGGTCATCAAGCAAGGCGATTATATTTCGATCGACGGTTTTACCGGCGAGGTCATAAAAGGTCAGGTTCATACTAAGCCTTCGGAGATCCTGCAGGTAGTTATCGAAGGTTCATTGGATAAGAAAGATTCTGAGCTGTATCAGGAATACAACAGTATCATGACCTGGGCCGACGGGATCAGGAAGCTAAGGGTCCGGACAAATGCCGATCAGCCGGATCAATGTGAAAATGCTATTAAATTCGGTGCTGAAGGTATCGGGCTGTGCCGTACCGAGCATATGTTTTTTGGCGGAGACCGCATCAAAGCTGTGCGCGAGATGATCCTTTCCGATACCGCGGAAGGCCGCAAGAAAGCATTAGCTAAATTGCTGCCAATGCAAAGAGAAGATTTTACCGGTGTATTCAAAGCCATGCAGGGTTTTCCGGTCACTATACGTCTGCTCGATCCGCCTTTGCACGAATTCTTACCGCATAAGGATTCAGATATCGAAGAATTGGCTAAAGAGATGAACGTCTCGGTTGAAAAATTAAAGATAAAAGTAAAATCTTTACATGAATTCAATCCGATGCTCGGGCATCGCGGTTGTCGTTTGAGCATTACTTATCCTGAGATCTGCGAAATGCAGGTGCAGGCGATCATGGAAGCGGCCGTAGAGATCAAGAGATCCGGAAAGGATATCATCCCGGAGATCATGATCCCTCTAGTAGGTCACGTTAAAGAGCTGAAGATCTTAAAAGATCTTTCTATTAAGGTGATCGCTGATGTCTTGAAAAAAGCTAAAGTAAAGATGGATTATAAGATCGGGACAATGATCGAAGTTCCCCGGGCAGCAATGACCGCAGATGAGATCGCCGAGGAAGCAGAATTCTTTTCTTTCGGCACAAATGATCTTACTCAAATGGGTTGCGGTTTTTCCCGAGATGATTCCGGGAGCTTTTTGCCAGAATATGTTGAAAAAGGTATCTACGATAAGGATCCCTTCCAAAGCTTGGATCAGCCGGGTATCGGTCGTATGATGGAGTATTGTATCCAGTCTGGCAGGAAGGTAAATAAAGATCTCAAGATCGGTATTTGCGGAGAGCACGGCGGCGATCCGGATACCGTAGAATTCTGTCATCGGATCGGCCTAAATTATGTTTCTTGTTCACCATTCCGCGTGCCCATTGCGCGTCTTGCAGCAGCGCAGGCTGTCTTAAAAGAACAAAAGTAAACTAATAAACCACAGAGGAGCAGCAAAGATAAATTAAGCTTTCTGTATCTTCTGTGGTTTAATATTAAGGCAAGTTTACTTAAGGGAAAGACGATATATTAAATAGCAGGGCGAGGGTAAAAAATCCAAAAAAATTCCGTGAAATTTCGATGGTTTACTTACGATAGCTTAGTGAATGTTTGATAGGAATAAAAAAATATGATCCCTGCGGAGACAATAGAAGAGATCAAAGGTAGGTTGGATATCTTAAATGTTATCTCTTCCTATGTTCCGCTGAAAAAGAAAGGGCGCAATTATCTGGGCTTGTGTCCCTTCCACCAGGAGAAGACGCCGTCATTTACGGTGAGCCCAGAGAAAGATCTTTGGCATTGTTTTGGTTGCGGAGCCGGCGGGAATGCGTTCTCTTTTGTGATGAAGCTCGAGAACCTTTCTTTTGTGGAGACCTTAAAACTTCTGGGCGAACAAGTAGGAGTTGTGGTCCAGGATGAGATGACCGGTTCTTATAATAATAAAAAAGAAAAAAAAGATATTTTGTATGCGCTGGTTCTCAAGGCTAGTGAGTTCTTTCAAACTCAGTTGCGTGGAGAGCAGGGGCAGATCGCCCGGGAATACCTAGCGGCCCGGGGAGTGGATGAAGCCATGCTCGAGAAATTTAAGCTAGGGTATGTCCCCGCAGAGTGGGATAGATTATTGAAACAGCTGACACAAGCAGGGTATGGTCCGGAGCTCTTGGAGCAGGCGGGTTTGATAGTAAAACGTGAAGCTAGTCCTGACGCTGGAAGCGGAAGGAATGGCAGTGGTCATTACGATCGTTTTCGCGGCCGCTTGATCTTTACAGTGACGGACAGCAGAGAACGCCCGATAGCGTTCGGCGGGAGGATCTTAACCGGAGGCGATAATGAGCCTAAATATTTAAACTCCCCGGAAACAGCTATCTTTAATAAGGGCAAATTATTGTATGCTCTGCCGCAGGCTCAAAAAGCCATGAGAGAGCAGGGGATAGTGATCCTGACCGAAGGTTATATGGATACACTGACCTGTCATCAATTTGGTTTTGAGAACGCGGTGGCGACCTTGGGAACGGCTTTGACGACGGACCAAGCGAAGTTGCTGGCACGCTATGTAAAGACAGTGATCTTAGCTTATGATGCCGATCAAGCCGGGCAAATGGCTACGGAGCGCGGAATAGATATCTTAAGAGAAGCCAACTTAAATGTAAAAGTGGCTTATTTAAAAGGGAAGGATCCCGATGATATGCTCCGCAACGAAGGCCGAGATGCTTTTGCTAAGGCACTGAAAGACGCGGTCCCGTATTTACGATATTTGTTGGACCGAAATTTTAAGAATTACGAGATCAGTGCACCGGAAGGCAAGAATCAAGCAGCTCAGGCCGCGATCAAGATCCTGGGGACAGTAAGCCAGGATGTGCTGCGTAGTGAATATATACGATATGTGTCGGAAGTTTTAAAAATTAAAGAAGAGCTTTTGGTGGCAGCACTGAACCAGGGCCGGTATTATAATAAGCGACAAGCGCCGAAGATAATTACCCCTTGGGTGCGGACATCTTCAAAGCAAGCCAAGGCTGGGGAGACCTTGCTCAAGGCTTGTTTAGAGAGTCCGGAGATGTGCAGCAAGATTTTAGCCGAGCTTAAGGTGGAAGATCTGCAGGATAGCAAGGCGCAGGCCTTGTGGCAGGAGATCCAAGCCAACCAAGAGCAAGCCGGCTATGATTGGCTGGAAAGCGTACCAGGGGATGTGCAGAAATTAGCACGTCGTTTATTACTGCAAGATGAGCCCTGGCACGATAAAATAATCGATGATTGTTTAAAGGTCATCAAAGAGGCGCGCAGTGATGAAAAGAAAGATGTACTGCGGCAAGAATTAAAAAATGCGGAGGCCAAGGGAGATGAGGCGAAAGCCCGAGAGGTTCTGGAAGCCCTGCAAAAAAGTATATAGAGGGGAAACATGAGGAAAAATAAACAAATAATTAAGAATAAGAATAAGCCGGGTAAAGCATCCGCTAAGCCAAAGGTTATTACCCAAGGGCAGAAACAATATTCTGCGCAGGTGGTCGATGCGATCTATGAGCAGAAACGTACGGTATTAGAGAAGCAGGCCACAAAGCGCGGCTTTTTAACGCCGGAAGATGTCCTAAAAGTATTTCCTGATCCCGAACAGGCGATGAACGCTACCGAAGATATCATGGGTATGGGCATAGAGGTCTTGAAAGAAGATGCTACTATCGCTCTTACCAAAAAAGATGAGCGGCGCAAAGGCAAGCGGGCTCGGGTAATGAAGGATAAGCTGGATGTCGGAGTAGATGATGCTGTCCGCATGTATCTGCGCGAGATCGGCGAGATCGATCTATTAAGCTTCGATGAAGAGCAATCTTTGGCCAAACGCATCCGCGACGGCGATAAATCCGCCAAGCATGCTCTGGTCAATTCCAATTTACGCTTGGTCGTAAGTATCGCCAAGAAATATACCGGACGCGGAATGTTATTTCTGGATCTTATCCAGGAAGGCAACCTAGGTTTGATCCGGGCTGCGGAAAAATTCGATCATACTAAAGGCTATAAATTCTCAACCTATGCCACCTGGTGGATCCGTCAGGCGATCACGCGCGCGATCGCTGATCAGGCTCGTACGATCCGTATCCCGGTGCACATGGTGGAGACGATCAACAAGCTGCGGAAAGTCTCCCGCAATCTGCTGCAGAAGATGGGCCGCAAACCTACCGAAGAAGAGATCTCGGATAAATCCGATATTCCTTTGGATAAGGTGCGCGAGATCATCAAAGTCGCACAGGTGCCTCTATCATTAGAGATGCCGGTCGGCGATGAAGATTCCAGCCGTCTGGGTGATTTTGTGGAAGACCGCACTGTTGATATCCCCGATGATCAGGTCGTTCGCGATCTGCTTCGTGAAGATCTGGATCGGGTCATGGGCACACTTACCGAGCGAGAGAATATGGTCCTTCGCCTGCGTTTCGGATTGGATGACGGCCGTCCTCGAACACTTGAGGAAGTAGGCCGGGTCTATGAAGTTACTCGTGAGCGAATTAGACAAATAGAGGCCAAGGCTTTGCGCAAGCTTCGACATCCTACACGGAACAAGAAGCTGAGGGAGTATCTGAACTAAGCAAAGCATACGCTGGACCTACAAAGAATAAATTGAAGGACCCTGCTAAAGCAGGGTCCTTTTTTTTGAAATAATTGATATGAACTTACGATAGCCATCAGGTGTATTAATGCAAAAAAAGATCATAGCTCTTGAAAAGATACAGGTGCGCTCACGTGCGAAAAAAGTACGTTCGCATGGTCTATCTTTGGTCCAACAATATGTCAGTGATCTGGAGCCGCTTGATATTCTGACACCTGCGGAAGAAAGAGAATTGGTAAAGCATTTCAAGGAAGAAAAAGACAAGCATCAGGATCGCTTTATTCAGGGGAACTTACGCTTTGTGATCAGAATAGCTCAGCAATACTTAGGCCTGGGAGTGCCTTTGATCGATCTGGTCCAAGCCGGGAATATCGGCTTATTAACAGCATATGAAAAATTCCGCACAGATAAAAATGTCCGTTTCTTAAGCTATGCTGTATATGATGTGCGCCAAGCTATCCGCAAAACGATCACGACCCATGCTTATGTGGTGAAGCTGCCTCATAAAAAAATAGAACTTTTTTTAAGAATTAAGAAGGCCAGGCTAGAGCTTCAGCAGGTGCTTGGCCGTGAGCCAAAGCTTTCAGAGGTCGCTTCGCATTGCCGTTTGAGTGAGAAGAAAGTACTGAGCATTATGAAATTGAACGAGAAAGCAGATTCTTTGGATAGGAAAGCAGGTACCGAAACTGAGCAGACCCTGCTTAGTTTCATAGAAGATCCGCATGGCGAGCTATTTAAAAAGATGTTGGAACGTGAGAAGTTCTTCAGTGAATTAGACAAGGTCTTGGCAGATGTACTAACTATCCGTGAAAGCCAAGTCATCAAGTTGCATAACGCGATCGGTATCGAAAAGAAATGGACCTTAAGGGAGCTGGGAGCTTTATTCCATCTTTCACCAGAAGCTATACGCCTGATCGAGATAAGGGCTAAAAAGAAATTAAAAAGAGATCGCAGGTTCAAGTTGTTAAAAGATTATCTATAATAAAAAACCCCGGCCAGTTCGACAAGCTCACTGTAAATCCGGGGCTTTATCTTTCTATTAGACTTTTTCTTTTACTTCACATCCATCTTATCGTAACGGTTCAGGTAGCCCAGCAAACTGGATACTTCCTTTGCGGCCAGAGCTTCAGAATCGGCTTGGCCGAGTTTCTTGCCATTCACATAAGCGGTCACTTCAATTGCTACACCTTCATTACCTAAGCTGTTTACCGAAAGAGCAGCAGTAACATTCTTATTAGCGATCTTTACACCGGCTACGACCATATTTGCTTGATCAGCCTTGGTGACAGTGTATCCGCGGCCGACCAGAGCATTGCGTGCATAACGATATGCTTTGTCTGTCGGGGTGGTGGTGAACATCTTGTTGTCGCTTCTGGAGATCTGGTACATGGCTAATTCATCTTTGATATCGGTAAGAGCTGAATCAGCAGCAGATTCTAAAGCTTCCTTGCTCACTCCGCCTTCACCGCTTACCACAACATCAACAGCGGACATGTTGTTCCCGGCATCGGTAACAGAGACCATGATTTTCAAGCCGTCTTTCATACTGGTTAGGGTTTTTGCTGCTGTATCTTCACTATCGATCACATAACCCAGATTATCCATGGCCATTTTGCTCCAGGCCAAAGCTTTGCTTGTTGATACATAAGCATAATTCTGCTGGATGCTCTTTTCGACCACAGGATAATTCTCAACGATGGAGATCAATTCATTTATCGCTTCACGTGATTTTTCCTCATTACCGTTGCGATCGTAATTACCTTCGATGCTGGCGGAAAGAACGATGCTGACCTCGTTATCTTGAGGAGTAGCTTCGATCTTGACCATCATTGGTTCATTATATTCATTAGAAGGGATAGTCTCTCTGCCTTCTACGGAAGTATCCGTAGCAGAAGCAGTATAGCCTTTAGTGCCAAGTGCACTGGCTGTATAAGCAATGAATTTTTCCATATCGACCGCAGGCAGTGTGAAAGAACCTTCCTGGGTCACTGTGAACATGCCGTATTTATTCAATTCTTCGATCAAGCGATCCACGGCACGGCGAGCTACCAAGGTGCTTTGCTTTTCATCGACATCGCCGGAGATCAAAGCTTCGATCTCGACCATGACATCATTCTCTTCAGCTCTTTCCTTTATATAAACATTTACTTTAGGATCATCTTTGATAGTAGCGAAGATCTCATTATCCTTTTCCGGAACAGATTGGATAACACCATCTTTGCGGCTTCTTTCTTTAATTATGTAGCCTTCGGTCTCTAAGGCTGAAGCGGAGAATTTATAGACCATATCTTTATCCGCATCGGTAAAGATCTTATTACCTTCCTGTTTAATTTGTACTCCACAACCTGAAATTATCAAACCGGCAAGCATCAATACTAAAAACAAAGCTATCTTTCTCATATTTTACCCCTTTTCTTTTTGTTGATTTAATCGAAAAAAGTGAAGGTATTTTATCATTTTTATGGTATTTGTAAAAGTTGAATTATAACTTAATAAATAGTTTGAAAATAACTATAAGTTAGGGATTAGGGCGTAGGGGTAGTTGTTAGTTGTGAGTTATGTGGTGGGACAGGCGACGCGCAGCTAGTCCCGCGTAGCTTTAGCGAAGCGGGATAGGTGTTTTGACTTGAAAGATAGTAATCAGGAATATGAAGTCACCTTTGGCGGCTGGTGCCTATGGGCGGCCGGGGTTGCAATGCTCAATTTCATTTCGCATTGCTTTTATCGGCCTGGTGGGCCAGGTAGGCAGCAATTTGGTTAATTGCTGCATTCCGGCCGCTGTGCAGAATGATATCAGCGGCCTCCAGGATCGAACTTGGCTTAAGACGGATTTTGTTGTTTGATGGTGGGCCAGGTAGGGATCGAACCTACGACCAATCGGTTATGAGCCGACTGCTCTAACCACTGAGCTACTAGCCCAAGCAAATTCAAAATGAATTTTAAAGGAAGTTATGGGAATTGTCCAAGGGTCTATGACAGGAAAGGCTTACTCTTTTTCCAGAGATCCAGGAGCTCTTGACCACCGATGCCTTTAACGAGGTCTTCTGTAAGCGAATCTTTTCGCCATTTAAGAAATTTCTGGTTCGGATTCTCTGGAGTCTCAAAGGCTATCATCCATTTACGATCTTTGATCGTGCTGATATGTACTACACCGAGCATTTCCTGAGCAAGCTCGTGAGCTATTTTATAATAAGTTCTAGCTATTTCTGATCTGGGATTGAATTTTGAGTAGATCAGTTTCAGGGCTATATGAAAATCATAATCAGCAGCATTTGGTATCCTATAGATAGGGAATTTCGAGAAATCGAAATCCAAAGGAGGTCTGTCCGGATGGCTTTTATTATATTTGGCACATAATTTTTTAGAAGTCGCACTTATGAATTGCTTGGTAACATTTTCATGATACTCTTTCTCGCTCTTTTCTTTTCCATGCATTATTTTCTTATATATTTTTTTGTAAAACTCTTCATGATACTTTTGATATACAAAGCGGATCTTAGCCTTATTAATGTTTTTACCCATAACTTCCAATAGTTTATATAGCTGGATAGCGAGGCCATCATTTGTATCTTTATTTAGATGTGTTATAAAAAATAGTTCAGTGCCAAGATCAACGGCAGTTTTAATAAAATGGAATAATTGTTCAGAGTCGTCTCCTCCTGAAATATCCACTATCTTCAGGGCGTAGCCTGGGATGTCTTTAATGTTCTTTATGAATTTTTCATGCGAAGTGGACTGCATATTTGATAAATAGGTAGCAAAATCAGCCAATATATCTACTGTAGAATCAATATATTTTTGATCAGGATCTTGCGCTTTTATGGAGTTTATAATTCTGCTTCTAAGTATGAGTTTTTTCATTTTTTCGGTATCTTTTAATACTCTATAAATCTTATTTTTATTAGTATCTTCTTTTATTTCTTCAATAAAAGTATAGGCGGGTTGATTTTCATCTAAATTAGTTTGATAGTAATTTAAAAGATTATTCTGCTTATCTATATCAATGCCAAGTAATTTCCCGTTTATCTCCTTGAAGATCTCTGACAATACATAAAGGAGATTAATTACGAATTGAGATTTACCGGTTCCGCCTTTACGGCCGAGGACAAGGATAAGCTTTTCATTATCTTTCGATATTCTGGAAGAGATTCCTGGAATTCCGCTCGATAATATCTTAGTTGATAACATTTTTCCTCCAAATAAATACTTAAAAAAAGTAAACAACAATACTCAATTATTAATCGTAAGCAATTTTCATAAATTTCATTTATTTAGTAATCATTAACACCGGTTGGTCGCGGTTATTACAAGTTTATGAAATTTCTGGGATAAACCTACGATATATAACTAAATGACACAGGATCAAGGGTGTAATTAATGATCTATGCAAAAAAGATAATATTGGTTGAAAATAATGAAAAGAAAGATTCATGCCTGATCAGCACTGGTCGTTCTCACGAAAACTATGAAGCAGATGAAATATTTAATTCTGCTCAAGCTGGAAAGAAAAAGAAGCCAAATGTAATCAAACAAAAAGGCCCGAAAAATAATACTTGGACCAAAGAAACACTTACCTCTGAAGAAATATTTAATCTTGATAATGGTGCTCCTAAAATTAAAAAAGAAAAGATCAAAAAATCTATCAAGGTAAAGAGCGAGCATAAAGCTTTAAAGAAATCAGTAGCTGCCTTAAAGGATCTTTGGGTTTTGGTACTAGGTCATAAAAAATTATCGATCTTTATTGCAGTATTGATAGTCTTGCTCTTTGCCGGTTACGTTGGCAGGAAAAGGATCTCTCAGGGGATCAAGAGCCTTTCCAATTGGTCGCAAAGTGTAGGTAAGAATAAAGAAGACAAGCGAAAGGCTTTAGAGCAAAAAAAGCTGGATGAGGAAAAACGTGCCGAGGAGATCCGAAAAATGGAGGAGAAAAAGGCAGCTGAAGATAAAAGGCGTGCAGATCAAAGATTGGCTGATCAAAAGCTCTCCGATGCAGAGGAGCTGAAACGCAAGCAGCGCGAAACAGAATTAGAACAGCAGCGCAAGGATGATGAAGCTAAAAAAGCTGAAATTGAGCGGAAAAAGCTAGAAGAGCTGAAAAGGCAAGAAGATCTGCTTAAGAATAGGAATTATGTGGATAAGGTCACTGATATACGGAGTATGAATTCCTCGATAAAGGCTTCCGGCGACCGTAGATTGATAGATCCGGCAGCCGTACATGTGGATAGAGCCAATGAATTAAAGCAGAAGATCGAAGCCAGCAGCGATCCTAATGAAAAAAAGAGATATGAAGCAGAATTAGATGAAATTTTGAAGAAAATGATCATATTGCGTGATCAGATCTAAATTGAAAAAAATAGGTATAAAAACCCATGAAAATGGGTAAAACATAGATGAGAAATAGGAAGGTGTGAAATGACCGGACCAATTAAAAGAACTGGTTCAGGCAAAGACATACCGCTTAGGCCTGATGGCTACGGTATTCGCCCGGAAGAAACACCCAAAAAAGGTGCTAAGAGTACACCTATAGGTCATGACCCTGCTCCTCCTGAGGCTTATGATGTACCTCAGAATCAATATGCTTATATGTTTCCGGATAGTACAGGTGCCCTGTCGACATCGACAGTCGCAGTTTCTTACAATACAAAAGCTAAAATTATCACAGCCGTACGTGCGCTAGGTGATAGTGCCTTAGCCGATTTCTTAGATATGTATATACCAAACGGTGGGCCTTCGCAGATCTCCAGAGAGATCGGCTTGATATTATCAAATATTGATAAAGCTAATGGCGGAAAATTAGAAAAAGAATTGGTGCGGATCAGATTATTTCCATACTATCGGCAGTGGATGTCTTCTCTGGGCAGCGGGCATCAAACTTATTTCTTAAAAACCACTACAACAGGGGTTCTTTTGGGCTGGCCGATGTATGCCAGGGTCACTCAATTACCATTGGAGCCGGAGCCGGATTTCTTAGAGAAAACCGGTTTTCATTTGGTCAGATTGGTCTTTGATAATGATACAGAGAACAGGGCTTTGCAACGATACGGATATGCTCTAACTGATCCCAACCTGCCGAACCTGGAAAATATAGATTATTTTTCTTTCTGGAACAGCAAGTTGGCAGATATAGATCTTTATTTTGATGATGCCACAAAATATCTCTTGAAGCCGGGCTTGATCCAGGCCGAAGCCCAAGATTGGGCCACTTTGATCGATGCGATCAAGTATTACCAGACAGTAAAAATGCAGATGATGACCTTGATCCGTGATGAAAAATTTATCTACTGGCAAAATAATCAAAAATACGAGATCAGCCGAACAGGTTCCGGAAATGCTGCGCGATATACTTTGATCAGGACGAACAGGCAGGGTGTTGAAACCCTAAGGCTTACTAACCGGACCATGGATCAAATTATTGCTGGAAATAATTATACTTTAAATACCACCGGCCCCAGAGAATTCTTTCAGGCTATAGATGATTTTAATGCTGGCAAGGCAGCCGGGCAAAGAGCCGGGGATCGGGCCGATGAGGTCATTGCCAAGATCGATAAAAAATTAGCTATCGTGATGGAAACTTTGGAAAAGATCGGAGATAGATGCCCGCTCACCGTCTGGGATATGATCGCTTCTTCTTTGAGTGCGATGAACAATGAGAAATCAATAATTGATTCAACTAAGCTGGATGTCTTGGATAAACTTAAATTATGTTACGGATACTTGGTCACTAATGTTTTTAATGATATTTCAGATGAGGGATTGGAAAAGCTGGCGACACAGATCACTGCTAACGGGATAACCGATGAGATCGCCGATTACTATGTGCGTATCATCGATTACTTGATCAGCAAGAACAAATTCAGCTTTGATACCACACCAGCCCCGACGGCAATTATCAGGACTGTCTATGATAATTGTGTAGCGCATTTAAGAGGCTTAACTTCTGCAGCTCAAGTTATTATGAACAGGATCGAAAAGATCAATAAGGATGTAAAAGCCTATAGTAAGCTGGCCGAAGAGAAATACCGATATACGAATCAATACCTGGCCTTCCTGACCCAGTATAAGAATCCGGATGCTGTCTCAGAAGAGCATTATCGTATAGTGAACGAAAAGATAATCAATAAAATGAAAGCCGGAGGTGCTTTGGATAAATATTCACTGCGCGAGATCATGAACGCAATTTATAACCCGACCATGCAAAGCCGCAGGGTACAAGATATTTTAGTTGCCTTAACACCGGCAGAGGTTCAATTCTTCCGCAGCAATCCAGAATACGAGGTTGTCTTGAACATGCTTGCTTGTGAAAGAGAATTGGAAACATTAAATGCAGAGATTTTAGCAGCAGCCAATATCTTAGGTTTTGATATAGCAAATAATGCTACCTGGAGCTCTGCTGATCCAAAAGTGGTGGATGCTATGGGCAAATGGGTACTTGTTCAGATGGATGCCCGTGCCAGGCCATCCCTTGAAAAATGCGATAAATTAAAAGAGATCATGAAATTCTTAAAGAGCAAAGCTGCCGATAAGAATATCATTGAAAGCAGATATATCTTCTTTTTTGAAGGTACAGATAAGCGTACCTGTTATTATGATGCAATTAAAGAGATGGCTACTCAGGAAGAAGAGATGCTGCAGATACTTTATGAATACGGTCAATTATCTTCGATAGTAGGACGCCAGGCCTATCCTAAATTGAGAGCAGATTATTTAAAAATGTTTTTTGCTAAAGGTGCCGGGCCGGAAACTTTTGATGCAAAATTCCGCAGCTATTTAAAGAATATTCAGATGCTGAGCGAGGCGATCGATAAGTTCTATGCTAAGAAAAATCCGGAAAAATATAAACAGATCCTGTTCTCCGGGACATTCCCCTGGGAAGAGCAGGAAGACAAGCTTTCTGAGCACACCAGAGCTATAGAAAATTTCTATGACATGTCTGATTCGCTTATGGAGAACGAGTATTTGATGGATGATGCGATCGCCTTGGTCTTTCACAATACTATCTCTGCAGAAGAGAAAAACCTACCGAGTTATTTCACCAGAAATATCAAGGAAAGGAATTATATCGCAGCTTCTTTTAAAGAAAATGCCAGTACCCGCGGGATGACCGAGGTGAGCAGAGAGACATTTCTTTTAAAGATAGAGCAAGTTGAAAGCGCGGATAACTATAAGTATAAATTTGAGATCAATGATCAGGAATATTTTGCTGAAAAAGATGGCGATCTTTTCAAGATCAAGAATCCGGATGCCAATATGCCTTTTGAGACCTTAAGAATAGCTCAAGCCCCGACCGGCGGAAATAATATTTATTTAGTAGAAGCCTTGGTCGTTGAATCGGCGATCGTAGGCGGCGGAAGTGGTGCCGCTACGTTCCTTGTCAATAATAAGGCTATATCCAGCACTGTCTTGGTCAAGGAATATCTGGGAACCAAGAAAAACAGAGTAGCCGGAAATACCAATACTAGAAATATGCGCTATATCTATAGCAAGGGTTCTTTTGAAGCCAAGGCCAAGGCTGCCGAAAAAAGAATGGCAGAATATATTGCCGTGATAAAGAGCAGCGGGACCTGGAATGCTAAAGCTTTTACTAAAGTAACCCAGGAATATAAGACAGCCCAGCGTTATTACGAATGGTTATCTATGGGTTTTGCCAGCGGAGAAAGCAAGAATATTTATAATCTTACCCGACTACAATTGGCTTATGCGATCGCTTTGCGGGATATGTATAAAAATGTAACGTCAACGACGGATAAGAAAAAATATATAAAAGAAGCCAAGGAAGTGATAAGTAAGGCGGTCAATACTTATTTGAATCTAGCACTATCCGGCACCGGTCAAAATGTGGCAAATCTGCCGATCCCGGAGGCTTTTTATGAGATCATGTACCATTGTTTGAATTCCGGTCTGACATTTCATAATGAATTTGGAGATGCGGATCTTACAGCATTAGAATCAAAATTGAGCCCGGATAAGATAGATATACTAAGTGATATTTGTCGCGAAGTTAAATCACGATTGGTCAAAGGCAAGAGAGGATCTCCAGGAGTATGGCCATCCGGGGCTGTGACCGAATATACGATCCCATATAATGTTGCTGAAGAAGACACTTTCTATAGTATGGAGACCGGCGGTATCAAGCTGCGCCAAAAAGATGTTCGAGAGCCTATTGCCAAAGAAGTATTTCCTCCGCGTGATCAATTAAGTGCAGAAGATGCAGCGCTAATATATCCCAACAAGGAATTTGAACAATGGCAGATCGATATAACCAAGCCGCAAATCCAACGCAATTTGCTGCTTATTTCATTGTTTGGTTTACCCAGAACCCAAGTTGAGACAGATCTTGCAGAAATAGAATATCTTTTAAGAAGTATCGATTGGGGTACAGGTGATAGGATCGACAGATCTTGGACAGATGTAGATCTATTATTAAATAACACAACCAAAGCAACATTGCACGCTGGTTATGCAGATAATTTCGAGAATAATTTGGATATTTTAGCTTTACTTATCAGTGGAAGTAGTATCCAGGCAGCAAATAATTTACATCAATATAGAAACCTTTCTGTTGAACAAGTAGCCGGATTCAGTCGGAATAATTTGAAGACCTATGCAAATGAAGCTTTTAGGATGCTTAAAGAGGCCCGGGAGACCGATGGTGAGACACATAAGGCCGGGGATCTGCTACTACAGATCATAACTTACTATAAGAGCATCAATATGCAGATAAAACTCATCGAACAACAGCTGGCCAGCCTGACCTTGCCCAATATGGCCGATTACAGAGAAAGGTTGATCACATTCAAAGCACTTCTCTATCAGGAACTTTTTGCTTTTACAGAAAAGCTCTTTGATGTAAATAGCGATTTTTATAAATTATCACCTACCATGAAGCAGAGGATCATGAGTGAGGTATCAGGAGATTACGGCTTGGAGGAAAGCCATAATCTTATGGAAGATGCCATGAAGTACCATATGCAGCAGGGTAATTGGGCCGAGCTTTTAAATCTCTATGAGAACTATATAAAATTAAAGGAAAGCTACAAAGGTACGGCCGATTACATGAGGATCGGATATCTGGAGACCCTGGCACAGCTGCCAAGCCATGTAAATGCTTGGTTCGAGAGCTATCTTGCCAAAATAGATACCTTGATAAGAGCCGGCACATATGACGAAGTTGCTAAATTGATCTCACTTGCACACAGACCTGAGGTATGGAAGGGCTTGAACAAAGCAGAGCAGGATAGATTAATATCATTGGAAGCCACACCGGCATGTATGACAGCGCTGGGTGTGGGTGCTTATGCAAATATACTGGAAATGGTCCCGGAATATCAGGATGCACTTTATTCCTATATACAATCTAAAGAGAAATTCCTGGAATACAGCGCTAAGCTGCATTTAGAAAGTGCAGAGAAAACAGATGATCTACAAGCATTGAACGAGAAAGTAGATACTGCGATGACAAGTGTATTTCCTGCTAAATCCCCGATAAGCGGGAGTGAGTTCACCATCAGTGATCTGCAGAAGCTTTCTGTAGATGAGCTGGTCAAGTTCGACCAATTTTGCTTATTCCAAACACCGAACACCAAGCTGCACTACCTGGTCAAGGCAGAATTAGCCCGCAGGGAAATGATCTATATGGAAATACATCTCAAAGCTATAGTGGAGCGATTTAGGGTTGAAGAGAAAGCATCCTCCGGCAGCGAACCGAAATTGCTGTTGAAGAACCTGCAAATGCAGTATCTGCTGGCAACATCGGATCTCAGGAATCCGAAGATCATTAAAGATTCCAAGGGCAATTATGTGGGCGATGAATTCTGGAAGCCGGTAGTTGATAAATATTTGGCCGGTAAAAAACCTATTTCTGAATATGATATATTCAATGCTCTTTTATTTACGGTCAGCCCCGTCAATGAAAAGACAGATGTGATCGGTATCTTGCGTGATCTGGCCAACAGAGCGAGACTTTCGGCCATCCATACCATGCTGACGACCAGTACCGCGGATTTTGAAAGGAATATTAAGAGAGTCCGTGATGAACTGTGGGAAAAGGATACTAATGGGCGCTTGGTCTTAAAGGAAAGATATAGGGAGATGCTGGGCGATCCGAATTTCCAGAAATTTTTAAGGACATTCCAAGCAGTCTCCCTTAGCGATCTGGCCGTGGAAAAGGTCGATAGCTTGGTTAGTACGCCTACCCTGGAAGAAAATTTTAAGCTGGCCGATGAAAAAATAAAGAGATTAGAGACTAATATGGCCAAGCTAGAGGCAGGAGGATTGACCGATGAGCAAAGAGTAGGACTGGCCGAAGATCTCCTGGATGATTTTCACGATCTGATCTATATTTCGATCCAGCAGGATGGTGCACGTACTTTCTTTCATGAGAATAAATATATGCAAAGTTATATATATGCACTTTATGATCGTTATGCTGAATATATTGACAAGAATAAACATGATATCTTTACCTATCTTTCCATAAAAGAATACACCCCTCGTGCTTATGTCTCCGGCATCTATGTAGATTATTTTCAAGAGCTTCTAAATGAAATGTCGGTCAAAGAAAAACACATAATTGATGCAGATAGGATAAAATTTCATACTACCCGAGGAGAATACTATCTGCAGAAGGCAGATAAGAAAAAAACAGAGATGCTAAATGCTCTCAAGGCTGTTGAGGCTGCTGAAGCCGCGGGCCTTCCTACCCAAGCTCTGATCGACGAGCTGCACGAGATGCACGAGGTCTGGAAGGAATATTTAGATAAAGCAGAATCCGACTATAAGATCGCAGATAAATTGGGCGATACCGCCTCTAAAGCAAAATTAGGGGATATCTATGGAGAAAAAGGTAAACATTTTATTTTCTTCGGGGTCTATGATAGCAGAGGGACCAAAGTTAAATATATAGTCTATGAAAAGCTTAAAGCAAATCCGACCACTATCGAGCTAAAGGCCAAGATAGATAATATCGAATCATCTCATTTATTAAGATATCTGGCGGTTCAATTTGTACCCGCTTACAGCAGGGACCTCTTAAGAGATGATGCGGCAATGAAGGACGCTTTAAAGGACCAGATCGATAAAGGCAATGTAGATCTTATTAAATATTTAGAAAGCATGACAGATCTGAATCTGATCCCGGGCTCGATCACTATTGCTAAAGAAGCAGCTTATCTTGGTTATTTCAATTCGAAGGAAAGATTATTATTGCTAAGTACCAAGGGCAGTTTTTCGGGAGATGAGGCGCTCTTAGTTAATGATCTGCGTTATTATCATTATTATGAAAAGGCCGTGCCCGAAGGTGATAAACTTAAGGTAGAATTAAAAAAGAGAATTACCGAGTATCTAAGAATAAATGATACTCAAAAACGAGATCTGATGCGTGATATTCGCACAGGCTCATAAAAAATAAAAGAAAAGGAGAGTGGGGATCATGGTTACACCAGTAAATCGATTAATAAATATCGAGCCGCAGCCAACCGGCCCAGCAGGAGGTGGCAACGTTTCCCAGCTGATAGATGCTTGGGAAACTAAACACGGATTTGGGGATTTTGCCCAAGCCTTACGGGATATTTGCCCTATAGATAGCTCTGGAGGATCGGTCTCTACGTATCCTAATGATGCGATCGACGGATTTCGGACTTTTTATAATAACGGGCGCGGGATCACCGATGCTTTTGTTAAAGCCATCGATGATTTTCTGGCCAATCCGGGGGTTTCGGAGATACCCGGTATCGAAGAAATGATCTTATCCAAATTCCCTGAATTTAAAAAAG
Source organism: Candidatus Margulisiibacteriota bacterium (assembly GCA_042562495.1). Classification (GTDB taxonomy): domain Bacteria; phylum Margulisbacteria; class Termititenacia; order CAZZFK01; family CAZZFK01; genus JBHPMC01. Next base: position 83,628 of record JBHPMC010000002.1, read on the forward strand.
CCATGATGCTTGTGGTCGCCCAATATTATTTTGAAAAAGGAAAAGCTGAGCGAGGCGATAAGGAATTAGCTGTGAAATATATGACCGTGGCCAGAAGGTATCTGGAAGAATCACTGAAGATCAAAGCTACCGGTGATGAAGGCCGTATCAAAGGGATGGGTGTCGGTGATGATTATATTGAATATGAAGTAGGCGGTCAGAAAAAGATCTGGAAATTTGATTTTGTATTTGGCGCAAAGGGTAAGGCAGATGGCTTCTGGGATGTTTATGCCGACAAAATGCTTGATTACAGCAAAGATCTTATTTCTCGTGCCAAGACCTCCAAGGTAACCGATGTGCCTCCTACCATTCTGGTAAAGCGCAGATTTGCTATCCAAAAGCTGAGAGAGGTCTATGCCCTGACGAGTAATCCTGAGAAATATTTAGAACATGTTGTAGAAGAAGAAGTAGCGATCGCAAATACGCTTTTATTTCAGGAAGGCAAGGGGCTGGTTCCTCAGATCCATGCCGGAGGAACTCAATTTTCAATAAAAGCAGAAGATAATCTGAATAATTATTATATCCCAAAAGCTGCCGGCGATATTTCTAATCTCAACTTGTTTACCTATAAAGAAAAACCGGTCGATGAAAGTATCGAGGCGGTACGGGAACTTTATGAAGCTGCCCAAATTGATCTGGCCACCTTGATCCGTTTAAACCCCGGAGCCGTGGTTAAAAAAGGCAGGATAGATCTGAAGCAGTATTCACTTTCCGAGTTCAAGGCTGTAGCTGATTTCGTGGAAATAATGGCTGATGTTAAGAAGAATCCGCGGGATCGAATGGATGCCAATAACGACGGGATCTTACGCTTGGATTGGCAGAAATGCTATGAAAAGGGTTTAAGAGTAGCCCAGGAGCTGCAGGTCCCTGTAGAAAAATATCTTGTGCAGGCCCATGGTTCAGAATTGGATCTATGGAGGATATCTAATGAGACCGGGCCTTTTGTCGGGCTTAAAAGTGAATTAGAAAAGCAATTCATCGCTGCCGGTGTGCCGGAAGCAAGTATTCCCTGGGATCAGCTTTTTAAAAATCCGAAGATCATCGATGGCGATCTATTCTTCTTGGATACAATGACCGAAGCTGATATTCGCGGGATCATTAAAAAGCTGGGTATCACGGACAAGACCAAGGAAACCGAGCTGATCAACCGTTTGGTCGAAGCTTTCAAGGCAGAAAGACCGAATCCTGTTCTGGGCAGAGTAGTATGCAAGGCGTTGTTCGATATTGGTGCAGCAGTAAAGGCCAAAAAGAGCGATGTACCTTTGCTCTGGGAGAAAGTAGCGGAGATCATCGGGCTCAATAACAAGGTCGTAGAATTTTATAATATTCTGCAGCCTAATTCTTATCCGGAAGGCAAAAAAGGTGCGCAAGAGTATTATTACTTAGATGATTACATAAGCTATTTATATCTGGATAAATTGCCGTATTTGAGAGATCCGGAAGGTGCTGAAGGTGTAGCGCCATTAAAATTTTCCAGCAAAGCCGGAGATGCCAGGGTGGCCATTGAAAGCAAGATCAAGGAGCTGAAATCAGCGAAATCCAGCAATGATCCTGTCTTGATCGCCAAGATCATTCAGGAATTAGAAAAAGAGATCAAGATACTCAACGGTGAAAATGCATCACTACGTGCGGCCAAGCAAAATATTGAGATGGTGAATCCGGACCTGATGGGCTGGCTGATCAAGGAATATCCTTATATTAAAACGATCACCAGGAATGAGCTTTCCAGTATCCTAGGCAATGATACCAGCAAGTGGCCGGATATCTTTATTGATAAAGATGCCACTGTTCTGGTCTTTAAGGCCAATGTCACGACCGAATCAATTATCGGTGAGCTGAACCTAAATGATCAGCAGGCCAAAGATCTTAAGAAGCTGGTCAAAGAAGCGCATATCTTTTATCAATTGACCTATTTGCGGGAATTACGTGAAGGAGCTAAGAAAGCCTTAGAAGATGCTAAGCTGAAGAAATCACAATTGCAGACCATCATAGATTCTAAAATGCCTGAAGAGGTTATCAAAGTACAGGAAGCAGCGCTGAAGAAGAGCATAAAAGCTTTAGAAGATGCTAATGAAATTCTAGAAGAACTGGGTCTAGATCAAGTAAAGATCCCTGATGGTCTTATAGAGTAAGCTTTCGTTTATCTTTTTACCAAATAGATGAACTGACAGGGATTCTTCGTCCTGGCAATCCTTTTATTCAAGTGATAATCAGAATGACAGAGGGGGTAAGAGCATGTTTACTCACGCTGTCATCATGACTGTTATATAAACAATGGTATAAACAGAACGAAGGAGCCCTGTATTTTAACTATAGTTGGTATTAAAAAATGCTTTTAACGTACGTTCGTGCGGAAATATATGTATCCCTGAACATTCTGGGTAATAGATTCTACCTCTATTTCAATCCTACGAACCTGCAGAGCTTCGGCAGCTGTAAGTACATCATCTGCCCAGGTTATCCCCTGTGGGCCACCGTTTGGTACAAGTACCTGGTAACCTAATCTGGTGCCACCTGTATTGGCATCCCAGGCCGAAAAGGTAACATTAGCGGCATTGGCAGGTATCTGAATACTAGCGCCTGTATTATTAAAATATACATCGGTAGGCAGTACATCGATAAAATTATTATTGATCGCGACCCCTCCGGTATTATTAAAAGAAACCGTATAATTTACGATATCCCCGGCTCCTGCCTGAGTGACATCGGCTAATTTTTCAATATTTATCGAAGGGCCCTGGATCGTAAAATTCCAGGTCGGAGACCATACACCCCAGGTATTGGTGCCATCAGGATCCCGGCCGCGTACCTGCCAGTAATAAATAAGACCGGGGCCTTCCAAGACATTTACTGTCGGATAATTGAAAGTGCCGTTGGCCACGCGCCCGGTTGTAAAATCAAAATCCACAGTAATGAAAGTGTTTACGGTAGAAAGACGTACCTGGTATTCAACGGGGCTATCTCCGTGCATACCGATATCGGTGCCGGAAAAAGTGTAATCGGTTGGAGGAGAAGGCAGATTTGATCCATTGGGTGGATAAATAGGCAAAGCAGTTATTACCGGGGGCAGGGAAGTTGAGCTGGCACAAGTATCATTTATGGACCAAACTTCGTAATCTATTACCCCGGTGCCTGAAAATCCGGTAGTAAGCGGCGGATTGCTGCCATACCAGACATTTTCACCATTTATAGTCACGCTGGAATCACTATTTATATAGTAAGTATTATTTAAGAACCTGGAGCAAGTATTTATTACTGGATTGGCACTGCCCTGGCAATTGAGGCCGGTAGTATTATAAGTAAAATAAACTCCATCCAGAGTTACTAATGAAGATGAAGTCCATAAACCATTTGTTGCACAAGAGATCGTGGAATTGATCATATATACTGTTGAAGTATTGCTGACATTGATATTACCCCAATGCCCGGGGCCGGTCCCTCCGCCACTGACATCAGAATATGAAGAGATCAAGCTGCGGTGAGTTGTTGTATCACCATAAGCAGAAAGATCACCGCCGTTGGTAAGCTGCAGATTATAATTGCCAGCAGTAGTATTAAAGACCAGGGCAGTACCGCCGACAATAGCTCCGGAAAAATAATCACGGCCTAGAATTAAATTACCATTGGCGCCATCAACCGTAAGATTGCCGCCATCTACGCGATAATATCTATAGCCTACACCTGTATTTCCAGGCAGGATTTTATTAAAATTTATAACAGCACTTGCTCCGCCTTGAATTCTGGTGGCAGTGCCGGGTGAAGTATTGATGCCTAAAGGATCATTTAATAAATATGGATAAGTATCTATCTTGGCAGCCCCGGTTCCGCCTGTAACAAGCCCGACCGGATAATAATTTAATTCAAAATCCAAATTACGATTAGGAGGAGTGGCTTCACTGAAATAGATCTCTTCGTTAGTAGCGGAAATATTACAAAAGCTGACATGGGGAGTATTGCCGGCATTGTAATTCGAAGCAAAGATACCGCGATTAGTGGCCGAAATTGTGCTATAAGAAATATTCGCAGCAGCCAGGGCTCCGTTTAAAACTATGCCTATACCTACATTAGAAAAATTACAGCGATTGACAGTTGCAGCGGTTGAAGTATCTCTGATTATTAAACCGAAATTGCCGTTAGAAAAATTTGTATACTGAATATTAGCATTAGAGCCCACCATTACTGTGAACGCATTGTAATTTCCGCCGACAGAACGGGTGATAGATACCGGTGCACCGCTGTTACCATTAATAGCTAAATTACACACCCCGCTGATCCCTGAGCCACATTCAATTTTAAAGGCACCTTGAAAATCAACAATAACACCCGGCTGGATCGTAAAATTATTGTAGACAACTATATTGCCTAGAATGCGGTAAGTATTGCCGCTTAACCAGGTTATATTATTATAGGTACCGGCAGTAATATCGATTGTTGCAGCAAAAGAAGTGCCGGATAAACAAAGTGTTAATAATAAGATCAGCGAAAAAACTATAATAGACTTAACTCTAAAAAGCATTTAAGTTAATACCCCCAACTGGCAGTATTCATTTTGTGTTGAAATCATAGCATATCTTTCTATTATATTTCAATAAATCTATATATTCTCCTGGTCTTATAATTCTAATTGTAAGAAAATTTACACGTTGATATTTGCATAAGCATAGATCACCAAATTGGTTAAAACTACTCCTAATAACCATCAGGCCTGTTCATTATTGATCAGCCAATAGCTATTGTCTTATTTATTTCCTTTAGTTAAGCCAAAAATAACTTGGCATTATTTTTGTTATATCCCCAACGGTAAAGAAAGAACATAGACAATCAATACATTTTAGCAGAGATAAACGTCGATAAAAAACAATGTATAAAACAAATGGAAGTTGGGAATAATAAATACAGAAGGGGAGGGGATAGAAATGAAAAATAAAATAAGAAAAGAGTGTTTGATAATCGGATTGATCGGTTTGATGATCCTATCAGGAGGTTGCGGCACTGCAGGAAATGCTGTAGCCAAAATTGAGGCCCCAGATCGAGTGGGTAGTTTGGAGGCAACAGCTACTCCTGATCAGAGCAAGATCACGACCACTAATAATATTTCACCAACAGAGGACACAGTACAGGGTACTGCAGGTGCGGTAGTAGCAAATGCAACTATAAAAGTATATGAATCATTTGCCGGAGAAGCACCGCTGTATACCGGAACTGCAAATGCCGACGGATCTTTTTCAGTGAATATCGGCGATGGTGTGATGATCACCGTTTATGTGACCGCAACTGCAGCGGGTAAAGGTGAGAGTGAAGAGGTAGCTTTGATACTGTAAATTATAGAAGATAAAATTAAAAAGCCCCGGTAGTTCGACAGGCTCACTATGAACACCGGGGCTTTTTTTTGTAGCCTCTGTCATCCTGAATATTCCACAGAAAGAAATACCTCCTGGACGAAGGATCCCTTTATTTCCATTCATTTACTTTATAGATGGACTAAGAGAGATTCTTCGTTCGGCTTAGACATCTTGTCTGGTAATAGTCAGAATGACAGATGGAGGATGGTTAAGCATGTATTAACTCAGCTATAAAATAAATGAAATTTGGGGCTTATTTCCTACGATATATATGGGGTATAGGTATATGCCATTTTAAAAGGTTTTTATGCCTATTTTTTGCCGTAGTTATGCTTATTTTCGGCAAAAAAAAGTAGGTATAAAAAATAAAGAAAGTGGGTATAACTTAAATGACATAAAATATGTCATGGAACGTCTTAAATATACAATAGGAGGGATAATTTATGAGCATAGATAAAATTCCGGGGGAGATAATAAATTATTACAGTAAGCATTACGGAGTCAAATTCGATAAAGAAAACAATGTCTTAAAATATACCGCGGGAAAAGGCTCCGAAGAGATCGATACGGATAATAATAAGCTGATCGATACCGAAGAGCTGCAGATCCATATCTTCTCTAAATTGGAAGCGGAAGCCGCTACCAATCCGGCTATCGCCAAAGTCGTCGAGGCCGCTAAAAAAGCCTGGCCGCATCTTGATCTTACTAATGTCGAGAATAAGAGCTTTAATTTCAATGATGTACCTGAACGTTCGATAGATGATATTTATAAGCTGCTCGGTCTTTCCAAGACAGCAACATATGATCAGATGAAAGCTGCCCTGGTCACGATCTATCGCAATTCTAAATTTACCGAAAAATTGGATACACATTCCCAGATCGTCGCGCACTTGATCAAATATATTCAGACCGGCCGTTTTGCCAATAGCGAAAATCTTCCGGTGGCGCTCAGGGGCAGGGCAGTAGATATAAACGCTATGCGTCATTTACATGTTGTGCTATCTCGGCTGGAAAAGGAAAAAGCCGACGGCAACCGCAGGGTACATGCCGCACTTGGCGTAAGCGAAGAAGTGTATGTAATGAAAAAAGAACTCGGCTTGGAAAATATGGAAAAAATAACTTTGAATGATTTTATTGCAGCGCTTCAGGCTTATCGTGAAAAAGCAGAGGCTACCGATGCAGAAGTATCTTTAAAGATGGCCGAGTATGTAAATCTATTCTTACAGCAGTGTGTCCGCTTGCAAGCTTTTGCTGTTTTCAATAAGGGTGCGGAGAAGATCGATAATCCCAATGAGGTCTTAAGCAGAGCCTTGGTCAAGAATTCCAATGGAGATCCCAAGCTTTTAGCAAATTGTGCCGAAGCATCCTTGGTGGGTATGGCCATCCTGCGTTCGGTCGGGGTGAAATGTCATTTAGTAGAAAAAGGGCACGGCGATAAGCTGCATATGTTCTTGCTGGTCGGCACTAAAAAAGAGCCGACAGCTGTTTTAGATCTCTATGCAGGTACTGTGACCAAGATCACTACCGATCCCAAAGAAGCAAAGCCGGGAGTTCTTTATCTTGATAAAAAGAGATCAGTATTGGTCTCTTATACTAAAGGCGAAAACAATAAGCCGATCGCCAAAGAAGAGCATATTGCTATTGCCCGCACAGAGGAAGAAGAGAAGGTCTTGCTCGTGGTTGATAAGGCTCTTATTAAAGTAAAAAAAGCTTATCTTAATTATTTAGACGGGGGCAGCAAAGCAGCTGTTACAGCAGCCTTAAAAGAAGCTTATGCGATCTTAAAAGAAAATCAAGCTATTCTGCCAAAGAACAGTAATATTGCCAGAGATATTTTCGGCAGGAACGGTTATATCACACAGATACAGACAGCAATGAACACCGGGAAATTAGATGGCTTAAATGAGATCCATGTCCACGGTGAGACTTATAGTGCACCAACGGCAGAAGGTATTTTCAATGCCTTGAACTGGAAGGACAGCGGCTATTTAAATACGACCAGAAAAATAGTTGATAAATATATATTCGACAGTACCCATTCGGATTTTGCTACTAATCTGCCAAATGGTCTGGGAGCTTATACCGAAGATGATATTTTTAATGAGTTGATCAACCAGGGCTATATGGATCCGAATGGTGAGATCCAGGCGGCTTTTCCGGTGGATGATCCGGCCAGCTTTTCAATGTCGGGCTTGGGATCACTTACCCCGGCCCAGGTCACAGATATTTTTAATATTGTAAATGCCGCAGCCAATGAAGCGGATTTCTTTGGCACGGCCACAGATACGGATATGATCACCTATGCTTCAGATCAGACCGAGCAGAATTATCAGGGCCTGCCTAGATCAGCTCGTTATGTAGGCACTGTACAAGTGGTCTCTTTTAACGGCTGTGATAACAATGGCGGTGCCGGCGGAATTGTCTATGAATTCTATGATGCCGCGACCGGAGATCTTATTTCTGAAGGTGTTGCGTCTGGTACGGGCCGTATAGAATTTGCTATTTTTTATAATGAATCGCGACTTGCCAGTGGTTTTGTGGGCATCCGTAGAAAATCAGATCGCCGGGTCTCATATGAAGATTTCTTTACTATTGGCGGTGGTTCAAATATCCCATCTTTAACCGTGGCTCCGGATTATCTGCGCGGCAACAGTGATTTTGCTGAATTTACACCCAATGGTGTTACATCCGGCAGAACTATTGTCTTGGGTACCAAGACGGTCACCGATATACATAATGATGACCAGGATATCCCATATATTGTATCTTCCCACGATAGTGCTGGGGTCTGGCTGGAGGGCGGCTCTGTTGCTTTTGCCGGGACCAAAGTTGATCTGGGAGATGATACTTGGGAAGGCAAGATCACCGGGGATAAGATCTTCGCGATCGCGGCCGATCCGTCAGATGGCTGGTATTATCAAAGCGGTTCTGTTTTTTATCGGCCGAATGATTTTTTGAAAAGTTTAGATAATAAAGGATTCTTAAGTTCTTCAGGGAATGTCAATGCCCAGGTGCGTTTTGATGTTAATTCTGTGGAAGAAGATGGCGGAGGTATCCCTCAAGATAATCTTTATGGTTATGTGACCAGACCGGATGGCACTATACAATTGGTTACTCTAACCAAGAACGCTACTCAAGAATTGGATGGCGATAGTAATATCATCAGTTATCTTTATGATACTACCGTCCAAAAGAATTATTCACAGCAGGTAGGCAATCTTAATGATCCCAGAGTAACGCCGTTGATCATAATTGATAGTACAGATGCTACCAGAACGACCAGAATAGCGGATATGGATAGCAGTGCCGATCCGGATTACAATGTTTACGGTGGTTTGGATATCTATGGGCCGGTCTGGATGCCGGGTACGGTCTATATGGATTATGATGATGCCAATAGAGCTTTAACTGATGGCTCTGATAAAAAATCACAGAACTTAGAGATCCAGCCCGGATTTCCTGAGCAGACCATGGCTAAAGTAGATGTTAAAGGTACACAGGTCATAGATATGTATACATCTTCGGCCCAGGTCGATCTGCAGACCAGGGTTCCGTTTGAGGATAGATCCGGGGGAATGGTCCTAAAATACCGAGTACTTGATAAGAACGGTACTGAAATAACGCCTCCAGTGACCGTGACCACTAATAATACCGAAACATCCTTTGATCTGGGGACAACTACACAGCGTTATCAGAATAGCTCAGATTCTTTTCTGTTCACTGTTACCGGCTTGAACGTGACCGATGATAATAAAGGTACAGATTATACGATCGAATACTGGCTGGAAGATAAGAACGGCGTTGAATCGGTCCGCTTAAATGCAATCGTCCATTCCTATGCGGCGAAGACAGCTACCGTAGCGGTTAAATCAAAAGATTCAAAGCTGGGTACCAATACAGTTAAAAGAGATGAGCTCGGTACTACTTATGTAAAAGTGATCTCGACCAGCCCGATCAACGATCTGAACATGTATCGGCCGGTGGGCACCCAATGGGATAAGCCGATGAACAGAACAGAATACTATAGTCAGATCACTGATATGCCGGCAATGAAGGCCATCCGCAGTGTGCAGAGTATGGTGCATATGAAAAAGGTCCAGAATCCCGCAAAATATCTAGATTCGGAAAAAGTGATCAATGGAGTGACCTATTATGTTTACTATATTCCGGCCTCTGATATTTGGACAGAATCCTCGGAAAGAGGCGTGTACAACTGTGTGATCAAGACCGAGGCCGATACGATGTATAGAGCAAGCTATATTTTAGGTGATAAGGATTTTATAAACTTAGATGAGACACCTAAGTAAAAATAAGAAAGGAAGTGATCGCTGATGGTGCCGCCAATTAGTTCAAGATACACATCAATTTATCCGGGAGGGTTGGATCCGCTGGATCCTAAAACATACGATCCGGATAATCTTTTTAAGAAAAGCAAAGAAGAAAAGGTGGTTCAGCAAAGAGAGATAGATATGATAGAGAAACATATAGATCTTGGTATCGACGGTATCATCGATTATCAAACCCAGGGCTTGAAGGGGTATGATGAAAATGAAGAGATCGGCGGTAAGTATAATTCCGGGTTTCGAAGCTTAGGATTGAGCGTGGGGCAGACCTTGTTCTCTGATGTTGCTAAGGATGATAAAAAGGATCTGTCTAAAATGTCTGATGTCGAAAGATTTAATTATAAAAAAGATACTACACATGGCTTTTGGGATTGGCGGGTCAGCGGCAGTATCCCGATGGGCAAAGATACGGATATCGAAGTAAAAGATGCCGAGACCGGGGAGAGATTATATTCTTTGGCCGGCAATAATGCTATTTCTGCAAAGTTCAGCGAGTGGGCCGGTGTCGGCGGGCAGCTGATCTATGGCCGTATGAACCTGCTCAAGACCAAAATGTGGTATGTGGGGGGCGGCTTGGATTACAGCAGCCAGGGAGCAACTGCTACTGAAGATGGAATGGATCAATTTGTTAATCAAAAGAACGAAGCGCAACTTACTCCTTATATATTAGGTGGCGGAAAGATCAGATTTGGACGCTGGCATGGGCTTGATCTGCAAACACGTACTGTATTTGCCGGACCAAAGATAGTCAGTGAGCTTACAACCGGTCTGCGATATTCTGTAGGCCCGACAAGCGGTTCCTGGGAAGCAGGCCTAAGCGGTGCTTATGATGTGGCCAGTTTTTGGTCGCCGGGTTATGCCTTAGCTTACTCCGCGGATGTCAAGGTAAAAGCATCTACTGCAGGCGGGGGCAAAGGCTATTATAAATTTTATGTTGGGCGAGGTGTATCTGAAGGTCTAAAAACCGTGGAAATCGGAGCGGAGATACCATTCTGGGGCGGGCATTTTGCCTTAATGCCCAGAGTGAATTTTGCCACGATCGATGGAATTAAAGGTCAAGAAACAGATATGGTCACTTGGCAGATCGCTGCTAAGTACTATTATTAATAAATAACAAAACTTCTCTGGCTGGGAGGTCGTTTATATGGTGGGGGGCACTGACTTTAGGCCAGACTCCTATGGCTATTTTAACGGAAAAATAAATTACAACAACTGGTCTTACTTCGATAAGAGCAAGCCATCCGTTAATTATCTTGATGCCAGTTATCAAAGTATGCTCGGTCATCCTTTTGGATATATAACTCCGCAAAGCACTTATTTTACTACCGAAGGTAAAGGCTATTTGAATGAGCGCAGCAAGATCGATCTGGAGTATGAATATGTTGAAAATGCCCAGTATTCTGATCCCCAAGATATATTTCAGGCTTTCAAAGATCATATCTTAAGAGAATATGCCCATATCCATGATGTAGAAAAAAAGCTAAATGAATTATTGAAGAAGGCTGATGATTGGGATGATCTCTGGCAGATAATTAAGTACAACAAAGATTTTAAATGGCTCAAAGAGGCAAAGCTTAAAAAAGCTTTTGAGGATATTTATGCAAGCTCGAATTTTGCAGTACAAGGATTGACTCTGCCGGAATTTTTCAGGCTTTGTCTTTTGGCGGATAAAGCTAATGTTTCTCGGAAGATCAAAGATCCTGATAAAGCTCGCGCCGAGGGGGAGGCAAAGAGCAATTTTAACGGCGGATTACATGCTGTAGGTGGTAATTATTTTCTGGAATTTAAAGCAGAAAAAGCCTGGGATCAGCTGTATGTTCTGCTTAATGGCGATCCGAATAAATTCAATTCTCAAGAAGAGGGTGCGATCAGCTGTCCTATAAAAAGAGTTGATGAATCATTTTTTAAATCAGGTTTCGGAGCATATACCGAAGATGATATTTTTGATGAGCTGGTCGAGCAGGGCTATATCAATTCCAAGGGCGAGCTCCAGGCGGTATTTCCGGCAAATGATCCGGCAAAGTTTACTCTGCCAAACTTAAAAGCTTTAACACCAGCTCAGCTAAAAGATATTTTTACTATTGTAAACAATACGGCAAAACGCAAAGTGCTCACCATCTATGCCGGGTATCATGAATACAGGCCGGTAGAGCTTTACGGAGGATTAATGACCACCGACCGCTATCAGAACATGTATCTAATAGCCGGGGCAGGATTGGGTTATCGTTCTGATCCGAGCAATAGATACTTACATGAGGCGGATATCTATGCGGGAGGTATGGGTTTTTGGAACACCAACGAAGGTCAGATCACTTTTAAATCTTCTCAAGAATATTTTATCCTGCCGGATCCAAATTATTTAAAAGGCTCGCTTAAGCTTTGGCGCAATGGCCGGCCACTTAAAGAAGGAATAGATTATAAGCTCGGTATGTCCGGAAATATTGAATTTACGGAGGAGCTGCAGGCCGGAGAGACACTTAAGTACCGCTATCGCTATCCTTATCTTGATGCAGGGGCCACCGGTGGTGTTTATGCCGCAGATTATTATTTTAAAGATTCTATTTCAGGAACATCTTCCAGATTTCACTGGGATATGGCTACAAAAGATGGCCAAGTGCAGGAGACCATAATTCGGCTGGATGCGGATATTAAGGCCGGCAAACAATGGACTATTTCACCTTATGTTGAATATTTAAAAAGGCCGCTGATCCATAATGGAGTGGATACTCTGGATACGATGAGCATCTATGAATTGGATTGGCAGTATGCTACTACAACGAATTTTAGAGTGGTCACCAAAGACGGTGGAATGGGACTGGAATATGATATGCCAATCCTAGAGAGGCAATTCGTCTCCAGGGCACTGGATACACAAAGTTGGGTGGGGAAAAAGCTGCGTATCCGGGTGCAGGGGGACGGTACTGCTCAAAAAGTTATCGTTCGTTTTGGTACAGATGCCAATAAATATTTTGAGTATACGGTGAACAGAACTTTTGCTGAGGATGAATGGGAATATATTGAGATCGAGCTTAGAGATGTTGTATCCGTAGGCGGGCCAAGCCTTCAGGAAATTAAATATATTGCGATCGGTGTAGAAGGTGATGGGGCAGAGCATTCTCTGGTCTTAAAGGATATCCAGATAAGAGGGGCCTATGATATGGAAGAGGGCATCCAGGAATCAGTTGATGTAGGTATGCGTTTTTCCAAAAAAAAGAAGAGCACCTGGAAGAGCGTGAATCTGGGAGCGATGGATAAAAAAGAACGAGTGGCCGAGAAGGAAAAAATGCAGAGCAGGGTGGAGGCCGCGATCAGAAAATATCTAGGCGAACAATTAGCAGGATCATATAGCGAGGAGATCATCAATAACTATATAGAGACGGTCATGAAGCTGTTTGAAAAGATCAGCAAGATCAATGTGGATTATTTAAAAAAGAGCAAGGATATCGAGAATAAGGGTAAGGGCATTTTAGATCTGCTAGAAGAGGAAGGAAAGCCAGGCCAAACTTACGGCATTGTAGAAGAGATCTATGATCTTTTAGATGATGATCCGATCTTTATTAAATTATTTAAAGCCCATGGCTTATTGCCGAAGGATTTTCCGGATAAGATCCCAATACTGCTCAAATTAAATCCCAGCCCATCAGAGCTGGAAGCCTTTGAGAAAAATAAAAAAGAATTAATGAAAAAGATAGCTTTGAATTTGATCGAATTCCATGGCGATGAAGATCCTGCGCAGGCAAAATATCAGCTCACGCAGTATAGGCTGACCAAGGACCCGGAAGATGCAGTGCCGCTATATTTCAAGCTGCAAAAAACAAATGTTGATGAGCCGGAAGATTGCCGGTTCGTGGCCAAGGTGCCGATATCTCCGGGGGAGGAAGTATACCGGGATCATCTCGGCGGTGGAGCAGGTTATCGCTATGCCAGGGTGGAGGCGACAAAGCTTTCTACTATTTATAATGATCTGGAATACACTGTACGCAAAACAAAAGATGGTAAATATGAGATCGACAAAGAAGGTGTAGATGAGCTTTATGGGCCTATTTCAATGGCCGCGGAGTTGGCCCTATCAGGCTTGACGCCGGAAGAAATAGAGATAATTGACACATTGATCAAGGATATGGAAGAAGAGACCGAGATCAATACGATCTATGGTGATCTGTATTATAAGCCCTGGGAGTTCATGACCCTTAGTGTGGAAAATCAGCTGGAAACAGAAAATAGGGCAGTATGGGCCATGCGCTTAAATGATAAAGATGATGATATCTGGCGTGATGAGCTAGCGTTGCGAGCCGTTATGGATTTTACGCAATTCGGCAGCGGGGGAGGCTGGGTACCCAAGCTTTCTTTTCTGTATAAATATCAAGTAGAAGGAGCTTATGAAGAAGGCCGGGGCTTAGGTTCCGGTGGCAATAGCATCAGCAGGAATATTTTTTCGACAAAATTCGAGGCAGAAAAATGGGAGGCAGAGGCTTTGTACAGCCCGGACGAAATAAGAGCTATGGCCTTTGTAAATGATAAGCTGATCTCAAAAGATAAAAAGACCACTTTTGGCTATGGCGGAGGGGCGGATTATCAAGAAATGTTCGATGAAGAAGGTAAGCTGAGATCACGGCGCTGGCATAATCATGTGCAGTATGATGTGGGATTATTTAATAAAGGCCTGACTTGGGAACAGCGATTTGATGATCGTTTTAGTACATCAGGTTCAGGTACGAGTCAAACAAGCCTTGGTGAGCGCAAAGAGCTGGGGATCTTTAATAAGATCCTAACGATTTCCCAAGCCAGAGAAGCAACGGTCGGGGCTTTTGATAGAGGCCTGGCCGCTGATCTGCTCTTTGTTCGCTCACCTTGGTATTATTGGGGTGCAGAATATCAAGGTGATGAAAAATTTGGTGAGCAGGATTTCGGGGCCCCGGTGAGCGTTTCTGATTCCTGGGAAGCCGTTATTTCTCCTTTTCATATGTGGAGCAGTGATCCAGAAAAGAATATGACAGGGGATTGGCGGAATAACTGGGCGAATTTTGTAAATATTTACGGCGGCTACAAGACCATCTGGACCCATGGCGGCCCGGAAGCTACAGATCCTTTTCAGGGTGCCCAATATGCCCGTAAAGTTGGGATCCGCGGGGAAAGAGATATCACTTTAGTAAAAGATAAAGAAGGGCAGAGAAAGCATTGGTTAAATGTGGATTATGATTTTTCTAATGAATGGTATACCGGGCGGGATGAAAAGATCATTACACCGCTTAAAGGCGGGCTCGGATATTTTCAAAAGGGTGATCCTGAGAAGGTGTATCTGGAGAGTGTTAAAGCCCAATATTCATTTACCCGTTATTCGGAATTGAATTGGGATTACACAGGTGAGAAGCATATTGCTATGGCAAGTGCCAGTCTCCATGCTCCGGGATTCGGGCCGATCGAAGGAAATACCATAACTGCAGGATGGAGATATATCCAGGATGCCAATCAGCCGTCGGTCCATGCCGTGAGCCTGAAATGGATAGCCAAGACAGGGAAAAATGCATCACTGAGTTTAGATACAGAATTTACACATAAAGAGAATGTCGGCACAGGATTCAGTATCGGTCTAAGCGGCATGATCCGCTGGTAATTATTCAATTTAATATCATCAAAAACAAGGAATTAGCGGGTGTAGCCATATATATACCCAATATAGCAAATCCATAAAAACATGAAATCCCGTCAATTTACTTACGATATATAAGTGCCGGGCAAGGTATGTCCGAGTGATGTATCTTGCTTAATGAAGTGAGGAGTGGGAATGAGCTTTAATGATGGTGTAGTTTTTAATAATACTCAAGATCTGCTGAGGATCTCCGATCTTTTCCAAAAGACGAGCACGAATGATCTGCGTGCCAAGCAGCATCTTTTTACATTTATTAACCAAGTTGCGAATTTAGATCTAAATGCTGAATTAAGCCAGCAAGAAGCGGAGCTTATTGTTCGTTCTTTAGAATTAGCAGATAAGCAGGGTGTGCACGACGGGCAATATAGCTTGGCCGAAGTTAAAGCATCAAGAGCTATCCTTATAGATGAGCTACTGAAAAAAGATAGCTTGGCCCGGAATATTTACTTGGTACTTTGCGGAAGAGAAGGGGAGCTGGAAGAGCGGAAAGAGGCTTTAAAAGGATTAAAGAAATTACCGCCCAAGACTATTGCGCCAATATTCGTGAAGATCCTGAAGCAAATATCCGTGGCTAATACACGGCCTACTTTAAATGCTGATAATCAATATTTAAGATGGAGTATTGTTCTAAGCCTTACCGAAAATTTAAAAGCTAAAAAAATAACTTTAAATGAGGATTCCAGAAATGTTCTGCTGCGTATAGCAGCCGATAAGAATGAAGAAGCTTCGATAGTTACCATGGTAATAGAAGCTATGGCGCAATTGAAAAAGGAAGCCATAGAAAAAGTTGAAGCAAAAAAATTAAAAGGTAAAGAAGAAAGGGCAGAGCTGGATAAGATCGAAAATTATTACTCATTTAGAAACATATTGACCGAGGTCGCGCCTCAAGTACAGGTAGCAGGCTTGCAGATCACTAATCTACAGGTTATTCAGGAAGTAGGGAACCTCCTGGCTAAAACAGCCGGAAATGAAGCTCAAGTACTGGAGCTGATAAATATTGTAGCCGGTGCCGATCAGCTCCCAAGGCTTTCCTTAAGCGAGCTTAAGCAATTAAATGAAGCAATAGAGAGTACAGGCAGCATAACCGAAGCAAAAACAGCGCTGTTGGCCAAAATAGCAGAAAATAAAGTATATCCGCATTGCCAAATATTATTAAATAGCCAGGATAAAGAAGAGCGTAAACAAGCTGTAGATGCTATTTATGCTATGGGTAGTACAGATAAACTTCAGGCTGCAGATGTATTTTGTTATTATTTAGCAAATGCAGTTGTAGAAGAAGAGCATCTGGTAACCCTTTATAAAACATTATTGATCCTGGGTTTTTTAAGATATCAAGAAGCTATCCCGGTTGTCCGCAGGTATTTAGATGTAGAGGATTCCTTTGTGGTTAAAGCAGCCGTAGTGGCACTGGAGCAGCTCGGCGATATTGCTTCAATAGAGAAGATAGCGGATGTTTCGGGCAAATTTATCAATGACAACAGTGAATACAAGGATATGTCCAAACGTTTAAGGAACTTGAGGAAAAAAGAAGAGGATCAGGAAGATGAATTTAAAGATCAGTATAAACAATTAAGAAAAATAGGAAAAAAACTGGCCAAGACCAAAAATAAAGCAGGGTATGAGGAATTACAAGAATATCTGAAAAAACAAGAGTTATTCCTGGAAAAATATCAAAATCGTATTGAGCTCGATGATAGTGAGAAACTTATAAAGATCGCTATGCCGATAAAGGCCCAGCTGGAGATCAAAGAAAAAGAATATTTTGCCAAGGGCAAAGCGGAAGCAGAAGAAAAGATCGCTGAATATAGAGAGCAGATCAAAGAGGCCAGAGCTAGCCTGAACAAATTAGTAAGTGAAATACGGCCGGGAGAGCTCAGTGATCATCTTAAGCAGATCGAGGATATGCAGGCCAAAGTGGATCTTGTAGAAAAAGAGCTGGCTGATCAGACAACTGTTGAAGGAATAAATAGTTCGCTAGAACCCTTAGCCTCGATCCCGCAGGAAGTAGCGGAATTCAAAGAAAGAGTGGAGCTAGCCTACAAACCCAAGCAGATAGTTGTGGCCAGTAATGATGAAGAAGAAAATCAAAAGCTGCTGGATTCAAGTACGAATTCCCAAACAGAAGAAGTTGTAGAGAAGGAACCAGAAGATCCATTCAAGCAATTAAAAGCAGATTATATAAAAGCCGGCAAGAAATATGATGGCGATGAAGTTTCTGAAGAGCTCTATATTTTTTATAGATTAGAGGAAAAATACGATGATATTAAAAAAGATTCAAAACATGAAATTGTAAGGGCATTCTATAAGAAATATGAAAAAGCGGATGGCATTTCAGATATTAATGGGTTGGTGGACGGCAAAGCAGATGGTGAAATAGTTGAGGACGAGTTTAAAGCACATTTAAATGAAGAATCTGTCATGGCTAGCTTAGCCGGAGTGAAAAGCCGAGACGATTATCTTACGGAGGAAGCTGAGGAATCAGGATTTGAGGCCCCAGCATATTGGAAAAAAGCTCAGGAAGAGATAAAGGTGGCCAGGGAGGCCTTTGAAAAAGGGCGGCAAGAATCTGCTTGTAAAGGAACTACTGCCACTACTATAGAGCGGCTCAAGAACGAACTATCTTTGGCTGAAAAATATCTTGAGGTTTTAGAAAAACATGATGATAGCAAGGCTGGGAAAGTAAAAGCACAGATCAGTAAATATAAAAACCAAATAAAGAACCAAGAAGAAAAGGCGCGCCTAGAAAGGATAAGTAATGCAGAGAGAGAATTTGAAGATACTAGAAAAGAACTGCAGAAGAATAATCCACCGGCAGAATATGCAAAACTAATACTACCAAAAACTGAGGAGCTAATTAAGTTCCTAGTAGAAAATAAAACCAAGGACCCTAAAAAGCTCAAGGCAGAAGAAAAGGTTATCGCTAATTATGAAGGTAAAAAAAGGTTATATGAAGGAATTGTTCAAAAAGATGAAGATGAGAAGAGGCTAGCAGCTGAGCAGAAGGCAGTAGAAGAAAAGAGATTGGCAGAAGAAGAGGAGAAGAATAAAACTGCTGAAGCAAAAAATAAAGAAGCAGAAGAGAAGCGTAAAGCAAATATAGATACCGGCAAAGTTGCATATGAAAAAGCAAAACTAAAAGCAGGTAGCGCAAAGCCCGTTGAAAGCGCTGGCTTAGTGAAGGCTGCCGCAACTGCCTATCTTGCTATCCTTGAGGCGAACAATGGCGA